>JAWKKL010000049.1:0-27200 GCA_041393275.1 Bacteroidales bacterium
TTTAAAGGAGTTGTTGCGGATTATCCGGCCACTCCCGGGTCGAAAGAAGCCCTTGCCAGTTTGCGGAATATTTATGTTGAATTGGGCCGTGTTGAAGAATTTCTGACTTATACCAACAATATTTCATTTGCTTCTGTTTCGGTTTCCGAGCAGGATTCAATACTGTATGCTTCAGCTGAAAATCTTTATATGAATGAAAAATATGAAGCGGCATCAAATGCTTTGTATAACTATGTAGAAAAATTCCCCAATGGGGTTTTCCATCTTAGCGCCAGGTTTTTCCTTGCCGAATGCCAGGTAAAAGAAAACCAGGTACCCGAAGCATTGATAAACTATGAATATGTGATTGAAAAACCGAGGTCGGAATTTACCGAAAGTGCCTTACTTAAGGCAGCAGACCTTACATATGATTTAGGCGACTATAAAAGTTCACTTGACTATTTTGTAAGGCTGGAAAATACGGCTGAAATAAAATCCAATATTCCCGAAGCCTGGTATGGCCAGATGAAGTGTAACTACATCCTTGAAAAATACACAGATGTCCTTCCGGTGGCAACAAAACTGCTTAATGCAGAAAAAATCAGCGATGAAATGAAACTGGAAGCCATGATCATTAAGGCAAACTCTCTTTTGCAAACCGGGGAAGTATTACTGGCCAAAAGCCAGTTTAAAGAAATTAAAGCTTTTTCGCAGGGAGAAGCCGGCGCTGAATCTCAATATAAAATAGCGTTGATTGAATTTGGTATGAATGACTTTGATAAAGCGGAAACCGACGTTTTTGAACTAATCAATAAATATGCGGCTTATGATTATTGGGTGGCAAAGGGATTTATTTTATTATCGGATATTTATGTGAAAAAAGACAATGTTTTTCAGGCGAAGCAAACCTTACAAAGCATTATCGAAAACTATGATGGAGAGGAATTAAGGGAAGAAGCCATCAAAAAACTTGAAGCCATACAGAAAACTGAAAAACCGGATGAAGTTAAGGCCGAACAACAAGATTCGATTGACATAGATGGTGAATTGATAGAAATTGAAGAATTTTAACGTATGACAAAAAAGAAAGAAATATTAAATAAAGACAGGTTCGACAGCCATTTTTATATGCCTGATATAACTGTAATATTGTTTGCTGTTTTCGCATTATTTGTCAGCCAATCCGTTACAGGGCAGGAGGTGTCGGATAATGACGAAATTACCGTGGTTGCCCCTTATCAACCGTCGGTTGAGGATGCGTTTAAGATCAATATTTCACCCCAGATTCCTGATGAAAATTTGGAAAAACCTAGTTTTGATTACAAGCCATTAAACAAAACCTTCCAGTATACTTCCGAACTGGAGCCGATTGAAGCGGCAAAAATACAGGGAGAAAGTATTTCGAAATTGTACAAAAACTACATCAGGGCGGGGATTGGGAATTATGCAACACCTTATATTGAGTTTTTTGCCAATAAACTACGTTCGAAAAAAAATGCTTTTGGTGTTCATATAAAACATCTTTCGTCATCAGGGAAGATTAAAGATTATGGATTTCCCGGAAACAGCAATACCGTGGTAAAATTGTCAGGTAAAAAGTTTTTCAATAAACATACGTTATCATCGGATGTATTTTACGATCGGAAGGGCGTTCATTTTTACGGCTATAAACCTTCTGACTATCCTGAACTTGACTTGACGAAAAAAGAAATTAAACAGGTGTTTCAGTCGGTTGGATTTACGACGCTTCTTGAAAGCAATTATACAACAGATAGTAAAGTTCATCACTATATAGGCCTCGACTATGCTTACCTGTTTGATAAGTACAAAACAAGCGAACACCATATTGATTTTAAATTCGGGATCAACCGCAATATGGAATTTTTTAAATTTTCAGAAACTGAAAAACTGGGCATTGATGTTGAAACGGATTATTATCTTTATAAAGATACCCTTTCGATATATAATAGCGGGATTATAAAAATTGTTCCATATTACACCCTTGCCTTTGACCAGTACTTTTTTAAGGTTGGGTTCAACACATCCATCCAAAATAATGGTTCCACAAAAGTTCATGTTTATCCCATTGTGAGGGCAGAAGTAAAAGTGGTTGAGAATTACCTCATCACATATGCTGGCATTGCCGGCGAATTAAATCAAAACAGTTTTGCTTCACTAAGCAACGAAAATCCATATATTATATCAACTCCTGATAAGCGGTTTACCAATAATAATTTCAGCCAGTATGGTGGGGTTAAAGGGCGTATTTCGAAATATCTCGACTATAACCTGAGCTTTGTAAACTCCACGATGGAAGATATGGCCTTTTTTGTAAACGATACCAATTCAGCTATTGCTCCAGGTTTGGATAATCAATTCAGTGTAATTTACGATCGTGTAAAATATTCGAGGATACTTGCTGAATTTGGTTTTCATCATTCTGATAAATTAAATTTGATGTTGAGGGGAAAATACAACAGCTATTTTATGGATAATGAAGACCAGGCATGGCATAAACCAAAACTTGAAATTTCACTCCATGCCGATTACAACCTGCAGGAAAAAATTTTGATCCGTGCCGAATTGTTTACACGTAGCAAAATGTTTGCAAAACTTTATGAACCTGATGCTGCCACCGGTGATTTAATGGTGGTTTCAGAAGAAATAAAAGGGATGACGGACCTTAACCTGGGGTTTGAATACCGCTATTCAAAGGTTCTGTCGGGATTTTTAAACCTTAACAATATTTTGGGTCAGCGTTATTACCAATGGTATAATTATCCTTCTTACCGGTTCAATTTATTGCTGGGGATTACTTATTCTTTTTAAGGAATAATTATATGGGAGAATGAGCGAATGAAAAAGGGGTTGGCATTCAGCGATAAAATTCTGTGTTTGTTATACGCTTGATTGACCCCACAATTTGAATAATTTTTATGTTTGACAAGGTTTTTACAAAGAAAAAACTATTTAAAGCTGAAGTTTACTTTTTCTATATAGTTTTATTAATCCACCTTTTACCACTATTCGTTTTTAAGTTTTTCCCTACAGTTGATGGCCCTGCGCACTTGCATAATTCACGGCTGCTCATTGAGCTTTTAACCCGAAATTCGCCATTAAATGATTTTTATATTATAAACGAAATTACACCAAATTGGCTCGGCCATATTATTTTAAGTCTGCTTGGCCTTATATTTCCTGCTTGGTTAGCAGAAAAGTTTTTATTGCTGCTTTATTTTATTGGCTTTCCGATTGCATTTAGGGCGTTAATTAAGGTCAGGCCCGGTCATAATACAACCCTTATATATTTTGTCTTTCCCTTTTTGTATTCCTTTTTATTGTTTTTTGGCTTTTATAATTTCCAGATTGGAATAGTGTTTTTCTTTTGGGCGTTACATTTATGGGTAAAATACAAGGATGAATTTACAGTGAAACGTGCACTTTTCCTATTGTTGTTAACTACCTTGATCTGTTTGTCGCATTTATTTGTTTTTGCAGTTTTTGTTTTTACAATAGCAATACTCAATTTGACAAAATTAAAATTGTTGTTTAGTAATGATGAAAAGGGAAAGAGACAATTTTTAAAAAGTTTAATTTATCAGTTTGCTGCAATCATACCCGGAACGCTTATCATGATAAATTTCTTTTTACTAATGATATAAATAATGAACCGCCTGTCTATCTTGAAGCACCCGTATTGTTAAAATGGTTGATGCAAATACAACCAGCAAAGGCTATTGTTTATGCAAAAGAAGATATTTTTACAAAGTGGATTTTTGTTTCGTTCCTAATCATGATTGCTTATGTGCTGTTTATTGGAATTAAAAAATATTCTTTTCAAAAAACAAAGGGCATTTTAAAGATATTTTAACCTGCGAAGATTGTTCGTGGATGCTTATTACGGTTATTTTTTTTATTTCACTTTTTGTAGTCCCCGATAGCAAAGGGGCTGCCATAGGTTTTGTATCCTCAAGAATAGTATTGTTTTTTTTCCTTTTTTTGGTTGTCTGGCTTTCAGCAAAAAAATTCCCAACATGGCTTAATATACTTTTGTTTATAATAATTATCTACGTTAATATGGCCTTATTAAATATTTATTATGATTCTGTCAAGAACAATAATAACATAGCAAAAGAGATTAGCAGAGCATCAAAGAATATTGTTCCGTTCAGCACCGTATTACCGATCAATAAGAGTGAATATGGATTGCACAGCCATATTTCGAATTACCTGGGCATAGATAAACCAATGGTAATATTGGAGAATTATGAGGCGTCAATGGAACATTTTCCATTAATGTGGAACAGAAATGATATCCCAAACCTTTATTTGGGTGCATCCCTGCCTGCAAATGACTGTTTGACGTGGATTACCAATACCAACAATAAAATATCGGTAATTGATTATGTATTTATTATAAATGGGGTTAAAAAGAAATTGTCAGAAGAGTGTGAAAATAAAATATCTGAGATATTGCTAAATGAATATGTATTGGTTTATAAAAGTGAAGACGATCAAATATTCCTGTATAAATATTCACCTGATAATTGAGCTTTTTAAATATAAATTTTCAATTAACTGCTGCCACGAAACAATGATTTTACGGTATTGTGTTTAACCCAGAAAAAACCAGCATTTTTTATTATCGGAATATATTATTGTCTCAATTGATAGACCTGAGTTTTTTTACTTATTATCACTTTTCTGTCTGTAGAAAAATTCATAAGTTCAAATAATCTGAACCATCCACTTTTTTTCGTACATTTACTGTTTAATGGAAATATGTGTATTTAAGCCGGTTTGTTTGAAGGAATCCTTCAAATCATAAAATTGTGTAATCTATTGTAAAAAAAACTGTGATTTGTAGCGTTTATGCAATCAGATGAAGTAAAAAAATACAAGGCAATATTTGAAAATTCACCTGAAGCAATAATCTTGCTGGAAACAAACGGTGATGTTACTGATATAAATGACAGGATTCGGGATTTAATAGGATACGATCCTGATGAAATTATTGGTAAGAATATTAATAATCTCCCATTTTTACCTGTTACTAGCAAATCAATAATTGCTAAAAACCTTGTTAAGGGTCTTGAAGGGGCCAATATACTTCCTTATGAACTTGAATTTTCAAAGCTTTCCGGCGAAATTAAAACAGGGTTGGTATCCACTTCCATGATAAAAAATGAAGCGGGTAAAATTATTCAGGTACTTGTTATGGTTTCTGATATATCAGAGCGTAAAAAGGTAAACAACAAATTGCAGAAGCAACAAAACCAACTGGAAACAATTTTTTCTGTTTCCCCCGATATGTTGATGCTTTTAGACCACAATTTTGTTTATCGTGCAGTGAATCCGGCCTTTTGTAAATACATGAATTTGCAAGAAGAAGATGTTATCGGGAAAACCGATTTTGATATTTTCGCTTTTGATGAAGCTACGGTTTACAGGGAAAGCGATATGAAGGTTATAGAGGTGGGTGAAATACAACGGGAAGAAAGACATATTGTTGGAAAAGACGGCACTATAAGAAGGTTCCAAATTGTAAAATCCCCGGTAACAAATTCAAGGGGCCAGCCAAACGGTATTCTTATATCTTCAAGGGACATTACAAAAAACATGGAAGCTGAACAGGCGTTACGGGATTCTGAAGAACGATATTCAGGGCTGGCAAATGCGACCTTCGAGTCTGTTTTTATTTCAGAAAACGGCATTTGTATTGAAGCAAATCAAATGGCTACTGAAATGTTTGGTTACAGTTATGATGAGATTATAGGCATTCATGGTACAGAGGTTATTGCCCCCGAGCATAGGGATATGGTGAATAAGCATATGGAAATGGAATATGAAGAGCCCTATGAAGCAATCGCTTTGCGAAAGGATGGTTCCACTTTTTATTCCAATATCCGGGGGAAAATGACTAGCTATAAAGGAAGGAATGTTAGAATTACAGTGGTTAGGGATATTGATGAAGAGGTAAGGGTAAAAAGAGAGCTATCAGAAAGCGAATTGAAGTACAGAATGTTGTACAATACATCGCGTGATGCAATAATGATGTTAACCCCTGAGGATGGCTTCTTAGCCGGAAATAAAGCAACCATTGAATTGTTCGGTTGTAAAAATGAAGACGAATTTATCGCCCGTGAACCGGCAAGTTTATCTCCTCATTTGCAACCCAATGGATTGCCTTCGAAAGATGAATCAATGCGAATGATGAAGAAAGCGCTTACAACTGGTTCCCATTCTTTTGAGTGGAAACACAAACGAATGGATGGTTCTGAATTTGATGCTACTGTTTTACTGACGAAAATGACGCTTCAAAATCAGCAGGTTTTGCAAGCTACTGTTCGCGATATTACCGAAACAAAACTGGCCCAGAAGGAATTAATGGATCACCGGAGTAGCCTTGAAGAACTTGTCAGGCAAAGAACAAAAGAACTGGAAGATATCAATGTGCAATTGATTGAAGCAAAAAATAAAGCTGAAAAATCAGATAAATTAAAATCCGCTTTTTTATGCAACATGTCTCATGAGATAAGGACCCCCATGAATGCCATCATCGGATTTTCTGAATTGTTGAAAGATGTGGAGAACGAAGAAAATGTAAAACAAGAGTACCTCGAAATTATCATAAATAAAGGAAACCTGCTTCTCAATATTATTAATGACATCATCGACATTTCGAAAGTTGAAGCCAACGAAATAGAATTGAATAATACCCATTGCAAAGTAAATATTCTTCTTGACGATCTTTATCGGTCATATAACTCAGCGAAGGTATTATCAAAAAAATCCAACATCGATTTACGGCTTACAAAACCTGAAACACCGGATGATATCATTGTTTTTTCTGATCCGTACCGGTTAAAACAAATTTTATCAAATCTGATTGACAATGCATTAAAATTCACAGATGAAGGTTTTGTTGAGATTGGCTATTCAATCGTTGGGAAAGGAAGCAATACCAGGTTGAAATTCAAGGTGAAAGATACCGGGATTGGAATTCCTGATGATAAACTGGACATTGTATACAACCGGTTTCATCAGTTAGATGATTCATCTACCCGTAAATTTGGAGGAACGGGGTTAGGATTGACCATTTCAAAAAAACTGGTCGAACTTCTAGGGGGTGAAATTGGTGTAGAATCTAAGCTTGGAAAGGGAAGCACCTTCTATTTTACCATTCCGTATCAGAATATAACCATTGAAAAGAACGCAGGTTCAAATGATTTTCAATCTACGTCTTCTGATGATGAATATAACTGGTCGGATAAAAATTTACTTATTGTGGAAGATGATCCCACAAGTTTTTTCCTATTGAAAACCCATTTAGAAAAAACCCGGGCAGGGATTATTCATGCGGAAAATGGAAAGGATGCCGTAGATCATTGTAAATCGAATGCTGAAATTGATCTTGTAATAATGGATATTCAGTTACCTGAGCTAAACGGGTATGACGCAACAAAACAAATAAAAAAAATTAATAAAAACCTTCCTGTGATTGCACATACAGCATATGCCCTTCCCACTGAACAGGAAGCTTGTTTTAAGGCTGGGTGTGATGACTATGTATCAAAACCGGTAAACTCAAAAAGGCTGTTGACATTGCTAAATGATTATCTGAAGAAATAATGTTTATCAACCGGTTTGTATCTGATTAATTACCGAATTTTCAGATTGTATCCTGAGAATTAAATGTATGATTCAAAACATCACATTTTTTATGAAGTGTTAATATATAAATTTTTTACATACATTTGCAGCATCATTTATAATCATGAAAACACTCATTCCTATAGTCGTGTTTATTGCCAACTAAACCTGGTGTTGGGTTTCACCACATCCTGATTTTATTGGCATACCGGCGGATTTCCCGCATCATTTTTCATTTTTTTATTCATTTTTAATTATTAAGGAGGACACATTATGAACACATGTACCATTTTTTCAAATACCGTCAGGTTTTACTCATCCATCAACCCGATGATAAGCCAATTTATGGAGATAGAATTAAAATTGTTGAATAAGTACAAAAATCGAAAACAAAATGAGTAAATTGAAAAAAGCAGTTATTATTTTTGAAGAATTTATGGTAATGAGCCGAAACAATAATCGAAAACTGTGGACTGATATAAAAGAAGCCATCGCAGGTACGGAGCAGGATTTTACAATGGGAAGTATCCGAAGGGCTATTTTTCTCTTAGCCATTCCAATGGTTCTTGAAATGATGATGGAATCGGTTTTTGCCATTGCCGATATTTATTTTGTATCGAAATTAGGGGCAGAGGCCATCGCCACCGTAGGGATTACCGAATCGTTAATTACCCTTGTTTATGCAATTGCCGTAGGTTTGAGTATGGCCACTACGGCGATGGTTTCCAGAAGGATTGGTGAAAAAGATCACAATGGGGCATCAAGGGCGGCTTTTCAATCGATTGTTACGGGGCTTGTGGTTTCCTTGTTTATTGCGATACCCGGAATCATGTATGCAAAAGACTTGCTCATTTTGATGGGAGCATCGGAGACGATTTATAGCGAATTCAGTAGTTATACAGCCATCATGCTGGGTGGAAATGCGGTGATAATGCTCTTGTTTATTATCAATGCCGTGTTCAGAAGTGCCGGTGATGCAGCCATATCATTTAGGGTACTGATTTTAGCCAACGGATTAAACATCATTCTGGACCCGTTACTGATTTTTGGTATTGGGCCGTTTCCTGAGTTGGGAATGACCGGTGCAGCAATTGCTACTAATACAGGCCGTGGAGTGGCCGTACTTTATCAATTGTATTTGCTTTTCAGAGGCAACAAGCGGGTTGTATTACATGCGCACAATATAGCAATTCGGATGAAAACAATTCGACAGCTATTAAAATTGTCAGCCGGTGGAATAGGGCAATACATCATAGCTACATCAAGCTGGATCGGGCTGGTCCGAATTATTTCTGAATTTGGGAGCGATGCATTGGCAGGCTACACAATAGCTCTTCGGATAGTAATTTTTGCATTTATGCCCGCATGGGGAATAAGTAATGCGGCAGCAACACTTGTAGGTCAAAATCTGGGCGCAATAAAGCCCGATCGGGCAGAAAAGTCGGTCTGGGCTGTCGGGAAAATCAATATTCTGTACATGGCGCTGACAAGTGTAATCCTAATACTTATGCCTCGTTTTTTTATTGGATTTTTTACCGATGATGTAAATGTGATTAAAAGCGGTATGGACAGTTTGCGAATCGTCAGTTATGGTTTTGTTTTTTATGGGTTGGGTATGGTTATAGTCCAGGCACTGAACGGGGCAGGGGATACTGTAACGCCAACCTGGATAAACTTTTTCTGCTTTTGGCTGATTGAAATCCCGCTTGCTTATGCAATGGCAGTTTTGTTAAATTTTGGTGAACAAAGCGTATATTATGCCATTGTTATTTCCGAATCATTAATGACCCTTGCAGCCATTTGGTTTTTCAGGAAAGGCTATTGGAAGCTTAAACAAGTTTAGCCAATTCATTTAAAAGCTGTTGTAATACAATGGAAATTTAAAGACAATTTCTCTTTGGATGCAACAGCTTTCTACATTTGCCACTTTTGGATTATTTTGAATTTTAAGTTTCAAAATGGGAAATAATTTACTACCTTTATAACCTCTTGTTAAATTTTAAATTAAAATAAAATTTATGATGAGACATTTGAAATGCTTGTTATTATTAAATTTTGTTAATATAACTTCCTTAATTATCCGGGATTTTGAATAATGATAAGTGTTAAAAAATAACTGGTATTAATCTTGAATTGAACATCGAAACAATAAATTTTTATAGATTTTGAATCTACGAATTATCATACTGCTTTTTTTAACACTCGTTGCACTCTATCTTGCCGGACAGGGCACTTTTATTCTCCGAAATTCGGGTACCAACGAAGATCTTTCGACTGTCCATTTTGCAGATAAATTGCATGGCTGGGCAGCAGGAATGAATGGAACCCTTGTAAAGACTGTTAATGGAGGCAGGAGTTGGTCTTCTGTGGAATTAGAGACTGTGCAACATTTAAATGGAATCTATTTTATTGATGTCGACACAGGTTTCATTGTTGGTGAAAACAGCACAATAATCACCACAAGAAACGGAGGAATTGATTGGGAATACCACGAGTTGCCTGCCACAGGCGATTTAACTGCCATTCAATTTGTTGATGCGAGCACCGGTTTTATTATAGGCCACGGGGTTCATGGAGCCATTTTTATGAAATCAACCGATGGTGGACGATCATGGGAGACAAAACAAATCAGGGAAAATGATTTGAACGGCAGCAATCATGTGGGAAATAATGATGATGATATTTATTTTATGAATTTCAGTTTTCTGGATGAGAATACCGGAGTCATTGGCGGTTTCAAGTATAGCTATGTTTATGGAAGGCTTCCTTTTGTTTGCAAAACCACCGATGGCGGACAAACATTTGTAAATATTTCACCCGATATTAATCAAAACGATTGGTATATAGGAAAAGAAATAGCCGGTATTAATTTCATCAATTCGAATGATGCAATTGCTGTAGTGAATTCTGCTGTAGGTTCGGATTTTTTACTTATTAGTGATTATCGCATAAAGTCGTTTAATAAATCCGACCAGCAATCAAATTTTACAACGCGCGGACGGTTTTATAGTTCAGAATTTCTTGGCCGGTTTATAGGCTATTTCACCGGGATCGTAAATGGAGAAACACAAATTATTAAAACCATCGACCAGGGAAATTCCTTTATGTTTTTATCGCCACCCACACGAAATACCTTGTACGCCTCATGTTTTATAAATACAAACACTGGCTTTTTCGTTGGCCAAAAAGGAACAATAATTCAACTTCACGATGATAACAATATCATTTATAGCGAAGAATCGGAGAATGAAAGAGTTGTTGCCGAACCACCGTATACATTAGCTTCGATAAATAAAAAAAAGAAAAAAACCCAAATTCATGTATACAATGTAGATTTTAATAACAGGAAAAAATACGATGTAGAATTAATAAACAGCCGGGGAAAGACTGTTTCCTTAAAACGGATAAGGGTAAAAGTGTTTTCTGATGAAGTGAGAATGCGTATTAAAACACCATTATTAAAAACAGACACTTATTTTTATTCGGTAAAATATGCAAACTCACCTATTGTAAACGGAAAGGTTAGCCTGGAATCATATGTATTTTCAGGTTTATAAGTATAAATTTTCAGGTTGTGATAAACTCTAATTTCACTAATTTTGACCTGTTGTGTAAATTCTCAAAAGTTCGTAAATGGCAATTCAGGAAATCAAAGTACTGTTGGTTGATGACCATCAAATAATAATAGATGGTATAAAATCCCTTTTAGCCTCAGAACCCGGTATAAACGTAATAGGTGAAGCGTCGAATGGTAAAGAAGCGTATGATTTTATTAAGCTGTTAACACCTGATGTTGTTCTTATGGACATTGATATGCCCGTATTGAACGGAATTGAAGCGACCAAAAAAATCAAGGCAGGATATCCTCACATCAAAATTATTATTTTAAGTATGCATCACGAAAGTGGCCTGATTAAAACGATGATGAATGCAGGGGCCAATGGATATCTTCTTAAAAACTCTGACCAGTCTGAATTAATACAAGCCATTCGAAAGGTTAATGATGGACAACAGTTTTTTTCTTCTGATGTTACCCTTTCTCTCCTTACCAAAAATTCTGATAAATTGGCCGGTTTTTCAGGCGATAGCCCTATTTCTGAGCTAACCTCGCGCGAAATTGAAATCCTGAAACTTATAGCCGAAGGAAACTCAAACAAAGAAATTGGTGATAGCTTGTTTATAAGCCACAGAACTGTTGATACCCACCGGACAAACCTGATGAAAAAACTTGGGGTAAACAACATTGCAGGACTTATAAGATTTGCAATCCAGCAAGGTTTTGTTTCCTGAAAAATACCGTAAACTTATTTTTTCCTGCCGTTAACTTTATTTTAACATAATTGTTAATACTCAATTATAATTTATATCTATTTTTATACAAATTATTATTTACCAATAAATAAAATGTGACTATGAAAAGAACTTTACTATTATCGGTGGTTGTAATCTTTGCTTTTAGTATTTACGGCCAAAATAGGGCAACTGTCAGAGAATCACTGAAGACCCTGTCAGTGAAAGCACAACGCAATGCCCCACTGGATGGATCGGAATTATTGATCGGGAATTTTGATCCAGTAAAATCCCCAAATTTATTAACAGAAGAAGAAATCGGGGAAACATTTTATGATAAGCAATCGAACCGTGCTGTGGCCAATCGTTTTGTTCGTTATCCTGATGGCACGATGGGCGCCACCTGGACTTTTTCGATGGAATCGGCAGGTTTTAGTGACAGGGGTGCCGGTTATAATTATTTTGATGGCAATGATTGGGGAGACTGGCCAGGCCAACGTGTAGAAACTGAAAAAAGCGGTTGGCCTTCTTATGCACCATTGGGTGAAAATGGCGAAATTGTGGTTTCACATAATGCGGTTGATGCCTTGCTAATAAACAGACGGGCAGATAAAGGAAACGGTAGCTGGACAGAAACAACATTGCAGGGACCCGTTGGATTTGCAAAGGTTACATGGCCACGGGTTATCACCACCGGCGATGACAATAATAATATCCACATTCTGGGCATGGTTAGGGATTACCCTGTTAGTGGGGATATGGAACTTGCTTATTACCGGTCAGAAGATGGTGGTGAATCATGGGATATAGAAAATGAATTTATTCCCGGAACAAGCCATGATGACTATAGCGATTTGGGTGCCGACAGTTATACTTTTGCCGAACCCAGAAATGGCGTCATAGCCTTTTTTGTAGCCAATTTGTGGTGCGATGCATTCATTATGAAATCTTCTGATAATGGCGATTCGTGGGAAAAAATTATGGTTTGGGAACATCCTTATCCATTTTATGATGATAATACAATTTTTACTGATACACTTTGGGCTCCCGACAATTCAGGGCATATAGCGCTTGATAGTGACGGAAAGGCACATGTAGTATTTGGACTTGGATTTATTACCCATTTTGAGGTGGGTACTACTTATACTCATTATCCCGGTTATCAGGATGGTATTGTTTATTGGAATGAAGATATGGATCCTTTTGAAGCGCCTGATCAACATGATGCCCTTGATCCTTATGATGTTTTAGTGGAAAATGTAAACCTGATAGGTTGGAGTCAGGATTTGGATGGCGATGGCGAACTTAATTTTTTGGATGATATTATTTCTTATTCCGAAATTGGCTTGTCAACCATGCCAATATTACCATTGATGACGGCAACCGGATTTTTGTTGTGTGTGGCTTCAACTACCGAAAATTATGACAATGGTACGAACAACTTTAAACATATTTGGGCAAGAACCTCCTATGGTATTGGCGAAAGAATGGAATGGATTTCACGATTTAACAGGTGGACTAATTCATATTTTTGATGAATGCGTGTATCCTCAACTTTCTTCATCATCAGATGATAACCTATATATAATGTACAACCTTGATGCAAGCCGGGAAATGCTGTTGATGGTGATCACGATTATATACAAAACAAGGAAGTTGTTATTACCGTTAGTAAAGATGAAATCCTTAGCGTAAAAAGAATTGAATAATTTTAATGAAATGGTATCTCAGAATTACCCGAATCCATTCCGTGCATCTTCAATTGTAGAAGTTGATTTACTTCAATCCGCAACTTTGCACCTCGAAGTTTATAACCTTAGGGGCAGCAAGTATTTTCAACACCGGTAATAGATGCTAAGCCAGGCAATCATTTATTGACAATTGATGGCTCAAATCTACAGCCCGGAATTTATATTTACAGTGTTTTTGTAAACGAAAATAAAGTAAACAAAAAGTTGGTGATTGAATAATATTCTGCTTTCGAAAAATTCAAACCCGGTGCATTCATGCTCCGGGTTTTTTTTGGTTGTCATAAAACTACGGTAATCCTCGTAGTAAAATACGATCATTCCCCTATATTATCCCGGTAAATGCTGCTGTATTTTTGCTTTTGTATTTGTTGAAAAAACCTCATTCAAATGAATGACAAAACTCTTTATTTAAAATTTTGCAGCCCCTTCTACCTGCTTCATACCTTTTAATTTGAGGTTTTCAACAAGTATGCAGAGTAGATGAGCTGTATTTTAAAAACTAATTAATGACATTATGAAGACAAAACTTAACTTATTACCTGTATTATTTTTGGCATTTATTGTTTTGTCATCCTGTTCAAAAGATGAAAGAGAATAATGAACAAAATAATAATCAAACGCCAACAAACGGGGCTATGACTTGTAAGGTAAATGGAACGTCATGGACGGCAAGCCTTGCGGTGGTGGCCACTGATGAAAACGGCCTGTTAACTGTTACAGGTAGCGACAGCAATGCCCATCAGTGCCAGGTTTCGGTATTCAACCATACGGGAACAGGAACTTATTCTTTGGGCGGAAGTATAACCAATCCCAATTTAGGAAGATGGACCGAAGGACTTAGTCAGAATGATACCTATTCAACGATGGTTGGGCTTGGTTCAGGAACTCTTGAGATAACAGAGTTAACGGCTACAAATGTAAAAGGAACATTTTCTTTTACCGCAAAAAATGGTGCCGGCACAGAGGTATCGGTTACAGAAGGTAGTTTTGATGCACCAATTAACCAGTAATAAATTATATGATTGTGATATTAAGAAATATAGTTTTTGGTTTAATATTGACTTTGTTGGCAATATCAATATATAATACCCAAATAAATGATCATATCGCAGCAGGTAAGCCTGATTTGAAAGCTCTTGACAATTTAACAGTTTATCTGGAATACAACATACAAAAGCCTGCGGGTTGTCATTTCCACTAAAGTTAAAAAAATGCCTACCAAAAAAGATGTGAAACTTTATTTTGCCGGAACTGTAAAAATTAAACTTATGCAAAAATTCATTTTTTCCCTTATTTTTTTGTTACAGATCACTCTGGCTGGTGTTTGCCAGGGGCCAACCCACGATTTTGAGCGGGTAAGGATGGGAAATGCCAAACACATTTTATGCGGACTGGATATTTCACCCGACGGACAATATCTTGCCATAAGCAGCGTACAAAGTTTTCCATTCTATATTTTCGACTGGCAGGGGCGAACGGTTAAACAGGAATTTAGTGTAGGAAACTGGTATGCCGGCTCATATATCCGTTATTCTGCCGATGGAAGATATATTATTCTTCAAAAACTCTTGTACGCCGATTGGGCACAGAATAAAGATAAAGAGGTAACGTTTGAAATCATTGAGGCAGCGACTGGCAAAGTTGTCAAACGCTTTGATTCATATCACGCCCTCACCATTTCACCTGACAGTAAATATGCCATCAGCCTGAGCGGCGAAGAGGTTGCTTTCTGGGATTTAAGTTCGGGAAGTAAGGAAAAAAGTTTTAAGGTAAATTCTGCAACCAATGGAGTTGCCATTAGTCCCGATGGACGAAAAGTTGCTGTTTCGCACCGCGCCCTGGAAATTGACCTGGAAAATAATCCCCGTTTTAAAAAAGATAAAAAGGCATTAAAAAATGTAGTCAAATACAAGCAGCAAGTTTCGGTTTACAATGCTGAAACATTTGAAAAAGAATATACGGTTGATGAGTTTTATGACATCATTTACCGGCTAAAATATTCACCTGATGGCAAAACTCTATTTTGTGTTCAAATTCCTCATTTGAAATCAGATGCAAAAGGAAACAAGAGGCAAACATTTATTTCAACAATTAATGGTGAAACGGGTGAACCTTTAAGAAAGGGATTTACTTCACAATCAAATTATGAACCCGATTTTAAATTAAGTCATAATGGTAAATTATTCGGACTGGTAAGCCTGGGTGAAAAGTTTCCGGAAATCCATATCTATGATTTTGAAACCGGCAGGATGTTGCATAGGTTTGAGTTATCTGTTCGTATGTTTGAGAAAAAAGATGGCGAGTGGGTAGCTAACACCGATGGAAGGTCATCTTTTGTTTTTCTCCCTGACGACAAGACTGTTGTATTTACCATGGGAAATCATTTGATCTATTGGAAAATTGAAAATTAAACAATACGCATTATGAAGAAAACTTTACTTCTTTTGTTAATAGGGTTTACCCTTACTGCCCTCGGGCAAAAAAAACCATTAATTGATAATTACGATAAAGTTGTGACTCAGGCCAAACTTGAAATTGAACAATCAATGAAAAACCCTGAAGGCAGTTTGTATCTTTTTATCCGGGAACATGAAATTTCCGGTACGTATGATTTTGACATAACCTTGCATGAAAAAGGGAAAGTAGCTACAGTTTATGTTAAAGGCAACGAAGGGGGCACAATAAAAAAACAAAACTTACTGAAAGACTTTGTTAAAGAAATGCAATTTAATTTTAAAATGCCGAAAGGAAAAGATTATAAATTCAATTACATATTTAAATTTTAATATTAACTAAATATTTATCAGACATGAAAAATTTACTCTTAATTCTGTTTCTTGCAATTTTTTCACAAGTTATCATTGCACAGGAAGACATGACGACGGTTTGGGAAATCAAACTTGGCCATCAAATTGATTACTATGGAACCGATCGGGCGGATATGCCGGATTCGTACAGCTTTGCAGCGGATGCAAAAGATTTAACGGTTTTTAAAAATGTGGATGGGTCAACCATCTGGACGAAAGCATACAAGGATATGGCGCCTAAGCTCAGAAAAGTTGATGAACTGCTTGCCTTTTGGGAATCGAATACTATATTCTTGTTCGATAGGAAAATGGGAAAAGATCAGATTGCCTGTATCGATATGGAAACAGGTGAACTTTTGTGGAATACCGATAAATATCAGGAGGTGACCGAGGATGTTGTTGTATATGTTCCTGAAGAAGATGGCTTTGCCATTTCGCTAAAAAAAGAATTTGTATTTGTAAAAGCCCGGACTGGGGAGGAAGTTTGGAGTACGACAAAATTTGTCGGTTCAACAGGAAAATATGTTTACAATCCCGATGACCGGACGATGGTCCTGGTAAATTTTATGCCCGGGGGCCTGGCCGCATTTTTTACCGGCTTTAAAAACCAAATTGCCCGCATAAATATGACCAACGGTGAAATTTTATGGGAATCAACCTATATTGGGCGTGCAGAAAAAACGGTTATTACAAAAGAATTCCTTTATACGTTGGATGTTCAAGACAATAAAGTATTTTTAAAAATGAACGGTATGCAGGTATATGACTACAATACTGGAGCTAATTTATGGTCAGCCGCTTTCGATTTTACTCCCGGTGGACTGGTGAAACCACCTCAGGGCTCAATAAAATTCGGGGTATATGGTGCAGTCGCACCTCCTTATTCTGTTGGTGATGATATATATGTTCTGGATATGACAAATAAGAAAAATCAATATGTTAAAAAATATGATATACACACCGGTAAACTTTTATGGACGTCGGCTGAAATAAAAGATGCCAGAGCGATACCGGGATTGAAGGTGGTAGGTGACAAAGTAGCCTTGCAAATTGGTGGACGTGTTGAGACTCAATATTACAGACGATATAAAAGCGGTGATAACTGGATTTCGGAATGGGGGGTTTCCCATCCTGAGGTCAAGCCATTTGGTGTCCAGGCTTTTAATACAAGCGATGGTTCGTTGGCCTGGGAATCAGAACGGTTCAAAAAAGGGATCACCAATGCTGTTTCTTTTGATAACTATCATATTGTGTGTAGCGGAAAAGCATTGTATTCAATTGATATCAATACGGGTGAAGAAAAGTATGAAGTACCTGTATCGAAAGGTGGGGTAGGCCAGGCAAATCTCGTTCAAAAATACAAAGATGATATAATTGTGGTCATTGGTGAAAAAGGAGTTTCAACCTTAATGCAGCCACCAGTGACCTCCTTAACAGTGGTAGCTACAAATCATCATCCCTATTTAGAAGACTCGACGTCCTTGTGGTTATGGAGACTGAAAAATCTGACTATGCCGTATTTGACATTGATGATTGCAAATACAAAGAGTTTAAGGCTAAAACTGGTGCAGGTTTATCACTAACTGAGGATGGCGAACATCTTTTTGTATATGAAAGAAAGTGGTAACAAAACTTAAAAACGAGATAATGACCAATTAGGAGAGATATTATCCAGTTATTCAGCCCCGGTTTGTTTACCGGGGTTTTTTTATGATTGTTTGTTTCACTTTGTTAAATAAACCCTGAACGGAGTTTTGGAAAGCAATAATTCCGGGTGGAGACACCATCATAACATTTAGGTTAAAACTGGTAATCTCTAGCAACAGGATTAGTGTTTTCACCAATTGTTGAAGCATTAACCATCATGTAATTTTAGATGATAACAAGAGGTGCATTTCTAAATTGAAAATTCAAGGTTGAATTAGAACTTTTTACTAGAAATGTCTGTCAGCATTTTTTGCAAATCATCGCCTGTAGGGTTTTTGATAAACCCGGAGGTCGAATTCAGGAATAACCGCTAACACATGGTCAAAATATCCGATTGAAGGTTTTCGTATTTTGCCCATTCCTGAACTTTACTGAAAACATATATTTCAATGGGCAAACCTTTTTCGAGGGTTGAAGTTGTCGGATTAAAAACGTCATGTCATCGTGAATATCAGGATGGTTTTTCAAGTACCCGTTTAAATATGCCCTGAAAACACCAAGATTTGTCTGCCGCCGGCCATTGACTAACACCGAATCATCAATGTTATTTTCCTTGTTATATTTTGAAACTTCATTTTCTGTTTTGTCAACATATTCCTTAATGTATTCAATTTTTTTAAATTTTTCAAGCATAGCGGGTGTACAAAAACGAATGCTCTTCATGTCAATATTGATAAACCTTTTTATTCGTCTTCCACCCGACTCTTCCATTCCCCGCCAGTTTCTAAACGAATCCGTTATCAGCGAATAGGTTGGAATGGTTGAAATGGTTTTGTCCCAGTTTTGTACTTTTACTGTCGTAAGGGCCACATCAATCACTGTTCCATCGGCATTGTATTTTTCCATGGTTATCCAATCGCCGGGTATTAGCATTTTATTGGCCGACAGTTGAATACCTCCCACAAATCCTAAAATAGGGTCTTTAAATACCAGTAATAAAACGGCGCTAAATGCTCCAAGGCCTCCAATCAATCCCAATGGGTTTTTATCGAATAAGGTAGCAATGATAACGATGGAACCAATTAGATAGATAATGATTTTTGCAATTTGCATATACCCCTTTATCGGTTTTGATTTTGCCACCTGGAAATCCTGGTAAATGATGGCAAGAGCATTCAGAAATGCATTGATTACCAAAATGACAACCACGATCATATATACATTCACAACTGACTGAATCAACGAGACTACCTTTGGATATGAATTCAATACCAGGGGGGTAAAACTATAAATAATGTATGCAGGAACAAGGTAAGCCAGCCGCTTAAAGAACCGCTGATCAGCAAGGATATCATCCCAATTTGTTTTTGACTTTGCCGTTAAATGGTGTATAATTTTCAGAAAAATTTTTCGGGCCACATTGAAAGTGAGCAGGCTCAGAAGAACTAATATTAAAAAGGCAATTGAATCGGAAAAAATCTGCGCTGTACTACTTTGTAAGCCGAGGCCTTCAAGCCAGCCAATCAATTCTGTTTCAAATTTTTTAAACATACCGGATTAACTTTTTATTTCAAGCAAAATTAAAAAAAGCTTACTTTTTGGAGTAAGCTTACCATTAATTTATTTGGTCTTCCACTTTTTAATTTCCTCAAGGTATTTTGATTTAATGGCCATCACCTTGTTTTTGTCGATATGTTCATCGTAAATTCTTACTATATCTACCAGGCAGTTTTTTCGATAAATGGTTCCCAGCGCCCCGTCCCATTTGTTATCGTCCATGTTGCGTTTCATGCTGAGGGTAATTTTCTCGAAGTCTTTCCAGGGAAGAAAGGCAGGTATTTGAATATAGCACATATGCTTGTCTTCAATATCTGTATAATAGCCTGGTTCTAGATTTGATAAAACAAAATATTTCCGAATCCTGATCAGCCCATCAAACGGTTTTACCCTTCTGAATTTCAGGAATTGAACCCCTTTTTCCTGATACAACCGCACAAGTTCGGGGATACTAGTATAACTCTCCAAATGTTTTACCCTGATACAGGGGCGGGTTTCATTAAACAGGATTACTTCACCGGCTGTGGCATCAAACTTCTTTGTGTAGGTTTTTTTTATCTCATGGTTTAATCTCATAATATCTTCCTCATGAAAGGTCTTTTTGGTAATAAGGAAGACACTTTCCGGTTCCAGGACAACCTGGTCAGGAATGGTGTTATGATAATATCCCGGGAAAGGAAATTTATTTTCCAGGATCAAAATACCATTACAAAATTCTTCTTCAAGCGAAGCCAGAATTTCTTTCTTTGAAATTGTTCCGTAAGTTTCAATAATATTCTTAACTTGAGTTTCCATTCTATACAATTTGGTTGAACATTTACATTGACGCAAAGATATGTAATAAACCCGATGTGAAATTGAGAATTTATTCACCAATCATTGTGAATTAGTGAAACGATTAGTGGTTTGTATATTATAACATAAATTCCTGCGAATTTGTTTGAAATCCTCCTCTTTTAGTCAATATAAATTAATTATCTGGTAAAAACATCGGATCCCAGGGTGGAAGCATAATAGCATCTTTACTAAGGATTTTTAAGGTTTCTTCATCCACATATTTTTTATGGATTACAAGCCTGAACATATATTCATCAAACCATTCATCGGTCATTATCAAGTGGCCGTCAAACCCTGAATCGCCCCAACTGTTTTCCAGGAGCCATTTTACAGGTTTGCTATCTACCATATCAACACCAACCAGAGCCATACCATGTGTTGATCCGCTTTCGAAGGTTTGAATCCGTTGCTTTTTATCCATCGTAAAATCCATTCCGAACAAAGCACCGTAATCATAATTGTTCACATCCAGAAATCCCCGGTCTTTGTCAAGTTGTTTGCCAACGTCGCATGAAAAATACATGGCATTATTATCAATAATTGAAGCTATAGCAAAGGTTTTAATTTTATCATTCTCAAGGTTTATATATTTCCAGTTTCCACCTTCGTATGTATGCCTGTCGAATTCAATTTCGTAAAGTTTCCCGAACTCGCGGGTCGGGTCATTCATAAACATGATATAATCCTCAAGATGGATTCCTACAAATTGTTCGTAAAAGGATTTTGGCGTATAAGTAGTTAAAGCAGACAGGTTTCCATCTTTGTTTTTATATCGCCATGTGAATTCCTTAGGTGGTTCGCCAAGCGAAATAGCAAGTATTTTATAAATGTCCCCAAGCATTATTTCTTTCGTTTTTCGAAGTTCATTTTCCTTTTTCCCATCTTTATACATATTCCTTAATGTTAAGCCATCTTCTTTCAGTTTCCGTCTTATAAACTGTGAAACCAAACGGGTATTTTCGCTATTATATGATTCAGGAAAAATATCCGATGGAACGACACCGTATTTGGAAATAATATCAACTACGCCTGTCCATTGCCCGCCATCACCAATTGGGTTTTTGAACAACCATTCCACTTTTTTATCATCTATGGGTTTGTCAGCAGTTGCAATAATCCCTTCCAGAAATAGATTTGACTTTTCAAGTTGGTCGTAAAAGAAATTAAAACTTTGCGAAAAGCTGAAATTATCCAACGATTTCTGTTCAATGACTTCCGCTCTTAAAACATTTAATCCGGTAAAAAGCCAGCAACGACCAGTTGATTTTTGATCGGTAATCCCGGCTGATTTTACCCTGTGCGAAAAATGTTTATCTACCTGTCCCAGGTTCTCACGGTTAATGGCAAGTTGTTTAATATCGTTCGAAGATACGGCATTCATCAGCACCTTATTTTCTGGCTTGCCACTAAAATCATTTCTGAATGAATCCAATAAATCCCAATTGAGTTGTCCGTTTTGGCCAAAGGCATAACTTATACATAAAATGATAGAAAAACTGAATGTTAGTATGTACCTGTATTTTTTCATAATTTTGACTGTATTTGCAATCCACAAATATAAATTTTTTTAAGTCATTTAAACTATTTTATAAAATAATATATCTAATTTAGTAGATGTATTGTATTTTTGCAAAAACAAGATTATCATGAAATTCAAAATTCCCTTCCTTATTGCAAGTGCACCTTTTGTTCTTATCTTTTTAATATCTCTGACATTACCCGATCAAATGGGTTATAAGGGAGAGTTACCCGGTGGGTACAATGATCTGTTTGCCGGTTCAGGTGAATGCGTAATGTGCCATGAAAACATCGAAACCCTTCAGGGTGAAAGTGTGAGCATTACAAGCGACTGGCGTTCGACCATGATGGCCAATGCCTCAAAAGACCCGCTATGGCGTGCTAAAGTAAGCCACGAAATACAAGTCAATCCACAACATGCCGTATTTTTGGAAGATGTGTGTACAAAATGCCATGCCCCGATGGGTAATAAAAATGCGCATCACAATGGGCAGTCATATTATACACTTGACGAATTGGACAGCGATCCACTCGCCCTGGACGGAGTTTCTTGCACGGCTTGTCATCAGATCACAGAGGAGTCGTTGGGGATTTATTCCGGTAATTATCTAATAGGAACCGAGCAAACCATTTGGGGCCCTTATGAAATGCCATTCGCAAACCCTATGATCAATTTTACAGGGTATACACCGGCGCATAGCGATCACATAAAAGACTCAAGATTGTGTGGTTCATGCCATACATTGATTACAGAAACCCTCGATTTAGAAGGTGTTCCAACAGGAACCGAATTTGTAGAACAGGCCATTTATCATGAATGGTTAAATTCCAGCTATCCTGAAACAAATACATCATGCCAAACCTGTCATGTTCCCGAAATTACCGATGAAGTTGTTATAAGTACTATGCCGCCCTGGCTCGATGGACGTGTTCCGTTTGGAATGCACCATTTGGTTGGTGCCAATGTTTTTATGTTGAAAATTTTAAAAAATAATGCAGATGAGATTGGTGTAAATGCCACGGCTGTTCAATTTGATTCTACAATAGCCAGGGCAAACCGAATGATTCAAAACAATACAATTGTGTTAAACCTTTCTGAAATGAATCGAACCGATGATACATTGTTTTTAGATGTCTCGCTCACAAATATGGCAGGCCATAAATTTCCTGCAGGCTTTCCCAGCCGGCGAGCATTTGTTTCGTTGTATGCCTTAGATTTAATTGGAGATACTATTTTTTACAGTGGGAAAATGGACAATGATTACAATATAATTGGCGAGGATGAAGATTACGAATCCCATTATTCAATTATTCGATCGGAGGACGAAATTCAGATTTATGAACTGGTAATGGGCGATGTTAACCTCAATCCTACCACTGTATTGACCAGAGCTTATGTTCCGTTAAAAGATAACCGTATACCTCCGGATGGATTTTTGAGCACTCACCTAAGTTATGATACGGTTCTTATTGCCGGCAGCGCGCTTGAAGATGTTAACTTTAACAAACAGGATGGTGTAGAAGGTTCAGGAAATGACATTATTCATTATCACATTCCGATTAACGGTTCATCAGGAGCGATCAGTATTTATGCAACGGTTTATTATCAGACCGTTTCAGCCCGCTGGCTTGAGGATGTTTTCACTTATGAAACAGAAGATATTACTACCTTTAAAAGCTATTATGAAGAGGCTGATAAAGAGCCCGTCACTGTGGCCGGCGCTTCGCTCGTTAGTGTTATTTCAGGAGTTGGCCTGGAAACTGATGAATTGTATTCAGTTTCACCTAACCCTGCCACCGATTTCATTTATATCCGTGGAAAAGAAAACCTCACATCCGTTGAGTTTTATTCTCTCGACGGAAAACATATTTTATCCGATCCCATTTCTGAAAAAATTGCAGCAGGATATTTCCAGGTTGCTGTTCCTTATTTTGGAGGGGTTGCCATAATGAGGTGTACATCAGTTTCCGGATACACAAGCTCACATAAAATATGGCTGAAGTAATTCGCAAAACATTCCTCTGATTTAATGTTTAATGAATGATCGTTTTCGGTCATTTAATTGATACTTTTGCCAAAATTTAAAAGTATGAAATTCAAAGTTGGAGACAGGGTTAAATTCCTAAATGAAAGCGGGGGAGGAATTGTAAGTAAAATAATAGGCCCAAGCCTGGTGAACGTTTCTATTTCAGATGGTTTTGACATCCCTTATATGACCAGTGAATTATTGAAAATCGAGGTGGAAGCCCCGCCTAATTCTCCGAAACATATGTTTAACGAAGATTTTGATGTTAAGCTTAATTCGCAACCTCAAACCATTTATGAGGAAGATGAAAGAAATCTTATATTAATCAATAATTCTTCGAAAGGACAGGTGGCTGAAGGGATTTATTTTGCGTTTGTCCCGCAGGATCAAAAATGGTTGATCACCGGTTTACTCGATCTTTACCTGGTAAATCATACCCCTTATGATATACTATACAGCCTTTTTATTGAAAAAGACAAAGGCGGATTTACCGGTTTTGATTATGGATCTGTCAATTCATCAAGCATGGTATTGCTTGATTCTTTAGAACGCTATAAAATAAATGATTGGGAAAGAGGGATTGTTCAGGTGTTATTTCATCGCGATAAAAGTCAAAAAGTGTTAAGCCCGGTAAATACAGCATTCAAATTGCGCTTGCCCCGTTTTTATAATGAGTCGAGTTATAACGAATCGGCCATTATCGAAGGCAGGTCCATGTTGGTTTCCATTTCCTCCCTTGGGTCGGTTCAAACAATGGCTGAGAGTGATAAACCGGAAAAAGAAGATACCCCGAACATTTCGGTTACCAGGGCAATGGAAGTCAAACCAGAGAACATCATTGACAAGCACCGCACAAGCCCACGGGAAGCAGTTGTGGATTTGCACATATATGAACTGGTGGAAAACGAACATGACCTTGACAATAATGAAAAACTAAAAATCCAGATCAACTATTTCACCAGTTGCCTCGAAAACGCTATTGCCAATAATTTGCAAAAAGTTATTTTTATTCATGGTGTAGGATCAGGCGTCTTAAAAACAATGATAAGGGAAATACTAAAAGATTATCCAAACCTTAGCCGGCAGGATGCATCCATGCAACAATTTGGCTACGGGGCTACAGAAATAATTATCCGGTAATTTCATTTTTTTCGGCTTTAAGCTTGCAACCGGCTATTGTTATTATTATTTTTAGGGAAAACTAAAATTAAATCCCTATCATGAAAACAAAAGCAGGAGTAGTCATCATTTTATTAACCTTATTATGGTCCGTTATTTCTTGCAACAAGGAGGAAGAGCCAACGGCAGATCCACGAGATGTAATAACAGGAAAGTGGTTATGCACCGAAATAGACCTGGGAACAAATGAACAACAGGTTTTTGAAGTTACGGTTAACGCTGTCCCAGGAAACAGTGCGGCACTTGATTTAATTAATTTTGCCCACACCAATGGCATTGTCAGAGGGTATTTCGAAGTTGATAAAGTTTCGATACCCAAACAAACGGTTAATGATATGCAGGTTGTTGGTACGGGATACATAATTAGTGCCTATGGGTCAAACTGGGATTATGATGTGACATTCGAAGGGGTGAAGTACGAATGTTATGCCGGGTTTAAGAAGAAGTATTAAATGCAAAAGCATTCTGGCCTTTGTTGGCCGATTGTAATCTATAACTTAAACCGTTAAGGATAACGATATTGTGTATAAAATAATGGATAATCTTCTGGACTTATGCGTATTAATTTTGTATCTTTACCTCTTCGATTTATAAAACAGGGTAACGCAGATTTAATGAACCCTAATAACCAACTGTATTATGAAACCGCCATCAAGCCAGATTGAGGAGATCAATTTTCTGAACTTGATCAGAAACTCGATCAAAGCAAACACCGAAATCCTCGACCAGTTAAAATTTTTGAAAGAGATCATTTCAAAACTTAATGTGGCCATTTATATCCACGACCTGAAAAAACTCCGCCACACCTGGACCAACAACAATTATTCAAAGATCATTGGGTACACTGATTTTGAAATATCGCAGATGGGGCCCGAATGGGCTGAAAAGAACTACCATCCCAACGACCGGCTGATCATGAAAGAGCGATTGAATTTTTATAAAAAAAACAAAGGCGATACATTTTCAGGAATATACCGTATCAAACATAAAAAAGGGCATTGGGTATGGGTCTATTCCAGCAGCATCGTATTTAAGCGCGATGAAAAAGGTTTACCCGAACAACTGCTTGGCATGTGCATCGACTTCTCCGACAATTTTAAAACCATGAAACAGTTTAAGGAATTGTACAAGGAAAACCAACAATTAAAAAATGACTTATTGATAGCCCGGCTGACAAATCGGGAAAAAGAGGTGATCAGCTTCATCGCTGAAGGAAAAACCAGCCAGCAGATTGCCGAAATACTAAACATAAGCCTCCATACTGCCAACAACCACAGGAAGAATATGCTTAGAAAGTTAAAACTGCATAACATTGCTGAGCTAACAAGGTTTGCAGCGGAAACGGGCCTCGCCTGATACCACACCGTCATTACGATGATCCCGCGATGGCAGGAGAGGCGTTCTGTGTGCAGATAGAAAGGCTTTGAAATGATTCCAACAAAAAAAAATACTGTCATTTCGACGAAACATGGCAAGGCCTGGCGCAGGCTGAGGAGAAATCTCTAAATTGACCGGTAGAGAGTCTATTATTAAACCGATGGCCTGACAATGCACAGATTTCTAACCTTTTCCATCCCACTTGCTTTCCTATTGAAAGGTTCGAAATGACAGTTTCCTGGCTGTCATTTCGACGATCCCGCTTTAGTGGGAGAGGAGAAATCTGTTTATTCCCTGCCATAAAGAGCGTTAAAAAACAACACATAATATTAAACATATTGTTGAGGCCCTACGCCTCCTACTTGCCACCAGGACAAGACTTTGAATTGAATGGTGTTTTTATTACAAAAACAAAAGAGATTTTATAATCCTTTTGGACTATAAATAGCCAAAACCTAACCACCCAAACTTAATATATCCGAAATAGTAGTGGCAAAAAAATGACCTTTTCAGGGGATTGATTTAAGGCATGGAGTTTTATAATTTTATAAGTTATTATTCTGAAAGGGGGTAGTTAT
>JAWKKL010000050.1:0-26661 GCA_041393275.1 Bacteroidales bacterium
AAGTTCCGACCTGATTTTAACGAGTGATGCTTCCCCACGCGGATCGGCTTTGCTGCTCAAATGTGGGTCGGCTTCTCCATACCGTTTATTCCAAACAGCAATGTAACCCGCCCGTTGCAGATCGCTAAGTATTTGGGGCATCTGGTTCATCCGTACCATTCTCGATGTCCCTCCCGGAGTAAACATCGCCAGGTTCCAGTCGAGGGCCTGGGTAAACCCATAATTCTGGGCTTCTGCCCCATGGTGAAAAACCGGATTATCAGCCCTTCCGCATTTGCCGTTCATTGTTTTCATCAACGACATTGTAAAGGCACTGGCTGCTGATTCACCATGCACATCTTCTTCCAACCGCACAACCGAATGTTTATTGAAATGTTTAAAATGGGGCGCTACCATCCAAAGATCATAATCCCCAGTAACCGGATTCAACCTTCCACCCTGAGCATACGCAAAAACCCTTAGCGGATGCAGGGTACCGGTATCGCCTTTCCAACTGACCCAATACACAAGCCATTCATTGCTTTTTTTTATTAAACAAAATAATGTCGATTTTACTCCGGATTCGGTTGGCAAAGCTGTGCAGAATTTGTGTTCTGGAATATTACCACCTGAACTTTGAAACGCATCAAACTTTTCCTTCGCTTTGCTTACACTTCCGCCTCCTGATTGACGCTTAACGATCCACTCAACACCTTTTCCTTTTCCTCCTTGTGAAGATGACAATATAAAACCAGTCGGAAACTGTACTTTTTTATGGGCAGTAAGCAATTCGGGTTTCAGGGCTAGTTGTGCAGGATGGGCAGCCCCATGTTTAACTTCACTCTCCATGGGATCGGGTGAGCCAATGCACTTTTTCGAAAAGGCCGGATCGCATGGAACAAAGCCTGCCATGGGACCCCAGTTCGAAGACTTATGGTGCACATCCATGCTTTTTGTTGCATAACCCGCCCGTATTAAAATAGTGGAATCGTATTCGGTGGGCCGGATAAAAATAAATGTATTTTTCGATTTCGCAGCTTGTTCAATAGCCGTTATATGCGTTCCTACGATGCCTGAATATTGCTCACTAACACTCATAAAATTAATGGTTTTTAATTAGTTATAAAATAATCCGGTTTAGGGTATGGTTTTCTTAATTTCTGATTTTTCAATAATCTGAATAACAATTCTATATTACGCTTATTATATAAGGTCAATGATCTCACCAATTTCTAATCTAAAATAATGCACAAACACGGTTTGTCGCTTTGAAGGCATTCCACTGTCCATCATGTTTTTGATTTATGAATCAATTGAATTTGGATAATTCAATTAACAAAAAAATAAATTAAAGGTTCACAGAAAAAATGATATTTGTCCGGCTATTGCTTTATAAACCGGCCACAATATGTGTTAGCATTAAAAATGAACCGAACAATATATAATCCGGGCTTTAATTCCGAAATTTCAACAATTGAATTTTCAGACACTTTATTACAAATTAACTGACCACGATAATCGAATATAGAAATCCTTATTCCAATTCTATTATTAACAAACTGTGGAATTCTTAAAAAATCTGAAGCCGGATTAGGAAAAAGGAGAATATCTTCAATTATTTTAGTTTCATCTATAGCATTTGCATAATCAGGAAACAACCACAGGTAGGCTAGCTGGAAAGCTTCTCTCCATAGGTTCTCACTATGAATACCCCCGATCACGATCCCGCTCTGTAATTCATCCAATCCAAATCCGAGAGTGGTCAGCAATTCATGCATGGCCCAAGTATCCTCCACCATTGAACCGCCTTCCGCCCCCCCGGTCATTTGATACAGGCGCATGGGTTGTTGGCGGCCCATCTCTTCAGTAAATGTCCAGATGGAGTCGGAAAACCAATACGATGGAGAAAAAATACCGGCTTTACCAAATACATCCTGAAATTTTAATGCTCCATAAAACGAAATAAGGCCACCCAATGAGCTTCCCCAAATCGCGGTGAACCCCCTCTCCGGCAGGGTTCTGTAATGCTCATCAATGTATGGTTTCAGAGTTTCAACAATAAAATCGATGTACAATGCACCATCCCCACCGCCATATTGGGGATTTGGCCAGGGCGTGTATTCATTGATCCGTTCTGTACCGCCGTTATTTATTCCCACAACAATGGGTACTGACTTGCCGATGTCATACAATTCATTTAGGGTTTCATCTACTTCCCATTCTCCGGCAAAAGAGGTGTAGGCATCAAACAGGTTTTGACCGTCATGCATGTAAATAACCGGGTAATTCTTAGTTGTCGATTCATAATCGGGCGGAAGGTACAACCAAATCTTCCGCGTACGATTGAGTTGGGGCATATAAAAATTTTCGTCCATGATCACCACATTATCTGCCGCGGTTGAATTTCCTCCCGTATTATCTGCCCAGTTGTAGATGATAATTCCGACAGTTTCGCCATTGCCATAAGTAAACTGACGATCGGGGATCTCTTCGCCAAACTCCCCTTTTTCGACTTTTCCCCAATCACCGCGGGTAAATTTAAATTTTATCAGGGTTCCTTCTGGTTTGGCCTCCAACTGAATGAACCATTTATTCTCCGCATTTTTACTGAGGGCATAATTGGGGTCTCCCGGGTTCCATCCCTGGAAATCACCGGCTATATAAAGGATATCTCCCGGAGGAGTATAATCAGGCAAAGAATTGATGACAAATGTTACCTGGGTAAAGCCTGATAAAACCATCATCGATAAGAACAAAACGACCAGAACTTGTTTTTTCATTGTTTTTAATCTTAAAAAATGGACATACGGAATCTGGGTATAAAGATAATGATTGATCCCGAAAATGGGGATATGAAATTTTTATTTATAGAAGGTCAGGGATTACCGGATCACCAGCTTTTCATTCCAGATCATCTCCCCTGCTCCGGCGCTAAGGAAATATATTCCTTTTGGCTGATTTTTCATATCGATTTCAATTTTCTCAGCAGTTATTGGTTTTTTCTGATAAACAATCCTGCCTGTAATATCTTTTATAGTAATATCAGAAATAAATTCAGAGGCATTTAAATTTTCAAGATAGAACCTGCCATCGGTAGGATTTGGATAAAGACGGATTTCAGATGAATTTTGATCATTCACCAAAACCGGGTCCATCAAAATATTAACAGTAACATCCTGGCAAAGAAATTCAAAACTGCCAAAAATTGTATCGTAATTTTCTTTGCGTACGGTGTAATAATGCTCACCACCTGTTATACAAAATGCTGCAACACCCGAAGAATTTGTGTAAAGAGTATCCCCGTCAATTATAATTTCCGCGTTAGAAATGTTACCTACCTGAGTTGAGCTTACATGAAAAGTGGCATGAGGTAGTACAGGCAACTCAATATCAATTGTCAAGGAGGCTGAACTTACTTCAATATTTCCAGACTCTATCGGAACAATACATCCAGTTAAATATACGGAATATAAATAATTTCCTATTGTTAATATGGTAGTTTCACCAGAGGATACTGTATCGCCATTAATCTCAATGAAAATATCATCGAAAGAATTATTGCATGGCAAACCAATAATATTAAAGGTTACCGGAAAAAACGGTTCAAGCCAAATTATTTCAACCGTAACGGGTTCGCTATTTACAGTTAAAATACCGCTTGTGGTTCCATAACCTGGTTTATATATTGTATATATATAGGTTCCATTTTGAAGGCAAAAAACAGCCTCTCCTAATGAGTTGGTAGCAATTGTTTCATCATCTACTGTTACTGATGCACCTTCTATTGGTTCGCCGTCAGATGTTACATGGAAGGTAACTTCACTGCAAATATCCACCTCAACATACGTGGTATCGGGCAAAGTAAATGTTACCGGAAAGCCTCCAATTTCAAAACTATAAAAACCGGAAGGCAGGTTCATAACAGCTATACCGGCGGCGTTAGTTACGGCTGTTTGCCCCTCTATGCTTATTGGATAATTTTCAAGTGGTTCACCACAACAGTTTACAAAAAAAGTGACATCGTAATAAAATGGGATTAGTATAACTACTAAAATGTCAGGCCCAAATGGTGCAGTTAAAGTTCCAGTAAAAGTATAATACCCTGGTTTTGAAACCGAAAAAGAATAAGTACCAGCGGGAAGACATACAGTTGACATTGTATCAGTATTAAAAATATAATTTCCTATCGTAATAACACAGCCGGTTATTGCTCCACTAAATGAAACGATATGAAAATTAACATCGCTGCAAACCTCCATTTCCACCTCAACCTGTACAGGCGCACCTGCCACGGTAATGGAATCTTCAACACCGGCGAAGCCGCTTTTAGTAACGGTATACATATAATCGCCATCGGGCAAAAGAAACTCTGCATGGCCCGTAGCATTGGTTGTGTCGGATTGGCCGCCAACAGTAACAACTGCATTTTCAAGGTCAAATCCGTTGCCGGTTACGTGAAAATTAACTGCGTTGTTCTCGAAATTACAAACACAGCCATTAATTAAACCCAAATAAAAATAATTGAACGACTGGTCATGCATGATTGTTTCGACCTGCCAGTTCAATCCCGTTTCGCCGCCCAAATAGATGAAGTAGATTTCGCATAAGGTTGACCCGGGTATTATTGGTTGTCCGCCGCAAAATGTCGGATCAATCCACGAAATAGTCATTTGCGTACCGTCATCGTTAATCATCCAGCCGTCGGAGCAATCACCGAAATAAATTTGTATCGAGTCATTCCATTCCAACACATCATGATCGTAATTAAAAACAAATTGTAAGGCAACCACGACTGCCCCAGGATTGATATCATCGCAAATTATGGGGACCGCTATCGTGTCTCCAGGGAACAATGCATTGGCATTCATACTGCCTAACCTTAATGTGGCATAACTTTGGGCTACCAGAGAAAAAGTGCAAACCAGGAAACCGAGGAGAATCATTGATTTTTTCATAACTCATATTTTATATTAGGTCATGATGGCTTATGCTTCAATAAAATACAAGCAACAAATATAAAAAAGAAAAACTAAAAATGCAAAATGAATTGAGGTTAGTTTTAAGTTTTACTATGTTAATATTTCCACCACAATTTATTGGATGGTTGATTTATATTGATCGTTCTTTATATTTTGTAATAACGTTACCGGTAACAAAAATCATCTGAAAATTAAATCCCATTTTAGCCAATAATAAATTGATTTATTTTTGCCGCTTGATTTATGATAGAAAAATTCAGGATTCATATTGTTCATACCGGTTTTATTTTGCTGATGGTTTTTTTGCTTTCCTCTTGCGAGGGCGAAACCACGTACACTCAGCGGGTGACCAATTTCAGCAGTGATACCATTGCCCTGCAAATAATAAGTCAGTATGATAATACCGTGGATTACGTATTTCTAACTCCGGGAAAATCAGAAACGCTGTTTGTCCTCTCAAAATTAGGCGGAGATGAATCGGCGCCCAACTGTACCTTCGAAATTGATTCGGTAATTGTTTTTATTACCAGTGGAAAAACCTTAAAAAAGGATTTCACGAATCCCAACGACTGGACACATACCTATTATTCAAGGAACAATGGCCGATTCGTTGATCAATATTGTGACTTTGAGATTTTCCCGATTGATTTGGAAAATTAGCATTGTCCTTTGGTTAATTCAGAAAAGAAACAAGGTAGCGAAATTTAAGATTACTTTACTAAAGTAAACCCAGCCCGTTGCCAGGCAATAATACCACCTTCAAGATTCCAGGCATTATTAAAACCATTTTTTTTCATAAAGTCCATGGTGATGGCCGAACGCCTGCCTGAATTGCAATAAACAAGATAGGTTTTATTTTTATCGAGCGCAGAAACCCTGGTATAAAAATCTTTTGCACTGAAATCAAGAAAAAGGGAATTTTCAATATGTCCCTGATTATACTCACCCATCGTGCGGGTATCCAAAATAACGAGCTCCTCATTGGTCAGATTTTTTTCGATCACAGCCAGCGCTTCAGAGGCATTTATGTTGCCAAATGTTTGACCTGCACTTCGCGATGATTGCGAATTACAGGAAAATAAACTTAAAAATATGGCACTTAAAAAAATCACAGACAAGATTTTCATAGAAATATTCATAACCTTTTGTTTATACTCACGAACATTCCGCATAATGATTTGTTCACACTAAATTTAAAAAAAGCTGATGGATTTGCTTTCTAAACGTAAACATTCATTCAACAATCTTTGCATGATGTTTGTTAACTGCAGGGCAATGATTTCAAAATTTCAACACATTGTATTTAAGATGGTTTTCAAGTTACTAGGAATTTTTTTTGCATTCAATTTATTCTTACCACAAACGTTGAAAGCAGATACTCCAGTTAAACATATGCAACCCATATCTATAAAAGGCTTTTTAGCCGAAGACAACGGAAAAACGAACTTCTATTTTAAGGATGGGATGTTATGGGAGCGTGGGATAGATGGCGCTGATAATCTTTGGCGTACTTCACTGGCCAATATTGCGTGGGGCGACCCGGCCCTGAAAGATGGCATGATAAAGTGTATCCGATGGGTAAAACCAAACCAAATTCAGTATTATCGAACCACATACCATGATGATAACGACGTCAGCCGCGACCAGGTAACTATGTTCCTGGTGGCAATGGCCATTATGGGTGAAGATGTAAAACCCTACATCAAAGCAACGAAATGGAGACTCAGCAAAAGGCACAAGCTGACTGTGGATATGTGGCTTTGGATGAAAGCTCTTGGTGGCAATACGGTAGCTCGTAAACTTTTCTACTTATTAGAAATTCCCATTATTAAAATCAGCTATTTCTGGAATAAAAGCAAGCTCTCCAGGCATATTTATCCGGGCTATGCAGCGCACTTATTAGCCTGGCAATTGTATGCCCTAAACCATACGACAAACCAAAGTATGGAGATAAGTTCCACCCTGTTGAAAATTGTTGACCAGGACAATTACCTGGTTCAGTTATTATTGGGCTACGAAGTGAACGAGGATAAAATCAATGGCATAAAACCCATGACTGATTTTGTTTGGCAACGATACAAAAGCAGCACAAAATCGAACCTGAGGCCGCTAAGCGGAAAAGAAGCAGAATACAACGCCTTGGATGTTGATGTATTGAATACTATTTACAATCGCGAACGTTGTAAACAGGCTGATTAATACTTCCATTAAATATTATAAGGCATGAACAAATAAAATCCATTCATGTTATATTATTTAAATATCAACTGCCTCCATGAAAACTATTTTATTTCTGCTCGGCTTTGCCCTTCTACCTGTACTACTGCATTCGCAAAACATGCCCGCATGTGATTCGGTTCAGATCGAATGTTGTTCATTCACAACCATAGGGCCCAATGCTGTAAACATTCAGGTGGCCAATCAATCCAGTTATCTATTTCCTTATCCCGGATTTATTTTATTCAATACTGCGAAAGACACGATAGCCATCGAAACGGTTAATTATTTTGGCATAGGAACATTTCCCCAAATCCATACACTGGAAATCAAAGAGCCTTTTGAGATTCCGTTTGAAGGTTTGCTCGAATTGCATTCATTATTTTTTGAAGAATATAATTGTACCTTTCCACTGATGATTGAAGATTCTGTTCAAACAATGGTTTTAGAGTCTGCAGATGAACTTTTAAATATATACCCCAATCCGGCAAAGGATGTAATTTATCTTGAAATTGATAATACCAATGTTGTTGATAAATATTCGCTGGCAGTGATAAATTCAGTCGGTGAAACAGTTTTATTGATGAGTCTTACAAATAATAAGATCCAGTTGCAAAGTAAAAAAATAGGGCCATCAGGCATGTATTTTTTTCGCGTTACAGATCAAAATGGAACTCTACATTATAATCATAAAGTGATTCTTACAGATTAATTGATTTCAAACGTTTCATTCAACTATAATCTCATCCACAAACAACCAGGCCGGCTGACCTTCCCCGGGATGGCCTTCGGGGCAAACACCCAAATTTTTCACAACCACTTTTAAATATTTCGTCTTCGATGAAGTGAGAGGAATTTTCATTTGGTTTCTACCAGTTTTCAGTTTTTCCAAAATTCTATCTTGCGATAAACTTCCTACAGTTTTAAAATATTCATTATCAACTGAAGCAAAAATTTCAATATTTGAAGGTGGGAAAATCCATGAACCTCGCAAATTCAAAAATCTTACCGAAACGGCACCTACTTGTTCAGGTTTCGTAAGTTCTATATTTGCTATTAAATCACTTCCTTTAAAGCCCAACCATTTTCCATCTTTAAAATCAGAAGATCCCATTTTTTGATCAGCAATAGTGCCGGGACCAGAACCACTATATTTTTCGTCCGGTGCAACTGAAAGATCAATATTATGAATAGGTTTTGACAAGATAAAATTTACATTAGCGACCCGGCTACGGAAGCCATTTCTAAAACAGGCAGCTTTCACCTTTGTTGATTTTAATAACAACAATGGGCTTTCATACAAAGTCGAATTTTCATCCGGGTCATTCCCGTCATTTGTAAATCTAACCTTATATTCCGGACTGTTCACCGAAAACGACAGTGCCTCCCCAAACGTATATATACCGCTTGCCAATGATGGAACAGGTGGAGGAGCATAACCCCTTGTATTTTTCTTTGATGCTGCTTCTTTTTTAAATGCCCCGATAACTGGCTGCCCGATCCATTCTTCCGGTGGCTGAAGGCCAAACAGGTAAGCAATGGTTGACGCTGTATTAAAAACATCATTCGGCTGTTCAATAAGCCTGTCCTCAATAATTCCGGTCCCCGAAATAATCCAGGGAATTTCAATTTCTTCCATACTTAAGCCCCCATGACCATGTTCATTTCCTCCATGATCAGTCACAACAATAAAAACTGAAGATGAATACATTTCGGCTTCTTCCAGGGCTTTTAAAAAACTCCCGAGAGCAGCATCCACATCTTCAATTGCTTTTAAGTATTCGTCCGAACCCCAAGAAAATTCATGCCCTACTTCGTCAGGATGGCCGATATATATAAATGAAAATTCAGGCTTGTTATCCATGATCCACGGGGTTGCTTTCTGAAAGGTTTCCTCAAAAGTTTTTGAGAACTCTACTTTATCAATGGTTCTTGTATTGTAAAAGTTGGGCAAAGCATCCCAATCATAAAAAAAGGCAGTTTTCAAGTCCGGTTTTTGATCATGAAACAAAGTGAAAATTGAGGGGAAATAGCCATCCCCGTCCTTTGCCGTTGCCTCAATACTGTAATTATCAACCGTCCAGCTATTGGAAGTTATTCCATGTTGTTCAGGCCCTGCCCCAAGCAAATGAGAACTCCAGTTAGGCCCTGAAACGGTCGGCATCACCCCACGGGTAGTAATTGAAATGGCTCCCTCTCTAACAAGTTTATCTAAAACAGGTGTACTGGCCCTTTCAAAACCCGAAATACCCATTCCATCAATACCGATGAGGAAAACATATTTTATATCCCGGCCAGAATAATTATTACAACCTGCCAAAAAAACAAAAACAAAAATTATTGCTGATGCAACAAAAGAAACTGAAAAAATCCTGAAATTTTTAGAAATCATAATATGTCATTTTATTGATCCCAACAAAGGTCAATATTCCTGTTCAATTAAACGCAACGTTGAACAATATTTTTAAACCATTCGGGATGGATAACTTCTTATTTAAATTAAGTTTTACGAAAAGAAAAAAAATTATTTTTGCAGTCGAACTAAGAATATAAAAATATTTTCAACATGAATAAAATTATACTTTATACAACTCTATTTTGCCTATTGATTGTATATTCCGGATTTGCCCAGCAACAACTTGAAAATCCAGGATTCGAATACTGGGAAGAATTTGGGTTTGGGCCCGATACACTGGAACCAGTAGACTGGAATTCTTTAAAATCTTCAGATGGTGGCGAATTGATCAATAGTGTTATTCCGCTGGTTTGGGAACAAAGCACCGATGCCCATTCGGGAATGTATTCGATCAAATTAATAAACATGCCAATATTGACCCTTGTTGCTCCCGGAACACTAACAAACGGAAGGGTTCATGCAACTCTTCCACCTACAGATGCTTATGTTTTCACTATTGATTCATTGCCCGAATTTAATACCCCTTTTACTTCCAAGCCCGATAGCCTGACAGTTTGGGCTAAATTTATGCCTGAGGCAGATGATATAGGCCATGTTATTGCCATTTTACATTCCGATACGGCAAAAGTGGCTGACTCTTTGCAAACTAATTGGATTGCCGTTGCCAATATTGACTTTACCGAAGAAACAACTGCGTGGACCAGGTTTTCTGCACCTTTCGTCTATTTAAACAACGACACCCCGGAATATATTTTATTTGCCATTTATGCCGGAGATGCAGCTTATTCGCAAATTGGCAGTATACTATACCTGGATGATTTTGAGTTGACCTATTACAATACCGGCCAGCAGGAAAACGTTAGTGAAGGGTTAAATATCTGGATATCTGGCGATGAGCTTTTCATAAACTGGAATAAAGAACAATCAAATGACCTGGCTAATTTGCAGGTATTTGATGTTTCAGGTAACGTGTTAATTTCAGAAACTATCACACCCCATAAAAACGAAAAGCTTCATGTTGATTTGCAAACCGGGATTTATATCTGCAAAATCAGCAACCAACACTTTACATATACAGAAAAGCTGATAAAAAAGTAAAATACCTGGATTCAACCATTTTACTTTCTCTTTTGTTATATTATTACATACCATCAAACAGTCATTAATAACTAATCTTTATAATATAAAAAACTTTTACCATGAGCAAATTTTTAATCATAACAATAGCTGGAATTTTTGCAGCTATTTGGTCATACGGCCAGCAGCAACCCGAAAATCCTGGTTTCGAAACCTGGGAAAATGTAGGACTTAACAGGCCTGAACCGGTAGACTGGAGCTCCATAAAAACCTCTGATGGCGGGTCAATTGTGAATGGCTTTGCACCCTATGTCTGGGATCAAAGCACAGATGCCCATACCGGAACTTATTCCATTAAATTGGAAACAGGCACTGTATTAGGAATAAATGCCCCCGGAACCGTAACCAACGGCCGCATCCATGCAACCCTTGGTGGAGAAGGCTGGGCTTTTACCGAACCAGGCAATGATCTATGGAGTACACCTATGACTCAAAAACCGGATAGTGTAGCTATTTGGGTAAAAAATCTACCCGTTGGCAATGATGTAGCCCAGGTAAAAGCATTGCTGCACACAGGTGCAGCAATTATACCTGATGTTACATCTGCTAATTATGTAGCCCTGGCAGAAATTTATATACCAAATGTTATCACAACCTGGACGAGGGTGTCAGCTCCATTTAACTATTTTAACAGCACTGATCCTGAATATATTTTATTCGTGATCAGTACAGCCGATGAGAGTGCAACCCTTGGATCCGTTGCATATTTTGATGATTTGGAACTTATATACAACGATCCTGTTCTTGATTTAACAGTTTTTCTTGAAGGTCCCTACACAGGAAACATAGAAATGGGAACCGGGTTAAATCCCGATAATATTCCACTCAGTCAGCCTTATAATACAGCACCCTGGAATTACGGAGGATCAGAAAGCGTTGTTTCATTACCAAATCCCGACATTGTGGATTGGGTGTTGGTGGAAATAAGAGACGCTGCATCGGCTGCGGCTGCTACAAGCCTTACTACGGTTGGACAACAAGCTGCATTCCTTTTAAAAGACGGATCAATTGTTGGGCTTGATGGTATGAGCAGAATTTCATTCCCTGTGTTTATAAATCAAAATCTTTATGTTGTAGTGAAGCACAGAAATCATCTTGCTGTTATGTCGAACTATGCCGTTGAAAAAACAAATGGAATTCATACCTATGATTTTTCAAATGCTTCGGATAAAATTTATGGCGGATCAAATGGGTATACCCAACTCGAATTTTCAGAACCTGAACTCTATGGTATGACTTCCGGTGATGGCGATGCCAACGGAATCATTGAGCAGGGCGACAAAACTAACTTCTGGTCCATCCTTGTGGGTAAATCAGGTTATTTAGCTTCTGATTATGATTTGGACGGACAAACAGGCAATACGGATAAAAATGATGCCTGGCTTAATAATCTTACCAAAGAAAGCCAGGTACCGAATTAATTCGAATTTAAAACGACGTACATAATATAAACAAGGATGTCCAGAAATGTACATCCTTTTTTTGTATATAATTTTTGCGTAGATTTAGGCCCCTAAAGTTGATTTTAATAAAATTTTTAATTCGTTGTTTCCAAATATTTAATATATGAGCATAAAACAATCAAACATTAAAAGTTGGATTAGCCCAAATATCCCCCAATTTGGCTTAACAGAAAAAACAACAGTAGAAAAGGTCAATCATTGGATTCAAAAGCGGCTTTACAAAACTGGTGATCTGGTTGCCTTTGGTGAGGCATTAATACCGGGCTATCCTTTTTAAGTTGAGCTGACAAACAGCCCCGAATTTAATTCTCCTGTTCAAAAGGAATTATTGCTTTTTTATGCACAAAATGCGATAAATATTGCGAACGGTGACCTGTTGGATATCTGTGAGACCGCAAAAGAGACAATGACATAGCTGTGTTTATCTTGGAATCATAGAAAGAAAGGGAAAAATCGGGGAGGCCATAGCCTGTATTGTTCTTTGGTGTATATTGATAAAACAGGTGAAATTAAATCAGTTCACCGGAAATTGATGCCCACCTACGAAGAACGACTGGTTTGGTCAATCGGCGATGGAAATGGCCTTAAAGTGCATCCATTAGGAGCTTTTACGGTTGGGGGATTGAATTGCTGGAAAACTGATGCCTTTACCAAGAACATTCCTATACGCAATGGGTGAAAGGTCGTTCATGTGGCCGTTTGGCCAGGAGCAAACACAATACACAGGATATAACAAGATTTATAGCTCGTGAATCCCGATCCTTTGTTTTGTCGGTTTCGGCTATAATGAAAAAAGAAGAAATTCCGGTTGCTGTACCTTATCGCGAATTAATTTTAAAAAACTGCCCTGACGTTTTGACTAACGGAGGTAGTTGTACAGCTGGTCTGACGGGTATCGGATTGTGGAACCTTTGGTTGAAAAAGAACAATTGATCATAGCTACTCTTGATTATAATGTGATATTGGAAGAACGACACAATTTTGATCCATCGGGACATTACTCACGGCCTGATGTTATTAGTATGTCGGTCAACAGGAAACGCCAGGGCATTATCAATCAAATCATGGATTGATTTCTTAAATTTAACATTGAATTAAAGTTCTTTTAGGTTTATTAAGAATTTTTGTATTTTCACAGGTCGAATAAAGTTTCAACTCTGTGCCGGTAAACTAAAACAATTTAAAGACTATTTTGGTTTTTCCCGAACCGAACAAAATGGGATTCTTATATTGTTCGTACTTCTTATGCTGGTTATTCTGGCCAATATTTTTCTTCCTGTTTTCTTCAAAAGCAAACCAATTGATACATCTGAGTTTGAAGAATTTGTTCTCAATTTTGAGAAAAGTCAAAAAGTTTATCGTGATTCCATTGAACAACAAGGGTTAATACAAAATGATAAACTAAAATATGAATCCAAATTAACCCTTTTTCCTTTCGACCCCAATAACCTTCCAAAAAGCCAATGGAAAAAATTGGGATTATCAGAACAACAAATCCAGGTTATAAAAAACTACGAATCAAAAGGGGGAAAATTTTACACAGCCGAAGACCTCAAAAAGATATACTCCATAAGTGATGAAGAGTATTTAACACTAAGGCCCTTCATTAGGATAAAGACTGAAGATAAAACTGAAATGCCTTCCAAACAAATACTTAATCCCTTTATTTTTGATCCGAACACTGTATCGGAAGAAGAGCTGAAGGAGATTGGATTGCAAGAATATATCATAAGCACATTTTTAAATTACCGGAAAAACGGTGGTCAATTTTCGAATACTGAAGACATAAAAAAAATATACGGCATAACCGATGACCTATATACCCAACTCGAAGATTATGTTCATATCGCAGAAGATACAGCATTTATTGCAAAAGGAACATTGGAAAGATCCGGCCTGATAATCGAAATTAATTCGGCCGATACTTTGGACCTTCAGCAACTCCAAGGAATCGGGCCTTCGTTTGCACGGCGAATTATTAAATATCGCGATTTACTTGGAGGATACTCCTGCCATGAACAACTTCTGGAAGTTTATGGGATGGATAGTACAAGATATGCCAATATCAAAAACCATATTAGCATTGAAAACAAATCCATAAAAAAAATTAACATTAATAAAGCAACGATAAAAGATTTAATCAAACATCCATACATAGAGTTTTACCTGGCTAAATCCATTATCACCCAGCGCGAAAAGATCGGCAGCTATTCAAGTTTGAAGGATTTAATGGATGCCAGCTTAATTTATGATGAACTCTTTTATAAAATCGAACCCTATTTAACCATTGATGAAAGTTGAATTTGAATGAGTAAAAATATCATTACAATACTGGCCTCCCTATTATTAAGTTGTTTTGGCTTTACGTCATTATCGAACCATTCCATTGATTACGGCTTAGATACTCCTGGCCTTGAAAAAGAGTTTGATAGTTTACCACACTTAGTGGTGAAGTGAGAAATTATGACCTGGATAAATCGTATATGCTGATGCTCTCAGATGCAAAAAACCGCTGAAAAAATCGGATATATAAAAGGAATTGGTATTGCCAACTATAACCTTGGCATTGAGGTTTCAGACGGTACGATAGTGCAGGACTAAATTTTGATAGGGCAACAAAAGAATTTTATAAAATTAACTTTTCCAGAGGTATCATTTTATGCATCAACAATCAGGGAATCATTTATCAAAACCTGGGAGAGTACGAAAAGCCCTGAATAAATATAAAATAACCATTAATTTAGCAAAAAAAGAAGAGGACTGGTTGGCGCTGGTAGGCTTTATATAAATATTGCCGGGAATATACTATTATCTGCCGTATATAATAAGAGCCTAACCTATTATAATATGGGTATTGAAATTTATAATGAATTATATACGATGACATAACAAGCGGCTTGTTAAATATTGCAGTGATTTATGAAGAACAAGGGCAATTTCAAAAAGCCATAAGTACCAATAAAGAGGCCCTGGCAATTTGCAGAACCTTTAACAATAAATTTGAGGAATCACAGGTGCTCATAAACCTCGCATCCAACTATATAAATTTAAGTAAAACAGATACTGCCATAATTTTGCTTAACCAGGCGTTAATTATTCATGATGATTATCAAAAAAAGACGGGCCTGGCTTCGGCTCTTAAACACATGGGTAAAGCTTATGAAAAAAGAAAACAATTCAACAGGGCCATCGATTATTATTTTCAGGCTCTTTCGATTTATGAAGAATTAGAAGAAAAAAGATCAATAGCTGAGACAATCACTCTTATCGGCGAAAACTTGTTAGAGAAAGGAAAAACTCAGGATGCCCTGGAATATTTTTACCAAAGCCTTGATGTATCATCGGCCATTGGTGCAAGAAAGGAAATTTTAAACAATTTCAAATTTTTATCATTAGGTTATGCTTCGTTACAAAACTTTGACAGCGCTTCAAAATATATAGCACATTATACTTCTCTAAACGATAGTATAAACGTAACCAAAACCACAATAAAAGGTTCCGGGCAGCCTAACCTGAGCTCCACCGATAACATAAAAAAATACAGATGGGGCCTTATTATTGCCACTGTATTCATCCTCCTCCTTTTAATACGATTGATATGGCGAAAAAACAGATTAAGGTAAATATTGATGCTTGTTAAGAAAATCATTGAAATCAAGATTCATACGTCAAACAAAACATGAGTATATAATCAAAGCCATTTTGACCGCAAATTCATTCGAAATAATTTATTAACTGCTTCGTTAATGATTGGAATCATTATCTTTGCGGATTAATTTAAGAAGTTGTCTTTATGAAATTGTCAAAATACTTATTGATTTTAGCAGCGGTTTTATTGTCATCAATATCCTTAGCCCAGCGCGATTATTCGGTTACAGCCGACAGGGATTTTGAGGATCAAAAATATGCCGTTGCTATCGATAATTATAAAAAGGCCTATTCAAAAACAAAAGACCGGAGCGAAAAAGACAGAATCCGGTTTCAAATGGCTGAATGTTACAGGCTGATGAATAATACAAAAAGGGCGGAGATCTATTACAAAGGCCTTTACCGGACTGATTACTATAAAAAAGAACCGGTAGTACTATTACATTATGCCAATATGTTAAAGTCGAACGAAAAGTACGATGAAGCCATTCCATACTTTGATGAATACATCAAACTCCGTCCTGATGATCCTCGAGGGCCGGATGGCTTAAAAAGTTGTATTTTACAAAAAGAATGGTTTGAAAATCCCACCAATCATCAAATCGTAAACTTAAGAGATGTAAATTCGCGCGAAGACGATTTTGCACCGGCTTATTCAAATGATAATTATAATGCCCTGATTTTTACTTCAAACCGTGAAGGATCAACAGGAAAAGCAGCAGATGAATGGACTGGAAAAAACTTTACCGACCTGTATACCACCCGACAAGATAGAAAAGGCGAATGGAGCACACCTGATTTGCTCGAAACAGAAGGCAAAATAAACTCCGAAACCAACGAAGGTATTGCCACAATGAACAGTAGTTTCACCACCCTTTACTTTACCCGGTGCGGAAATGAAAAAAATACCGAATCAGGTTGCCACATTTATACATCAAAAAAAACAGGCCGAAGTTTTAGCGATCCTCAGATTGTATCGCTTGGGGGTGATAGCACATCAGCCATTGGCCACCCTACGGTTTCCGAGGATGAAAAATTAATCATTTTTGCCGCAGACTTTAAAAACGGATATGGAGGAAAAGATATATGGTATGCTACCCGGCGAAGTACTTCCGAAGAGTTTGGCCTGGCTAAAAATATGGGGCCGGCCATCAATTCATCAGGCGATGAACTTTTTCCCGTATTAAGAAATGATACAGTTTTATACTTCGCTTCGAACGGGCACATTGGTATGGGATTATTAGATATTTTTAAATCTACCTACTCCAACGAGGCTTGGGGAATTCCTGTTAATTTAAGGTATCCGATCAACACAAATGCTGATGATTATGGTATGATTTTCAACCCTAACTCAGAAGAAGAAGGATTTTTCACATCCGGACGGAAAATGAATGGAATTGAACGAAGCAAAGGGGGCGATGACATATATTATTTTATCATTCCTCCCCTTGAGTTTACACTTAGTGGGGTTATAAAAGACGACCGTACACTTCAATACCTTGAAGGAGCTGAAGTGCGCATGGTTGGTTCCGACGGATCATCCATAAAAGCATATTCAAATTCCATTGGAAGGTATGAATTTACCAAAGAACAATTCCGGCCAAAAACAACGTACGAACTTGTCGTTTCGAAAGACGGTTATTTCAGCGTTTCAGGCTCCGAAACCACAGTTGGTGTCGAAAAAAGCCGCGACTTTGTATTGGATTTCGTTTTGAAACCCATTCCCAAAAAGCCCATTGTTTTGCCAGAGATTTTATATGATCTGGCCAAATGGGACCTCAAACCCCAATACCAGGATTCATTACAAGGCCTCATTCAAACCCTTGATGAAAACCCCCGTATGGTAGTTGAATTGGCATCTCATACCGATTTACGCGATACCGACGAACGTAACGATATTTTATCTCAAAAGCGGGCACAATCTGTTGTCGACTACCTTATCCTTCGTGGGATTGATCCCGAACGCCTGGTTGCAAAGGGCTACGGTGAAAGAGTTCCTCGCGAGTTGACTAAGGATTATTACCTCAATGGTATAGCCGTGCTTGATTCTGGCGCGGTCCTGTCAGAAGAGTTCATTAATAAATTAAGCAAAAATGAAGAGAAAGAACTGGCACATCAATTAAACAGAAGGACAGAATTTTCGGTATTGCGTAACGATTTTGTGCCAAAAGTAAAGCTTGATTCCGTCGTTGTGCCCGTAGTAGCGCGAAAAATCGACATTGTTGTTAATCCCGATGAGGAAGAAAAATTTGTAAAACTCATTAAAGATGCCAATGGTAAGCCTGGCGTACGGTGTGAAGTAAACGGATACCCGATCAATCTTTATATTGACAAAACGCTTCGTGAGCCCGTCATTTCCCTCAATGATGCCTTAAACCTATTACGTGATGGGGCCATAAGTAAAAATGACTTTGCCGGTGATCCAAATGAGATACTTGCTAATGCTACTATCCAGGATAAGTCCTACTTCCTTGTTGAGGAAATAAAAATTGAGAAAAACTATATAACCATGATCGAAGTCATGGTAAACCTTAAAATCGAAAACGGATTTTATGTTGACGAAGCCACCTTCTCCCAAATCGGAAAGTACCGTATTGACGAAGAAAACAATAAAGTGTTTTTCGAATAACCGTGCACTTTCGGTTTATTTATGACATCCGATAGCAAATACAACCGGCGCGGGGTTTCTGCCTCGAAAGAAGATGTACATCTTGCCATTAAAAATATCGATAAGGGACTTTTTCCTAACGCTTTTTGTAAAATTATCCCCGATGTATTAGGGGGTGATACCGATTATTGCAATATCATGCATGCCGATGGTGCCGGGACCAAATCTTCACTGGCCTACCTTTATTGGAAAGAAACGGGGGATATTAGTGTTTGGAAAGGAATAGCTCAGGATGCCATAGTGATGAACCTGGATGATTTACTTTGTGTGGGAATTGCTGATAATATTCTGATATCCTCCACCATTGGCCGGAATAAAAACCTGATTCCCGGTGAAGTTATTTCTGCTATCATCAATGGAGCAGAAGAATTTTTACAGGAACTTCGTGACCTTGGGATTGGAATATATTCAACCGGTGGCGAAACAGCGGATGTGGGTGATTTGGTTAGGACCATTATCGTTGATTCAACCGTTACAGCAAGGGCAAAACGATCCTCTATCATCGAAAACAATATCCAGGACGGGGATGTAATAATAGGGCTGGCCTCATATGGCCAGGCAAGCTACGAAAAAGCATACAATGGCGGCATGGGAAGTAATGGCCTCACATCTGCGCGTCATGATGTATTTCATAACTTTCTGGCTAAAAAATATCCCGAATCGTTTGATCATTCAGTGCCTGACCAACTCATTTATGCGGGCAGCAAATCGTTAACGGAGTTTAGTGAAGTATATGGATTAGATGTAGGGAAACTAGTGCTCTCCCCTACCCGAACCTATGCCCCAGTTATTAAAAAGATTCTTGAAATATATCGCGATCAAATCCACGGTATGATCCATTGCAGCGGTGGAGCACAAACCAAAGTGGGCCATTTTATTTCAAACATGGAAGTGGTGAAGGATAATTTATTTGATATTCCTCCCTTGTTCAAACTTATTCAGAATGAATCTGACACCTCATGGGAGGAAATGTATAAAGTTTTCAATATGGGTCACAGAATGGAAGTTTACGTTCCGAAAACATTTGCTGAAACAATTATTTCAATTTCCAAATCCTTTAATATAGATGCAAAAATTATTGGCTATTGTAAAACTGCGAAAAGGAAAAAAGTCACCATCCAATCGCCTTATGGAGAATTCATATATACCTGGCCATAAAAAATCCCTGCGACTTAATAATATTTTAACACAGGAAAAGGTTAATTTCATTTCATATTAAAAGTATTTCGTTTAGCTTTGGTAGAAATTTAAAATACAACCGCCCATGTTTTTCATTGACAGATGGGAAGAAATTTTCAGTACGATAAGAAAAAACAAACTCCGCACTTTTCTTACGGGGTTTAGTGTTGCCTGGGGTATCTTTATGCTGATCATTCTTTTGGGCTCAGGCCGTGGACTTGAAAATGGTGTCCGCAGCCAGTTCGAATCTTCGGCTGTAAATACCCTATGGGTTTGGGGAGGGGAAACTACCCTTGCCTATCAGGGATTAAAACCAGGCCGGGATATCAGTTTTGAAAACGCAGATTACGACAACATAAAAAACAATATAAAAGGCATTGAATACATTTCGGGCCGTTTGCATGTTTGGGGCGATAATACCATCTCTTATAAAAACGAATACGGAAATTTCGACATCCGAAGTGCACACCCCGATTACGGTATAATTGAGAAGGTAAAACAGATGGAAGGCCGGTTTATAAACCCTTATGATATAAAACAAAACCTTAAGGTTGCCAATATCGGAATTACTGTAAAAGAAGCGTTGTTTAAAGACAAGCCCGCCATGGGCGAATACATAAATATAAAAGGCATTCCGTTTAAAGTGATTGGCATTTTTGAAGATGATGATGGCCGGCAGGATAATCAGCGAGTTGTCTACATTCCTATTACCACAGCTCAAAAGGTTTTTGTAGGCCGCGACCGGATTAATACCCTGGCAGTTACCGTTGGTTCGCGTGAAGTAGAAGACAGCCAGCGAATGGAGGATGAAATAAGAAGTAACATGGCCACCCGGCATCGTTTCGACATCAATGATGAACAAGCGATGTTCATCTGGAATGGGGTTGAAGAATTTAAAAAGTTTATGGACTTGTTTGCTGCTATCCGGCTGTTTGTTTGGGTTATAGGTATAGGAACAATTATCGCGGGTATCGTTGGCGTGAGTAACATTATGATGATCGCAGTAAAAGAACGGACAAAAGAAATCGGTATCAGGAAATCGCTTGGCGCTACCCCCCGCTCGATCATTTTGTTAATCATGCAGGAATCTCTTTTTATTACAGCCTTCTCAGGATATTTTGGAATGGTGCTTGGCATCGGATTACTGGAATTAATTTCCCCTCATATTCAAACTGAATTTTTCAAAAATCCGGAAGCAAACCTTGGGGTCGCCATCAGTGCAACTCTGGTATTAATTATTGCCGGGATTATTGCCGGATTTGTGCCGGCACGACGAGCTGCGGCCATTCGACCGGTAGAAGCGCTGAAGGATGAGTAGATTTGGAATAAGTAATAGTGATTGGTGAATAGGAATTAAATTATTTAGAATAGACATGTTTGACAGGGATCGTTGGCAGGAAATTTTCCACACGTTGAAGCAGAATAAACTTCGCACATTTATGACAGCGTTTGGGGTATTCTGGGGAATCTTTATGCTGATTATTATGCTGGGTTCCGGCGCCGGTCTCGAAAATGGGGTATCCTCTGGAATGGGCGATTTTGCAACGAACAGTGTTTTTATGTGGCCTCAACGTACGACGATGCCTTATAAAGGATTTCCACGGGGCAGAAATTTTGATTTTAAAAATGATGACATTCAGGCATTACGCGACAATATTCCCGAAATAAAATACCTCGCCCCCAAAATTCAGGGTTGGTCATCAGGAGATGGCAGCAACAATACCATTAGAAAAGATAAAACGGGGGCTTTTTCAATACTGGGCGAATATCCTGAATGGAATAACATAGATCCAATGCAATTACTGGAAGGCCGGTTTATTAATGACTATGATATTGAGGACAAACGAAAGGTGGCGGTCATCGGAACCAGGGTAAAAGAAGTGTTGTTTGACCCCGATGAAGATCCTCTTGGAGAATATATTCAAATTCAGGGCGTCTATTTTCAGATTGTTGGTGTATTCAAGCCTTTGAATACAAATATTAATTTCGGTGGTGAAAAAGAACAGAGTATCTATATCCCTTTTACAACATTGCAAAAAACCTATAATTATGGTGATCACGTCAGTTGGTTTTCCATAACATCACAGGACAATGTATCAGCCTCTGTGGTTGAAGAAAAAGCATTAAAGCTCATGGCCAGCCGTCATAACGTACATCCTGAAGACAAAGAAGCGTTCGGCCATTTTAACCTGGAAGAGGAATTCAGGCAAATGAATGGCCTGTTTACAGGAATTTCAGGTTTAATATGGATCGTGGGCATTGGGACGCTGATTGCCGGGGTAATTGGCATCAGCAATATCATGTTGGTGATTGTAAAGGAACGGACAAAGGAAATTGGGATTCAACGGGCCCTAGGTGCTACACCTATTAATATCATGAGCCAGATCATAACTGAATCGGTTTTTCTGACTTCTATTGCAGGATATTTTGGATTGGCAATGGGTGTTGCACTGGTTGAAGGCATTAATTATGCACTTGTGAAATTTGGCTCAGAAAATGAAATGTTTCAGCGGCCGGAAGTCGATTTTAATATTGCCATCACAGCGTTGATCATTTTAATATTTTCCGGTGCACTTGCCGGTTTGATACCTGCCAGAAGAGCCATTCGCATCAAAGCAATCGATGCCATCCGGAATGAATAAACTCATTATTTTGGCAACAACTCAATGTCCCCATTTCCCAATGTCAAGTTGATTACACCATCTCCATTTCAAGTGTACCCAACAGTTTGGTTTTGGAAAATTCATCCACATCAATTGATAATCCCCCGTTTGTTATTATGCCGTTGCCTAAAATAGCGGAAATGTAAGCATTCGTTGCATTGGGTATCGTTACCAGCATTTTTCCGTTACCGTGCGTTACTTTCATAAAGCAATCGTTTGTCAGGACTACATCTGCCGTAAAGTTTCCGTTACCCAACTCGATAACAATTTTCCTTGAAATAGATTGAACATCAATATTTCCATTACCAAGGATTAAATCATAATCAAAATTAACCGGTGTAATAATGTTAAAATTTACTGAATAATCAACAGCATTATCTTCGGGATGTTCTACCACGGCATAGGCGATATCGCCAACCGCATTCAATTCGATCTGAATATCATTTAAATGAGCCTCTGCATCACCCTGGTTCAGTGTACTGGTCGCAACTTTTATAATGTCAAGATAAATATGTGAGGCCGTATCGGAAGCGATCACGTTTAAATTCCCAATATTATTTATTATATCGAGCTGAATTTGCCCGTCAATAAAAATAATTTCAGAACTATGTTGTTCAGCCTCGAAACTTCCTGGTTCTTCATCCTTATCACATCCCAATAATAAAAATAAGAAACATAAAAAAACTAAATACCATTTCATAATGTTTTTCTAAATTGAATTAATTTATTACTATCCGCTAATAAAAGTATTACTTTATAACCAATTTCCGGTATTCAGTTTTCCGGCCGGCTTTGAACTCCAAGCTATATACACCCGCCTCCAGCGTTTCAATATTCAGTTCCATTTGCCCCATCCCTAAATCTTTCCATTGCTTAGAGCTTTGCAGTATTTGCTTTCCTTGTAGACCTGTAATAATAACTTCAATAAGTTGTTTCGATTCCAGATAAAAACTTACTATCACACGATCAATAGCAGGATTTGGAGAAACCTCCAATGCAAGCTTATCCGGGTTTAATTCTCCAGAAAAATTAACTGCCGTTTCAAGTGTATTGTAAAAGATGTAGTTTCCTTTGCTGTTGTCCCAGTTGGTAATGACAATATCACCTTTGTCACTGTAATCATATTCAACAACTATTTCATCGCCTGTTCGAAGCACATCTTTAAAAGAAATCCAGTTTTTATTTTCAACAAAACAATAAAATGCCGGGCTGATGGTTTTTCCGTTTAATGTTATGGAATTAATATGTTCTATAATTTGTTTTTCAAGGTAAATAACAGAAAGTGAATCATTTTGTACCTCAATGGTTTCACTAATGGTTTCAATGCCATCGCGGTCAAGATCAGCAACCAAAATGGCTTCAACCACTGAATTTGTCGAAGAAGTATAAGATGGATCTAATTCAAATCCATTGGTTTCACCGAGTGCAATTTTCATTGGCAACCACCAGCCTCCGTAAATGAGGTCCAAGGTTCCATCAAGATTAACATCCGAAAGAAGGATACCTGAACCGTAGCCAACGGGACTTGAAATCCAGCTTGCAATGCCGGTGGCAGGAACACCATAAGCAAATTCATACATCCATATTTCTCCATTACCACCCAATTGATCATTTCCTGAAACAACAATAGCAGGGATTTTACCCGGGCCGGTTAATCCAAAATCAACCGAATTAATATAATTTTCCGCATCCAAAGATTCCCAGGATGGAGTTGTTGATATTTTCCCATACTCATCTGCCAGGAAAATATAGTTTGGGGTTTCTTCGCTTGTAAAGATGGCATCTAAATATCCATTCTGATCAACATCTGCAAATTCAACATCCAGTGAGCCGAAGCTTACATCGCTCTCCCAGTCAGGTGTTGAATTAAAATAGCCATTTCGGTTATAGAATATTTTACCCGTATCGTATAAACCACTGTAAGGTTCTCCTCCCGTAGTTGCCAGGTCGAGGTCGCCATCGCCATCGGCATCGCCCAAAGCACATGAAAATGTGAAATATTCATACGATTCGAATGATGGCGTTGATTCAAGTTCGCCGCCATTATTATAATATACTTTCACTTTTCCCGGTTCGCTAAAACCGGCAGGCCCGATATACACCGAAACCGCCACATCCACCCATCCATCTTTGTTTATATCTCCGGTTGAAAGATGTCCGTGGTAATCAATATCAAATGATTGCCAATCGGGAGTATAATTGAACGTGCCATCGCCGTTATTGTAATAAACTGCAAGGCGTTACCATGAATATCGTTACCGTTGACAATAATATCTTTCCATCCATCGCCGTTTATATCGGCAAGTCAGCCCTGTGGCAATGTGTCCGTTAGGCGTAGATTCCCAATCGGGGGTTAGTGCATAAGGCACAAATTGAGCGAAATTTGGTGCATATGCCATCATTAATAAAAAGCAAAAAAAAGTGGTTGTATATTTCATATAATTATTTATTAAATATAAACCCTAACGAATAGTAAGAAGTGTAAAAGTAGAAAAATTTTTGCCAAAATAAAAAATGACAAAACATTTACCGGTTAGTTAATCTGTAGATTTTTATTTGTCATACCAATCTGCAAACAAATATTTTAGTATTATCAAAATTATAACTTGCTAAAAACTTGACTTTCCTAACTATTTTTAGTAAATTTATGGCTCTTAAATACCAAATTATACCATGAAAGCCCAACCAATATATTGGCCACTTCTGCTGCTTTTCATTAGTATCACCATAACTCAGGCTCAAAATTCAGCTTCATATTTTGATAAATCCCAATCAAACAATTATGCGTTAGAAGAATCTACCGGAAAGAGGCCCAGTCAAAATCATCTTCCGGAAATTATAATAACTATATATACCTCGGAGATGAATGCAGCATGTTTCTATTGTAGTGACTGGAAAAAGGTACGCTGATTTTGCATGATGAAACCGTTATCATCGACCGGCTTTTGCGTTATAACATATATAATCAGCAAATGGGTTATCTTTATTGACGATACCTCATACAACAAACCCCGATGATTTTAAAAACATTATTTTTGGCGGACACACTTTTATCTATCAAGCATTCCTGTGCAATGGATCAATTCACCGGGGATATATGGAATTGCTTTACGATGGCAAATTTTCGCTGTTGCTTCACCGGTATGTAAATATGAAGTAAAGGTAAAATCTTACCTGCATACCGAACAAGTCCAGGCATTACCGGGAAGACCGCTATTTTTATTCAGACCACCAGGGCCCGGCAACACCTTTACCACTTAAGAAAAAAGAAATTTTGGAACTATTTAATAATCCTAAAAAAAATGTAAAACTATTTATGAAAGAATCAAAAAATAAATTAAGTACAAAAGAAGATTTAATTCATTTATTTGAATACTATTTTTCAAATTCTCCCACCTAATGAAACAAAAGCCGGCAACCTGATCCTTTATACATTGTACTTCTTCTCTTTACTCATAAAAACTCTGGCCGGCTTTTGTTTCACTTATTTACTAATCAACCTAACTCTCCATATGTTCTGTCCGTAAAATTATTTCATTTTGAAGTTCTTCAGTTAAATCTACAAAATAGTCGCTGTAACCTGCCACCCTAACAATTAAATCCCTGTATTCTTCTGGCTTTTCTTTTGCTTTTTTCAATGTTTCGGCAGAAACAACATTAAATTGGATATGATGGCCATCAAGTCTGAAATAACTTCGTATCAGGTGTAAAACACTTTCAATTCCTTTTTCTGAATCTAAAAATGCCGGGGTAAATTTTTGATTCAGCAAAGTACCTCCTGTGCGAATATGGTCAATTTTTGATGCGGATTTGATAACTGCCGTCGGACCGTAACGGTCGGCCCCCTGAACGGGTGATATTCCTTCAGAAACCGGTACCCCGGCTTTCCGGCCATCAGGCATGGCGCCAATAACACTTCCAAAATAAACGTGGCAGGTTGTGGGTAATAAGTTTACCCTGTGAAATCCGCCACGGGCCGTGGGTTTGCCATCAACCGCGTCGAAATATATTTCAAAAACCTGACGGGTAATATCATCGGCATAATCATCATCATTGCCATACTTTGGTGTTTTGTTTAAAAGCAAATACCTGAACTCATTATAATTTTCAAAATTACTTTTCAACGCATCCAACATTCCTTTCATGCTGATGGTTTTCTCATCAAATACATGGTATTTTAACGCAGCCAGTTCATCAGTGATGCTACCCATTCCTACTCCCTGAATGTAGCTGGTATTATATCTCGCGCCACCATTGTGATAATCTTTCCCATTTTTAATACAATCGTCAATCAGCAACGATAAGAATGGTA
>JAWKKL010000051.1:0-26072 GCA_041393275.1 Bacteroidales bacterium
AAAGTGTCGCAATTTATAGGAAAAGCGTCTGAAAAACTATTGTCGATTTCAGGTTTTTCTGTATCAATATTATTATCCTTCTCACAGGAAATAAACAAAAACAATAGAAGCAGTAAATAAACTGTGTACCAATATGTTCTCATAACAAAAAAAGAATTAATGCCTGACAATGCTATATTTGTCAGGCTTGATTTATTCTAGTTCTCAACAATTTGCAATTCGGCTTCTGCACTGCTTTGGTTACCTTCCATATCAGTTACAATAAAATCGAAATGATAATCACCAACTTCTGCCGTTGCCCCTATTTCAATATGTTCATGAAAAGTAGTATTCTTTAATCCCGCGAACTTGGTGTAGGTTGTATCTATTTCCCATTCATCAAGTTCGCCCTTTTCATGATGCTCACCTTCGGGATGGATCAGCACCTGTATTGTATTAATTTTTCCTTCGGCAACAATATCGATATCCATGTGAAGTTCACCACCAATTTTTGCAGTATGATCGTTACCATGACTATCGCCATCTCCCAGTTCATGGATGGTGATTACCGGTTTAGCCACTTCATCATCTTTCTCACATGAAGTGAAAATTAATCCTGTTGTGAAAGCAATTGCAAATAAAAAAATTCTTGTGTTCATAATTATAAAATTTAAAAGTTTATTCTTAATTTACTTTTTATTTCATTTTTCCTGAAAAAGGCATTGAAATATTGACAATAAAATTTCTACCCGGCTCAGGAACATTTATCAGCCTGTAATAGCTGGTGTGATTAAAATACTTAATGTTAAACAGGTTTTGTACCTGCATGGAAATGTTTATTCGCTGATTTTTTATAACAATATCGCCTCCCAATCCTAAATTGACAACCTGATATCCATCGGTTGTTTCTTCGGGCGGCACGATATTATTTTGTGTTGATGTTATCCTGTAATCAATTGACAAATAGGCATTCTCAACAAAATTCACTTTTCGTTTTATATATTTTATGTTGAAAATACCCGAAGACGGTGGCGAAAATGGCAGGGTAAATCCTTTCTTTTCGCCTGAAAGTTGTTCAGAGTAAACATATTCACCAATGATGCCCAATTGCAGTGATTTGAATATTTCGTAATGTGCGTGTAGTTCAGCACCATATCTTAAAACTTTGGTCTGGGTATAATTATATACTTGATTACCATTGCCGTAAAGCCTGTCATGCTCTGAGGTTGGATTCAGGTAGATATAATTTGAGAAGTAATTCAGAAATGGCGTTGTTCCAACAGCAAAACTTTTGGTGTTGTATTCTATTCCTGCATCAAACTGGTACGATATTTCGGGAGATAAATCAGCCTTGCCAACTTCGTAACTGAAATGGTGGTAATTAACGCCATTGGCAGCCAGTTCTTTTGCGATGGGCATCCGGAAACTTTTACCAAGATTTGCTTTTAGCGACCATTTTCCGGAATTGAAGTTATACCCAACCGACCATGAAACATTGGAAAAGTTACGTTCAATATGTTGTGCTCTTTGAAGATACTGCAAAGTGGTGTCGTCGTTTTCCATCACCGGTGATGGAAACCAATCATAATATTCTTCCGTATCAATATGCCCGTAATCGAAGCGAATACCCGCCTGAACCATGCTCTTTTCAGAAAAACGAAATTTAGCAAATGCAAAGCCGCCTGTTTGAAACTGAAGGTAAGCCGGTATAATAAATCCGCGGCCATCAATCCGGTTATCCTGATATTCAGTGTTTACGCCGTAATTGAATTGTATTTTATTAGAAAATTGAAACAGAAATTTTAAATTTCCCGAGTACACATATTTTTCAAACTGTCGTTCGAGATCGGGATTAAAGCCCAATGTATCCGGAAATGTAGCCGGCATATATCCATGTTGCACATATTGGCTCCATTCCTGCCTGAAATTGCGCTGAAAACCCAAATCAATCTCAAGATTCAATTTCTCCCATTCATAGAAACTGGTATTGATCACCTTAAAATGGTTTACCGTCTGATACGGAAACTGGATATCCCTGTTTGATTTATCGTGCAAACCGGTATCTACATTGCGGGGTTCCAAGCCATGAGTATTGGCAAAAAACCGCTTTTACTGTTTATGCGGCTAACAAAAAATTTGCTCTGAAGCTTTTTTGAATAATACCGAATGAAACATGCAGGTTTCGTTCGTTTCCCGCAGTATTTCGCAAATGGTTTTCGTATAATGCTGCACGGTACGAATAAATATCCACGCTGTCGGTGGGGGCTTTATAATCGCCATAGCCAAGAAGAGTTGCCCTTATAGAAGCATAAAACCATTTTTTACGGCCATACAACGAAACGGATGTACCCAATAAATCATTGTTTGTTTTGCCGGTCAGGTCGACAGTTCCACCAAACGAATTTTCAGCAGGGATTTTTCTGTTGTTCATATCAATGATACCACCCATGGCATCGGAACCATACATTAGCGATGCAGGGCCTTTGATGACCTCAACATTTTCCACAGCATACTGGTCGATTTCGAGGCCGTGGTCTGCACCCCATTGCTGGGCTTCATGTTTGATGTTATTTTCAACCACCACCACGGTTAAAACCAAGCCCACGGATTACAGGTTTCGACTGGCCGGAGCCAATGTCAATGGTGCTTACCCCCGGCAACCTTTCTAGCGATTTCATGAGGCTGCCACCCAGATTTTGCTTTACGTAATCATCATTAACAATTTCAATATTTAGCGATTCTTCTTTTTTCTGGTTTCGATATAATTGTCGGATACAACTACCTCATTCAAACTCATGACACTTATGTTAAGTTGTGCATTAAACATGGTATCTTCACTAATTGTAATTGTGTCAGCAAGTGTTTGATATCCCATAAATGACACCTCTATTTTATAGGTACCCTCTTGAAGCTTGTTAATAACGAATTTACCCTGTAAGTCGGTTGTAGTACCCTTATTTATTGGATAAAGGAATACCGACGCACCCGGTAAAGACATTTTGTTTTCATCGACAATGGAACCTTTCAGCTCATAAAGGGATTGCCCATTTGAAATACCATACAAAATACTCATGCCTAACAAAAGCTTGAAAAATCGACTCATAATGAAAAAATTGAGATTAAACCACCTAAAAATTCGAGATATTTATCTTATGAAATTAGAAAATGGTGGTGCCCTTGGGGATTTTTCGGTGAAGACTTGCTTGAATTCTTGCTGAAAGGCTATAACATTCAGAGAGTATGAAAATGCAGGAATTATTGACCTGAATATGAAAATTCCGGGTAAGTCATTTAATGAAAATTGATATTCACAGATTTGGCATACATCTTCTTTCTGCGTAATATTTTCAGACTTATCAGCGCTATCCGTATCACATGTTTCTGTATGGCAGCATTGATATTCATTTTTATTTGTTTGTGAATTATGCCAAACAATATGAACTGATTGAAACAAAATTGGAAAAAAGAAAATCCAAAATAAAAAGGGAGCTATATGTTTTCTAAGTTCCATCAAATTGTACTCTTAATTTCTGCAATTTGCACAAATTCCTTTTATTAAAACCTCTGTTTCTATATCGGCAAAACCCTCAGGCAACTGATATTTTTGTACAGGTATATTATCCATGCATTTCAAAGCATTACACTCATTGCAGTAGAAATGAGCATGTTCATCTTTATGTGTCAAGGTATTATCGATGGCATATTTGACCAATTGATTGTCAACAACAATTTTATGTAAGACCTTATGCTCTATTAGTGTTTTAAAAGAACGGTAAAAAGTAGTTCGGTCGTAATTCCCGGCCAAACGTTCCCTGATTTCATTTTCAGAAAGAGCCTCGTTTGCAGTCATTACGACTTCAATAATCCCCTCACGACAACTTGTTCGTTTGAGATTAAGGTTCTTTAAAATATCAATGGCCTTCATTAATGCAAATACATTTCAATTGCAACAATGTTGCAAATGTAATATTAATATTTGAATAGTCATGAGAATTTATGATTATTCATGGTATAAAATTTCATCGTTGTTCAACCTCGCCAAATAGTACAAATTTTAGAGCAGGGTAAATTGGTACTAATTTTTTTCAACTTATTTAGGTATTGTAAATTTTCAGGTTCGAGTTAACGCATTCAAATCTATTGCTATACATGGGAAAATTAAGCATCACGATGTTTATAAATAATCCTAATATTTTTTTAGTATCTTTATCTCATTAAAAAATTCAAATCAAAATTCAAATCTTAATCTATGACTGTTTTGGTAGTAGGAGCAAGCGGAGCAACCGGGCTAAGATTGGTTGAGGAATTGCTCAATCGTGAACAATACGTGAAAGTGATTGTGCGATCGCCGGAAAAACTGCCCGACACGATTAAGAATCATGAGCGATTGTCCGTAATCAGAGCAAGTGTCCTGGATTTATCAGGTCAGGAGTTGGAACAGCATGTTGCGGGATGCCAAGCAGTTGCTTCGTGTTTAGGGCATAACCTGACATTTAAGGGAGTTTTTGGCAAACCCCGCTTGCTTGTAACAGAAGCTACACAAAGACTGTGTGATGCCATTAAAGCAAATAAATCTGAAACGACTGCCAAATATGTTCTCATGAATACGGTGGCCAACCGCAACCGGGATATCAACGAACCCATTTCCTTTGCCCAAAGAATTTTGATTGGCTTGCTCCGGCTTGTGCTTCCTCCGCACCGGGACAATGAAAAGGCTGCAGACTATTTAAGAACCGTGGTAGGCAAGAAGGATAAAACAATTGAATGGTGTGCGGTTCGGCCATCAGGATTGATAAACGAAGAAAAAGCGTCCGAAATCGAAGTGCATCCGTCGCCCACGAGAAGTATTTTGAATGATGGCCAAATCAGCCGAATTAATGTGGGCCATTTTATTGCAGACCTTATCACGGAAAAAGAACTCTGGAACAAATGGAAAGGGCAAATGCCTGTGATATATAATAAAGGAACGGCTTATAAAAAATAAATTTAACGTCTTTCTTTCGCGATTGCTTTAAAGAATGTTTGTAAATACATTCTGAACATCCTCGTCGTCTTCAATCTTTTCCAACATTTTTTCTATGTCAACGAGTTGTTCTTGGGTAAAATTTACAGGGTTGTTGGGAATCCTTACAAGTGTCGCTTTATCAACATGTATCCCTAATTCGTCAAGTTTTTTCGACAAACTACCATACAGAGAATAGCCGGCGTAAGCCACAACCTTACTATCAATTTCCTCCAGTTCATCAATTCCGGCATCTATGAGTTCCAATTCCAGCTCCTCCATGTCCATCCCTTCGGGCAGGTCAAATTCAAATATCGCTGTTCTCGAAAACATATAATCCAGTGAACCGGCGGGCACGAATCCTCCATCGGCCCGGCTAAAATACGACCGGATGTTGGCCACCGTGCGGGTTGTATTATCGGTTGCACATTCAACCACCACCAGTACACCGTGTGGCCCTTTTCCTTCATAGATCACCTCCACGAGGTCGTCGGCATCTTTTCCGGATGCACGTTTAATGGCAGCATCAATATTATCTTTTGGCATGTTTGCCGCTTTTGCCGCGATAATGGCATTTCTTAATTTGGCATTCAGTTCAGGGTCAGGCCCGCCTTCTTTTGCTGCCAGTGTTATATTTTTACCTAAGCGGGGAAATACTTTCGACATTTTTCCCCAACGCCTTTCCTTTGCGGCTTTCCTATACTCAAATGCTCTGCCCATAATTGTAATTTATTGAAATGCAAAATTCATATATTTTTTAGAATAAACCTACAATCTATTTTGGTTTAGTAAAGATGTTGGTAAATGTGTGGAAAGTTTATTTAATAAGGTTCTCAGAATAAACAATTCCAAGGTTTGAAAATGCCTGCACTTTCCTGTTTTGTGTTAACCGGCTACATTCTATTCTTAAATATATTCACCAATACACTCTTTTCTCCATTTTCCATCACCACCTATAACGAAATGGTGTGAGATTATAAATACTTTTAAGATTTGCATATATATTTGCACATCTAAAATCAAACGGCAATGAAAACGATAAAAAAGATTCTGATAGTTATAATAATACTGGCCCTTGCTGTTATAGCTTTTCTTTATTTTGGCATTTACAGCGAAGGTTATCGCGCAGGAATTATAATGAAAGTCAGTAAGAAGGGGACCATTTTTAAAACATGGGAAGGCCAGATGAATCTTCAGACATTTGGGGCGGTAAATACCGACAATATTGTATCTGAGACCTTCTCTTTTTCAATTGAAAAAGGAAACCAGCAATTGATTGACGATTTAAATGCAGCCGCCCTGTCAGGCGACAGAGTAAATCTCAAATATAAAGAGCGGTACATTCAGGTAGCCTGGAGAGGCGATTCAAAATATTTTGCAACGGGGGTTGAAAGGGGGCCAGCCAGATCGAACAAAGATGAAAATTTTCCCAGGCATTAAATTTCCATTTCCTTTTTGATTGAATTGAAAACATAGCCTGGTATAGGATTATTCATGTATATTCAGTTCGAAACGACGGATTAAGGGTTGTTTCCCGGAAATTTAATTCTCTCATGATATAATTTTCATTCAGTCCGGAAATGAACTACGATTAAATAGCCAAAGAAGCAATTATTACAGTAAATTCCAAAGGTTTTTTTACTTTTGTTTGCATTATAATCGGGTTACACAATGATACTTGTATAATGAAAAGCATATTGCCATTCCTGAAATCAATCCTGGTTGAGGCTTTAATAATTATATTCTCTTTCCTCCTATTTAATTTTTACGTGGGCGAACCATATAAAGCTATAAATGCTGACGGCATCGGGTATTACGATTATTTGCCATCCTTGTTTATTCATCGCGATTTTGACCGGAAAGATGCTCCAATAAATAAAAACCCTGATTTATACAACAGGGTGAAATCAAGAGGCGTATATAATTTTTATGGCGATTATATGGTGGATAAATATCCGTGTGGTGTAGCCATTTTGGCATTTCCTTTTTTTATATATACCCATTCGCTTTTAGCCGATAGTTATACAGGGGATGCAGATGACGGATACCAGGGGGCATTTCAAAAAACAATGTTCTACACCGCACTTTTTTATCTATTTCTGGGTTTATTGTTCGTTAGGAAAGTACTTAAACTTTACGATGTAAAAAGATCTGTGATAATTTTCTGCCAGGTTTTAATTGTCTTTGCTACTTCTGTTGCGCATTATACTTATTACGACCCGGCATTTAGCCACATATATTCCTTTTTTGCCATCACCGCCTTTATCTATTTTTCAAAATCGTACTTTATTGGTTTTCGAACAAGGGATTTTTTATTTGCCTGTCTTTTGCTTGGCCTGATTGTAGCATTGCGGCAAATAAATATAATGATTGTACTGTTTCTTCCATTTTTAGCGGGATCGGTTGTGCAGTTAAAGGAAGGTTTTATCTTTATTTTTAAAAAATGGCCAATCCTATTAGCAGGCCTGGTTCTTTTTCTTGGAATCGCCTGTATTCAATGTTTGGCCTGGTATTTCCAAACCGGCAAATTTATTCTATATTCGTACCAGGGCGAAGGGTTTGAATACCTCACCAACCCCCAGATCATCAATGTACTTTTCAGTTATAAAAAAGGGTTGTTCCTTTATACCCCAATTCTGTTGTTTTGTGTGTTAAGTGTAAGCTGGCTTATTATTAAACGGAAATATTATTTAGCCATTAGTTGGTTATCTTTTTTTGCCATCATAACATACATTTTTTCTGCCTGGGAAAGTTGGTTTTATGGGTGTAGTTTTGGGCAGCGTGTTTATGTGGATTTTTATGCCATATTTTTTATACCGTTTGCGGTAATGGTGAGCCAGGCGGCCATAACATTGAAATTGATAGTGGTGCCACTTGCCTTTTTAACCATTCCGTTAAGTATTATTCAAACCTATCAGTACGAAAAATATATTCTTAGCTGGATGGAAATGGACAAAGAAAAGTACTGGAAAGTATTTTTGAAAACAGAAGACAAATACAGGGGATTAATCTGGAAAAAGCATTACGACATGAGTTTGTATTCAACGGTAAAAGAAGTTTATATTGGCGATATTGATGTCCCGCTGAATAAATATACCCATGTATATAATTTGAACAGTGTTGATATACCTGACTTCGAAAAAGTAAGCATCATACAGATAATTATTGACAGTGATTTTCCGGATCGATCGGATACAAAAATAGTCGTAAGCATTAATTCAAAAGAACACAAACAAAGTTTCTACTGGCACGAAAGTTACCTCATCCGGTTTCATGAAACAAAATTGGATGAATGGCATACAGGTTTTTACAATTATGAATTTGCGCCTATAACCGGCGATGAAGAAAAGGTAATATCTTTTGGTGTTTTTGCCAAAAACGAACCCAGCAAATTGTCGAATGTGAGGATTAAATTTTTTACCCGTTTATAATGTTAATATCTTTATTAAATTTATATATTGAGTTGGAATTTATTTGTTTATGTTGCAATGTTTAGCTGATGATAAAAAATACTGAAAGCCACAAATATCTATACAAAAGGTTATTGGATAAAATAAATAGGATAAGTTTTTTAAGGCATCTACAGAAAACACAGGAAGTACATCATGGTTGGTAAATTCATAAAAGGCAAACCGGTTACAAGTTTTGCAATTTTCGGACTATTTATTATTGGAACAATATTCTTTGTTGAAAAATTAAATAACAGGTTTTGGCTAAACGATTTTAAGGTCATGTATTTAGCCGCCGATGCTTTTTTGAACCATGAACAAATTTATGGAACCCCTTTTGGGCTGGGTACCGGATTTTTCAAATACTCGCCTTTTACTATGCTTCTTTTTATCCCTTATACCATCTTTTCGTTTGATGTGGCTGCCATTTTCCATTTTTTTATTAGTGGATTCTGTGCCATTGGTACAGTGATCTTATTAGAAAAAATCATCAGGTCCTATTTGTATCCCGTCCGGCAAAAACATTTCCTCACATTATCTGCCGTTATGCTTTGCGGTATTCTTCATTTAGTTCGCGAACTGCATTTGGGGAACATCAATATGATATTGTTGTTTCTACTTTGTCTTTCACTGTACTTCGTTCTGCATTCAAAACCGGTTTTATCAGGATTGTTGCTGGGACTGGTGATACTCGCAAAACCCTATTTTATCATTTGTCTTTTGCCTGTGCTGGTAAATAAAAGATATAAGGAAATATTTTTTTCAGTTGTTTCAGTATCGTTGTTCGTACTTAGTTCTATAATAATTTCTGGATTATCAAATGGGATTACATTATACCAGGAGTGGATTTCTGCAATGATGGATCACAGCGTATACCTGATTAGCAATCATACTGTTTTCGCACTCATCAATACTTACTTTGGTATAACAATAAATCCTCGTTTTGCGCCCTTTCTGCTCATATTACTAGCAATCATCATAAGTGTTTACTTTTGGACAATTACCAACAATATGAAGGATAATTATAAATCTTCAATCAATTATCAGGGAGCCTTGATCGTCAATTTTTTTCTGATTATTGCTTTAATTCCAAGCATACTTATTACTGATACGGAACATTTTCTTTTCTCTTTACCCTTGATAGCTATTATCCTTTTTCATCTTAAAAAAGAGGCAATTTGGCCGGTCGTATTTTTTGTTTTATTGATTTTAATTTATGAAGGAAATTCTTCCGATCTCTTAGGCAATGTTTTATCCGGAAAGGTTGAGGAATACGGAGTTTTGGGTATAAGTAATTTGATAATTATCATGACTACAATCTATTGGGTTTTACAAAACAAATCAAAGTTAAGTGCTAATATTCAAACAACGGCGGGAAAAAGCGACATCTAAATAGCTGGTTAATCAGATTATAAATTAACATTTAAAATGTTATACCTGGCTTTCATTACCTGGGCGTTGAACATATAACTAAGTCTAATGTTTAGTTTATAAATCCCTATCTAAATATTACACGATGAGACTATTTTATATATTGTTGATTTTATTGGTTATAACCTTAACAACAAAAAGCCAGCAATTTTTATGGGCAAACTCCTACGACATTACCAACTGCAATGAAGTGGCAGCATTGGCTGTAGATTCGAGTGGTAATATTTTTATGTGCGGGGTTTATGATGCATCGCCTTTTGTTCCTTATACGGGTAATTGTTACCTCCAGAAAACGGATTCGCAAGGAGTGATCATATGGACCAAATACTTCATGGGTGATATCCACATTGGGGATATGGCTGCTGTTGGGAATGGCACAATTATTATCGGTCAATCTTTAGGCCCTTTTACTTACGAAGATGAACAGTATGGTTTGACCGGCCCACATATGTTTGTGATAAAACTTGATGAAGATGGGAGCCACGAATGGCACATGACAGATGAAACAAAGTATGGCGTTTATACAAATATTTCTGTGGGCAAGTTTAACAATATCGCTTTGCACATCAGGGGTCAGTTTAATCTTGGCGATTGGATTTATATTGTTGACCCTGATGGTAATATCCTGAATACAAAATTACTTTCAGCCACCGAAACCCTTGTGATTGATATGGCTCATCATGACCAGCGTGTTTATATAAATGGTGGTTTTAATGCCCTGAACAGCACTTTTCTCAGATCGATACCGTTTTTTTACCCCTGCCACCCATCGAACATGCCACTTTTGTCCTGGCCCTAAATGAAGACCTTATTGCTGGAGTGGGGGTGGTTGATACAACCATTAATAACCATGACGGGCGTATTGTGGCCAATAATGCAGGGGTGTTTGTTTATGAATTTACATTAGAACCCCCTTTTACATTGCTCAATTATGTTAAAAAATTCAGTACAAGTGGACAACTACTTACCGAGGTAGAAGCGGCGACCTTTACCACGGCTATTGCTCTTTACACAGATATGGTTGTCACCCCAACCCGCCTTGCTATCTTTGCAAAAAATTCTTTTAATGGTGATAGTCATGAAATCATTATTTACGACCATAACCTTAATCTTGTAAATGAAAAGGCTATCAATGGCCCTTCTGGCAATTATTCAGGACAGATAGCCAGTCTTGGGGAAGATTTATTTGTGGCCCATATCCATTCAGGAGACCTGAATTTCGATGATGAACTTGATCTTTCATATACCGGTTCAGGAAATAAACCCTACATCGCAAAGTTAGGGACAATTTCGACCACCGGAATTTCTGATAAAAAAATTAAAAAGGAAGGTTTATCGGTTTACCCCAATCCTGCGGATGATAAGATCACTGTATCATTTTCTGGGATTAACAATCATTTGGTGAGTTTATTGATCCTGAATAATAATGGGCAGACAGTTTGGGGAAAAAGCGAGCCGGTGAATGCAACCTCAATAAATATAAGCCAATTGACGTCCGGTTTATATTTTATTCAGGCATATTTCTCTGACGGAACTTCATGGCAGGAAAAACTTCTTGTGAGATAAAAATAATTACCGGCTAGATTCATTTTACTTATTTCAGCTAACAGTTCTGAAATAAGTTGGTTACAAATAACACATGTGCAGGAATCATTTAAAAATGTCAAACGATTTTTCCAACTGTTTTTTATTGTAGTCGAAAAGTGTTTGTTTTGCCTTACGTGTATCTTCTGAATAAATTTGCTGTATCACCTTTTCGAACTCGGCCTGGTTTTCAATAATCTCAGATTCGATGAAAGATATTTTATGTTGGATCATGTTAATTTCAGCCCCATAATTTTCATCCACACTTTTGGCGTGGTTTACGTATTCAAGAAACTTGTTGCCGGGAGCATATTCAAATACGTTTTCGATGGGTTCAAAATGATTGTCGAGGGCTTTACGGAAGTTTCCTTCAGCAAATCCTTCAGGTATTTCAGTCATTCCAAAATACCATTGGGTAAAGGAATTTACACAAGGTCGGAAAGGTGCTATCCATAGCAGATAGGCAATTTCTTTTGGAAGATTATTTCTTAGTAGCGCCACAAATCCATATTGTGTCGTACTTGAGCAAATGGCCCTGCCAAATTGATGGGGGTTGCCCAGGGTATAGTTTTCCGATTCATCAAATTCGCTCCCTTCATTATGATTTCTCAACACCTTAAAAAGGTCGGCCAATTCGATTTTCTTTTTGGGCTTGTATGAAAACGGAAATTCATCCGATACATCATATCCCTGGGAAAAAAGCAGGTTAATGGCACTCCAGTGCCGTACTATGTTTCCCATGTTCTCAAGGTTCTCCTGATCGCTGTATACCTTCCTGAAATTAAATTCGCCGTCTTTATCTGGTTTATACCATCTTTTTTTAATGGCATAATCAATTAAATCAGATGAACCTAAAAAATTTAAGGAATCGCTAAGATCAACCTTTGTGATCGTATAATAATTTGGAATGATGGCCACGTGGTCATCTGGGATCCTTTGGGCCACCCAATGTTTTCCGTAAACCACCGACATCATCCAGGCTTCGTTTGCATCGGCTATGCAATATGTTCTTCCTGATGAAGCATAACCGAACTCCTCCACTAAAGCCCCCCCTATTTTTACGGCTTCTTTTGCTGATTTGGCACGCTCTGCCATCGCCCGGCGAAGCCAGTATCCGATCCCGCCATCGGTAAGGTCCGGCTTTTTTTCCCGCGACTGGCAGGCATCACTGGCAATGGTAACGCCCCATTCGTTTAAATAGGAATCCGAAAAATCCATGTTGGGCATTTCAAGCCAAAGGTAGTTCCAGGTTTTTTCGACTTGTTTCATGGATGCACCATTTTTCAATTTAATGGATTCACCGGCTTTATGATTTAATGCCGGAACCTGGTACCAGTTCACGAGACGATCGCCCCAGTCATCTTCGTTATGAGCGAATAATACGGAACCATCTGCGGAGGCATTTTTGCCTACCATTACTGAAAAACAATCGAATGAGTGAAATTCAGTTTGCTGGCCAAAACTTAATGTACTCCAAAATAAGAAGGAAAAAACCACAAAGGAAATATGTCGGAAATTCATATGCTGAAATTTTAAATTCCCAACAAATATAAAGAATAAATCATATTCTGATTCAGCATTATTTCACTTTGCTGATAATGCGGATACCCCAGAGTTTTACCTTATAAAATGAATGGTACATGGCCGGAACAATGATCAGTGTCATAAATGTGGCAAATGTCAATCCAAAGATGATGGTCCACGACATAGGTCCCCAAAATGCTGCATTGGTTCCTCCAAAATATATTCGTGGATTGAATTCACTCAAGGCTGTTTCAAAGTCAATATTTAAACCAGATGCCAGGGGGATCAACCCCAGAATTGTGGTGATGGCCGTTAGCAGTACAGGTCTCAGCCTTGTTTTACCAGCAAGAACAACACATTCAACCGATTCTTTCACAGGTAAGTTGGCATTGGGTTCCAGCCCCAGCTCTTTTCTTTTACGGTCTTTTACCAGGTTGATGTAATCAATTAAGACAATGGCATTGTTTACAACCACACCTGCCAGCGATACTATGCCGATTCCGGTCATAATAACAATAAAATCCATTTTAAATGTCCCCAATCCACCAAAAACTCCAATGGTACTTAGCACCACGCTAAACAAGATAATGGCTGGTTTTACAATAGAGTTAAACTGGCCCACAAGAATCATAAGTATAATAGATAGCGCAATAAGCATTGCCCTGCTTAAGAATTCTGCAGATTCAGCCTGTTCTTCCTGTTCGCCTGTAAATTCATATTTGTATCCTTCAGGGAATTTATATTCGGCCATCAGCAAACGAAGTTCATTGTTAATTTCTGTGGCGTTGTATCCTTCGATGACATTTGACCACAGGGTAATTACCCGGTTGAGGTCCTTACGCATAACCGAACCATAGGTAGTGCTGTATTCAATATCAGCAACGGCTGAAATGGGTACTTGAATAATCTTCCCGGTGGACGGGCTGCGGAATGTAATATTCTGGTTGAGAAGGCTGGCCACATTATACCTGTAAGCATCTTTAAGCCTTAACTGAATGGGGTATTCATCTTCACCCACTTTAAAATCTGATATCTCTTTCCCAAAAATGGCCGTACGCAAGGTTGAGGCAATTTGGTAGGTTGACAAACCAAACATGCCTGCCTTATCCCTGTCAATTTTGACAATAATTTCAGGTTTCCCTATATCAAGGTCAATTTTTAATCCTTCCATCCCTTCCACATGGCTATTTTGAATATACACCTTAATGGAATCCGTTAATTCCAATAATTTATCAAATTCTTTTCCACTTATCTCAATGTTTACAGGCTTACCGGTGGGTGGACCCATTTCCTGCCTGTCAACCGAAATATCCACGCCCGGATATTTGTTGATCAGTTCATCGGCAAGACTTTTCAGGTAAATGGCTGTACTAACGCCTCCCCTAAATTCATAATCAATGAATGAAACTGTGATCAATCCGCGGTTGGGCCCGCCCGATTTTCCGCTAAAGCCTTCATTTTCCCCTACTGCCCCTTTGCCGACAATAGAAACTACGGATTTAAGCAAATCCCTTTGATCTCCAATAACGGCAAAAACGTCATCCTCTATTTTTTTCACTATGGCATCTGTGACATCTATATCTGTTCCGATGGGTAATTCTGCAATAATATTTATGTAATCAGGATCAGAAACCGGGAAGAATTCAACTTTTGGATCGCGGGCAAAATAAAATACAATGGTAATAAATAAAAGGGCCACAGTCCCGAAAATAAAAAACTGTGGATTTTTTCCTTTCAAAACAAAATTTAAAAAATTCAGATAAAGTTCTTCAAGCCACACAAGAAATTTGTCCTGAAACCATTTAGAAATACGATATAAAAATAGAAGGTTCATGATCCCGACAATGGCAAAAATCATCAACAGGTTGGCGATGGTATAATAACCGACAACATAAAACAATGTAGCTAAACCCGCTATGATAGCGGCAATAAGCAATGCCCGTTTTTTTACCGGGGCCGGGTTCTGGTCGCCATATTTTATAAAACTGGCAGAAACGACGGGGATGATAACCAGGGCAACGAACAGGGATGATGTAAGAACAATGATCAATGTTATAGGGAGGAATTTCATGAATTCACCCATCATGCTATCCCAGAATATCAATGGGAAAAATGCCGCTAAAGTAGTGGCTGTGGAAGAAATAATGGGCATGGCAATTTCACCTACCGCTTTTTTCGCCGCCTCGAATTTTGAATAACCGCGGTCAACAAAACGGTAAATATTTTCGACAACCACAATGGCATTATCCACCAGCATTCCCAGGGCCAGAATCATGGAGAACAGTACGATCATGTTGATCCGCGAGCCCATTAATCCCAGGATCATGAACGACATGAACATGGATGTTGGAATGGCCAGGCCCACAAACAAGGCATTTCGGATACCGAGGAAAAAATAAAGAACAAGCAATACAAAAATTACTCCCAGGATAATGCTGTTTTCCAGGTTGCTCAATTGATTTTTGATCATATCCGACTGATCATTTGTGATGGTAATATTCATGGAAACAGGCAGAGCACCTGACTCCTGTGAATGTTTCAACAATTTAAAGATCTTATCAGTAGCATTCAGTAAGTTTTCGCCTCCCTTCTTCACTACCTGTAAGGTAACGACATTTTTTTTATCAAGCCGGGCATAACTTTCCGGATCGGCAAAACCATAAATTACATTCGCAACGTCTTTCAGGTAAACAATGTCCTGGTTTTCATTTTTTACAACAATGTTTTCCATCTCTTTCACATTCTTGAATTCACCGATTACCCGCAGGGTTCTTCGTGTGCCTTCAACCCGGAGTTCACCGCCTGAAATGGAAACGTTTTCAGCGGCTATTGCATTCTCAATATCCTGAAAGCTCAATTCCAATGATTCAAGTTTGAGCGGATCAACATTGATCTGAACTTCCCGCTCATTCAATCCCGAAATCTCGACTTTTGAAATTTCAGAGATACCTTCAATTTCATCTTCCAGATATTCGGCATAATATTTCAGCTCATTCACACTGTAATCACCTGAAAGGTTGATGTTGATAATCGGAAATTCCGAAAAATCAATATCAGTCAGCATAGGGTCTTCCAGCAGGTCGTTGGGAAGTTCGCGTTTGGCTTTGTCTACTGCATCCCTCACTTCCTGCAATGCCTGATTGATTTCGATGCCGGTGTTGAACTCCACAAATATCACCGATACATCCTGCAATGAATTTGAGGTAATCTTTTTTACGCCGCGAATTGATTCAAGTTCTTTTTCGATAGGTCGGGTTATCAGGTTTTCAATATCAATCGGAGGATTTCCATAATACAAGGTTTGCACCATCACGGTGGGTATATAAATATCTGGAAACAATTCCTTAGGCAATGACCTGTAGCTGTACAACCCAAAACCGACCAGGATCAAAAGCAAAAGATAGATCGTATTTCTATTTTTTAAAGCAAAGGTGGTTAACTTAAATTCCCTGCTCACTTTATCTTCGTTATCAAAATTCTTTTCCATTCATATATTGATTTCAGTTTCTTGATGTAATGATTTTTTCAAGAAACCCGGTGGATGAACCAAACACAATTATTTATTTGAGATATTTACTTTTGTTCCGACGGAAATGCGGTTAAACCCTTCTACGATTACCATATCGCCCTGCTTAAGTCCGTTTGTGATCATTGTATTGCCGAGGTACGACATCCCTGTTTCAATGTACACCTTTTCGGCCACCTTATCTGCCGGATTTATTTTATAGACATAGGTCCCCTGTAAATCCTGTTTTATAATGATTGAAGGGACGATTAAAGCCTGCTTTGCCGAAAAATCCTTGATCTTAATTTTGGCCAAAACATTTGGCTTGATCAAACCATTGGTGTTTTTAATTTTAATCTGGACTTCGAATGTGCGATTGGCTGGCTTCACCGTATTTCCGATTCTGTACACCGGCACTTCCATGCTCACGTCAGGATAAGAAGGAAATTCCAGCAACACGGTTTCTCCCTTTTTTACTTTTGTGAGATACGCTTCCGAAACATCTGCATTTACATATAAATCGTTCAGGTTTACAATTTGTACCATTTGCATTCCCGGTATGGCCAGTTCTCCTTCTTTTACCGAAACCACATCAACGATTCCATCAATGGGGGCTTTAACCATGGCCAAATCCAATTGAGCCTGGAGCGTTTGTAATTTGCTTTCAAGGGCTTCTTTATTATTTTTGGCCTGAAGATAATCCATTTCCGAGCCGATGTTTTTATCCCACAATTGTTTTTGCTTTTCAAACACTGTTTTGGCAAGTTCAAGCGAGGTTTTCACTTCGTTTATTGAATTTTCCAGGATGTTGCTGTTTATCCTAATTAACAGTTGGCCCTTATTCACATATTCTCCTTCCTTTACATAAATCTCTTTGATTTGCCCGTTGATCTCAGGACTGATGTAAGCAGCATTGATGGCCTCTACCGTGCCGTTCACTTCAATGTAATGATTAAAGGGTTCGAAGGCAAGGGTTTTTGCGGCAACGGGGATACTTTTAATATCCTCCGACATTCCTGCCAATTCTTTCTCAAGTTCAATGATCTTTTTATTTAAGTCATTCACTTGTTTTTTGTACTCCGATATTTGATTTTCAATTTCTTCGGCATTGTTAATGTCGTCAACTTTGCTGCTGCAAGCTGAAATAACAGCAATGGCGAAAATGATGATAAGCTTTTTCATTTTTTTATCTGTTTATTCTTTTATTATTTCAATAAGTTCAATTGTATAAATCAAGGTTGACCCGGCCGGAATAATATTGGCAAAAGGAACATCTCCATAAGCCAATTCAGGTGGAATATATAATTCATAAATGGCCCCTTCATTCATCAATAAAATGCCATCGGATAATCCTTTGATCACCGTATTCAATCTGATACCGGCCGGCCCACGATCGTACGACATATCAAACACATCCCGATTTATATACATGGCTCTGTAGTGAACCAGGACGCTGTCGGTGGCATTGGGTTTTGGGCCTGTGCCTTCTTTAAGGATTTTATATTGAAGTCCGCCGGGCAATTCGACTACCCCTTCGACATCTATATTTTCTTCCATAAACCGAAGCCCTTCCAGTTTATTTTTCTCAAGAAATTCTTTTCCTTTCGTTTCTAATTTGGTTTTTAGTTCTTCGTTAAACTGATCAATAATGGCATTCTTAACTGAGTCGGGTAACACACTTTCACCATCCAGTCCATCTGCTAATCCTTTGTATACGGCTTCACGGTTTGCGTCAATCTGTTCATCCCTGATACCTGTTCCGTACTCCTGCCCGATGATATAACTAACAGTGTCCATGCGGGTTTTCAGGACAACCTTATCGGTATTTATGCCCCCTGACGAACATTGCGACAAGACAAAACCCAGCAAAATCCAAAATGCAATATGTATTTTATAAAATCTCATCAGTTGGAATAGTTGTAATTGGCTTTTGTTAATTCCTTTTCCAGTTCTGCTTTTTTATTCAACAACTCAAGAATGGAGGTCAAATATTCGATTTGTGTGTTTAAATATTGATTATAGGTTTGCGAAAGTTCAAGGCTGGTAGATAAACCTGATGCATATTTAACTTCCGTTTTCTGGTAGATTTTTTCGGCGTTTTTTACCGAATTTTTTTTGTTCTGATAAACAAGGTAGGCATTGTTGAATTCCGACTTAACCGTCCTTACTTTTAATGACAGGCCTTGCTGCAATTGGTTTTCCTGAACTTTAAGTTTATTCAATTCCAACCTGGCCTGTTGCACTTTTGCTTTTCGATAGCCGCTGCTAAATATGGGCAGGCTGAGGTTTACGCCAAACATCTGATTCGTATACCATGAATTGCTACTATTAAAAAAGTCAAATTCGTTGCGCATGGCATCCTGTTGAAAAGTATAAAATCCATTAATTGTTGGGTAATATTCCGACCGGTTAAGTTTTAGCTGCAATATGGCCATCTGTTCCTGCTTTTTAAGCAGGATAAAATCAATGTGTTGGCCATAATCAAAGGGTGAGTCCAGCAGAAATTCCCGATCAACGGAGGCTAATAAATCTTCCATTTTATCCGTCACTTCAATTTCCACATCCGCCGGAATTCCCATCATATATTTTAACATATTCCGGGCAATCTGGAGTTGGTTATCAAGGTTTGTGATGGTGGTTTGCATGTTGGATATCAAAAGTTGCAACTGGTCAACATCTGTATCTTCCAAAAAACCGGCTTTAAAATATTCGTCAGTTTCGTAAAGCATTTCATTCAGACTGACAAGGGTGCTGTCGAACACTTTTTTATTTTCCTGTAAAATGATCACAGGATAATAAGATGTCGCAATCAGGTTATTTATTTCTATTTGGGTTTTTTCCAGGCTTGTTTCAACCAAACCCACGTATGCCTGTGAAGCCATAAGGCCAACAATGTATTGACCGCTAAAGATCAACTGGTTCAGGCTAGCATTCCAGGTAGCATTGTGTTGTGTCCCGAATTGAATTTCCTGAAAAGTACCTGGTTCTTCCCCAAAAAATTCAGCAGGAATTAACTGGGTTGGTAACTCAATAAAATTTGTATACCCTGCAGTAGCATCAATTTGGGGTAATCCAATGGCCAGGTTCTCTTTAACTTTTTTCCGGGCAATCTCTATGTCTGTAATTGCATTTATTACATCATAATTGTGCTCCAGTGCATATACCTGTGCTTCCCTAAGGGTGAATTTTTTCACCTCCTGCGAATAAGCGTAAAAAGGCACAATTAAAATAACTGATAAATATAGTAAATTGGTTTTTAATCGTTTACTCATCTCTTTATATGTTGAAATTCAACTTTTCTTTTTGTTTTTCAAAATAGGCTATCCCATTTTCGTTGGAGATTCCCCGAATATGGTTTTCAAACATCACTTCAAATATGGCTGAATAGGAAAAGTTCTTTAACTCATCGCCTTCCATGGAATGAAATTCTTCAATTTTTTTAAAGTATAAATGGGCCACAATCTCTTTATTTAGATCCTGACGGTACAAGCCTTCTTTTATTCCCTGTTCAAGATTATACAAAATAGATTCGATGATTAATTCTTTCTTTTGGTTAAAGTAAGTTGCATAAACCTGCGGGTAATATTTACGTATTTCAAAATTTACCATAGGGTTAATTTTCGTATGATTTTCGTTTGACACTTTGCTCATTTCCAACAGCACATCAATGGCATTAAGATCGGTATTTTTAAGTGCCTCTATACGTCGGCTTATCAGATTCTGAATATATTCATTTACTTTCAGAAGCAGGTCTTGCTTGTTTTCCACGAATTTGTAGAGGGTTTTTTTCGAAATGCCAAGTTCCCTGCACAAATCATCCATCGAAACATTTTTTATTCCGTATTGAATAAAAATGCTATAAACCCCTTCGATAATGTTTTGAAATTTTTCGTCGTTTTCCGCCATATTTCCATATTTCCAATTTCCCTTAGCATTTTGGGCCGGCAAATGTAAAATAAAGAAACGAAGGAAACAAATAATTATTTTTTCGTTTCCTTAAGTTTATATTAAATTTTAGAAAAATTTTATCAGGAATGTCCTACTTCAAATTTTACGGACTTAATTTTTTCTTCGAAGTAGGCAATGCCTTCAGGCTTGGCAATGCTTCTGACAAGATCCTCAAACATCACCTCAAATAAGGTTTCGAATGAAAATTTATCGGGTGGGAAAAGGTCGGGATTATGGATATCAATCAGGCGGCTGAGGTATAAACGGGCAAGCAATTCAATGCTCAAATCTTCGCGATACATGCCTAGTAATCCTTTTATGGAAGGTTGATCTGAATTTTATCAAAAATGAATTTTAGCCGTTTGTCAAAATGATCCTGGTAGGTTTTAGGGAATTTGTTTTTCAACCGAATGGTTATGGCAGGGTTTACAAAGTCAAAATCTTTGGCAATTTCTTTACTAACTGTAAGAAGGATATCTATGGCATTTACACCTTCAAAGTCATGGGTTAAAAAGATATCTTCAAATTTCTGTCTTTCAAGTTGCAAAAGTTTTATCATTAATTCTTCTTCATCAGTGACATACTTTTGCAATTCTTCAGGTTTAATATTTACCTTTTTTTCAATTTCCTCGAAGGTAAATTTCTTCAGTTTTTTATTACGAGCTCCAACCCTTATCGTTTTTAGTAATGCCAAAAATTGCTCGTCCATAGATTTTGATTTGTTAAAATTGTAAATACTTGTTTACAAAAATAAAGAATTATTTAAGGAAAGTGACTTTTTGCCATATGAAGAAATTAACATACAAAGGTTAGTTATTCCTCGTTTCTTTGTTGAAATGTGCAATTACTGTTCGGTTGCCTGTTACTTTATCCCCTATTTTCACATCCACTACAGCATCAAGCGGCAGAAATAAATCAAGCCGTGAACCAAATTTTATTATTCCCACCTGGTCGCCCTGGGTTATTTTTTTTCCCTCTTTTGCATAACACACTATACGGCGGGCAACAGTTCCGGCTATTTGCCTGAACATGATTTCCTTTTTTTCCTCGGTTTCAACAACAACAGTAGTGCGTTCATTCTCATGAGATGATTTTGGTTTTGATGCAATAAAATACCAACCCTGGTTATAACGGAAGTACTTGATAACTCCACTAACCGGATACCAGTTAACATGCACATTCATGGGAGACATAAAAACAGAGACCTGTATCCTTTTATCGCCGAAAAATTCTTTTTCTATAACCTGCTCAATGACCACCACTTTTCCATCTGCACCACTCAAAATGTGGGTATTGTCAGGGGAAACAATTCGTTCGGGGTTTCTAAAAAATCGGACAACAAATACATAAAAAACCAATCCTGCCAGGTAAAGAAAAAAATGGATGGGAGTTTGTACCGGTAAAAAGATATTGATCATTAAGAAAATAACCAGCAATAAAATTAAAACGAGTACGATAACCGGCCTACCTTCCTTATGTATAGTCATTTTCATAAGCATTTAAACCAATAAGATATAAATGTAAACAAAGGGAGCAGCCAGCAGTAAGCTATCAAGCCGGTCTAATATTCCGCCGTGGCCCGGCATTATGCTTCCCGATTCTTTGATGGCCGCCTTTCGTTTTAGATACGATTCCAGCAAATCGCCAAATGTACCGAAAATAACTACAACCCCGGCTAAACCAAGCCATAACCTTGTATTATATTCTGTAAAAAACAGGGATAATACAAAGGCTCCTGCTAAACTAAATACAAATCCACCTATGGCCCCTTCCCATGTTTTTTTTGGCGAAATATTGGGTGAAAGTTTATGTTTTCCAATTAAAGCACCTGTGATGTATGCAAATGTATCGTTTAACCAGATAATGATAAACATACCTAAAAGTATCTGAATGGTATTCGTATTGTCAGCTGTATAAAACAACTGGTTTGTAATAATAAGGGGAATGGTTAAATAAACCAGGCTAAACAATAAATTGCCATAAAACCTGCCAGGATATTCTTTGTGTACAAATAGATTAACCAGCAACAATAACAGGCTTAAAGTAAAAGCCACTAAAAGATATTCTTTGCCAAGAAGATTAAAAGTTTTCGACATCCAACCGATATAAAAAAGGATGTTTATTGCAAAAAGAGTAACTTTTGCGAAAGTCGTTCCGAACCCTATTACAAGGAATCGAAATTCGTTTAAACTTAAAATTAGAAACAGAAATAGTAAGATAGATAAACCATAAGGGCCTGTTAAAATAGAGCCAATAATAAGAACAGCATAAATAAATCCTGATAAGGTTCTGATGAAAAATGTATTCACAATTATTCGCGTGTTATTATTCTGTTCGCCTTAATAACATTTTCGCCATGAACATACAATTCGATTTCACCAAAATGATAAGAAGAGTCTTTTTTGTTTATCAGGAATGCCTGAATACCTTCTTCTTCCAACAAAGCTTTCATGATTTCGGCTTTATATTCAGCGTTGGTCGAATACACTTTAACCCAGTTCGAATCCATGGATCATTGCATTATTTGGTAAAAAAATGAAGCAGTTAAATATCGTGAGCTTCGATTATTTGTTTGGCCTTTTTTTCGTCTTCTTTATTAACATAAACTTTTATCTCACCCAATAGCAAAGCAGATCCTTTTTGATCAAGGACAAGGCTTTGGATTTCTTTTTCATCCAATAATTCCCTGATTATATTTATTATGTATTTTTGATCTGCCGAAAAAACCTCAACTAAATTCTTTTCCATAGTATTTTATTTTAAACTTCGTCAATTAATAAAACATACAATTCTTTTGGGCCATGTGCGCCCATGACCAGTGTTTTTTCAATATCGGCTGTCCGGCTGGGGCCGGTTACAACGGTAAGCATTGAGGGCAACCCACCAGAATATTTTTTTTTCACTGCGACAATGGCATCTTTCAATTCGCCAACTACCTGGTTGATCTTAGCAATAACTATATGGGTTTCGGGAAATACATTCATCCGTCGGCCCGACAATTGTTTGGAAGACACCAATATGCTTCCGAATCGGGCGATTAAAAATTCACAACCTGTAACCCCAGTATTGGCTTCAAGCAATTTTTCTTCATCGCTGGAATTTGCAATTCCACATTTATCAAGTAAGTCAATAAGTTCAGGATCATAACATTGAATTTTCCCGATTTCCTTTTCTGAACAAATAGATTGCAGCTTTACTTTTAAATCGTTTTCGTTTTCGCAATAAACGAATTTACCTCCGGCCCGTGAAAATTCTTCGGCAAAGACTATGTCTTTGGTTTCAGGAAAATCGTTGTAAACAGAAGAATCCATATCCAGTGAAGGGTAGGGATTTTCTGATTTAGAAATTAAGGCATTTCTGATCTTTTTCAGGACTTTTTCGCGGGTTGTTGATTCATCCATGATGTTTGGATTATAATTTCTGCGTTTCTTCGATTACCTCGGGATTATCCTTTGATGTACTTTTCTTTTTGGTTTCTGCACGTTTTTTATTTGCTGCCGCAAGTTTCTTCTTGTCATTTTTTTCCTTTAGCACCTTCATCTCCTCTTCGGCCTTTTCTTCTATTTTTTTGCGTTCTTCGTCGTATGGCCTGCTCCCAAAAATTTCTACCATATCCTCTGTAAAGATAACTTCTTTTTCCAATAATCTCATGGCAAGTCGTTCAACATCTTCCCTGTTTTCTTCGATGATCTTTAATGCCCGCTTATAGGCCACTTCCACCATTTTGCTTACTTCTTCATCAATCAGCTGGGCTGTTTTTTCAGAATATGGTTTTTGGAAAGAATATTCCTGCTGGCCAGTAGAATCGTAGTACGAAATATTTCCAATCTTATCGTTCAGTCCGAAAAAGGCAATCATATTAAATGCCTGTTTGGTAACTTTTTCAAGGTCGTTCAGGGCACCTGTGGAGACTTTTCCAAAATTTATTTTTCTGAGAGCCCGTCCGCCCAAAGCAGCCGTCAATTCATCAAACATCTGATCGTAGGTGGTAATTTGGCGTTCTTCCGGCAGGTACCAGGCAGCACCAAGCGATTTGCCCGTGGGACTATGGTAACTTTAACCAACGGATGCGCATGATCGGTCATCCAGCTTACAGCGGCATGACCTGCTTCATGGTAAGCAATGACTTTTTTCTCGGTAGCTGATATAATTTTATTTTTCTTTTCAAGGCCTCCGATAATTCGATCTACCGCATCAAGAAAATCCTGTTTTTCGATTTGTGTTTTTCCATGTCTAGCTGCTATCAGTGCCGATTCATTACAAACATTGGCAATATCTGCCCCTGAAAATCCGGGTGTTTGTTTGGCTAAAAAATCCAGGTCTACGCTATTGTCTAATTTCAACTGTTTTGTATGGACATTGAATATGGCTTTTCTTTCTTCAAGGTCGGGGAGTTCAACATGTATCTGCCTGTCGAAGCGTCCGGCCCGTAACAGGGCACGGTCGAGTATATCAGCCCGGTTCGTTGCGGCTAATATTATGACCCCTGTATTGCTTTGGAAACCGTCCATTTCAGTCAGCAACTGGTTTAGGGTATTTTCACGCTCATCATTTCCACCGGTCAATGGGTTTTTGCCACGGGCACGCCCAATGGCGTCAATCTCATCAATAAAAATGATACATGGGGCTTTTTCTTTGGCTTGTTTGAACAGGTCTCTCACCCTGGAAGCACCTACACCTACAAACATTTCAACGAAGTCAGAACCGGATATAGAGAAAAAGGGGACCTGTGCTTCACCGGCTACGGCTTTCGCCAATAAGGTTTTTCCAGTACCGGGAGGGCCAACCAACAAGGCGCCCTTTGGGATTTTACCGCCCAGGTTTGTATATTTATCAGGTTTTTTCAAGAAGTCAACGATTTCCATAACTTCAACCTTTGCTTCCTGCAAACCAGCAACATCCGTAAAATTTACGTTAACGGCCGTTTCCTTATCATATAGTTGTGCCTTTGATTTACCAATGTTAAAAATTTGTCCACCACCTGCTCCACCACGGCTCATCATTCGCATAACTATAATCCACACAACTATTATAAAAAGGAGTGGTAATATCCATCCCAGGATATCACCCGACCAGTCCTGACGGTTTACATTCCGAAGATAGATTGGATTTTGAATTCCCTCCTGGGCCGATTCAATATCTTCTTTAAATGTATCGTACGAACCAATGGTATGTACATAATGCGGACCGGATCCCTGATATCCTTGCTCACGAACATCATCATACCGAGAGTCGGCCAGTACATCTTTTTTTATAAATATTTCAGCTTCTTCACGGTTGACCACGATGATTTTTTCAATATCCTGCCGTTGAAGCATCTCTTTCAATTCACCCCATTCCACTTGTTTTATATTGCCGCCCCAATTAGTAAATGTGATGGCAATAAATATGATGGCAATAATGCCATATACCCAGTAAAAATTAAATTTATTTTTAGGATTTATTCCTTTTGGAAGATTGCTTTGAGTATTTTTTTTCTTTTTTGTATCTTCTGCCATTATGTCCTGCTTTTAACCAAAATTAAATGTTTCACTTCTTCAGCTTTTTATCGTTGTATACTTTCACTTCTGCATCAGCCCACAACCCTTCAAGGTTATAGAATTCCCGGGTATCGGCCTGAAAGATGTGAACCACAACATCTACATAGTCT
>JAWKKL010000052.1:0-25853 GCA_041393275.1 Bacteroidales bacterium
GGGAAGTTGCACAAGACGGCCGCAGAGGTGCCTTAATGTTATCTATTTCGATAAAACATCCTGATTCCGAAAATTTCATCGATGCCAAAATGACCAAAGGTAAAGTTACCGGTGCCAATGTATCGGTGAAGATCGATGATGATTTTATGAAATCAATTAAAAATAATACCCCTTATACTCAGCAATATCCCATTGATTCGAATAATCCTGTTTATACTAAAAAAATTGATGCAAAAGTATTATGGAATAAGATCATCCATAATGCCTGGGCTTCGGCCGAACCTGGTATTCTCTTTTGGGATACCGTAATCCGTGAATCAGTGCCCGACAGTTATGCCGATTTGGGTTTTAAAACCGTTTCAACCAATCCGTGCGGTGAAATTCCATTATGCCCTTACGACAGTTGCCGGTTACTGGCGTTGAATTTATATAGTTACGTCGAAAATCCATACACAGATTCTGCAAGTTTTAATTCCCGGCTATTTAGCCAGCATGTGCACTATGCGCAACGGATCATGGATGATATTATCGACCTGGAAATTGAAAAAATTGAAGCGATCCTCAAAAAAATAGATTCCGATCCGGAAGAGGAAGAAGTGAAAAGAGTTGAACGAAATCTTTGGGAAAACATTAAAGAAAAAACTTTGCAGGGACGCCGGACAGGCATTGGCATAACAGCCGAAGGCGATATGCTCGCCGCCCTCGGGTGCCGGTATGGTACAAAAGAGGCCACCGATTTTTCTGTAGAAGTACATAAAATGCTCGCCATCGAAGCCTATCGTTCTTCAGTTGACCTGGCAGAAGAAAGGGGGGCATTCCCGGTTTATGACATTAAAAAAGAGCTTCATAATCCTTTTATAAACAGGATAAAAGAACATGCTCCAAATGTTTATGAAAAAATGGCCAAAGTAGGGCGCAGGAACATTGCATTACTTACCATAGCCCCAACAGGCAGTGTAAGTATCTGTACGCAAACCACATCAGGTATTGAACCCGCCTATATGGTTTCTTACAAACGAAGGAGAAAAGTAAATCCCAACGATAAAGAAGTCACTGTTTCGTTTACCGACGACGTGGGCGATGCCTGGGAAGAGTACAATGTATTTCACCCGAAGTTTGAAAAATGGCTCTCGGTAAAAGGGTATAATGTAGAAGAAATCAAAGCAGCTTCTGATGAAGAACTGCAAAAAGTAATAAAAAAATCACCTTACTATAAAGCAACCTCCAATGATATAGACTGGGTTGAAAAAGTAAGGATGCAGGGAGAAGTTCAGAAATGGGTTGATCATTCAATTAGCGTTACGGTCAATCTACCCAAGGATGCCACCAAAGAACTGGTAAGCCAGGTATATCTGACTGCCTGGGAAAGTGGCTGTAAAGGGATGACCATTTACCGCGATGGTTCACGTGATGGTGTCCTGATCAGCAATGATAAAAAGGAAATTGAAAAAGAATCGGAGTTTAAAGACAATAATGCTCCCAAAAGGCCGCGAACTTTAAAAGCAGAAATTGTCAGGTTTCAAAACGATTATGAAAAGTGGATTGCTGTGGTAGGATTACTTAACAACAAACCCTATGAAATATTTACCGGAAAATCCGATGAGTTTTATTTACCCCCCTGGGTGAATGAAGGCTGGGTTATAAAAGCAAAAGACAAAAAAGGCCATGCAAGGTACGATTTTGAATTTATTGATAAAGCCGGCTACACCATCAACGTCCCTGCTTTATCACGATCATTCAACCAGGTATTCTGGAATTATGCCAAACTCATTTCCGAATACTCAGGTATGGCATGCCATTGCCTTATGCCATTAACCTCGTTGACAATCTTACCTTTGATAACGAATCCATCAACACCTGGAAGAACGGAGTAGTACGAGCCTTAAAATTCATCCCCGATGGGACAGTAGATAAAAAAAGCAACTGCCCCGAATGCCATGCCGAAGAGAGCCTGATGTTTAAAGAAGGCTGTCTGGTTTGCAAAGAGTGCGGTTATTCGAAGTGTGGATAATAAAGCAGTGCCTGATTTAGTAAACGAAGGGTTGCGAACTTATAAATTGTTAGTAACCCTTTTTCTATTATCTAAGTTTTTGCCTGTGTCGTTTTGAAATTCCGTTTCCTTTTCAAATACCCCAAATCATCGTCGAAGGAATCACAAAAATAGCCGTTGAATGGTTGACTCAACCGGTTTAGGCGTGCCTTTTAAACTGTGAACCCCTTAAGTAAGCACAAGGGAAATAAAGGATGGGATAAGCATCGCTAAAAAGACTGCCCAAAAAGCTGGATTTAGTTTGATAGCAATTATTTCGCAAAGCCTCATAATAGTACCGCCGAAGAAAAATGTATAAACACCTTGTTTTAAAGCTGCGGTGAAAGACCCGGCAACATCGCCAGCCAGCGGTAGTTGATGATAAAAATAATTATTCCCATGACAAGCCCTCCGGCCAGTCCGATTTTATAATCAAAGAAAAATTTTAGGGATTCCCTTAAATTGAATTTCATAAATATCGGTTGAAGGAGAATGTTTGTTTAAACCAAACCCGGGAAATTGGGCAACATATCTTTCGTGATCTCCTTAATTTCAATTTCCCCTTTCCGCGCGGCTTCTTCAAGGGCTTTGTTGATTGTTTCCAAAACGATCTCCTCGATTTTATCTTTTGGCGTTTCTTTTAAAAAACTATCCTGGAACTCAATACTGGTAACAAATTTATTAGCATTGGCCTTAACACTTACACCACGATTCTCCGATTCCATTTCGACAATCAGGGTGTTAAGCTTTTTTTTTGATTCTTCAATTTTTGTCCTCGCTTCCTGGAGTTTTGAAAACAGATCACCGATCATAGGGTTTATTTTTAAGGATTAGTAAAATCAAGATTCAAATGTACATTATTTCGAATAAACTTTTTCGATCAATCAAAAAACGAATTGATATGGGTAACACCGATTAGTTTATCGAACTGATCACCGCTTTCCCGGTTGTAAACCCAAATCGTATATTCGTTTCCGGTTTTTCCCAATGGTTTCCTTCAATCATTGTCTCATCACCCGATTATTCATCATCCCGCTTAAAAATGAATAAATAGTTGTAATAGCCTTGTTTTAAAAGCACCAGTTTTTTCGTATTTTTTCTTTAAAGTTGTATTCCATCCGAAAATCAGGATGATAATTCCAATCGGATAAAGCCCCCAAAAATATAAAAGGAGCCTTCGAGCATAGGGGCAGGGTAGGGAGGGAAAAATGAACATTAACATATTCCGATTCTATTTCTGTATTATCTGGTCTTCGGTTTTATTTTAAATTGGCCGTTTATGTCATCATCCTTTTTGTATTGTTTAAATGCCTTTTTTTCGCCGGGGCGAAGGTAAACCTGGTAACCATCTGTGGTAAACTCAATTCGGGCAATATTTTCAGTGTAATAATTTAAACTTTTTAAAATCGGCAGAACGAAATTCATTGCTCCCGTTAATGCGTTTTCATAATCGTAATTATAATCCAGTTTGCCACTAATTGCGGTTCTTGGTTTTAGATCATAAAGAAGCATTATCGAACCGTGTATTTTTGAGTAACAACTACCTTCAGGTCCCTGTAAGGATTAACCTGGTAGTTGGGAGATAAGATCACAAAATCAACTTCTTGTTTATAATTTCGGTCGTTTATTGTTGTGGCTTGTTTTATTTCACCTTCAATGCTAACTTTTGTTCCAGTATCATAAACCTTCGGGTAAAATATAAACTGTCTTCCTCTTCGACAAATACTTTTTTTAAAATATAATTCCCTGGTATAGAAGGCCGGACATCATTTGTCGGGAAGGGTAATTCATAATGTGTATAGGCACGATGGTATTTACAGAATATTTATATTCATAAATGTAATCTTCGTAATACCCATCAATGTATTCATACTTTTCTATATCAGAGGTTTCCAGGTGGCATCATACAATGCAATGGTGAACATGTATTCTTTGCCATCACGGCATCAGGTCATCGAACGATAGGAATAGTTTTTCTGAAGAGTTGAATTTTATCAATGGCGGACTAAGATCCCAGCCGGCCCGGTAAAATTGAACTGTTTTGATATTTGGTCTGAAGATTTTTATTGCTAAGGTCAATATAATTCGGTTCAGCTTTTTCAACAATTATTATATCCTCTGTTTCAGTATTGGATGAATCAACTTCTTGTGACTTAATAGATAAAGATATCAGGATTGTAAAGAAAGACAAATTAGAAAAGGATGAAAAAGAGGTGAAATTATTTATCATAATTATTATTTAGTCTCATTTTTAATTCGTTAAGCACGATCCATGCCATTCATCCCATGCCGGTTTTCAAACTCTCCTCGTCCACATCAAAGTAGCCGAATGAAGATTTGAAACAAAACCCTTTCTTCATTCTTGTCCCAAGACGATAAAAACAACCAGGTATTTTTGGGTAAAATAGGCAAAGTCTTCAGCAGTCGTTCTGAGTTCAAGTTCAATAACATTTTCTTCGCCTAAAATTCCATCGCATGATTTCTTGTTCGTTCTGTCACAACCGGATCATTCACAAGAAGGATATCCCTTATCAAAGATTACTTCGCAGGTTCACCCATGCTTATAGCAATGTTTTCAGAGAGGTGTGCGATTTTCTTTCATCTGGTTCTCCAGCCTTCATCAAAGGTTCGCATGATACCGGATAATTTTACTTCATCAGGGACAATGTTGGTTTGCCCTGCTCCAATAATTCGTCCAAAAGATAAGACTGTTGGCATGGCCGGATTTAGTTTCGGCTAACGACGCTTGGTGAAGTGCCACCACAAGATGTGAAGCAATCAACACCGGATCAATATTTTGTGCGGAATAGCCCCCATGCCCTCCTTTACCTTTTACGGTGATAAAAATTTCATCAGTAGAAGCCATATATTTTGCCACTTTTCATACCCACTTTTCCAACCTTTAACTCAGGGGAAACATGTTGCCCTATAATATCCGGTGCAGGGTTTTCAAACACCCTCTTTGATCATTACTTTAGCACCTCCCGGATATTTTTCTTCTGACGGTTGAAAAATTAATTTTACTGTTCCTTCGAAACTATCATTTAAAATTTGAAGAATTTTTGCAGCACCAAGCAGGGAGGAGGTGTGAACATCATGACCGCAGGCATGCATTTCCCCTGGTTCTTTGATTTGTAAGAAACTTCGTTTTCGAAAATAGGCAGGGCATCCATATCAGCCCTGAGTGCGATGGTTCGTTTGTTTGGGTTCTTTCCTTTTATCAACCCAACAACACCTGTTTTTGCTATACCTTTCGAATGTTCGAATTTCATTATCCTTTAAAAAATTGGAAATCAGGTCGGCTGTATCAAATTCCTCAAATGCAAGTTCGGGATTTGCATGGATTTTCCTTCTTAGTTTAATTATTTCAGGCGAATGTTTTTCAGCCAGTTCCTTAACCATCAAAATTTTGTCTTTCATACTAAATAACTGTTCGGACAAAGATAAAATAATTCAAAAGAAAAGCTTCTTTGAAAACAGGCTAATTCAAATTCATTATAAATAAGATAAAACACTAAAGAATCTCTTGTGTAAAATCCTTATTTACAATGTAGTACAACTTGAATAACACAAAGAGAATTTGACTACATGTAATGCATCAGGATAAATATTGATAAATATCAATATTTGGATATATGGAATTCATTTAGATTTTATAATTTAGCGGCTTTTTAAATTTATATCTAAGCAATTTTAATATAACATAATGATATAATCAAGTATGTCAGAAGTTATTAAAATCAAAGAGGCCTTGATATTAAACTAGCTGGTGAAGCTGAAAAAAGTTCAAAGGTTGTCTCTAATAAATTCGCAATTAAACCACCCGATTTCAATGAATTGTTTTCCCAAAAATGTTTTTAAAAGAAGGTGACCCGGTAAAAGCCGGCACACCTGTTTTTTTTTGACAAATACCGCGACAATATCATCTTTTACATCACCGGTAAGTGGGAAGATTACTGAAATTCACCGGGGGCAAAAGAAAAAATGCTGGAAGTCAGGATTGAATCGGATGGAAAGATGGACGCAGTAGATTTTGGCAAAGATGATCCGAAAAGCTTGTCAAAAGAAAAAGTAATAGAAAAAATTACTTAAAAGTGGTGTTTGGCCTTTCATCAGGCAACGGCCTTGATTCGGTCATTGCAAACCCGGAAGACAGTCCGAAAGCCATATTTATTTCCCGGTTTTAGTTCTGCACCTCTGGCTCCTGATTATGGGTATTTATTAGAGGGAAAGAAAAAGCTTTCAGGCCCGGAATTGATGCTATTGCCAAATTGACTGAAGGTAAAAGGTTCGTGAACTTAAGGGAGGAGAATAACTCATCTGTTTTTACGGGAGCAAAGGGAGTGCAGATTAATTTATTTTAAAGGACCTCATCCAGCCGGTAACGTAGGAGTTCAGATGCATCACCTTGATCCGATCAACAAAGGAGATATTACATGGTATATTTATCCTCAGGCCTTAGCTACTATTGGGACGTTGTTTTTGGAAGGGAAATTTGATGCTTCCCGCCGGATTGTCATGGCAGGTTCAGAAGTTAATAATCCACAATATTACGATATTATTTCAGGATGCAATATTTTCCCTTTGGTAAAAGATAACCGGAAATCTTCCAACATCCGTTATATTAGTGGCGATGTTCTGTCAGGAACCAAGATTGAAAAAGAAGGTTACCTAGGGTTTTACAGCAACCAAATAACCTTAATCCCTGAAGGGGATTATTATGAGTTCCTAGGATGGGCTATGCCAAGGCTTAATAAGTTTAGTTATTCAAAGACCTTTTTCTCATGGTTAACACCAAATAAAAAGTACGCACTTGATACCAACCTGAATGGAGGCCATCGGGCCTTTGTTTTAACCGGTGAATATGAGAAGGTTTTCCCAATGGATATATATCCCCTGCAATTGTTAAAAGCCATTATGGTAAAAGATATCGACATGATGGAAAATTTAGGGATATATGAAGTAGACGAAGAAGATTTTGCATTATGTGAATACATTGATGCATCGAAAACTGAAATGCAGGCAACTGTAAGAGAAGGATTGGATTTTATCCGGAAAGAAATGTCGTAATGAACCTGAAAAATTGACTATTTAACATTGAACAATATACATGAAGGCATTAAGAAATTATATTGACAAAATAAAGCCACAGTTCGAAAAAGGGGGGAAGCTGGAGAAATTGTATTCTACCTTCGAAGCTTTTGAATCTTTCCTTTTTGTTCCGAATAAAGTTACCTTTAAGGGCAGCCATATCAGGGATTCATTGGATATGAAGCGAACCATGATCGTGGTTGTCATCGCTCTGGTACCAGCCCTTTTATTTGGCATGTGGAATACAGGAATGCAACACTTCTTGTCATTGGGAGAAACTGTTGGTTTTTGGGACCAGTTCTGGTATGGCTTTTTAAAAGTACTTCCTTTAATTGTGGTTTCCTATGTTGTAGGTTTGGGAATTGAATTTGCATTTGCGCAGTCACGCGGCCATGAAGTAAACGAGGGTTATCTTGTTTCTGGAATGTTAATTCCCCTCATAGTACCACCGGATATTCCGTTATGGATGCTCGCAGTTTCGATTGTTTTTGCTGTTGTCATTGGTAAGGAAGTTTTTGGCGGGACAGGGATGAATATTCTGAATCCTGCACTAACGGCACGGGCATTTTTGTTTTTTGCCTATCCTCAGGATATGTCAGGAGATAAAGTATGGATTTCAAACATGGCCGATGGGTATTCAGGGGCAACCCCTTTAGGTGATGCTTTGGTTGGTAATTTTTCGAACCTCCCCCCGGTTTCCAATATGTTTTTTGGATTTATCCCCGGATCTGTAGGTGAAACTTCAACACTGGCCATTTTATTGGGTGCTTTAATTTTGATTGCCACAGGCATCGGAAGTTGGCGCGTTATGTTATCGGTTTTTGTTGGGGGGTATATAATGGGTTTTATCATGAATATTTTTGCTGTAAACGAGTATATGGAGCTTCCCCCGTATTATCATTTTATCATGGGAGGATTTGCTTTTGGAGCCGTATTTATGGCAACTGACCCCGTAACGGCATCTCAAACCAATAGAGGAAAATACATATACGGTTTATTAATTGGTATTATGGCTGTGCTTATCAGGGTATTAAATCCTGCGTATCCCGAAGGTATGATGCTTGCCATATTACTCATGAATGTTTTTGCTCCGCTTATTGACCATTATGTTGTGGAAGCAAATATTAAAAAGCGGTTGAAAAGAATAAAAGTTAAAGCCTAATTCAAAGGAAATAAAATACATAAACAGATGTTTACTAACAGATATATTTTTATTTACGCTTCGGTGATGGTGATTATTGTAGCCGCCATCCTATCCTCAGCGGCATCCTTTCTCAAGCCTTTTCAGGAGCAGAATGTCAGAACTGAAAAGATCATGAACATTTTAAGTTCGGTTGATATTTCAACAGAAAAGGCAGAAGCAGATGCAACTTACGAAAAATTCATTGTGGAAGAATACACCGTTAACAAGGAAGGTGAATTGGTGAGTGTATTCAAAAATGGGTCTCTCGTACAAGGAGATGTCCGCGCTTTTGATATCGATTTGAAAGTTGAATTGAAAAAACTATCCGACTTAAAAGCCGGAAAGGGCAATACAGAGCCCTTATTTCCATTTTTTGTTTGTCAGAAAGATGGTGAAACATTTTATGTAATTCCTGTTCGGGGAAGTGGCTTATGGGGACCCATTTGGGGTAATGTTGCCCTGAAAAGTGATTTCTCGACCGTTTATGGGGCCAATTTTGATCATGCCGGAGAAACACCCGGATTAGGGGCAGAAATTTCAACCGATGCTTTTGAGTCTCAATTTCCCGGTAAAACAATATTTAACAACAACTTTGATTTTACATCCATAAGGGTAGTAAAAGGTGGCGCAGAAACATTGCCCCCGGCTGAGCAAATTCATGGAGTGGATGCCATATCGGGAGGTACCATTACAAGTAACGGAGTGAATGACATGCTCTACGACTGTTTGATTAACTATGTTCCTTATATTAAAAAACAAATATAACCATGGCTGAAGAAGTAAAACAAAAGGAAGCTTTATTTTCTCCAAAAAATAAAAAACTCATATTCAATCCGCTTAGTAAAGACAATCCAATTACGGTTCAGGTATTGGGTATATGTTCTGCACTGGCCGTAACTGCTAAGTTAGAACCGGCCGTGGTTATGTCCATTTCGGTTTTGGCAGTTCTGGCCCTTGCCAACGTAATTATATCTTTGTTGCGCAATACCATTCCTCCCCGGATCAGAATTATTGTTCAATTGGTTGTTATTGCTGCCCTCGTTATTTTGGTCGACCAGGTATTAAAAGCCTTTGCATATGATGTAAGCAAACAACTTTCGGTATTTGTTGGATTGATCATTACAAACTGTATTCTTATGGGGCGTCTTGAGGCATTTGCCATGGGTAATAAACCCTGGCCGGCATTTCTTGACGGTATCGGCAATGCCCTGGGATATGCCTGGATATTGGTTGTGGTTGCCTTTTTCAGGGAATTTCTTGGTTCGGGCACCATTTACAATTACCCTGTCATGGATTGGCTCGGCCTATACGAACTAGGATATAAAAATAATGGCTTTATGATTTTGTCTCCCATGGCATTGATTACTGTGGGAATAATCATTTGGATTCAACGATCAAGAAATAAGGATTTGATCGAGGATAACTAGAAAATTAATAATTTATTGGAATCTTACTAAATAAAAAGATATAACATGCAAGAATTGGTTAACATATTTGTCAAGTCAATTTTTATTGATAATATGGTATTTGCATACTTCCTCGGAATGTGCTCGTACCTGGCTGTATCGAAAACGGTAAATACTTCTTTTGGACTTGGATTAGCTGTCGTTTTTGTTTTGGGGATTACGGTGCCTGTTGATTATTTATTAAATCAATATGTATTGTCACCGGGATCACTGGTTTGGCTGGGAGAGGATTTTGCCACGGTTGATCTGAGCTTCCTGAGTTTTATCATGTTTATAGCCGTTATTGCTTCCATGGTGCAATTGGTTAAAATGATTGTAGAAAAATTTGCGCCGGCACTTTACACTTGGTATCTTCTTACCACTGATTGCTGTTAACTGTGCTATTTTAGGTGGTTCATTATTATGCAACAGCAGCATGAAAATATCATCCAGGCAACTTCCTTCGGATTGGGATCGGGTGTTGGTTTTTTCTGGCCATTATTGGAATTGCCGCTATTCGCGAAAAAAGATTAAATATTCAAATGTCCCCGGACCATTAAGAGGATTAGGAATTACGTTTATCATTACCGGCTTAATGGGAATTGCTTTTATGAGTTTTATGGGAATTAAGTTATAGTTTGGAGTTCTCCTTCTTCGCTAAAGCTTCGGAGGATAAAGAAGTATTACAAAGTTTAAAATCATTGAAATGATATTACTTAGTAGGAATCGGAACCGTAATTTGACAAGTGTAATTGTCTTCTTAACGGTAATATTGCTTGTCCTGATATTGCTGTTTGAAGTTAACCCCCAGGGCGATGTTACCATTACTATCAACGATGAAAAAGAGATTGTAACCTCCCCGGGCAGTACTTTATTATCAACCTTATCGGCTCAGAAAATATTTATTCCTTCGGCCTGTGGTGGTGGGGGTACTTGTGCCATGTGCCGCTGTCGTGTACTGGAAGGTGGTGGATCTATTCTTCCTACCGAAACAGGCTATTTTACCCGGAAGGAACAGATGAATGACTGGCGGCTGAGTTGCCAGGTGAAAGTAAGGGAGGATATGAAAATTGAAGTTGAACCTGAAATCTTTGGTATCAAGAAGTGGGAGTGTGAAGTGGTTTCAAATAAGAATGTGGCCACATTTATTAAAGAATTTGTTGTCCGTTTGCCCGAAGGCGAGACACTTGATTTCAGATCGGGTGGTTATATCCAGATTGATGTACCGGCTTGTGAAGTGGATTTTAGTAAAGACATTGATGTGGAGGAAAAATATCGTGGCGACTGGGATAAATTTAACATGTGGAATTTGAAAATGAAAAACCCGGAACCCGCGGGCCATAGCTAACCCACCTGGTATTGTAATGTTAAATATTCGGATTGCGACCCCACCCTGGGACCGATCGAAAAATGCCTTTATGAATGTTAATCCCGGGATTTGTTCTTCCTTTGTATTTTCAGGAAACCCGGCGACAAAGTGATGACTTCAGGCCCTTATGGTGAGTTTTTTATAAAACCCACACAAAGAAATGATGTTTATTGGCGGTGGGGCTGGAATGGCACCCATGCGTTCACATATTTTCCATTTGTTCAATACCGAGCGCCTGAAAGCGCAAGGCTACCTTCTGTTTATGGTGGCCATCATAATTATTTTATGTTGATCAGTTTGAAAAAATGAAAAAGGAAACCGAACTTTGAATTTCATATAGATTTATCGGAGCCTTTGCCGAGGCTGGGACAGTTATGTGGGATTTGTGCCGTGATTTATGACAATTACCTGAAAAATCATCCGGAACCGGAGGAGATCGAGTATTACCTTTGTGGCCCGCCAATGATGAACGATGCAGTTCAGAAAATGCTCGACGATTTGGGCGTTCCGGAAGAAATGATCGCCTTTGATGATTTTGGCGGATAAAGATTAAACCCTGGTTTTAACCGGGGTTTTCTTATTTAATCAGTAGTTTCTCAAATATTTTTCCTCCCATCTAATAGTTCCAGTTTAATAATATAAATACCGGCTGTTAAATTGATTGGTAAATCTATTATTCCGCTCAAGTTGTATGTTAACTGATATTGCTGTCCCGCTAAGAAGTCAATTCAATATCCTTAACACTATAGTTATTGCTTAGCTTTATCCAATCATATTCCGTTGGATTTGGATATACAATAAAATCAATTTTTTTATCATCTGCAATATTTGTAACGGTATTATTATAAATGGTTAAGTTATAATTCTCATAATCAAGTGAGGGATTAAATCCAGTGAAAATTTATTAGCATTTACATTCGTAAAATTGAGATTGAAGTTTATCTCTTCCCAATTATTACCTGCCGATTCATTTAACGTAAGCATCAATATTCCTAAAAGGCCATGTCCAGAAATCTCCTCATGATCTACAAGCGTTAACCCATATTCAAATTTTCCTTCCTCTGAAGCAATCATTACAATATCCCAGTAATTTGCTGAAAAATTCGTTATCCAGGAATTCTCAAGATCAAAGGACGTAGAGGATAAATCGAAATATTCTTCCTCAATTTCAACTTGAAAATACAGCCCGTATAAATCGGTAACACTGTTTTCAGAAGTTCCAAGGTATAAGGGAATATGGACTTCATTATTGTTAATCAAGGTTATTTCATCAGGGACAACAAAAAGTTCCGGATCGCTTAATGAGGTTGATTTACCATTTGGCAGAATATGTGTAAAACTATAGTTTTGGCTTATGGCAAGTGTATCTGAAATAGTTACAATGCCATTTCCATCGGTATCAGCATGTTTATAATTGACACCTGAAACCACAGTATCAGCCCAGTCGGTAACATAATGAGGATACCAGAGAATGGATTTGTCAACCCGATCGGGCCCAGTTGAACCAGCGGTAACACCTAAAATCATTAAGTCAGCCATATTGACCTCGCCATCGTAGTTTACATCACCCGGCCATACATAATCGACATAAACACCATCGATATTACCAAGCGAATCGGATTTTAATACAAAAAGGTCTTGTTGACCAACACTCAAATACTCGTTTATTTCACCGGCAATCACATAACCTCCATCATTTGTTCTGCGCATTTGAGTAATCGTAGTAGATGAATCCGATCCTAAGATCAGATCCCTGGCAAGCATATTTCCCTGACTATCGATTCTAATCAATGCACTTTGAAAAAAACTTTCCCCAAAACCACTAAAACGTTTTTCTGTTATTAAGCATTCCCCACTCTTCCATTCTATCAAATCTGTGCCATTGGTATAAACAGTGTCATTGTAGCTTTGATACCAGATTAACTCTCCAGCTGAATTTGCACGTACTACAGCCGTTGTTGTAGCATTTGGCGCAGTAAAGCCTGTTATCATGTAATCTCCATTAGAAAGCTGTATTACGGATTGCGCTGACCGCATCCAAATACCCGTTTCGTTAAAAATGCTCGACCAACTTGAATCAGCATTCGCATTAAACTTCCATAAATAGGCTCTTGACCCCGTTCCTCCCCCAGTTGATCCGGTGAGAATAAAGCCTCCATCATTAGTTGGTTCAATATCGTTTATGGTTGTACCTGTATACCATCCAATAGGTATTAAGCTTTCAAGATCTCTTTCTTCAAACAGGCTTCCATCCGAATTTACAATAAACATATAGGGGTCTAAACCATATTGATCTTCGTGAGAAACAACGACAATACGTCCGTCCTGTAATAATACCCCTCTTGCCAAAAGTCCTGAATTATTCTGAACTTCATCTGTCCATTGAGTTGTCCAGAGTGTATCACCCTGTGGGTTCAGTTTAACAAGCCAGGGTTTGTTGAAACTAGTGGCGTTTCCTACAATAATAAAGTCGCCTTCTTCTGTCTCTAAAACACTAAATGCCCTTTCTGAGTAATTATCTTTACTAATTATTTTCTGCCATTCCAATGCACCAAATTGATCCACTTTAACAACATAATAATCACTACTGCCACCATCACTCCCATAGGCGGCGATAATGTAACCGTTATTTGAAGTCTGTTTAATGTCATAGGCAAACTCAGCACCTTCATTACTAAAAAAAGAACTCCACGGAAAATTCTGAGCGTGAAGATTAATTGTAATGTAAAAAGATAAACTGAATAAAAAGTAAAGTTTATTTTTCATGATAAAAGTATATAACAATATTGAAAATCTAAATCATTAAACATTAACAGCGTTTATTTGTTTAAAAAATGAGTAAGATTAATTCAACAAAAAATTATTCAAATGAAAAAAATATTTTACCTTTCTATTATATTGATATTTCCTTTTAGCCTGTTTATTAGTAAGACCTATGCCCAATTACCTGAAAATTTTGGGGCGTTAATTTATAGTGTTGATTTGGGTAGTCAAACTCCTACTCCTGATCGCACTCTTATGGGAATACAATATGCAAACGGACATATTTGGGCTACAGGTTATGATCCTGATGATTACTGGCAACATAAGCTGTATAAATTTAATGCTGATGCAACTGCCCTTCTTGAAACCTATAGTTATGGAATTGAAGCCGCCGGGTGGAATGACATGGCCTGGGATGGGGAATTTCTGTATGTGGCAGATATGCAGGTTATACGTGAAATAGATCCGATAACCGGCGAAAAAACCGGGGTAACTTTTCCAGCACCATTTTATTATAATAGAGGATTAGCATACAATCCTTTAAACGACCATTTTTATGTTTCAGGTGAAGGCGGGTTTAATATTTATGAAATTGACAGAACCGGTGAGGTTATTGGCGCTATTCCCGGAACATCTGGTAACTATTATGTCGGACTTGCTGTTGACACCCTCTCACCTGGTGCGCCTTTCCTTTGGGCTTATACTAATGAAGAACAGGGGTATAACCTTGTTTTAAAAGCGAAACAAATCTCGCTAACCACTAATTTATTTACCGGGGTTGAATTTGAAGGAGCATCAATTTCTAATATAATTAATGAAACTGCAGGTGGGGCTACTATTTCGTATGACTATGCAAGCGATTCAGTAACATTTGTGGCAATTAATATCAGAAACGGAAATGCCAATGATCAAATGGAATATGCGATGTTTTATGACATCACGCGCAATGAAATTCCAGGGGCTCAAATTTCAGTGGACCCGGTTTCTATTCAAAATGTTTTACCCCCGGGTGATTCAGTTGACATACTCGTAAATGTAGCCAATAATGGTGATGCACCTTTATTTTGGTCAGCCTATCTTGAAACCCCTGATCAGGATACGACGAACAACCTTGGAGAAATGTTATTTAGTTTTAATGGAACTGAGCAAACAAATAATAATGATAGAGGCCTAAATACAATAACCTTTTTAAATGGAATAATTTGGGTAAATGGAAGAAATTTTGGCGGCCCGCAACCTACAATTTACAAATTTAGTCCGGATGGTGAGTTAATATCATCTCATCCCTACAATACGATTTCTAACCTTGGCTTCAGAACGTTATCAAATGATGGTGAATTTCTTTATGGCGAGGATACGTACAGCATTCATCAGATAGATCCTGAAACTTTTGTTACCGTTGGATATATCATAAAACCCAGTGGCTCATTTAGCGGCGTCACATACGATCCTCAAACAGATCACTTTTGGGGAGGAAATGGAAATGGGTTAATTTATGAGTTTGATCGGGATGGTGAAGTTGTTAATGAATTTATAACTCCCTTTGATATTCAAGGACTGGCCTGGGATACATGGTCGCCAAATGGACCATTTTTATGGGCATGGATTGAGACAAATTCATTAAATGGCTCGAAATGTGAAGCCATCAGACTGAATCCAAATACCTGTACCATTGCCGGTGAAGGATTCATTGGTAATAATTTCAGCAATGATACCTTTTTTCAGGACTTGCCCAAAGGGGCTGTTATTACAAACCAGTGGCAGGAAAACAAAGTTACTTTATTAGGTATTCATAGTGCTGGATTTATCACACCTTCAGATACCACAGAGGGGGTTGATTTTATTGCTGTTTATGATCTGGATGTGGTTCCTCCACCAGGATGGATTTCCTTAATGAGTCTTATGGAACAATTGAACCTGATAGCATAGCGGAATTTGCGGTCCGTCTCAGGTCCATTATGAATGATACTATAATGACAGCAGCCATTCGAATAAACAGCAATGACATTGTAAATCCTGAACATTATTCCCATTAACTTTGAAATGACCACCCTGTTTATAACTGGTCTTGACGAGGGCATCTTCGAAAAATGAAAGTCCTCTTCTTCAAAACTATCCTAATCCTGTGTCAGGGATAACTACCATACCTGTAATTTTGTCTGAAGATGGATACATCAATTTAAGTGTTTATTCATTGTCTGGTTTGAAAATTAGTGAAATTGCCAGTGGGTATTATCGAAAGGGCTTCATAAATATAGCTTTAATACATCTGGTTTGCTTTCAGGAGCATACATATATACACTACAAACCAGGGGTGCAACATATTCGAATTATCTTCTGATAAAAAATAAATAAATTTAACACTGGTATTACTAATCTCTTTTTACTTTTGAAAAAAAGTACAATGAATAATCATCAGGTTTGTATTTCATTAATTTGCTTATTACTTATCTCAGCATGCAACGTAGTTCCTACATCTAAAGTAGTTGAAATTCCAGGGAGAAGCGCAAGGACTTATTACGTCGTCACTTACTATGATGCTGAAGGGCGAAACTTCCAGAAAGAGATGGAATCCCTGCTGGCTGATTTTGACAGGACAGCTTCTATGTGGGTTGAAAACTCCATCATTTCAAAAATTAACCGGAATGAATATGATGTACAGCCGAACAATCTTTTTATCCACCTGTTTGAACTATCGAATGAGATATATGAACAATCCAATGGCGCTTTCGACCCGACTGTTGGCCCACTGGTAAATGCCTGGGGCTTTGGCTTCACTGACCGGATGAAAGTGGATCAGCATGTCGTTGACAGCCTGCTGCCATTGGTGGGATTCAATAGGGTAAAGCTGGAGGATGGACAAGTTATAAAAAATGATGCCCGCATTCAATTCGATTTTAATGCCATTGCCCAGGGATATTCTGTGGATTTAGTAGGAGAATTTTTAAACGAAAAAGGGATTAAGAACTTTTTGATTGATATCGGTGGTGAAGTTTTGGCAAAAGGGACAAAACCTAATGGAGAACTTTGGAAAGTGGGGATAGAAAATCCAAAAGACAATGCCCAGTATGGCGAAGGATTAAAAGCAATCGTTACCTTAAAAAACAGGGCAATGGCAACGTCCGGCAATTACCGCAAATTCTACGAAGAAGATGGTGTCCGGTATTCGCATACGATTGATCCGAAAACCGGGTATCCGGTTCAGCATTCCATATTAAGTGTATCTGTATTGGCTGATGATTGTGCTTCTGCCGATGCCTGGGCGACAACCTTTATGGTTTTGGGTTTTGAAAAGTCAATGGAAATCCTTGCGGATAATAAATCACTGGAAGCATATTTTATTTATTCAGGAATAGAGGGTAGTATGCAAACCCATTTTACCGGAGGGTTCAAAGATATTTTACTGGAAGAGATGTAGCATTTTGCCTGCAAGAAAGGAATTTGAAATTCAATTATGAATCCTTCAACACCCCATGATGTTTTTCATAATACTCGCAATTTTTAGGATCGCCATCGCCACAAACACACCCGATTTTTTCACCGGTTGACATATTCACCGAACTGCATGATTTGGTGAACTGCCCCCCTTTTTGTGCAAACATTTTTATGGCAATACCAGCTACGGCAATAGCAATCAGGATTACGGCCAATAATATAACTTTCAATAACATAAATAATCAACAATTTGAATTATTAGTAGAACACAAAAGTAAATTTTTTGTTTATCAATAATTGCTTTAATGAATATTTTCTGCCGATTATACAGACCTACTTCCCATTTCACCCTTATCAATTTTTCATTGGTGTGTTTTTGCCAAAATAAATTTTAGCAGTTTTCTGCCATTTAAAGTCAATTAATATTGAATAAAATTACCAGGCAAACCATGAATCAGATTAACAGCTAGCATACGGAATTGAAAATGGTTTTCACCTATAAGTAAACCTGGTGGTTTTATATAAACTAAAAAGGCTAAGGTTCAGTAGTTTAAAAAATAATAATTGACTTCATAGGATAAATTGTTGTATCTTAGGAGTTCAATACCAAAATTCACATTTGTTTAACTAAAATTTAAAAGTCATGTCAATCTTAAAGTATGATTACGATGTTTCCATTGACAAAAGGGTAGAATTATACCTTTTTTGGATTCCGAATGGAAACCAGGTGGATGTAGCCGTTTACATTCATAAAATTGAGAAAGATAAAAAAGCGCAGCTTCTCAGCAGAAATCCTCCGGATAGTTCTGTTGACCTAAGGTATCTGTACGCCACTAATTTTCAGGGTGATATTCCTGAGTTACACACTGAATATTTTGAGTACACCATTTCTGGACCGCCTCAAAATATTGTTGCCGATATTCTTAATTCGGGAGGTGCTTCAAAAGCCAATGCCATTGCATTATGAGCGGAGTATCCCGTAAAAAATAAGTTCGAAAAATTATTTCGAGAATTATCAGATTGTTTAATCTAAAAGTTAAAATCATGAAAAGCAAAATAAAACCAGCCATAAAAAAACAGGATGCTGTTACATTTGAACTTTTACACCAACCAGAGTTTAAAAGAACGATATTGTTACTTTACATGCATGTCCCGGCTAATTATATCGTCAGGTTTAAAAATAAAATAACCTCCTTTTTAAAAATTGAAGAAGAATGTGCAGCTTCAGATGAATTGATTTCTGAAATAAGCAAAAGCCGTCAACAAGGTGCCCCAAAAGAAAAACTGGAAGAAATTAAAAAAAAGCATATTGCTATATGGGAAGCCGATCATCCGGAAAAAGAACCGCACCTTTCATCTACTTTTAATTTTTGTATATATGACAGTCCGGGAACAGGCGCACACCTGCAGGATTTTAAATTCCTTTTACCACATGCTGATCACGATGTGAAGGTGAGCATTAAAAAACATGCTAAACCATTGCCACAACTCGAAGAGGAATTTAATGCCCTTAAGGAAGTGTTAAAAGATTTTAGGTTACGATAGTACTGGACATATAAAAGAACCTTAATGATCCGGTTTTATATTTCAATTACTTGCCGGATTGTTGAAAATATGATATTAGATTATAAAATTCAGATAATGCAAAAGCTTCCAATTTATTTATTGTTGATTATGGTTTTGATATTCCCATGCAAGTTATGCATTGGCCGGCAGAATTTAAATCATGGGGTTCTATCAAACCCAATGAATGTTCAGGAAAGTGATACCGGTAAGCTGGCTACCCTGGCCCGGTTGATCAATTATTACAAACCAAGCGACCCACTCCAGGCACTGACCTATAGCAACAAACTTTTTGATCTGGCTACCGAGCTAAATAATCAGAATGGGGTAATAGATGCACTTACAGAAAAAGGGAGGATATGTATTGATTTGGGTTTTTATGATTCGGCCCTTGTTGTGTGTGAAGAGGCCATAAGATTATGTGATTCGGTCAACGATACATTCAGGCTCGCAAAAAACTTTGCAAATTATGGTTATCTTATGTATATGATAGAAGATGCGGATGTAGCCTGCAAGTACTACCGGAAAAGTTACAATATTTACAAACAATCAGCGGATACCTCGGCAGGTATGGCAGAGGCGTTAAACGGGATGGCAGCCATGCTTATGGAGCAATCGAATCTTGATTCTGCAATATATTATTACCTGGTATTGGTGAGGTTATGTGAGGACCAGGATTTCCAGGATATACTTGGGAAAGCTTTTATTAATCTTGGGATAGCCTATGATAAATTAGACCAGGAAGACAAAGCAGCTCAATATTTCAGGAAAAGTATTATTATTAACGAGAAACTCGAACACCTTATTTGTTTAGGTAAAGCCTACAATAGCCTTGGGAATATTGCCATTGATAAAGAGCAAATTGACGAAGCGTGGTTTAATTATAACAAAGCGGTTGAATTAAGTGAACAAGCAAATTACAACATAGGCCTGGCAGACGGGTATATTGGCCTCGGCAACGTTGCCGAAAAGAGGAAGGATTTTAACAAAGCCCTCAAATATTATATATTAGCCGGAAAACTTTACAACTCCCTTGAAAACAAAGAAGGGTATTTAATCGCTTATAAAAATGAAGGATTAATTTACCAACAACTGGGAAATTTTGATAAGGCTATTAACATCTTTGATTCATGTCTTATAATGGCCAGGGAATTGAATTTATTGGAAAGAGTGGAGGAAATTTATGGTGATTATACAGATGCTTATCAACTAAAAAAGGACTATCAGCATGCGTTGGAATATTACCAGGCATTTATTGCTGTGAGAGATACTATATTAAATATAGAGAAAGCAAAAATAATTGCCGGCCTGGAAATGAAATACGAGAAAGAAAAAGACTCGGCACGTATCCTTCAACTTGAAAATGAAAACCTGACAAAAGACATTAAAATAGAAAAACGTACCAACCAGCGAAACAGGTATTTATATGGCGGTTCGAGCATAATATTGATGTTTATTTTCTTCTTTACTTATTACCAGCAACGGACACGTAAAAACCGGATCATCAACGAACAGCGGATAAAACAATTGGAAGAAGAAAAGAAACTTCTGGCAGCCCGGTCCCTTGTTGAAGGACAGGAAGAAGAACGCAAACGGATTGCAAAAGAATTACACGATGGCCTGGGGGTTTTACTTTCTTCCGCAAAAATTCATTTTACTACTGTACGTGATAAATCACCAGAAAATAAACCATTGATTGATAAAGCCGCTAAATTGTTGGAACAAGCTACACGTGATGTAAGGCGTATCTCACATAATATGATGCCCGGCCTGTTGACCAAATTTGGTTTTTTTGAAGCAGTGGAAGGCCTTTTTGATGAAATAGATGATATTGAAGGATTGCACGCACAATTGGAAATCAAGGGCGAGCCGGTAAGATTAAAGGAAAATACAGAAATTATGGTTTACCGGATTGTCCAGGAATTGGTGAACAACACATTGAAACATGCAAACGCATCAACAATACGTATGAAAATGGAAATTCAACCTGGGGTTTTAGTTGCGGTTTATGAAGATGATGGTAAAGGGTTTAATGTTTCGGAAAAGAAAGAATCGAAGTCGATTGGACTGAACAGTATAATTTCACGGGTGAAATTTTTGGGAGGAGATTTGAAGATAGATTCAGATTTTGGTAAAGGAGTAAAATTTTCATTTGATATACCCATAGGGTAAAAGTTGTTTTTAATAAAAAAACAATGGCTTATGAATAAATTCTATTTAAATAGTAATAACAACCAATTAAACAACATATTATGATCAATGTACTCGTAGCTGATGACCATCAAATGCTTATTGATGGCATCAAAATTACACTAAAAGAGATTGAGGACATCGATATCGTTGCCGAAGCAAAAGACGGATACCAGGTATTAAGTACGCTTGAGGATCGCTCAGATGTTGATGTAATCTTAATGGACATCAGTATGCCTAAACTCGATGGACTGGAATGTACAAAACAGGTCCACCGTAAATATCCCGATATAAAAATTGTGGCTTTATCGCAGTTTAGCGAAAAACGATTTGTAAAGCGTATGATCAAAAACGGGGCATCGGGGTATATATTAAAAGATTCTGAACGTGATATTCTTGAAAAAGCCATCAGGGCAGTTCATGCAGGTGAAAAATATTTTTGCGATCATTTGTCAGTGAGGATGATCAGTCAGGAATTAAAAATGGAAGACACAAAATCACTTTTCCCAAAGTTATCTAATCGCGAAAAAGAAATCCTTAGCCTTATTTGCCAGGAATATTCAAACCACGAAATAGCCGACCGATTATTTTTAAGCTTTCATACCATTGAAAGTCACAGGGCTAATTTAATGCACAAAGCCGGCACAAAAAATACAGCCGGACTTGTACGATGGGCGGTTGAAAATGATTTGGCAGGTTAAGTAAACAACATCCCCAAAAAAGAAAAAACCCTCAATTGAGGGTTTTTTCTTTTTTGGCTTTTGGTTTATTTTCCCGTTAACGTTCTTTCGGGGCCATTTCTTTAATGCTGAAAAAATATACCCATTGGTTACGGGTTCCGGAAATGTAATAAATATGATTCAAAAACCTTATCCGAGGGACATATACCCTAAGGTAATTTTGTAAAAATATGGGATTAAGTTGTTCGCGCATGGCTCTTACCAGAGCTGGATTATGCATGGCATTTGCAAAGGATACTTTAATCACTAGGTGTGGAGGTGGTAGTTCGGCTGATGGGGCATTTGTTTCGGTTTGTGAAAATCCGATCGTAGCGAAAGCCATCAGAATTGCGACTAAAATTACTTTTGTTGTTTTCATAATAAATTTGTTTTTAGTTAGTAATTGTGTTGATTAATGTTACGATTCAAAAGTACTATGCGACCGGTTGTAAACCCTGGCAGAAACCAGCGAGAAAATATTTTGGCAGGTAATCTATCCTTTAAAAAATAAAAAACCTGCCAGTGTTGGCAGGTCTTTTCAGGATGGTTCCGCAATTCGTTGCGGACTTTTGTTATAGGTCATCCTTCCTTCGGTCCCGGATATTCCTTAATGGAGAAGAAATATCTCCAGTCTTTGTAGGTCCCTGTGATATAATAGACCGCATGATTGTATTTAACAATGGCTGTATACAATCGTTGGTCATTCACAAGTAAAAACCCTGAATTAAGCTGAATACGCATTGCCCTCTCGAGCCCCGGAATTTGCATTGCTGCTCTCACTGTTATGGTTACCGATAACTCTGGTGCCGGTTTATCGGTTTTTAAAATTACTTTACTTTGTGAAAAACTGATTGTTGCGAATGCCATCAGGGCTGCGACTAAAATTACTTTTGTTGTTTTCATAATAAATTTGTTTTAGTTAGTGGTTATTAATTATTGTACAGAACAAAAGTACAATTGCAGCAAATTGAAATCATAGCGGAAATTTGCCAGAAAAAATTATAGCAATAACTCACAATAAGGGGTAAGAATATTTCCAGGTTAGAACAATATACATTTTTATAATAGAAAGTTCACTATTGTGCAATCAAATAGATTCGGTTTGTTTTATCCGGATACCAGTTCCCGTCTTCTGAATTCGGCTATTGTAATCGCTGCAGCAATGGAGGCATTTAACGATTCAGCGGAGGTTGAACCGGCAAAGTTGGGAATGCTGAGCCTGTTAGAAATAAAAGGAAGTAAAGACCTCGAAATGCCATGTGATTCACTGCCAATAATGATGACACCATGGTTTACTAAGTCTGCTAAAAATATATTTGATCCTTCTGTAAAAGTGCCATAGACCGGCAAACCAGGTGTTAACGATCGTAAATATTTTATCAGGTCGGTATAGAAAACCTGTACCCTGAAAACCGAACCCATAGCCGACTGAACCACTTTTGGGTTAAACACATCAACACATGAATCAGAGCAAATGATATGTTCTATGCCGAACCAGTCAGCCATTCGTATAATGGTTCCCAGGTTGCCGGGATCTTTAATTTCATCCAGCATCAAAACGATGTGTTTTGAAACATCGGGGAGTTGAGGAGGCATCGGAATTTTAACAATGGCCAACACCTCATTTGGGGTTTTCAGGTTGCTTATCTTTTTTAATTCACTTTCTGAAATAATTTCCCTTTTTACCGGTAAATCAACCGCTGAATTTTGTTCGAACCATTCACAGGTGGCAAAAATGGAATCAATGGTATAATGACTATTCAAAACCTCCCTGACAATTTTTGGCCCTTCAGCAATAAATAGCCCCAATTGACGCCGAAATTTCAAAATATGAAGCGACCTGATAAGTTTTATTTTATTTTTTGACAACATAATTGACTTTTTTGCAAAATTTTTATAAGCCTATTTTTTTATAAAATATTTATTATCAATTACTAAGCATTATTGAACCTGCCCAAAATTAGTAGGAAACTACCATTTTTTTTTTGGTAGAATCCTACTACAAAAATTCCAAAGTTATGGTATATTATTGCAAACATAATGGAGAAGGTTAAATTAATAAAAAACCTTGAGGTTTTCAAGGAGGGAAAAGAGGCCGGGATTTTAGCGGTAAGGGCTACCGGTATTGCCGCTTTGAAATATCTGATATCGCCTGTGCTGATAAATACCAGGGAATATAAAAGCCAACACAGGATGGTATTTTTGAACTCGATTTTGTACTTGGCTCATCAGGAGATAATGCATTGGATGTTGAAATGGAAGTAGATGTTGTGTTTAAATTTAAAACAATTCCTGCATGGGTAAGGGCAATTAAAGTGAATGCTGAAGAAAATTCAGATATAGAACTGATATAACAAGGATAATTGAAGTAAAGAAGCTGATTAGGCCTGTCTGTTGCATCTAACCAACGCAGCGGACAGGCAACCAAACGTATCAATTTTGTTATTATAGGAAAAGATTGACAATTTTATTGTATTTTTATTGTTCAATTTTTAATATTTAACCTTTATTTCAAAACAAGATGATCAATTACAAACCTTACTCATTCCTGGTTAAAAAAGAAACAACCCTTACCATATGTTTTGTGGTCCGGCTCCCCGCAGGTAATAACCTGAGTGCCCCCTCCAAATTGGTTACTGAAAGTACCACAACCCTTACTTATGAGGTTATTAGCGATCCGACCCTGCCGGCTGCATGGCAGGTAGAGCGTGATTATGAAATCGAATGGGATGGCAGGGATCATAAAATAAAGGTGGTTATCGGATCAGGCTCCGGCACAGATGGCGGGACATCTGAAACTAGCAGTACACTGGAATTTGATTAGAAAGAATAGTAGTAATAATGATAATATCTGATTTTATGAAAATTCTTACCGCACTTTTACTCACTTTCCTTTTTACACTGTCCAATTGTTGTCTGAATGGCCAGGATGAGGTTCGGGTTAAAGAGTTGGAAGAGATAATAGGCAAAAATGGTAAAGATATAACCACACTTGATGCGCTGATTGAAATTATGGAAAAGCAATTACAGGGTAATGTGAGTTTAGTGAAAAATTATGGTTATAAAGCTGTTATCCTTGCCCGAGAATTGAACCAAAAAGAACAGGAGGTCCGGGCGTATTATATCATGGCAGAAGCCTTTTTCATCGCACATCAATTCGACTCCCTGAAAATACTGGTAGACAAGGGAAGGGAAATACTTTCCGACGAAAAAACAAATCCAGCCCTCTGGGGAGTCCTAAATCACGTTGAAAGTGCCATGTACACTAAGGAAGGGAAGTTCACATTAGCCGATGAGTTATTAAGACAAAGCCAGCGGATCTTTACCATGGTGGGAGATGAATGTGAGCTTGGTTCTACCCTGTATAGGATTGGTGCATTAGCATTTAGTAACAATAATTACGATTCAGCCATTTATTATTTCATCGAAGCTAATAAAAAATACACGATCTGCGGAGATAGCGCCCAAATAGCAAAAGTTTATTCAAATACCAGTAAATGTTATATCAACCTCAAAGACTATCAACAAGCACTCAGTAATTGTTTAAAAGCAGAACGAATTTATACAAGGTTCAAAAAGAAAAAGAGTGAGGCCAATAATTTTAATATCTTAGGTCAAATTTATGTAATGATCAATAAATTCGATTCGGCTTATTATTATTTTAACAAATCCATAGCCTTATTTGATAGCATTGGCTTGCTAAAATCACAAGGGGCACACATTTATATAAATATTGGTAATATTTTTTTTGCGAAAGAGGACTACGACAAAGCCTTTGAATATTTCAGTCTTGCAAATCGAATGGCAACGGAAATAAATGATCCTCATCAAATTGTATCGACGATAAAAAACCTGGCAGTTACCTACGAACGCCGGGGCGAATATGACAAAGCCCTTAAAATGTATGATACATGTCTTATGATAGAGAAAAAATATGAGCTTAATCATAAAATGATCCTGACCTATTTTAATATTTACCGCACCTGGGCTCTTAAGGGAGACTATAAGAAGGCCTATGAATACCAGGAGATTTACAATTCATGGAAAGATTCGGTTTATAACCTGG
>JAWKKL010000053.1:0-25362 GCA_041393275.1 Bacteroidales bacterium
TCAGAAGAAAGGAAAATATTCGAAGACTATGGGTTTACTTTTCTTGACCGGTTAAATTACCTCGTAGATACTACCTCAGAGGATATTGTTCATAAAAAGATCAGCAACAGTAAAATGCGTCAGGTTCGTAAAGGACTCAAGGCCGGTGCTGAAATAATTTCGCCTGAAAACGAAAACCAGGTAAAAGAGTTTTATCACATCCTTAGCGATTTATATAAACGAAAAGTGAGGAAACCGTTACCGGCTTATTCGTTCTTTCAAACCTTTTATTTGCAATCCAAAAAGAATGAACTCGGGGTCATACGGTTAGTGAAATATGAAGGGAAAATTATAGGGGGCATCCTTTCACCGGTTTTTACTGATAAAATGATCTATGAATGGTATGTGTGCGGCTTAGATCAGGAATACAAACACATATATCCCAGTGTGCTGGCAACCTGGGCGGCCATCGATTATGCGGTAAAAAATAATATTGAAGCGTTTGACTTTATGGGCGTTGGTGTTCCGGGCAAAGACTATGGTGTTCGCGAATTTAAATCGAAATTTGGTGGAGAACTTGTGAATTATGGGCGTTTTGGAAGGATCAATAATCAGTTTGTATATGCCATTACGGAGGTTGGGTTTAATATTCTAGCGGTGCTTAAAAAGATATAATTCTTAAGTTAGGATAGTATCTGATTGAAGTGAAATTGAGATAGAGAGAAAGAGAGAATGGGTGGATGGGAGAAGGTAATTTTTATTTTATATAATACTGTGTAAAATAAAGTGTAAAATGAAATTGATCAGGACTCACAAAGATTTAGAAGTTTATCAAATGTCTTTTGATGTTGTTATGGAAATTTTTAAAATTTCTAAACATTTTCCTAAAGAGGAAAAATATTCAATGACAGATCAAATTCGAAGACGTTCAAGATCTGTCTCAACGAATATAGCAGAGGCGTTCAGAAAAAGAAGATATCCTAAAGCTTTTATCGCGAAATTATCTGATGCTGAAGGAGAAGCAGCCGAAACACAGGGTTGGTTGGATTTTGCCTTATCATGCAAATATATTTCCGATGAAATTCATAATGATCTATACGACAAGTATGACCATATTTTAGGAAAAATCGTAAATATGATCAGAAGTCCGGAGAAATGGAGTTTAGAAAATTAATACCGCTGGTGATTCAAAATGCGTCATGTTTTCGCTCGTTTATACCAGGGCTTTGAATAATATTAGCGGCATTAACTTCTGTAATTAGCAAAATGGCTTACAGTTCATTTTATAATACAAAGGGTATAAGACATAATATCCGCGCCCATCTCCCTCTCTCTCTTTCACAAATTCTCCCCTTGGCACAGAATATGAAAAATAGTTAACTTTGAACGGCTTGTTTTAACATGGAAGATATAAAGCAACATAAAAAAAATGTCAACCGGATCATATTATTTGTGATCCTTGACATTTTAATTGTTACGATCTCTTTCCTTATTTTCATTTGGTTCAAACCCGCATCCAAGCGCGTTTATCTCCCAACCTACTTTAATCCGTTTTTATTTTTTACCGGGGTTTGGCTTTTTATTTCACTGATTATTTCAAAATACAACCTACGGAAAGCAAAAAATTACCGGGAAGCATTGGTTCCGATTATGATCTCCAATCTTACCATTCTAGCGGTAATTACCACCCTTATTTACTCTTTTGGGGCGTTTAACTATTCCCGCCTCATTGTCTTCGGGACCATTCTTTTCGCAACGATTCTGGAGTTGCTATTAGCCTACGTTTATATTTCTGTAAAGAGGCCTGTCATTGTTCCTGAATTTGATGTACCCCCAACAAAAAAAACCCGCTATTATCCAACAGACAGGACGTTTATCCCGGGAAAAATAGAAGAAACCAAATACATTGAAAACCGCACCCAGATAAAACACATCATCATTGAGGAAAGCAGTGAAAATGTATATGATTTTATCTCCACCTATATTGATGTTGGAAACCCTGATAATTTAACCCTTTCGACAACAACGCAGTTCAATATTGATCAGTTGCCGGTAAATCGGTTCAAAAGTTTGATCAACCTGCATAAAATTAACGATTTACGAAGGATCAATAAATTTTTCGAATCGATAAATTCAAAATTACCTCCCGATGGAATTTTTATTGGCAACGCTGAAACCTACGTATTAAGAAAAGAGCGTATCATGAAGCAATACCCAATAATAATCAATCATATATACTATTTCATTGATTATATATTTACAAGGGTATTTCCAAAACTGCCGGTTCTTAAGCAGTTTTATTTTTGGGCTACCCTGGGAAAAAACAGGGTAATAAGCCGGGCAGAAACCCTGGGAAGGCTTTATTCATGCGGCTTTGAATGCCTGGATGAAAAGTTCATTGATGGGAAATTTTATTTTGCCATGGCCAAAATCAAAGAGCCCGCATTTGATCTCAGGCCCACTTATGGCCCTTTTATCCGCTTAAAAAGGTATGGCAAACATGGAAAAGAAATTGGCGTTTATAAAATGCGCACCATGCATGCTTATTCAGAGTATTTACAGGAATATGTTTATCAAAAAAATCAATTGCAGGAAGGGGGCAAAATCGAGCAATGATTTCAGGTAACAGCAGCAGGCAAATTTATGCGGAAATTCTGGCTTGATGAACTTCCTATGATTTTTAACGTATTCATGGGGGATATGAAAATTGTTGGGGTCAGGCCGTTGAGTGACTATTTTAATTTGTATTCGGAAGAATTCGTCAGAAAAGAATTAAGTTTAAACCGGGCCTAGTTCCGCCGTTTTTTATGGATATGCCCAAAACCCTTAAGAAATTATATGTCGAAGAAAAATACCTGGATGTGCCATCGCAAAAACTTGTATGGACCGATGTTAAGTATTTCTTTCTTGCTTTTAATAACATTATTTTTAAACGCGCCAGAAGCAACTAACGATTATGATAAAATCATTTCACATACTTTTCCTTCTTGTGTTGATAAGCCTGTCAGCTGTTTCTCAGGAGGTATATCAGCATGTTTCGGATAAAAATATTTATGAGTTTGTGGATGAACTTGCCAATGAGGGCATCGTTGAAATAAATTCGGTGGTAAAGCCTTATTCCCGCATGTTTATTGCCGAAAAACTGGCAGAAGCAAAGAAGGAGCCTGAAAAGCTGAACAAGAGGCAACAAAAGGAACTGGATTTTTATTTGTTGGAATACAAACTTGAAGTAGATTCTTTTCCGGATTACAACCGGAAGTTCGACATTTTTGAAAGAATAAAAACCTTTCCACATCACTCAATCCCCTTGCCATCTCATACAAGGATAAACTTTTTGCGATTGCAGCAAAACCCATCTGGGGTACCCAATATTTTTTTAAGGGAAATGAAAATATCTATCATCGCTGGGGTGGTTTTGAAACCTTTGCCTATGTGGGTAAACACTGGGGCTTTTATGCCAACCTGAGGGATAATAATGAAACAAAAGAATTTCAGAACCAACGTATTTTACGCAACGACCCGGAGGGGCCTATAAATATACCGATGACGGAGGAGGAGATTACAGCGAGATGCGGGGAGGTATTACCTATTCATGGAAGTGGGGTTCCTTGGTTTAGTGAAGCCGACCACAACCAATGGGGCAACAATTATCATGGGCCCATGATCATGACAGACAGGGCTTTCTTCCTATGCACAGATAAAGTTGAGAATGAAACCGGCAAAATGGTTTGAATTCAATTACTATCATGGGTGGCTTGTTTCTATGGTGGTTGATAGTTCCATAACCGATTATTCAACCGATCCGCCCAGAGAAGTGTACAGGCCGAAATATATAGCGGCGAATATGTTCACATTCATTCCTTCAAAAAAGCTGAACCTTTCCATAGGAAACTCCATCATCTATAGTGATATGGGTGTCCAGCCTGCCTATCTATCCCGGTGATGTTTTATAAATCCATCGATCACACAATGAACCAGGGGATTGATAATCAAAACTCTCAATTGTTTTTTGATATTAGTTCGAGGAATATTAAGAATGTTCATCTATACGGAACATTTTACCTGGATGAGTTAAAAATAGAACGAATAGGGGATCCGGAAAACTTTAATTTCTGGAGCACAAAAGTGGGGGCGAAAACCACCAATTTATGGGTCCAAAACCTTTCGGTAAATATTGAATATTCCATGTCGATGCCCATTAATTATCAGCACCGGGTTTCTACCCTGACCTATGAATCAAATTATTATAATATGGGCTATTATTTAAAGGATAACTCCCAGGAAATCTATATTAGTTTAGGATACAAGCCAATCCGTGGATTGCATCTGAATGCCTCTTATATGTTGGCACAACATGGTCCTGACTATGACTATACACTGGATGGAACAGTTACTACTCACACTTTCATGGAAGAGGTGAAATGGCAAAATCAGACGGTCTCTTTCAAAACCTCCTATGAGTTTATCAACAATGCCTACCTGTTTTTTGAATACATGATGATGGATACACAAGGTGATATTGATGTTTACCAACCCGGCGATATTGTTTACGATTATCTTGATATTTATACACCGGAATTTTTTCAGGGTAAAAATAATATCATCTCCGCCGGGTTCAATATTGGGTTCTGATTCCTTTCTCTTTTTTCGATTTCCTTCTTATTGTTTATCCTAATTTTCCCATTTGTTTTACATTTGCATTCAAATAGTTAAAATATTACATATATCATTATGAAAAAACAATATCTGATTTTATTGGCAATATTGGTTTTTGGTTTAAACCACCAATCGGTTGCCTGCACCAACTTCCTTGTAACAAAAGGAGCTTCAAATGACGGCTCTACGTTTATTAGTTATGCCGCCGATTCACATGTTTTGTATGGCGAATTGTATTACTGGCCCGCCGCCACCTATCCTGAAGGAACGATGCTGGATGTTTATGAGTGGGATACCGGAAAACATCTTGGACAAATAAAACAAGCCTCCGAAACCTATAATGTGGTTGGAAATATAAACGAACATCAGGTAGCCATTGGCGAAACAACCTATGGCGGCCGAAGTGAATTAAGTTCACAAAAAGGTGCCATCATGGATTATGGAAGTTTGATTTATATTGGCCTGCAACGTTCGAAAACAGCACGGGAAGCCATAAAGGTAATTACCGAATTGATGGCTGAATACGGTTATTACAGTTCGGGAGAATCATTTTCTATATCCGATGCCAACGAAGTGTGGATACTTGAATTGATTGGTAAGGGAGAAGATAAAAAAGGGGCTGTATGGGTGGCGCTTAAAGTGCCTGACGGATATGTTTCGGCCCATGCCAACCAGGCCAGGATTCAAACGTTCCCATTGGCTGATGGAAAAAAATCAATTACTTTTTCGCAACGCGATAAAATCAATCAACCCGAAATTGAATGTATCTATGCTGACGACGTGATTTCATTTGCCCGTGAAAATGGATGGTTCGACAGAAAAGATAACGAGTTTAGTTTTTCCGACACCTATGCGCCCGTTGATTTTGGCGGTGCCCGCTTTTGTGAAGTAAGGGTGTGGTCGTTTTTCAAAAGCGTTAATTCAGGCATGAACAAATACCTGGATTATGCTTCAGGACATAATTTAAAGAACAGAATGCCCTTATGGATTAAACCTGACCGCAAAATTGCCGTTGAGGATGTAATGGACTATATGCGCGATCATTTGGAAGGAACACCCCTTGATATGACGCAAGACATAGGCGCCGGCCCTTATGGCAATCCTTATCGCTGGCGTCCCCTGACCTGGCAGGTAGATGGCGAAGTATATTGCAACGAACGGGCTACTGCTACCCAGCAAACCGGTTTTATTTTTGTTGCCCAAAGCCGGTCATGGTTACCCGATCCGGTTGGCGGCATTTTGTGGTTTGGCGTTGACGATGCTGCCAGCAATGTTTTTGTTCCTATGTATTGCAGCATCACATCGGTACCCCCGGCTTTCGCGCAAGGAAACGGCTCTATGATGGAATTTTCGTTTGATGCAGCCTTTTGGGTGTTTAATATGGTTTCAAATTATGCCTACACCCGGTACAATGTTATTCATCCTGAAATACGTGCTAAACAAGCCGAAATGGAATGGAATTTTATCACCGAAACAAAAGGGATTGATGAAAAGGCAGCTAAACTCTTTGCAACAAATAAAAATGGTGCTGTTGATCTCCTTACGAAATATTCGGTGGACGCCGGTACAAAAACCCACAAGGAATGGTTGAACTTTTATACTTATTTATTTACAAAATATATGGATGGAAACATAAAAGAAGCGGTTGATGTTCCGGAAGGGTACAAATATCATAATCCTAAACTTCAGCAACCCGGTTATGGTGCCGAGTGGTATAAAATAATTGTGGAAGAAACGGGCGATCATTTTAAAATGCCCGGAGCACCTCCGGCACACTAAAATATATTTATCAATTGTTAAAGAGAAGGGGCGGATTCGCCCCTTTTTTGCTCTACCGTATTGTATTCCTGTAATTTAAGAATGTAAACCTGTCAGCTACCGGTAGTATAATGTAGTATATTTCAGGCTTGGATAAACTGAACGGTTTTTTTGTTTTAAAGGTTTTAAACTTCTCCGTTGCTTAGGTTAAATTCATCCGGGAAAATTTATGTATTCGTACTTCGTTAATACTGGCAGTTGATGATGACACAAAGAATGAAAAATAAATATTGCAGGATAGCGATACGATTTATAATTTTTATTTCCATTGTCTTATTTCTATTGATTGGCTTTATTTTATCAGTTAGGATTGGCTTTTTTGGAAAATTACCCACGTATGGCCAATTGGAGAAAATTGAACAAAACAATGCTTCAAAGGTCATTTCGGCGGAAGGTAAATTGCTGGGCCTTTATTATTATCAGAACCGGACCAACACAAACCTTAAGGATATACCACAAAATCTTATCGATGGACTTATCGCCACAGAAGATATCCGTTTTTACCATCATAATGGATTTGATACCAGGTCATTTTTCAGGGTACTCGTTAAATCCATTTTATTGTTTGACAAAAGTGCAGGAGGAGGGAGCACGATAAGTCAGCAACTGGCTAAAAATTTATTTTCCCGAACTGATCATGGGTTGATTGGTCTCATGGTGACTAAAGTGAAAGAGATCATAACGGCGCTGCGTCTTGAGAAAATTTATTCGAAAGAACAGATTCTGGAACTATATCTGAATACCGTTTCTTTTGGCGAAAACACCTACGGTATAGAAACGGCGGCATTGACTTATTTTAATAAAAAACCGCAGGATCTTTCTGTTCCTGAATCGGCCATATTGGTTGGCCTTCTTAAAGCCAATACCGGGTACAATCCACGTCTATATGAGGATGCAGCCTATAAAAGAAGAAATACCGTAATAAACCAAATGGTGAAATATGGGTATCTTGATAAATACATTGCTGATTCATTAAAACAGCTCCCGGTTGTACTTCATTATAATAAGCTTGATCATATTCAGGGACCCGCCCCGTATTTCAGGGAATTTCTCAGACAGGAAGCGGAGGCTATACTTAGGCTAATCAATGAACAACAAGCAACAAATTACAACCTTTATGCTGATGGTCTTACCATATACACAAATGTCCGGGCTGATCTGCAAAATTATGCGGAAGAATCAGTCAAAGAGCACCTGGGTTTTTTGCAAAGTTTATTCGACAAACAATGGCAAAACTCGGAACCCTGGAAAAAAAATATAAATTTGGCAAAACGTCAAATCGAACAAAGCATACCTTATCAAAAGCTAAAAAACAAAGGTTTATCATATTCACAAATTATTGATTCTTTGAAAACTCCCCATCCAACCAAAGTATTTAGCTGGCAGGGAGAAAGGGATACAATAATCTCTTCACTCGATTCAATCCTTTATCATTTTGGCATTTTACAGGTTGGAATGATGGCTATGGATGCTCATTCGGGCAGAGTACTTGCCTGGATCGGAGGACCAGATTTTAAATATTTTAAGTACGATCATGTGCTGGCTGCCCGTCAGGTCGGATCAACAATTAAACCCCTCGTGTATGCTGCAGCCATTGAGGCAGGTGTGAACCCGTGTGAATATTATAAAAATGACAGCATACCCTATGCTGAATTTGATAACTGGGTTCCTCAGAATGCAGATCATAAATATGGTGGATATTATTCTGTGCAGGGAGCGCTTGTGAATTCGGTGAATACGATAAGCGTTCAATTGCTTTTGGAAACAGGAATTGGGAATACCATTAAAAAGATTCAGAAAGCCGGTATTTCAGCACCTCTTCAGGAAGTTCCTTCTTTGGCATTGGGCAGTGCCGAGATCCCTTTATACCAAATGATACAAGCCTATTCTGTATTTTTAAACAAGGGTAAAGTCAGGCAACCGAATATTATTCAAAAAATTACTGATGCAAACGGAAATGTCATCTATGAGAATCCAATGCAGAAGGAGGGTGAGCCGGTTTTCTCTGAATCAACCGTTCAAATAATGCAAAACTTATTGATGGGTGTTACATCCAGGGGAACTGCAGCCGGATTGCGAACAAAATATAAGATTAACTATGAACTCGGTGGAAAAACAGGGACAACGCAACATCAGACGGATGGTTGGTTTATTGGGATTACTCCTGAAATTGTTGTGGGGGTTTGGATTGGTGGAGATGATCGCATTGTACGTTTTCGAAATCTAAGCTCTGGTCAGGGAGCCAGGACTGCCATGCCTGTATTCGCAAAGTTTATTCAAAAAACAGGAAATGATCAAAAAAATATAATCCTGGTTAATGGTTCATTTAACATCCCTGATGAAATTTATAAAAATTTGGACTGCGATGACTTCAAAGAAAGTATGGGATTATTCGATTTCCTGAAAAACAAAAATAATTCTCCTGAAAAAAAAGAAAGGCAAAAAAAGAAAACAACGCCCAAAAACGAAGAGAAAGAACAATCTAAAGTGGGTAAGTTTTTTAAAAAAGTCTTTGGAAAAAAGGATAAAAATAATCAGAAAAAATAAACGTATTTAATGGTGACCATTGACGAAGCGGAAGGGAGAATTGTAATTGGAAACCGATAAATGTTTAGTTCAGGGATTTCATCGGGATAATTCCCCATAGCGTCTCCAACTTCACACGCCGCCAAAACGCAATATAATCCTTTATTGGCATTGCTTTTTCAGAAGGATTGGGATTATACCAGGAGGCATCTTTATTTGTTTGCCTGTCAACCACCACATCATAATAGGAAGCAGTTCCTTTCCAGTGGCAAACCGTATGGGTATCACTATGTTTCAGGAAGTCTTTATAAACTGAATCTTCAGGGAAATACTGGTTTCCCTCAACATTTTTGTTTTATCGCTTTCGGCAATAACCTGCCCGTTCCATATTGCTTTCAATATTAAATTTTTATTTTCCATAGCGAATTCATGAAGTATTGTCGTGAATCGGTGAAATTCCTGTCAATCTCAAATCCTGATTTATTCGCCAGGTTTTCGATCATTTGAAGGTCATACTTTTGCGACATCTCCATAAAAATGGGTTCCCACTTTTCGAATTGGATGGTTTTATCAATGGCCCTGATATTAACCGATTGTTTTCGCGGCTTACCAGGTAACTTTTGGCCGTTCCGGTTTGCGGGTCGTAAACTTCATGGTGTTTAAATGTTAAAAGTTCAAAATTGGCATCGAGTTCATCATTGATCCTTCGCAACAGATTAAGATTGAAGGATGCCGTTAACCCATGCGGATCATCATACGCTTTAATAATTACCTCGGGGTCTTTTTTTAAGTCGAAACCGATAAATAATTTGTCTTCCGGATTCATCACTTTCCTTAAATGACTCAGAAACGTGATGGTTGCCAGCGGGTTGAAATTACCAATATTAGAACCCAGAAAAAGCAATATTTTTTGCGTTTTGTCAATTGCACTTAACTCTTCCATTAGTTGAAAATAGTCACCGATTTTTCCTTTCACCTTTAGTTCAGGTAATAACTTTTCGAGATCATGGATAAGGATTTTGATGGCTTCCTCCGAAATATCGATAGGAATATAGGAAAGGCTGGCATTTTGTACCAGGAAATACTCAAGCAATATTTTTGTTTTTATACCGTCGCCGGCACCTAATTCTACTATTGCAAATGGTTGGTTGTTATTAACAAATGATTTATAAATCAACTGTTTTTGCGTCAAAAAAAATTCTTCCTCACAATTGGTAAGGTAATACTCGGGCATGTTCATGATTTTTTGAAAAATCCGACTGCCCCGGGCATCGTAGAAATATTTTGAATTCAGGAATTTTGGATTTGATGTTAACCCTTTTTTAACATCCATGGCCAAACCGGTGGTTTGTATCGTTGTTTCCATAATTTTATTTTGCTAATCGGATTCCATTAAACTGCCAGCTCATATTGGGGTGGAAAAAATTGCGGTAAGTTTTTCGTGTATGCCCTTCCGGTGATACGACTGAGCCTCCCCGTAACACTTTTTGATTTACCATAAATTTACCATTGTATTCGCCTACGGCACCAGCATCCTTTTTATATCCGGGATAAGGCAGGTAGGCGCTTTCTGTCCATTCCCATCGCAAACCCCAGGAAAATTTACCGGCGGCTGCTTCCCATTCAAACTCCGTGGGTAAACGCAAACCTTTCCAACTGGCAAAGGCAAAAGCTTCGTAATAGGTGATGTGTGTTAAGATGTGATCAGGATTTATTTTTCGTAATCCGGCGAGGGTGAACTGATACCAGACGTCATTTATATTTTTCCAGTACATCGGTTGCTGAATATTATTTTCTGAAAGCCAAAAAAGCGCTTCATCATGCCAAAATTCGAAACGCTGATATCCGCCATCGCTCATAAACTCTAAAAATTCTCCATTGGTAACAAGTCTGTTCCGGATGGAATAAGGTTGAAGATATACCTTATGCCGTGATAATTCATTGTCGAAACAAAAACCTTCACCTTCAAAACCAACTTCATAAATGCCTTCATCCTGTTCAATAAATTCCTCTTTATGAGCTTCACTATTTTCACAATAAGTTAAATCAGAATAAACAGGGTAAAGTGGAATTTTACTAAAAGCATATTTGATATCTGTAAAAAATAATTCCTGGTGCTGTTGTTCATGGTTTAAACCAAGAATAATCAACTTATAAAGTTTGTCATCAATGGGGGTTTTTAATAAACCTATCATCCAATCATCGACATAGGACCTGTATTGGTAAACTTCTTTTACAGTCGGGCGGCTTAATTCCCCCCGGTTTTGCCGAACCACTCTTTCGCCAAGGGTATTGTAATAAGAGTTAAATATATACCCGTATTTCGGATGAAATTCTTTATAGTTTTTTATAAATTTTTTCAAGATCATTTCTTCGAAAAACCAGGAAGTATGGCCCAGGTTCCATTTTGGGGGGCTGGTAAACAAGGCTGGTTGAGGAATATAATCTTCAATTTGAAGGGGTGCACACATATCAACAGATGCCTGCCTTGTTTTTTGATAGTTTGCTGGTAAATTCATACTATTCTCTTGTATTTCGAATTTGGATCGAATTTTATTCCTGTAGCTTACAATGAATTGATTATTTCTTATTTAACAATTTAAATAGCAAATGTTTCAATTATTGCCAAACTTTCCATAGAAGTGGCTGTATTCATATCAGCTTTTCATAAAAAAATGGAAAAGCCAGAATACTAGAATATTCGAAAGGTATACCCCAGAACTATCATCCCCTGGAGGTATTTAATTTGTTGGCTTGCCCTTTCATTTCCGCCTTTTGGCGTAAGGACAATACCCGGCATGTAAAGATACCCGGCCTGCAGATTTGCCTGCAGAAATAATCTTGAAAAAAAGTGAAATTTTAGTCCCCCAAAAACCGAAACACCGATTCCTGTAAAATGAGGCCTGTCATCGTTTACAACGCCGAATATTTTAGCGTTGGTCCACGGCATAGGCAATATGATACCTGTTCCAAGCACACTTCCTAAACCAAGGGTTTCCGCCGGATTAGAAACTAGCAAGTCATGCCGTTCAATATTTAACTGGATCAGGTTTAAGCCATCCGAATGTTCAATACGGACAAAATCATCATGATTTACTGTTATCATTTCTCCATCGTAGGTTCCGGCATATTTTGCCGAAGCTTCTTCATCAATGGTGCCGGAAATTTTTACTAAAGCATTGTTCTTGGTTTGATATTTTGTATGATCCCAGCCTGCAGAAATGACGTATTTATCTGTAATAAAAAAACCTAAACGGACATTAAATTGAGGTACGGTAACATTGTTGGGATTCATATATCCGTCAACGGAAAATGTCTCAGGCAAATCGTGAGCGGGTACATCATACAGTGTGAAATTATAGGACTCTGCCGAAAAATGAATATCGCTTTTTGCATAGGTTGATCGGTTGTATCCCCAAAAAAGGAAAAACTGCCCTTTCGGATTTTTCAGGTGAATCTGATGTTGTTGTGCCACAATTTCCTGAACCAACAGGACGGCCGGTATCAGATAAATCAGTGAATATTTTTTCATCCGGATAAGTTTGTTATTTATTCAAACAAAAAAAAAGTCAAAGTGTTAATTTAATACCACTAATAAACCCCCGGTAATGTAGGCTAATACCCACCATAAGTAAGCATACCTGGAGTATATATGCAGGTTTTTTGGAACATCCGCTCCAACACCATATTTCCTGAATCTTTTCCAGATTAAAAGGACATCCACCAGCATGACACCAAGGGCCGAATAACCAAGAAATCCATGCAGCGTAAAAGGCGAATTGGGCGAACCAACGATCATAAAAAGGGTTGCTGTAATATCGAGGAGTATTCCAATGGTAATAAAAATCAACACAAAAAAGGTAATTTTCTTTTTACGCTGTTCGGCAATAATTCCGAGAGAATAGGCAATTAAAGCCGACGTTACTATGATTGAACCTGTAATTAAAAGACCATTCATTTTATTGGATAATTAGCCGGCTAAAATAGTCTTTTCAACGAAAATCATTGGGTCAATAATTTGTTTAACCTGTCCGGTTCAGAAATTATGATGGTACTTAATGCATTAAAAAAAATAGTTAATGGCAAACAAACGGTCAGGTCATCACTGTTTTGAATACGGGAATTAGTTTCATTAACATAGCTGCTGATAATACCAATGCCGGTACCTTTATCGGTAAATGCAAGCCCTCCGCTCATCCCCTTATTGGCCATATTGTCGATCAGGTAAACGAGGTTTCCTTCGTATCCGGGCAGGCCGCTTGTTCCGACAGAGAGGATGCCTTTTTTTAATATATCAATAAAAACATCCTGATTCATCCACCGGTAACCAAATAGATAAATATCCTGCCCCCAGTCAGGTGAACCGATCAACTTTAAGTTTTGTAATCCCGGAAAAACATAATCCTTCGCCAGGTTCCCTTCTGGTTGTAAATCTTTTGGTAAAACCAATAGGGCGGCGTCCATGGTTTTGTTTACCCATAAAATATGCTCACTGCCAATATTTCCCGCTTTGTAAATAGTTCCGTTTTTATCAAAAACACTAATGGTGGCCTGGGTTTTATTATTTAAAAAGAGTTTTTCAACGACATGATATACAGTCGCAATAAAGTATTCATTTTTGCCATTCACTTTTGTCATTAAAACGACCCCGCAACCAACGGATAGGGTTTGTTCAAGTTCATTTAAAGGTTCAATGACCTTTATGGTGCAAACATTCCGCTGGGTTGTTCTTATTATTTCTGGGTCCACTTGCCCGATTGCACTATAATTAAAGAAACAGAAAATAAGACAGACAATAATAAACGGTTTCATTTTATTCATGATAATTACAAACGGCCAAAATAACAAAAGATTTCAAAGACTGAGAGAACTTGTTTTTTGAAATTTATATTACTTATCTCAAATAATGCTTACAACATTCCAAACCACTAAGATAAATTTGTATTTTGCGGCCCATTAAAATTGAAATAAAATATAACTTAAAACATTGATATTATGCGTAAAGTAAAATTGCTCGCCGTACTATTTGCCCTGATTTTTTCAGGAATTGCATGCCAGAATAGCCAAAACAGGGAAACCGAAACATATCTTTCCAATGGAAATCATAAAGTGGAAGTAAAAGAGGTTATCCAGGCCACTTCTTATACGTATCTTAGAGTGCATGAAAATGGATTAGAATATTGGATGGCCGTTGGAAAACACGAAATTGAAGAAGGGGCAGTTCTGTACTATAAAGATGGTTTGGAAATGCAAAACTTCGAAAGCAAAGACCTGAACCGGACCTTTGATAAAATTTTCTTCGTTCAACACATCAGCGATTTTCCGATAGATGTAGTCGACCCTGAACAACAATCGGTCATGGGGCAAACGCGTCCTCAAAAACCAACCCTCGACAAATTTGATGTACAGGTTGAACCGGTTGAAGGGGGCATCAGCATTGGCAATTTGTATTTGAACAAAGCCAATTTGGAAGGGCAGGAAGTAACGGTTCGTGGAAAAGTCGTCAAGGTTAATCCAAGCATTATGAACCGCAATTGGATCCACCTTCAGGATGGTACCGGAGATTCAACTCACTACGACCTGACCTTAACTTCAGTAGATATACCAAAAGTAGGTGAAATAGCCACCTATAAAGGAATTGTTGCACTGGATAAGGATTTTACCATGGGCTATTTCTATGAATTATTGCTTGAAGAAGCTGTCAGAATTGACGACCCTAATAATGATATTTAGTCAATGAAATACTTCGGCTGCATTAGAATATGCTAAAAAGAAAATTATATTGCACACATTGCAGCCAAAAACTATCCAGAAAGCTTGAAGAAAATACCATGCGGGATTATTGTGATTCCTGTAAAACCTATTTTTATGATAATCCACTGCCAGTGGCATCGGCTATTGTTATAATTGATCAGAAACTTTTGCTGGTAAAGCGGAAAAATGAACCTCGCAAAGGCGAATGGTGCTTGCCTTCTGGTTTTGCCGAAACGGGTGAATCTATTCAGGAAGCGGCCCTTCGTGAGTTGAAAGAAGAAACCGGAATTTACGGAAAAATCCTTGATCTGATCAGCGTTGATTCAGCGGTAAGTGATATGTATGGCGACGTTCTTTTTGTCACTTTTGAAGCGGAATGGGTAAAGGGTGAACCAACTGCGGGTGATGATGCCCAGGAGGTCCAGCTATTCCCCATCGACGGATTACCAACCCTTGCATTTAGTTCGAATGTAAATGCGTTAAAAAAATATTGTAAGAACAAAAAGGAATACCAGGATATGGCAATTACTATTTCTTTAAGTAAGCGTTAAAAAAATCTGGTTTATGAAAAAATCAAATAAAACAGGTTCATTGATTGTTGTTGCAATGATATACCTGTTGGCTGTTTATATTGGGTGGTTGGTGCTACAACAAACCTCTTTTCAACATAGTATGATTAACATTTTTGTGGCTGATGTTGCTGCAACCCTAATTGTTTTTCTTTTTAGTTTCCTTTTAAAGAATTCAAGTGTTTACGATCCTTATTGGAGTGTTATACCACCATTTATTGCTGTTTTTTTAATATTTAACAATCCTCATGGAAATTTCCTGCGGCAATATATAATGTTTGGATTGATTTTATTCTGGGCTATGCGACTTACGGCAAACTGGGCACGTGGATGGACAGGCTTAAATCATGAAGATTGGCGGTATAAAAAAATAGCGGCTGACACAGGAAAATTTTACTGGCCGGTTAGTTTTATTGGTATTCATTTAATGCCAACTCTTTTTGTTTTCCTGGGGTGCCTTCCCTTATGGTTCACAATGAGCAGCCATGAGCCTTTTAATTTCATTGATATCATTGCCATTCTTATAACACTGATTGCTGTATTTGTTGAATGGATAGCCGATGAACAGCTCCGCAAATATAAAAAACAGAAAAAGCTTGAACCATATATGAGAAGTGGATTATGGTCGCTGATGAGGCACCCGAATTATTTTGGAGAAATCCTCTTTTGGACCGGGTTATATTTATTTGTTTTCGCTACAAAAAATTATAATGGCTGGTGGACAGCTGTTGGCTTTGTTTCAATGATCATTTTGTTTAAATTCATCAGTATTCCGTTAATGGAAAAACGAAATATGACCAACAGGCCGGGATATGAGAATTACATCAGGGAAGTAAATGCCTTATTGCCCTTAAAAAAGTTCAAGGTTCGTTAATCCCGACTGTTTATAAGCTGAATTAAGCAAAATGTCAATTAGCCTATTTTTCACCCCGATGATTTGTTTTAATTTGTGGGCTCTCATATTCGTTTGAGTGATATTTAATCTTACATTTGTTCCGTCCTTGTTATGTTTACTTGGTTAATATCCTGCTTAATTTATACGATTTCCGATGATCGTTATTAAGCTTGTTCGAAAAATGATAAATCAAAAAATTAAACCATGAAATCCACTTATTACAAAATGAAAAATTCAATTGTTATTGCCGGTTTAGTATTCTTTATAAATCTGGCATTTTTTAATCATGCCAATTCGCAAGGCCCGCTGTTAAGGTTTCCCGACATTCATGAAGACCTTATAGTTTTTGTTCATGGTGAAGACATTTGGTCGGTGCCGGCAGAGGGCGGTGTGGCTAATCGTCTCACCATTCATGACGGAGAGGAACGTTATCCTAGGTTCTCGCCTGATGGAAGTTTGATCGCTTTTACGGGATATTATGATGGAAATCCTGATGTGTATGTGATGAATAAATATGGGGGTGAAATTACCAGGGTTACTTACCATCCTGGTTTCGACGAAGTGATCGGCTGGCACACCACCAAAAACAAAATTATTTTTTCAGCATACCGAAGCGATTACCCGGGATATTCAGAACTATTTCTGATATCACCGGATGGAACCGGCCTGGAAAAATTAATCCTCAATGAAGCAGCCCGTGGGAGTTTTTCGCCAGATGGAAAACAGATCGCATACAATAAAGTCTCACGCGAAAACAGGACATGGAAAAGATACAAGGGGGGCACAGCCCAGGAAATTTATCTGTACAACCTGGAAACAGATGAGGAAAAGAACCTCAGTAATTTTGAAGGAACCGACCGCATGCCTATGTGGATCAATGATAAAATATATTTCACGTCTGACCGTGACAAGGTGTTGAATATTTACTCCGTGGATCCTGAAACCGGAACTATTGAGCAAATTACGCATCATCAAAATTATGACATCCGGAGGCCGGATTTTGGTGGGAATAAAATTATTTATGAGCTTGGTGGCGATTTAATGGTGTTAGACATAAATAAAAAAACCAGTGAAAAGGTCCATATAGAAATCAAAACTGACATGCCGGAAGCCAGGCCTTATCTGAAAGACGTTAAAGGAGATATCACAGGGTTTGATTGTTCGCCGGGTGGAGAAAGGGCGGTTATTGTTGCTCGTGGTGAAATATTTACGGTGCCATTAAAAGAAGGACCAACACGGAATTTAACCAATAGTTCCGGGGCAAGGGATAAAGATGCAACATGGTCGCCTGATGGTTCTACTATCGCCTACATTTCTGATGTTTCAGGAGAATATAATGTGTATTTGATTGACCAGGCAGGGAAAAAAGAAGCCATTAAATTGACGGATTATAAAGATGGTTACAGGCATACATTGAGATGGTCGCCCGACTCAAAAAAAATTGCCTTCACCGATCAAACACTTACCTTGAATATCATAGATGTGGCTTCGAAAAAAGTTACCGCAGCTGATAAGGCTTATTATGAAAACATTGACGTTTCGATTGATGTAAAACCCATTTATGATTTTAACTGGTCGCCCGACAGCCGCTATATCGCTTATTCCAAAATGGACGAAGACCTCGTAAACAAAGTTTACATCTTTTCATTAGTAGATAATTCAATCCACCAGGTTAGTACTATTTTTAATGATTTTCATCCGGTATTTTCATTGGATGGCAATTATTTGTTTTTTGTTTCAAACCGCCGTTTTGATCCCACGTTCTGTGATTTTGAGTGGGAAATGGTGTACAAAAAAACCACCGGTATATATTGCCTGACCTTGAAAAAGGATGGAGATCCTTTCATTAAGATAAAAAGCGATGAAGTAAAAGTGGAAAAAGACGCTGAGGAATCAGAAAAAAGTGAAGACGTCATAGTTAATATTGATTGGGATGGTTTATCGGAAAGAATTGAAGCTTTGCCTTTGGAGCCCGCTAATTACAGATACCTCGCAGTAAATAAAAATGCACTTTTCTATTTGAATAAAGAGGAGGGAGATTTTAACCGTTTCGAATACAGGGTCCCTTCCACCATGGATTTGTATCGTTTTTCATTTAAAGATCAGAAAGAAGAAAAAGTGCTTGAAGAGATCAATTCATACAAACTCTCATTTGATGGGGAAAAAATTGCTTATAAAAAAAATGATGATATTGGAATTATCAAAAGCTCTGATACCGATTCAAAAGGAAATAATCTGAAACTGGCAGATCTTAAAATGTGGTATGAACCGCAGGCCGAATGGAAACAAATATTCAATGAAGCCTGGCGAATGGAAAGGGATTATTATTATGAGCCCGGCATGCATGGTTTGGATTGGGATGATATGAAAGAAAAATACGGCAAACTTATGGAATTTGCCTCGTGCAGGCAGGATGTTCAATTTGTGATTGGTGAACTTATCGGTGAACTTAATACCTCCCATACCTACATTTATGGCGGCGATAGAAAACGTAAAGCAGAAAATACCAGTATTGGATTATTAGGAGCTACCTATTCGGTTGATACAGAAAATAACCGGTATAAGTTTGAAAAGATTTACAAGGTTGCGGATTGGTCACGGGGAATATACCCTCCCTTAACAAGGCCCGGTATAGAGATAAATGAAGGAGATTATTTGTTAAAAGTAAACGGTGTGGAAGTGCTTGCATCAAAAAATATCTACAGCTATTTCCAGGATTTAGCTAAAAAACAAGTAACCATTACCGTTAACGATAAACCGGTTTTGGAAGGGTCGCGGGAATATGTTGTAAAACCATTGTCTTCTGAAAATCAATTGCGTTATCAGAATTGGGTAGAGACCAACAGGCTAACTGTTGAAAAAGCTTCCAGCGGCCAAATCGGGTATTTGCACTTTCCTGATACGTACCTTGGTTCTGCCACTGAATTTGGAAAATATTTCTATTCACAAACCCGCAAAAAGGGGTTGATCATTGATGGAAGGTTTAATGGTGGCGGACTGGATCCGGTGATCTTTTTTAACCGTTTAAACCAGGCGCCTCATTCGTATTGGACCCGCCGATATTCTCATGATCAAACCAGCCCGGCTTATGGTGTAAATGCACACATGGCCTGTTTAACAAACCGCCAGGCTGGCTCAGGGGGTGATGAGTTGCCACAGGAATTCCAGCAGTTTAATATGGGGCCTGTGATAGGAACCCGCACCTGGGGTGGATTAGTCGGTGTTTCTATGTTTATTCCAATGATTGATGGTGGAGGCCTGACTGCGCCCGATTACCGGATTTATCATACAGATGGAAGCTGGATTGTTGAAAACGAAGGGATAACTCCGGATATCATTGTTGAACTGAAACCAAAAGAAGTGGCTGAAGGATACGATGCTCAACTGATGAAAGGGGTGGAAGTTCTGCTGAAAGAGATTAAGCAGAATCCGATAGAATGGCCGGAGCATGGGCCATACCCGAAACAAAAATAGGATCAATAAATAAAAAGCCGGTTTTTAGCCGGCTTTTTTAGAATTATAAATTTAAAAATGGGTTAATCTAGTTGAAAGGGATTTTTTCCTTATTCAACGCTAACCATTTTTCAAAGCTGAGCAATTCCGGATTAAGGGTTTTGCATTGGTCAACATTTCGTGCACTGCAGTAGTCCTGATTAAAATCACGTTTAAACTGGAACATATTCCCCAGATCATCGGCACCCGGAAAACCAAAGCTTCGATAAACATCAGGTGGTACAGAATTGCATACGATCTCTTTTCCAAATACCTTACTAAAGACTTTCGCCATATCTGGTCCTGAAATATGTTCACCAGCAACACCAAATGTTTTCCCGATGTATTCTTGACCACGTTTAAATATACCATAAGCACATTTACCGATATCGGCTGCCGATATCCCGGGTAATTTTTTATCATCCATAGGAATCGTGATCCCCAGCGTGCCATCAGGGCCTTTTTGAGGGCCCATACCAAAGTTGATGAAGTTGTCCCAATAAAAAGAGGTTAGTAAAAAAGTGGTTGGTACACCTGCATTTGTAAAATATGCATTTGCTTCTCCCTTTGCATCGAAGTGGGGAACTTTATATTTTCCCATTAAGGTAGGCATCCTATCATCACTCAAGGATACCCAGTTCCGGGTATCTTCAAAGGTTGACCAGATAACATGCTTTAGTCCGGCTTCGGCAGCAGCCTCCGCCATTGACCTAGCCTGAGCTTGTTCTTTTTCAGGCGACATATGTTCCCAGAAAAAAGTGACACAATAGGCTCCATATGCTCCCTTGAATGCCTTGATCAGGCTTGCTTTGTCGTCTACATCGGCCGCAACTACTTCCGCGCCTTTTTGTTTTAAGGCTTTCGCCTTTTCTGAATCCACATTACGGGTTATAGCTCTTACAGCAAATTCACTTTTCGGATCATCTAATATGGCATTGGCAAGTCCGCCACCCTGTGCTCCTGTTGCACCCAGAATGGCAATGATTTTTTTATTATTCATTTGTAGTAAATATTTAGTTTTTGACAAGATCGTTTTAGATTCTTTGGCAACAAAAAGTAATCATGTCGGATTAATTGCCTGTGATATGTATAAACATAGACTAACTTTTTATGTTCAAGCAGAAAATATTTTACCTAAAAATTTTTATTCAGGTCAACAGTGAAATATTTCGAAGCAACAAACCCATGAATTTAGATTCCTTTCATCTTGCTCTCTGACTTCTGGAGAATAACGTGTTCTGATCTATTGATAAGGTTAAAAGATTGTTTATTACTTTTAAACCCTGGTTTAAAGAGATATTTCAAAATCATAAAATCAGATAATATTGGAACAAAAATTAAAAAAACACATACTGTTTTTAACACCCGGTTTTCCTGAAGATGAAAACGATACCAGTTGTATACCGGCCTTGCAGATTTTTATCAGGCATTTGCAAAGCAAACAACTTTTCAGTATTTCAGTGATCACGTTTCAATATCCTTATCGAAAAAATAATTATGTATGGAATGGATGTGATGTTTATGCTATAGGAGGACGGAATAAAAAAGGATTTTTTAGATTTTTAACCTGGCAGGAAGTATTAAAAACTGCAAACAAAATACATAAATCTAATCCCATTGATCAGGTGCATAGTTTTTGGTTTACCGAATGTGCCTATGTGGGGAATAAAATTTCAGAAAAGCTTTATATTCCTCATAGCTGTACGTTTATGGGGCAGGATGCCTTGCCGGACAACAACTATTTAAAGAAAATCAAGAAGCTTCCCCAAATTATTACCCTTTCCCGTTTTCATGCAAAAACCTTAAAAGATGGTTCAGGCATCGAGTCTGATTTTATCATCCCCTGGGGGATTGAAGAAATAGAATTTCCGGCCTCACAAAATAAAGCTATTGATATTGTTGGAGTTGGCAACCTAATTCCATTAAAAGCCTTTGATAGCTTCATTAAAGTGGTGAAGGAGGTAAAGCAGCAAATTCCGGACATCAAAGCAGAAATCATTGGTGAGGGCCCTGAAATGGAAAATCTTCAAAGACTAGTTGAAAAAAATGGCCTGGAAACAAACATCCTTCTTAGGGGGAAAATGGATAGGGCCGAAGTACTAAATAGAATGGGCCAATCAAGATGTTTGCTTCACTTATCAGATTTTGAGTCCTTTGGCATGGTGTTGATTGAAGCAAGGAAAATGGGGGCTAAGGTATTTTCAACAAGGGTTGGCATTGCTCCGGAGGTTAACGACATAACAATCATTGAAAACCAGGCTGGAGCATCAAAAAAGATCATTGAATTTTTACTTAAACAAGAAAAGGTATTTCCTATGATCCGCTTCCCTATTGAAGATACAATCCAATCCTATCTGGAGAATGTGTTTGTTTGAGTAAAAGAGGTAAAGTCAATATTTTGAAAAGATTCTTTTAATGGTTTTATGAATGCAATAAAAATTTATGGTGAGAGAAACTCAGGAACGAACTATATTGAAAAATTAGTTGAAAAAAATATTGACATACAAATCCTCCGATATTATCCGGGCCGATGGATCGGGAAGTTCCTGAGATATGAGTTTATGTCAGGTTTTCTCTTTGAATTGAACAAAAAGAAATACCTGGGGTGGAAACATGGAAAACCCAAAATCAGGGAGATCAATAAGTTTGAATCCAGCCCGCTAACGATCGTGACAATAACGAAAAACCCGTACACTTTTTTACTTTCCTTGTACAAAAGGCCGTACCATTATCGTGGTGAAAAATTTACCGATTTTAAGGATTTTCTTTCCAGAAGCTGGCCCACGATTTTAAGGGAAAATTGTGGCCTGGAAAAGTTCTCTTCGCCCATTGACTTGTGGAATGAAAAGAATAAAGCATTTTTAAGTTTAAAACACAGAGTTAACAAAAAAGTAATAAATCTAAGGTACGAAGATGTAGTAAAGAATCCTGAAGAAACAATATTAACCCTGTCAAAGATTACAGGTGCTCCCTTAAAACACAGTAGCCAATTTCAAAATGTAATCGATTCAACCAAAGGAGATGATCTTGTTTATTCGGACTACATGGATTATTATCTAAATGAGAAATGGAAAGACAAATTGCATGACGAAGAAATTCGTATGATAAATGAAAAATTAGATATAGAATTGGTAAAAGCCTGTGGTTATGAATTAATTCTTTCCACGGAAGGGTAACATAGTAAATATGACAAAAGAACCTCCTCGTTTCAAAAGTTGAAGATCACTAATCTGCTATCATCAGAATATTGACTATATCTTTCCTGTGGGATTTGAATACCGGTTACTTAATTTTCTCTAAATATTCCATCCCTTCGGGATTATCCCGATAGGTATACAATGTTTGTAGATTGAAATATAAGAGTTTAAGTAAGTCCCGTAGGGACGATATATTTTCACAGATTTTTTGGGAGTGTAATTTAAACTCTGTCTGATTAATTTTCTATTCACTTTCAAAATTCCCCTTTTTCCCCGCTCAAAAATTATTAAGTTAATACCTGTTCTTTATTCTGCCCTTAAGTTTATTTAAATCCCGCTGCTTAAAATTCTCTTTCCTGATGCATAAATAATCAGCGCCAAATTCAAATATCAGGTAATCGTTATTCAGGAATGAAATGGCCTCGGTTTTTTCAGAATCCTGCAAATGGTAATGCTCAAAATTGATAACAACAGGTTTTTGTACCGATAAATCGAGCTGTGATAATATTTTCCAGTCGTATCCTTCGGCATCGATCAAAAGAAGTTTCAAATTATTTATTGCATATTCTGTGAATAATTGATTGAGGGTTTTTCCACTGATCTCTATTTCTTGAATATAAGGGGTCAGAATGCCATTGAATGATTCAGTCAGAATGCCCTTTACAAATGAGCCCATTTGATCATATCCCTTTGGGAGGTTATGTTCGATAGCAGCAGTTTCAGGTACAAAATAAAACACTTGTCTTGATCCGTCGTTAATGGCCGTGTTTTCAAACCTGAACCTGGGGTTTGACGGGTAGTTGTTTTGTAATTTTTCAAAAAGATAGGGCACCGGCTCAACAAATACAACCTTCCAGTTTTTATTCCTCATAACCTGGTAGTAGAATGGATCGCCCGTATAACCATCATTTGCCCCTATCTGTACCACATCCGAATCCGTATTTTTAACATAGTTGCCTATCCAGTAAATCGGCAGGTTATAATTTGGAAAAACTTTATATAAAGCCCGCTTTAAGAATTGTTTAACACGTGGCCACTAACTTTAAAATGGTTATCATTGTAGAGCAAATTTAATGTTTTTTATCACCTAATGGTACGGAAGAGAACAATTACAACGGCCAGGTTTTTGAACCAGATAAACAGAATTAAACGGATTCCCCATTAACATTATCCTTAAATGGATCCTTTATTTCAAGCGATTCAGGGCGGAACAAAGCATTATAATATTTAGTGAGCCAAGAGGAGGCAGTACCTGGTTGATGGAATTGTTGGCCCACGTTCCTAAAACCTGCATCAATTGGGAGCCACTTCATGAAACGTTTGGAATAATCCCTGGGGAATTAAATACCGGTAACAGGCCATACATTCCGGTAGATGATAAAAACCCGGCGTATTATCAGTGGTTAAAGAACATACTTGAGTTCAACGTTTACACGAATTGGACAATGGCCTGTTTGTCAATAGTGAAACTTCTAAAAAGTAAACTTGTTATTACCAAGTTAATCCGTGGCAACTTTTTAATCCCCTATTTTTTAACAAATTTCGATTTTAAATATCGCCCGGTTTTATTGCTCAGGCACCCCATTGACGTTTGTATGTCGCAACTGAAAGGGATGACTAACAAAGAAGAAATAACAATTGCTGAAATTCCCATTGAGATGGACTTTTTTAAAAAAATTGACCACTCAAAATTCCTTGATCAATTAACATCACCGCTGGAAAGGAATATTGCAAACTGGTGTATGAATAACCTCCCCATTTTGAACCAACCCGACCGGTTGAACCAATTGATGATTGTATTTTATAGTGATCTAATACTGAATCCGGAAACTGAATTAAGAAAAATTCTTGACAGCTTAAACATTTGTTCAAGGCATAAAAATGACAGGATCATTAATTCCATAAATTTCAGAAAAGCCAGCAAAACAGATTTTAGGGGTGATTTGAAACCTGATCCCGATGAACAATTGAGTAAAAATTTCAATGACCTGGATGAGCAAACCAAAAAGAAAATTCAAAGGATATTTGATGAATTTGGTTTTACATTATACAATGCTTTTTCACCATTTCCCAACAAGGAATATCTTGAGAAAAGCTTATGGATATAAAGAGTATTTGAACTAAAAGAAAATGGCAGGAACGACAAAATTTAAATTAAAAGTATTGATGGTTGCTTTTCCAAACCTTCGAACCAGGCCAACACCTGAAGAGTTTTTGAAACAAGCCTCAACGATCAGTAATCTCGTAAAAATATACCAACTACGGTCCATTAAATTATCCATATTTATTTCCTTTCATACCAATCATCAAATTCAGCACGAAGGGGTATCCATACATTTTATCCGGGAAGACAAGTCTTACATCTCAAGGTTTAGAAACCTTTATAAAGCTATTGATTCTGTAAGTTTTGACATTCTTCACCTTCATAATTTTCTGGATGGAAAAAATAACTTAAAACTATTGCGTAAAATCGGGC
>JAWKKL010000054.1:0-24939 GCA_041393275.1 Bacteroidales bacterium
TCTTAACAAGGTCAACTGTAAAAACAAAAGAGACAATTGAATGGGAGGACGGTAAGGAGTATCCGCTCGTAAAACTGGAAATTTCCCACACATCGCATCCCTTCTTTACAGGTAAAATGAAATTTGTGGATACAGCAGGTCGCGTGGATAAGTTCAAGAGCCGTTATCAAAAGCATATTGATCAGCGAAACCAAAAATAAGTATGGTAAAAAGATATTTTTAAAGCCCTTATTTTGTTGTAAGGGCTTTTTTTATACTTTTATGAAACCAATTTATTAAGTATAAGTTTACATAAAATAGGATTATTAAACGCTAATTAAACAAATGAATTACATTCTCTTTGACGACATCACACGAAATAATTTACTTCCCCTGACTTTTTTAAAGCCTGTAGCTGAGATCAGGATTGGGATATTGACCATACGTGAAAAATGGGAAATTTTGCTTGGTGTTAAAACATCAACACTTACTGAAGAATATTTGAGTAATAAATATCCAATTATAAAGGAAGAAAATAATATCCTTATAAATGGTTCAGTTTGCCCTTCTGAAGCCCTTGTAAAGGAAATTAACAAATTAAAGCCCAATCAGACTCTTGTGACCGATGAAATTATAATCGCCCTGAATATTAGCGAAAAAGATCTTGATGATTCTGGTGATATGGATTTATCTGGCATTGATGAAGTGATGAGCAAAGCAGAGTTTTATACCATAAATAATTCATGGGATATTTTCAAACTGAACGGTTTGGCCATTAAAAACGACTTTGAATTATTGACCAAAGGCCGCAAAAGTGAACCTTTGAGTAAAACAAACAGGGTAGTAGGCCGCGAAAACATTTTTGTTGAAAAAGGGGCCACTGTTGAATTTGCCATTCTAAATGCTTCAACAGGCCCTATTTATATAGGTAAAGATGCCGAAATAATGGAAAATACTGTCATCAGGGGGCCTTTTGCTTTATGTAATAACGGGGTGGTTAAAATGGCAGCCAAAATATACGGACCAACAACCATCGGGCCTTTTTCAAAAGTGGGTGGCGAGATCAATAATTCAGTTATTTTCGGCTATTCGAATAAAGCCCACGATGGCTATTTAGGAAATTCAGTCATTGGAGAATGGTGTAACTTAGGTGCCGATACCAATAATTCAAATTTAAAAAATTCGTACGATAACGTAAAATTATGGAGTTATCCACAACAGACTTTTATTGATACAGGACTTCAATTTTGCGGACTGATTATGGGGGATCATAGTAAAACAGGAATAAATACCATGTTCAACACAGGCACCGTAGTTGGAATCAATGCCAATGTTTTTGGCCCGGGCTTTCAACTGAAACTTTGTCCCATCATTTTCATGGGGGTACTTCAGGTTTTAATGTTTACGACATTAAAAAAGCTATTGGTGTTGCGGAGGCAGTATACAAAAGGAGAAACCTCGAATTTAATGAAATAGATAAAGATATCCTGATAAATGTGTTTGATCAAACTGCTACAAATCGCCTTTTATAAATTTGGCATGTTAATTGACAATGCACAGGTCATTCTCTTCAATCTTCAAACATAATTACATATTGAAGGGAATAAATAAATATAACAGGTGATCTAAATATAACAAGCTGTCAGGTTGACGCAGATACAATATGAATTTTAGAAATACTAACATTTATACAATTTCGGATTTATTAGATAGTGAAACAGAATTTATCCCCCTTCTTTCGTCAGAGGATGAAGAAACTGATAAAAGCTGAAAAAATTCCCGAAAACCTTCCTATTTGCCTTACGCAATACCGTTTTATTCCCGGGAGTAGTTATCCCCATTACGGTTAGCCGTGATAAATCAATCCGGTTAATTAAAGAGGCGTACAGAGAAAAAACCCTGATAGGTGTTGTATTGGAGTTGATGCCGATGTTGAAGAACCACGATTAAAAGACCTAAATAAGATTGGTACTGTGGCAAACATCATTAGATTTTGCAAATGCCCGATGGAAATATGAGTAATCATTCAAGGCAAAAAACGATTTCAGATTCTTGAACTGGTGCAAACGGATCCTTATTTCGTGGCCAAAGTGTTTCAATACGAACCGCTGGAAAATGTAAAGAAAAATAAAGAATTCAAAGCACTCATTGCCTCATTAAAGGACCTGTCGATCCAAATTATTAAACAATCACCCAATATTCCATCGATGCAGCATTTGCCATCAAAAATATTGAAAGTCCTGTTTTTCTTGTCAATTTATTTCGTAAACTTAAATATTGATATTGATGAAAAACAGGCCCTGCTTGAGGTTTCGGATTTTTATCAGCGAGCTAAAAAATTACTTTCATCTTTGACGAAAGAACTAGATGCTGGAATTAAAAAACCAGATTCAGGATAAAGTTAAATGAACCTTGATAAACAACAACGGGATTATTTTTTACACCAGCAACTGAAAACCATTCAGGAAGAGTTAGGCGATGCACCGGGAACACAGGATATTAATGACCTTAAAGAAAAAGCCGCCTCAAAAAAGTGGTCAAAACAAGTGAAAGAAGGGTTTGAAAAAGAATTGTCGAAACTGCAACAGCGGATGAACAGCCAATCTCCTGATTTTTTTCAGTTCAACTCAATTATCTTGAGTTTATGGTGGATTGCCCTGGAATGAATATTCGAAAGATAATTTTGACCTGAATCGTGCACAAAGATACTTGATGAGGACCACTATGGCCTTGAAAAGGTTAAGGAGCGGATAATAGAACATCTTGCTGTTATTAAATTAAAAAACGATTTAAAGGCTCCCATTTTATGTTTGGTCGGCCCTCCTGGTGTGGGTAAAACATCGTTGGGAAAATCCATTGCCAGGGCTCTTGACAGGAAGTATATTCGCATGTCGTTGGGTGGCATCAGAGATGAATCTGAATTGCGCGGCCATCGTAAAACCTATATTGGGGCCATGCCTGGCCGGATCATGCAAAGCCTGAAAAAAGTTAAAGCTTCTAATCCGGTATTTGTACTAGATGAAGTTGACAAGGTACTTGGGGCAAATATTAGTGGTGATCCACAGGCTGCTTTGCTTGAAATACTTGATCCTGAGCAAAACAATGCCTTTCACGATAATTACCTGGAAGTTGAATACGACTTGTCGAAAGTGATGTTTATTGCCACTGCCAACACATTAAGTACAATTCACCCGGCTTTGGTCGATCGGATGGAAGTAATCGATATTAGTGGCTATTTAATTGAAGAAAAGATTGAGATAGCAAAACGACATTTAATACCCAAACAATTAAAAGAACATGGGGTCGAAAAAATCCAACTCCTTTTTACAAAACAAATTATCGAGCAAATAATTGAGAATTATACACGCGAAGCAGGGTCAGGAAGCTTGAAAAAGCATTGCTTCAATCATTCGAAAAAAGTAAAGTTTATCGTTGATAAGATTGATTATAATCAAAAACTTGATTCTGATGATCTGGTAAAATCATTAGGTCCCAAGCAATTTCAAAAAGAAAGGTTTTCAAATGAAGTGGCAGGTGTAGTAATAGGACGGCCTGGACTTCTGTTGGAGGCGAAATTTTATTTATTGAGGTAAGCCTTAGCAAAGGGAAAGGTAACCCACTGACCGGAAACCTTGGTGATGTAATGAAGAATCGGCAACAATTGCCCTCGAATATTTAAAATCGCATGCTCAACCGTTAGGCCTTGATCCCGATATATTCAAAACTGGAATGTCCATATTCACGTTCCCGAAGGAGCAACTCCAAAAGATGGACCCTCGGCAGGTATCACAATGTTTACAGCACTTGCATCAGCCTTTACACAGCGTAAGGTGAGATCAAGGGTTGCCATGACAGGGAAATTACACTTCGTGGGGAAAGTTTTACCAGTAGGTGGAGTAAAAGAAAAAATACTAGCCGCAAAAAGAGCAAAGATCAAAGATACTAATACTTTCTGTTGAAAATCGGAAAGACATTGAAGATATAAAGGGGAAATCTACCGTGAAGGGTTGACATTTCATTATGTCGACCAAATGATAGAAGTAGTGGATTATTCTTTATTAAAGGAAAAAGTGAAAAATCCTTTGCTTGTTAGTGTAGTTCCCTATCAATCTTTTGAAAAAAGTATTAGCAACCTCGTAAGCGGGATTCTGTTTAATCTATCATTTATCTGGCCCTGTCATCACTGGCAGAATCTGGCAACCAACCCCCGGGATCAGGCGGGCAGCCCTTATCCACTTTTCGGCGCAATCCCGGCATACATGGCCTTTCAACCGTAAGGTTTACCCGATAAATATGTTACCATATCTACCCGTGAGCTCTTACCTCACGTTTTCACCTTTACCTCCCGAAGCTTTAGCGAAGGGTTTGCCTCAATAGACAAACTTCTCCAAAAAAACTCCGGAATCGGTAGTCATTTTCTGTGGCACTTGCTGTCTCCGCGGCCGGCGGGATCCTTCCCGTTAGGAAGTACGGCGCCCTGTGTTGTCCCGACTTTCCTCCCACACCAAATGTGCAGCGATAGACCGGGCTGTTAATACACTGTGCAAAATTACACCTTTTATTACTATTTTTACTGCGATTATAAATCATGATCCCAAAAGAAGCTTTTTTATCTTTTAATGTTTATGGCTATGCTTTCATGTAAATCACCCAAGGAACATGTTGACCTGATTGTATATAATGCAATAATTTATACAGTTGATGAGTCCTTTTCGGTTCAACAGGCTTTTGCAGTTAAGGATGGAAAGTTTTTAGCTGTAGGTTCTGATAACGCCATTTTAGCAAACTATACATCGGATAATTTGATTGATGCTGAGCAGAAACCTATTTATCCAGGATTTTATGATGCCCATTGCCATTTTTATGGATATGGGACTAACTTGATTAAACGCGCTGATCTGGTAGGGACTAAATCATTTGAAGAAGTTATTCTTCGCCTAAAAGAGCATTATAAAAAATATCCTTCTGATTGGCTTGAAGGACGGGGCTGGGATCAAAATGATTGGGAAGTCAAAGATTTTCCTACGAAAAATTTATTAGATGATGCTTTTCCTGATATTCCAGTTTTTTTAATCCGTATTGATGGCCATGCTGCAATCGCCAACTCGAAAGCACTCGAAAAAGCAAATATTACAGCTACAACGGTAGTTCAGGGGGGTAAGATATTGGTTGAAAATGGGAAGCCTACCGGCGTATTGATTGATAGTGCGGCTGAACTGGTAGAAAATAGTATTCCAAAACCTGATGAAGAATTTATTCGCAAAGCATTAAAGTTGGCAGAGGAAAATTGTTTCGCTGTAGGCTTAACCTCAGTTAGTGATGCAGGACTTGATAAAAATATAGTGGAATTAATCGATCAAATGCATCAGGTAGGTGAACTAAATATGAGGGTTTATGCCATGCTTTCACCAACAGATGAAAATATGGAACATTTTGTAAGAAACGGTCTATATATTACAGATAGGTTGAGTGTTCGATCCATTAAGTTATATGCAGATGGGGCATTGGGATCTCGTGGTGCCAAAATGATTGAACCTTATACAGACGATCCTGAAAACACCGGATTAATGATGTTTGATCAGGAATATTACGATTACTATTGTCGATTAGCTTATGATAATAATTACCAAATAAACCTACACGCAATAGGGGATGGTGGCAACCGCTTTTGTTTAGAAACATTTTCAAAATATTTAAAAGGCAAAAACGACAGACGCTGGCGAATTGAACATGCCCAGGTTGTCCATCCGGATGATTTTAAATTGTTTGGTGAGTATAATATCATTCCTTCGGTACAACCTACCCACGCAACATCCGATATGTATTGGGCTGAAGATAGGGTAGGTGCTGACCGAATAAAAGGCGCATATGCATTTAAACAACTTTTGGATGAAAATGGATGGATACCTTTGGGTACTGATTTTCCTATTGAAAGCATAAACCCATTATTTACATTTTATGCAGCTGTTGCACGTAAAGATTTAGATGGCTGGCCGGAAGAAGGCTATCAAATGGAAAATGCCCTGTCTCGCGAAGAGGCTTTAAGAGGAATTACGATTTGGGCTGCAAAAGCGTCTTTTGAGGAAAATGCAAAAGGAAGTATTGAATTTGGTAAGGTGGCTGATTTTGTGATTTTAAATGACGATATCATGAATATCGAAGAATCCTTTATACCAAAGATAAACGTTTTGATAACTGTTCTGGGTGGTGAAATAGTATATTCCGTTTTGTAAAAATTTCATTTCCAAAATATTCTGTAATCGCCCTTAACTATATTAACAATTGTTAATAACCCGTGTGGATAAGATGTGAATATCTGGATGCAATAAAACTTGACATTGGGTAAGTATTTAGCGTATTTTTGTTATCACCAAGCGAGGGATAAAAGGTTAGCTTGGATCGTCAGGGATTCACAAACGGAAAACCGGCAACGGCAGACCGGGAAGGAATCCGGGAATACAAACGAAGGGCATTAGGTTGTCCGACAGATGTATACCTGTCTTGAAATCAAGTGGTTCGAAAAATCAATTTTCGCAAGAAAGTTGATGGATTGATTCAGACGCACAAATCAAAACTTTTCGGAGTGGCGAAATTGTGAATCAGCTTGAGGAGGCCTGAGAATCGGCTCCCTTATCCGGCAACGGATAATAACCGGCTCTAATCCGTAAACTTGATTCTGCACGGAATCGGCTAACGGTGAACATCCAGGGTGCGATTTGGTAAAAGAAATCCGGCAACGGAATTCTGGAACTTTATCAGGCTCGGAAAAGGAAACAACTCAAGGCGTTTCCCGGGAAGGGCAAACCACAATAACCGTAACTTGGCACTTACCAACCACTACGGTGAATGGTTTAGTGAGCGGGAATCAAATCGGCCAGATATGATTCCCGCTTGGTTTTTAGTGGAACTTCAATTTTAAAAGCCGCAGGTGCATTAAAATTGAAGTCTCACTTGTCCCTCCAAACGAAGAGTTGAATACTTGTATTATTATATTGGCCATTCAATGGTAATAACTTCAAAGATTTGAAGTTTAATTAACGAAAAAGATGCTTTCTATAAATGATCGTAAAAGTCCAATCCGAACAAGTCAACTAACTCCTGAAACCGGTTTATTTTTTCTTCACCGTATTTTTGGATTTTCTTATGGATTTTTTCGATGGGTTTCGGCATTAATAAATGGCTTTCAGATTTGCTATAAAATTTATCGGCAAAACAAAGCAGTTTTTCTTCCAGGCTAATTGGAAGCATGTCACGATAGGGAAGAGGAAACCCGGAATCCTTGATGTCTTTTTTTGTTAAACCTACACCAATATGCCTTTCACACATGGGTGCAATTTTTTTCATGCCTTCTTTTTCAAGCATTTCCCGGCCTATATAAGTATGACATATATAAGGCAGTTTACCTTTACATCCAATTTCCGGCGCTTTGGTTTTTATAATACCTATGTCGTGAAGCATAGCCCCCTTTATTAATCTTTTTCTATTTATAGATAACTCAGGATTCAGATCAGCAATTAATAGAGCTAATTCAGTAACTTTAACGACATGAACATAGAAAAAAAAACGTGCCTTACTTTTCTTAGGATAATATTTATCAATGATCCGGTCAACTTTTCCTGGAATTTCAAATGTTGGTTTTATCATCGTAATACGGTTCTTTATGAACATTAATATCCAAAAACCGGATGTTTTCTTTCAGTTCCTTTATCAATATTGTCGCAAAGGTCATGTGCTTCGCGAACATTCAGCTTATCCGGCACTTCAAGGTGAAAATCGAGGTGTTTTTGCAGCCCCGATTTTCGCGTCCTTATTCGATGGTATTGAAAGCAATTTCCGGTGTATTTGTTCAATACCAATTCAATTTTTTTTATATCCTGATCTGGAAGGCTTCCATCGAGAAGTGGTGTATAGGTTTTTTTTGTCAGAAGGAAAGCTTCATAAAAAATCAACAATGCTACAGCAATAGATATAGATGGATCCAGAAAATGAAATCCTGTTATCCAAATAATTAATATCCCGATAGCCACACCAAGCGACTTATACACATTAGTTTTCGGATGTAGAACATCGGCCTCAAGAGCAATGGAATCGGTTTCATGTGCCACTTTATATAGTCTTTTGCTTACAAAAATATTAACAATGGCAGAAAATAACATGACCAAAAAGCCAAGAATAAAAAAGCCAATTTCTTCTTTATTGACATACCTACCTATGGATTCATATATTATCCAGAGCGCAGCCAAACTAATCAATAAACCTTGTACACCTCCCGATACATTCTCAAACTTGCCGTGGCCACAAGGATGTTCTTTGTCCGGAGGCTGGCTTGCAATCCGAACAGAGAAATATGCAACATTGGCTGCTATCATTTCCCTCATTGAATGGACGGCTTCAGATAAAATACTAACCAAACCGCTCATGATTCCAGCAACAAGTTTAATTGTGATGAGGAAGATATACGAAAATATTGAAGGCCTGGCCGTTTTTTCCTTTTTATTCAATTTAATTTTTTATTCGAACAAAAATAAATTAATTCGTTGTTAATCTTTGCTTCATTATGAATAATATTTATAAATTTGCAGCCGCAAACGGATTCGCGTTTTTAGATGTTAGGTTTGATTTATTAACTTTGCATAAAGCGTTGATTGCTGCGGTCCCGTAGCTCAATTGGATAGAGCGTCTGACTACGGATCAGAAGGTTAGGGGTTCGACTCCTCTCGGGATCACAAAAAACCTGGCAGTCCCAGGTTTTTATTTTTTTCGGAAAAATTCATTAACTTTCTCTGAAATTACCTTTTGCTGTTTTTCTGACAAATCACAATAAAATGGCAACCTGATAATACATTCTGAATATTTTATTGTCTTTGGTAACTCCCGCCCATCATGCCTATGAAGATAATATTTGCTTTTGTGTAAGGGCAGGTAATGAAAAACAGCTTGAATTTCATTAGCATTTAAATGGGCAATTAAATTGTCCCTTTCTGTTTTACTACCACAGACCATATAAAACATATGTCCGTTGTTTGTGGCAAATTCAGGAAGGGAAGGGAGTTTTACAAAACCTGATGTTTCAAGTTCATGAAGATGATCAAAATATATTTTCCAGATTTTTTTTCTTTTCTTTTGGATATCTTCAAGGTTTTCAAGTTGTGCATATAAAACAGCTGCAGTAAGGTCGGAAGGTAGAAATGAAGAGCCAACATCGAGCCACCCATATTTGTTTACTTCACCTCGGTGGAATGCCGCCCTGTTGGTCCCTTTTTCCCATATAATTTCAGCACGATCGTTAAATTTTTTGTCGTTGATCACCAGTAATCCACCTTCTCCTGAAATAATGTTCTTCGTTTCATGAAAGGAAAAAGTTGACAAATGTCCGAATGAGCCGAGCCGTATACCATTGTAATAGGAATCTATAGCATGGGCGGCATCTTCAACAACAAAGAGATTATATTTATTCGCGAGTGCCATTATTTTATCCATGTCGCAGGCAATACCTGCATAATGAATGAGTACTATTGCTTTTGTTTTATTAGTTATTAAGTTTTCAATTTGATCTGCATCTATATTGGGGTTTATACTGTTGGAATCAGCAAAAACGACCTTCGCTCCCCTCAAAATAAAAGCATTGGCTGTTGAAACAAATGTAAATGATGGAATAATAACCTCCTCACCAGGTTTAATATCGATCAATAAGGCAGCCATTTCCAGGGCATCGGTGCAAGAAGTTGTAAGCAATACTTTTTGGAATTTATATTCGTTCTCAAAAAAATCATGGCACTTTTTTGTAAAAACACCATTTCCTGAGATATGGCCTGATTCAGCCGATTGCATTAAATATACTGTCTCGTTTCCAGTAAAATAGGGCTTGTTAAAAGGGATCTTCATCGTTGACATTTAGCTTCTCTACACAAAGAAACTAAATAATTGGGTAATGGATGTAAATTGTTGGGAATTATCGCCTAATCCTTATTTTTGCATTTCAGGTATTTTATCATTGTGGACAATAATCAAATTTCAAGTCTTCCGTTTTTTTTTATTATTGGCCGGCCCCGGTCAGGAACTACTTTGTTGAGGACATTGCTGGATGCCCATCCCAATGTAATAATTCCGCATGAGTCGCCGGTAATTTTAAATTTATTTAACAGATACATTAAAAAAGTTAACTGGAGTGAAAAGGATATTCGAAATTTTTATAATGACTTAAAAAGCCAGCATATCTTTAGCCATTGGAATATTAACGAAAATGAGCTGTTTTCATCACTTTTAGAATGCAAAGGAGAATTTACTTATCAAGGTTTAATTAAGGTTTTGTATTCGAGGTTTACTTCAGTATACAAAAAAAAGAATACCCAAATCATTGGAGATAAAAATCCGGTTTATTCCTACAACTTCAATCGCCTTTTCCCAATTTTTCCCAATGCCAGAATTATTCATATTACGCGTGATTATCGCGACCAGATCGTTTCTATGAAAAAAATGGATTTTGAAATGCCGGACCCGGCTCTTATGGCGTATCGATGGAAGATATCTGTAAAAGAAATATCAGCTTATACAAGGAAATATCCCAACCAATTTTATTCATTAAAGTATGAGGACCTTGTATCTGATCCGGAAATGAAAATGACTGAGGTTTGCAATTTTTTAGGCATTGAATATAAAAAGGAAATATTGGATTTTCATACCATTGAAAATGTAAGTGAATTTTTACCCGTAGAGGCTATGAATAAATTTCATTCAAGTTTACTGAACCCCATTTCCGTAAAAAAAGTAAATTCATGGAAGACAAATTTATCAAATAAAGAGATAAAAATCGCCGATTTTGTTGTGGGGGAATATGCCGAACGTTCGGGGTATAGCAGAAATGAAAAATCACCTTTTGGATTATATATTCTTCCTTCTATTCCTTTTTTACTTTATGGTTGGATTTGGAGCTTTAGTAGAAAGTTGGTTCCGTATTTGCCATTCTTCATTAAAAAGAGAATTTGGAAAATAAGTCCTAAATTACCCAGGTATATGAAAGGAAATTTTAAGAATTAAAGAACAATCTAAACAAGCCTTCAACTTATATGAAGATTTCGAAAAACTTAGATAAAATCCCCTTTTTCTTTATCATTGGCCGGCCACGGTCGGGTACCACCTTGCTCCAAACTTTGTTTGATGCACATCCGCACGTACAGATACCACCTGAATCGCCGGTAATCAAGGAGTGTTTTGATCGTTTCAGGGGGGTGCATGATTGGAATAAACAAGAAATACATCAATTTGCAGATTATCTATTTAGGGTTATAAAATTTAAGGAATGGAATATTGATAAAAATAAACTTCTTCATAGGTTGTTAAATTATGAAGGTAAATTAACTTTTAATACAGTTATTCATATCGTATATTTGAATTATCAGTCAGTTTATAATAAAGGAGAAATTAAAATTTTAGGGGATAAAAATCCAAGCTATTCAAAATTTCCTGAAAAAATGAAAGCCATATTTCCTGATGCTAAATTTATTCATATTGTCCGTGATTATAGGGATCATATTCTTTCAATGCAGCGAGTGAACCTTTTAAATTCGAATTTGCCATTAATTTCTTATACCTGGCGTAAGTCCCAGATAAAAACTTTTCGTTTTGCGCAACGATTCCCCGATTCAATAATGGCAATCAGGTATGAAGATTTTGTAAAAAATCCAGAATCTAATTTAAAGAGAATGTGTGAATTTCTTGACATAAATTACGACCAATCAGTACTAACGTATCATGAAAAAGAAGAAGCGTTCAAGAAGGAATTTAAAATGAAAACAAGTAACTTGTTTCATGGTAATTTATTTAAACCAATCAATTCTGATAATGTAAATAAGTGGAAATCGGAGATGTCTCAGAAAGACATATTAAAAGCTGATTTTTATGTTGGTAAATTTGCTGAATTGTCGGGCTATGAAAGAATCTATCCAAAGAGGACTTTCAATGGATTTTTTAGTTGTTTACCAGGGTATATTTACCTTGGTTTGTATAACGTTTTATTATTTTCAATCAAGCTGATTCCAATAAGAACCAGAAAAAAAATAAGGAACAGGTTTTCGAATTAGGACATGAGCAATTTTTTTAGAGACATTCTAAAAATTTCAGGAAGCAATACGCTGGTCGCCATCATAAGTATTGGCACAGGTATTATTATTACCCGCATGCTTGGCCCCGAAGGGCGGGGAGTGTATGCGGCTCTTATGGTGGTGCCGGCAATTGTGTTAAGATTTGCAGAACTTGGAATTCGTCGTTCTGTAATTTTTCATATTGGAAAGGAAAAATTCCAGGAGAAAGAAGTTGTCAGCTCGCTTTTTATTACCTTTTTTGGAACAATTCTGTTAGGAATTATAATTTCAATTTTTTTCTATGTTTATTTAGATAACCCTGAATTTACAATACCATTAATTATTCTAGCCATTTCCAGAATTCCTCTAAGGCTTATTAGACAATATGCGGGTGGGTATTTTATGGGAAAACAGATGTACAATACAACCATTTTACTGAGATGGGCTTTTCAAGGGATTTATTTGTTGAATGCCATACTATTTCTGATAGTCCTTAAGCTGGGGGTTTTGGGTGCTTTACTGGCCATTATTGTTTCCAACCTGATCGTTTCTTTATATACAATTTTCCTGTTTTTAAAAAATACACCCGGATCCAGAAATTACAATCATGTTGTACTTAAAAGTTTACTTAGGTTTGGACTACTCTATTCTGCATCAACTTTCTTTATGATGCTCCACATAAAAATTGATGTTTTGATCATGGGAAAATTAACAACCTTTAATCAAATTGGTTTTTACTCATTGGCAACAGCGATAGCTACAAACTGGCAGATTCCTTTTTCCGTAGGGGGCATTATCATTAGTAAAAGTGCAAATACCGAAGATGTATTTCAGAAAAATGAAAATATCGGCAAACTTGTACGATTGTCATTTTTACTGGGATCAATATCATATATCGTTTTATATATTGCTTCGCCATTTGTTGTTAAGATTTTATATGGAGAGGCCTTTTTGCCAAGTGTTCCTTTGATCAGGTTTTTACTTCCCGGAATATTAATGTTGATTGTATCTCAGATACTGGCTAGCAGGCTGGCAGGAGAGGGGAAACCGTATATTTTTATGTACATCGCGATTCCCGCATTAATTCTTAATATTTTTCTAAATTACTTTTGGATACCGCGGTATGATGCGATGGGAGCGGTATATGCAACTAATATTAGCTATTCGTTTATGACTGTTGCGGGAATTATAGTTTACTCTCGTGTTGTTGAGTCCAGAGTATGGGATTTAATAAGGTATAGAAAGTCAGATTTTGATTTTATTCCAATTATTAAAAAGAAGATTATTGAAAAATTAAAAAGGGTTAAAGGCGGGTCAAAATGACTATATATATCTTGTTCAAGTCGATCTTATGATGCTATTCATTTTTGCCATGGCGAAGGCCGATGCAAGCTCGATACACCGGAAAAACTTGCGGCAACTTAGAATACAGAATGTACAGCAAACGGGATTAATCAGGAAAATTAATAATGCATACTTTTTCACCGTTATTTTGTTTGGTAAACACAAGTCCTGCTTTACTATAAATTTCTTCTATTTTTAAACCAAATCCAGTTGAATAATCATTCTTTTCAAGTACCCACTTAAAATTGTTTTCCGACCGGGCTAATTTCAGTGCTGCTTTTCGCAATTTTTTTGTTTTATGCTCAAATCCGGCCTTTGTAAGAATATACCTTTGTTTCATTAAATTTTCCTGCCCGGGGCAAAGTTCATATCCCAACGATTTATTGAAACGGATTGCCTTTTCATTCCCACTTATTATATGTATAACGGATTCAGTATCGCCGAAAATATAAAATCCTTTCTCAATTAAAATTAATGCGGCAAAAACTGGGGCCGGGCTTGAGTAATATTTTTCTTCAAACATGAAAATACCACCTTCAGAGTCGTCGTATTTTATTCCGGGTTCCAATGATGTATTTTTCTCGTGAATAACCCCAACAGGCTCATTTTGATAATTGATAATATAATAAAAATTGTGAGGGTTGTCTATGGATTTAAACCATGATAATTGCATTTCGGGCGTGATATACTCTTTATAATCCATCAAATGCCTGACAGAATTCCGGGCTTTTCTTACCATTTCAATATCATTGATGGTAAGTCTTTTGAGGATTATTCCATACCTGATAAGTTTCATAAAGCATTAAGATGGAATTGCATTATACATATAATTTTAGGTTCGTCTGGGTAATTCCCTTCTAACAAGATACGGAGGCTTTTTATTTTGAATGACAAATATCCTGCTGATGTATTTTCCAATTATTCCCAGAAAGAAAAGTATGATACCGGTTGAAAATAATATGGTAACGATGATGGATGTGTAACCCAATGGAACATTATAAACCATTTTACGGAAAATAAAAATTGCGCCCATTCCAAAACTTACCAGGGCAAAGAAAAATCCGCCATAAATCATTATTTTCAAAGGCGTAACTGTGGAGTATAAGATAATGTTGATAAATAGCCTGATTAATTTAAATATTGAATAGCCTGATCGTTTTTTTTCAGATTCATTATGGATTACTTCAACAAATGAAATATTCGCCGAATACCACAAAAGTAATTCATCGATAAAAATCATCGTTGTTCGATGGCTCAAAATATAATCGTTGATTTCTTTCGTAAACATTCTAAAAGAAGAGCCTTTGCCAGGTGCCCGGAACAATGTTTTTGTGTAAATCTTTAACATTTTACTTCCCAGATTCCTAAGCCAGGAATGTTTTTTCTTTTTAAAATAACCGTACACAACATCAGGATTATTTTCTGATTCGTAAGTGTTTATTAGTTTTTTTATTTCGGAGGGTGGTGTTTGCAGATCATCGTCAATAGTAATGATAAATGATCCGTTTGCATTGTCCATGCCACAAAACGTAGCATTATGCTGACCGTAATTACGGGCCAATCGAAGCGCTGTTACCACGGTTGGGTTTTGTGTCTGAAGATTATATAGTACCTTCCAGCTTTTGTCTTTACCTCCATCTTCAACAAATATTATTTCATATGTTTCGTTCAGTTCAATAAATACTTCACATATTAAATGGAATAGTTTTTCCAGGGTATTTTCACTGTTGAAAACTGGTACGACAACCGAATATTTTACTTCCTTTATTTCTTCCATTATGGTTATTTCTCAATTATTATCCACCCAAAAGCAAATTGGTTCCTGTAACCCATGTTGAGGCATCGGATAAAAAATAAACTATAGCATTCGCTACATCTGCCGGTGAACCGGCGCCCATCAATTGCTCTTGTTCAATTCGCTCCATCACCTCTTTTGAAACCGTTTCTTCGGCTTCTTTTACCATAGCTGTTTTTACATATCCTGGCGAAATGCAATTAGACCGAATTCCTTTAGTTGCCAATTCAATGGATAATACTTTGGAATACCCTTCAATGGCTGTTTTTGAACTAACATATATCGCTCCCCCAAAATATGGCCGACGGGTTGTAACTGATGAAACAAAAACAATGGAAGCTTTTTTATTTAGTTTCTTTTTTCTTAATAATAAGCTGGTGATAAGTACGGGGGCAACAAAATTTACATCGAATATAATCGAAATATGCGCATGTTTTATAAATTGTGCGGGTGTATGCCCCGTTACTCCTGCACAATAGACGATTCCATCAAGTTGCGGAAGTTTATTTACAAGTTCATCAATATCTTTTTCATTCGAAAGATCAGCACATTCGATTCCATGCCCATCTCCATAAAGCTTGCTGAAGGTATCATTAAGATTGTTCTGGTTTCTTCCGCTTATAATGACGCTTCCGCCAAGCTGACTTATCAGAATTGCTGCCTCTTTACCCAAACCGGAAGATGCACCTGTTATAAATATATTTTTGCCATTAAGATTGAAAGAATTCATAGTCGACGCAGCTATCTGACTTTATAATGATATCTGTTTTGATTCATTCCCTTTATATGCTCCTCATAAATCAACACTTCGGGGCATACAATTTTATCTGTTTGTAAAGAAACACTACCCCACGACAAACCAACACCAAATCCCGAAAGTAAAAGAGTAAGGTTGCGCGATGTTATTTCATGTTGCAACTCACTCACGATTGTAATCGGAATGGTGGCTGAACTGGTGTTTCCGTACTTTGAAAGAGATAATGGAAATTTTGACTTGCTGGCTTTAAGTTTCATCCTGATTGCATTGTTCATTAGCTTATTTGCCTGGTGGAGAACAAAATAATCATAATCTTCAACGGTATTTCCAATGTTTTCTAATAAACGAAGAATATTTGGTGCTACTTCGCGCAGGGAAAAATTGAACACATCAATACCATTTAATACTATATGCAAATTATTTCGAATAATCCCTTTGTCAATTTTTTTATACTCAAGCGATTTTTTTGTGGTAGGATTCCTCAATCCACCATCAGGAATGATTATGGCATCGTAACCCGAACCATCGGTTTGCAAATTAAAAAACATTTCGCCGGTTCCGGGGCAATGTTCGATAGCTGTTGCAGAGCCCGCATCCCCAAACAGGGGATAGGTACTTTTATCGCGAAAGGAACCATGCGATGAAATATCGCCCATTAAAAGAAGTCCTTTTTTTATATGACCCGAAGTTAGAAGGCTGTTAGCGACTGATAATCCATAAACAAAGGCAGAACAACCCAGTCCGATATCAAGTGCCATACATGATTTTGGTAACCCCAACCGGTCCTGTAAAATAGCCGCATTATGCGGAATGGTATAATCTTTTGATTGGGAAATAAATATCAGTACCTCTATTTCAGCCTTATCCCATTTTAGTTCGCCAATAAGTTTTTCTGCTGCAACATAACATAAATCAGCTGCACTTGTATTTTTGTGAACGGCCCGTTTGGTTTTAACTCCAATGGTGTTTACCAACACCTTTCTTTCCTTATCCGATACCCAGGTGTAATCATAATTTGAAATGATCTTTTCAGGAACACAAGCTGAAATGCCTGAAATACGTGTATTATATGTGGTAAAAAGTGCCATTAACTGATTTTCTTTTTCTCAATTAATTTATACAATTCAGAAATGGTGTTGGTCTTATTTAAATCATTCGCATTTAAAATTACCTCAAATTCAGCATCAATTAAGGAAATCATAATTAAAGCGTTGACCGAGCTCCATTCAAGAATTTTTTTATAATCAGAACCAGGGGTTAATAAGCCCGGTTTGATATCTTCGAATTCATCTTCTATGCGTTCTATAAAATAGCTAATGTCCATGCTTCATAATTTAAGCTTACAAATATACGGTTTAGAAAGGTTATTCCGGTAACAAAATGGATGGAATACCAGCACCACTAAAAATAAATCCTGAAAATCAGCGATGTGAACGGAATATTAAATTTCAATAAATTAATTTTTGAGAATTAATTGTAAATATTGAATATTTTTAAAACTGGCTGTCATTTTGTTATTTTACTTATTTTCGTGATCGCCAGATAAATTGTTAGATTTATTATGTCCGAAAAACCAGAATATATACTTTATGATGATCCGTTGAATATTATAATGCGATGCTGGATGATATATTAGCGGCAAAAGAATATATATTCCTTGAAACATACCGGTTTAATAACGACACAATTGGCATTCGGTTCAGGGATGCTTTGTCCAGAAAAAGTATGCAAGGGGTCAAAGTGATGTTGCTTATGGATTCGTGGGGTACCAGTTTACCTTCCACTTTTTTTAAAGTAATTATAGAAAATAATGGCGAAGTAAGGTATTTTAAAAAACTTAAACTAGTGTGGAAATTTTTTACCCGAAACCACCAAAGGAATCACCGCAAACTTCTTGTGATTGATGATAAAGTAACCTACCTGGGATCGGCCAATTTAACGGATTATTCGCTAAACTGGCGTGAATCCATTTTACGCATTCAATCGGACATGACAACAGTTTTTAAGAAGGTTTTTCTTAAACATTTTGAACTCTTTAATAAGTATACTTTTGAAAAGAAGGTTCAAATCAGAAGAATCATCCATAACAATTTTGAAATTGTACAGGATGTTCCCTCTTTAACAAAACAAAAGATTAGACGAAGGTATATTGAATTAATAAAAGCAGCCAAAAGGAAGATCATTATTGAAACCCCTTATTTCCTGCCCAGCTATCTTTTCAGAAAAGCAATTACTGAAGCCGCCCAAATAGGAGTTGATGTTACGGTCATCTTACCAAAAAACAGCGATGTTGGATTGATTGATGTACTCCGAAACCGATATTTAGGCCCTTTACACCGAAATGGCGTAAACATACTTTTTTATATGCCGCATAACCTCCATGCCAAAATGTTACTTATTGATGATGAGATTTTTTCCCTTGGGTCTCCCAATTTCGATTACCGTAGTTTTCGATATCAGCATGAAATTGTTTTAATCGGGACCGATATTTTAATTACTGAGCAGGTACAACATCACATTGAGGAAACAAAACGGCATAGCGAGCCATTTAATTATGATGAGTGGGAAAACCGGTCTACTATTCAGCGATTTTTTGAATGGCTTATTTTGCCTTTCCGGCATCTTTTGTAAGTTCCTTCAGTTGTTCATACATTTCAGGCAGCCTGCGGATGAGGGCTAATTCTTTCCACTTTTCTCTGGCTTCAACAGCCGGCGCACCAAAATATACTTTATTTCCTTCGATGGATTTATCAATGGCAGATGTTCCCAATAATACCGCCCCTTTTCCTATGGTTAGATCTTTATTTACAGCCACCTGCCCCCATAATATGACATCATCTTCGATATGGGTTACACCGGCAACCAACACAGCCGAAGCAAATAAACACCGTTTACCGACATAGGTATCGTGGCCGATCTGAATGTGGTTGTCAAATTTAGTATACTCATCAATGATGGTATCGCCCGAAACTCCTTTGTCAATCGTACAATTCGCTCCTATTTCTACATAATCTTTAATTATTACACGGCCACATGATTCAAACTTTACCGTTTTTCCCGGCCTTTTCTGGAAATAAAAAGCATCGGCACCAAGGACAGTTCCGGCATGAATGATCACATTATTGCCAATTACAGTATGATCGTAAATGGTAACATTGGGATGAATAAGGCAATTTTTTCCAATTTTTACATAATTTCCAATAAATGCTCCGGGTTGAATAATTGTCCCTTCTCCAATTTCTGCTGTATCGCTGATCCATTTACTGGATGGTTCAAAGGGCCTGAAGTGCTTAACCAGCTTCATGTAGTCATCGAAGGGAGTATCGGAGATGATTAATGATTTTCCTTCGGGACGTTCAACTTTTTTATTAATCAGGATGGTAGTAGCCGCAGAGTTCAATGATTTTTCGTAGTATTTCGGATGGTCAACAAAGGTCAGGTCTCCGGGTTCTACCATGTGAATTTCGTTTAAACCGGTTATTTGAAAATTATCCGGTCCTTCATGCGATGCTCCGATCAGTGTTGCAATTTCCTTTAATGAATAAGGTTTTGTTAACTTCATTGGGTTGTTTTCCGTTACGCCTATGAAAGTGGCTGTTATTTCACTCTTTCAGAATAATCGCCCGAACGGGTATCCACTTTAATTTTATCCCCTTCGTTAACAAAAAGTGGAACTTTAACACTAGCGCCCGTTTCGAGCGTCGCTTCTTTTTGTGCATTTGTGGCGGTATTGCCTTTATCACCCGGCTCGGCATAAGTAATTTGTAATACGACATAGGCCGGTAAATCGCAGGACAGTGGTGTTTCAGTGTCGGCATGAAAAAGTATCTCCACCTCCTGACCTTCCTTCATAAATTGAGGAGTGGCAATTAATTCTTCTGGGATGGTTACCTGTTCAAACGTTTCTGTATGCATGAATATATAACCCAAAACATCTTTATAAAGGTACTGATAAGGCCTGCGTTCAACACGGGCAACATCAATTTTTACACCGGCTGTAAATGTGTGTGGGATCATTTTTCCGGTCTTGAGACTTTTTAGTTTGGTTCGAACAAAAGCAGGGCCTTTACCTGGTTTTACATGCTGAAATTCAACTATTGTAAGAAGATCATTATTCATTTCAATGGTTAATCCATTTTTGAAATCTGCAGTAGATGCCATAATTATATTGTATTGAATGTTTTAATTTGGGTGCAAAAGTAATGAAATACTTTTTCAGAAAAGTTGGATTTATTAGAAGAAAATAATTTGGTATTGATTTTTATATTTGAGCATTTCCGGTCATTCTGGAATAACCTTTCATAATTCCACGGGTAGAGTTTGCAATGAAAGATAAAATTTCATCCCGTTCAGGTGTGCTGGGCATATTGGCTTCAATAAATGTAACTGCTTGTGGTGGTATTATATCCTTTCTTCACAAAGGTAGCGATAGATATCCTGAATTTCATTTATCTTTTCATTGGTATATCCGCGTCTTCTCAAACCTATGGAGTTAATGCCTGCATATGACAAGGGTTCACGGGCCGCTTTTGTAAAAGGAGGAACGTCTTTCCTCACCAGCGAACCGCCACCAATATATACATGCTGGCCAATTTTTACAAACTGGTGAACAGCACATATCCCACCTAAAAATGGCCCAGCTACCGATGTGGATATGGCCTGCAAGGTTTTTACGGCATTGCCAAGGATACATAGTCATCAATAAAACAATCGTGGGCTATGTGAACATAAGCCATCAGAAGACAATTTTTTCCAATGACTGAGCTTCAACTTTCGCTCGTACCCCTGTTGATGGTTACAAACTCGCGAATGGTTGTATTATCGCCAATTTCAACGATGGCATTCCTCACCTGCATATTTTTTAAATCCCGTGGATGGCGCCGATTACTGCACCCGGGAATATCTTACAGTTTTTACCGATTTTAACCCCTTCCATGATGGTAACGTTGGAGCTAATCCATGTTCCTTCGCCTACTTCAACATTTCGTTCAATATTTACAAAGCGTTCAATAACTGCATTTTTTGCTATACGCGCTTGTGGATGTACATATGCTAATGGCTGATTCATGAGGTCTAGATTTTTGTCGCATTTGGCTTTTTCTTGAAATCTGGGCCAACATTTCAGCCTCGATTACCGGTTTATTATTAACATAGCCTACTCCTGACATATGGCATAAAACCCCCGAATTGGAGACAATAAGCTTAAGGCTAAATACGAGGGTATCTCCGGGAACAACTTTATTCCTGAATTTAACATTATCTATTTTTAAAAAGAATGTAAGATAATTTTCAGGATCGGGGATTGTAGATAAGGTGAAAATACCACCAACCTGTGCCATCGCTTCTATCTGAAGGACTCCCGGCATGACCGGTTCATCAGGAAAGTGGCCAACGAAAAACTCTTCGTTCATGGTCACGTTTTTCATTCCGATTATTTGCTTTTCGTCCATGTCAAGAATTTTGTCAATGAGTAAAAATGGCGGACGATGCGGAAGCAATCTTTTAATCCCGTTTATATCAAGTAAAGGTTTATTAGAAAGATCGAAAGGTGGTTCAAACCTGTTTTTTTCCTTTTCCACAATATATTTTTTTATGATTTTTGCAAATTCTACATTTGCCTTATGGCTCCGGCCTTTTGCAATTATATGTGCTTTTATTGGATATCCCGTAAGGGAAAGATCGCCTACTACATCAAGCAATTTATGTCGGGCAGGCTCATTTTCAAAATACAGGTCTACATTATTTAAAATACCTTTTGAAAGTACTTTTACTGATGGTTTCTTAAATAATTTAGCCAAACGATCAAGTTCTTCCTGGCTCACAGCCCGGTTTACGAAAACAATGGCATTGTTTAGGTCGCCTCCTTTAATGAGGTTATTATTTAGCAAATATTCCAATTCATGGAGAAAAACAAATGTCCGGCACATTGAAATTTCTCTATTAAAATCGGATACCGAATCCAATGAAGCATTTTGGGTTGATAGCACTTCTGTTTCAAAGTCGATCATCACCGAAACTTTAAATTCATCTGAAGGGATGGCAATTATTTCCTACTTTTTTTCAGGATCGGAATATAAGCACTTTGTCAAGGACAAATCCTTTCTTTTCATCTAATTCAATTACTCCCGCTTTTTGAATGGCTTCTGTAAAAAACTTTGAACTGCCATCTTTGATTGGCATTTCGAAATTATCTGCTTCTACCATCAGGTTGTCAATGCCCATGCCGATAATGGCAGCCATTACATGTTCAATCGTACCTACCTCAGCGCCATTGTATCCAATGGTAGTGCCTCTGTTGGTATCAAGCACAAAGTCGCAATTTGCATCAACAACCGGTTTACCATCAACATCGACCCGCTTAAATTTTATACCATGATTTGCAGGAGCAGGTAAAAAACGTAACGAAACATTTAAACCTGTGTGCAATCCATTGCCCGACACCATTGCAGGAGCGGCTATTGTTTTTTGTTTTTCACTCATAATTAGTAGCGCGCAAATATAAAGATATTTCAATAATTAGCAGGATATTGAGTAAAAAACTATTAACCAAATAATTAACAAGGGTTTTGTAAAAGATATAACAAACCATGTACTATTTGGAATTTAACTCTTTTCTTTCAGGATTTTTTCCAGTTCATCGAGTTTGTTTTTTATGCTCGGAAGACTACGGAAATAGACATACGATCTGCGATACGTAGAGATATCAAAAGCCGGGGAGCCCTGAACAATTTCACCTTTGGTAGTGATGCTTTTCCCAATGCCCGATTGGGCCGCAATTTTAACTTCATCGGCTATGGTGATGTGCCCAATTATTCCAACCTGTCCGCCAAACATACAGTTTTTACCTATTTTGGTCGAACCCGAAATTCCTGTCTGCGCTGCAATAACTGTATTTTCACCAATTTCGACATTGTGGGCGATTTGTACCAGGTTATCAATTTTAGCCCCTTTTCGAATGATCGTTGATCCAAGGGTGGCCCTGTCGATAGTGGTGTTTGATCCGATCTCAACATGGTCTTCGAGGATAACATTTCCAATCTGTGCTACTTTTAAATAATTTTTGTCATCCTGTGGTGCAAATCCAAAACCATCACTTCCAATAACAACCCCGGCATGAATGATACAATGATTGCCAATGACATTGTCAGAGTAAATTTTTGCGCCTGGAAAAACCGTGGTATTTTCTCCAATGGTAACACTATCGCCAATGTATACCTGTGGATATATTTTTGAATTATTGCCTATTTTTACATCGTTTCCGATAAAGGCCAGATCACCTATATAAACATCCTTTCCGTATGTTGCTGATGAAGAAATTACCGCAGATTTAGCAATCCCTTTTTTATCGAGTTTAATTTTATTATAAAATTCAAGCAGTTTAGCGAAAGCCAAATACGCATCTTCAACCCGGATAAGTGTGGTGTTTACTTCGCTTTCTAAAACGAGATCCTTGTTTACGATCACAATGGATGCTTTTGTTTCGTATATAAAACTTGTATATTTTGGGTTTGCCAGAAAACTAATAGTTCCATTTTTACCCTCTTCAATTTTTGAAACGTAATTCACTTTAATATCAGGATTTCCCTGTACTTCTCCATTAATTAACTCGGCAATTTGTAAAGCTGAAAATTCCATGCAACAGGATTTTTATAAATTAGTTGAGCAAAAATAGTTAAAAATGATATGGCCGGATTTTTCGAAATTAATCAATTTTCAACATCTTTCGGATAGCAAATAAAATGCTTTATGGTTGCTTTGGAAAGAACGGAAATATTTAAATGATCGGATGATTTTTCAATGTCGGTTATTTTCCCTGACTTTGACATGATAAATATTTCATCGTAGCCAATGTTGTAGGCATAATTTGACGTTGTATCGCTGATAAGAAAATACCTGAGTTCACTTTCTGAAATATTGAAATTATCCATGATCTTTTCTTTCAGATTCTCGATATAAAAATAATCGAACGGTTCATCCTGAATTTCACATTTAAATAATTTCCGGTTTATTAATCGGCTGCATAAGCTTGATAATACAGGATCAGAGTCGTAAGCCCATAATTTTATTGAGGTTAAAATATCGTAATCATCAAGAAGGACAAATTGATTTATAATCTCTGCATTTGTTTGAAATTCTTCTTTTTGTATGGTATTCGTTAGAAAAAAGTGGAGGGGTGGAGTAGTAAATATTTTATATCCGTTATCTGTTATGAACTTTGCCCTTTCAAGTATTTTTATCAACATATTTTCGGCAGACAATACCGTTTTATGAAGGTATACCTGCCAGTACATTATTCTCCTGGCGATAATAAATTTTTCGATGGAATAAATTCCTTTTTTCTCAACTACCAATTCATCTTCGCTAACATTAAGCATTTTAATGATCCGTTGTGTTCCGATAACACCTTCGGAAACGCCGGTAAAAAAACTATCACGGGTCAGGTAATCAAGCCGGTCTACATCAAGTTGGCTCGACACGAGTTGAGAAAGGTATTTTTTCGGGTATTTATGGTTGAAGATTTCAATGGCCAATTCAAGTTTACCATCAAATTGTTCGTTTAAACGTTTCATAATTGCCTGGGATAAAAGCTCATGATCCCCGTTTTTTATCAAAGTATGTTCGAGTGCATGAGAAAATGGCCCATGGCCAATATCATGCAAAAGAATAGCAGCAATTGCCCCAAGTTGTTCTTTTTCAGTAAATGTTTTTCCTTTTGATTTAAGAACGGTTAAGGCTTCCTGCATTAAGTACATGGCGCCAATCGAATGGTGAAACCGAGTATGCAATGCTCCAGGGTACACCAAATGGGTCAGCCCAAGTTGGTTTATTCTTCTCAATCGCTGGAACCATGCATGTTCTATCAGATCAAAAATAAAATCGTTAGAGGTGCTAATAAAACCGTAAACGGGGTCATTAATAATTTTTCGTTTGTTTTGCGGCAAAGTTCGTTTCTGTTTTGTACAAAATTAATTAAAAATTAGCGA
>JAWKKL010000055.1:0-24891 GCA_041393275.1 Bacteroidales bacterium
TAATAAAATCTCATTAAATTCAACAATTATTAATTCTAAACATTATGAAAAAGATTGTGTTTTATACAATGTTTATCAGTCTTATCGGATGCACTTCTATTCAAGTCACTTACGATTATGACAAAAACGCCGATTTTACAAGCTATAAAACTTTCGGCTATACAAAAGAAACTGCTGATTTGCCCTTGAATCAGCTTGACCGTAACCGTTTTCTTGACGCAGTAAACAATCAAATGTACCAGAAAGGATTTTCTGAAGCGGAAAATGCCGATATAGCCATCGACCTGCATATTAAAACCAAACAAAATGTGGAAGCCACGGCTACTACTATGGGCATGGGTTATGGCCCTTACCGCTACGGCTGGGGTGGCGGTTTTGCAAGCACTCAAGTAGATTATAATACCTACACCGACGGAACCTTATTTATTAGTTTTATTGACTCGAAAACTGAAAAATTAGTTTGGCAGGGCGTGGGAACCAAAACAATTGAAGAAAATGCGAGCCCTGAAGAAAAGGAAAAGAATATCAACTATGCGGTACAACAGATTATGTCGAAATATCCTCCAGAATAAACAAGTAACTTGTAAAAATGTATTTGTAAAATCTTAGGTTTTAATAAAATGTTCTCAGTCTCCTGCGGGGAATAAGGATCAATGATTTTGTTACAAAAAGAATTTTACAGAATATATTATTCTTTGCATATACTATGTTTAATAAGTAATTTCGCCAAAGAAACAGAAAGCATGAAAAACATATTCTTTGAAAGCTTTATTCTGGTTTATTGGCAGTATAAATATTAAAAATCGAACAATGGTAAAAAAAATTCAAAAGATCGTAATAATAACCCTGATCATGTTTTCATCAGTGCAACTGGCCAAGGGACAGGTATTACTCTCAATTATTTTTGGGGATAATCTTAATACACCTAAACTTGAATTTGGTTTGAGTGGTGGTTTTAACTATTCTTATATACGAGGGATTGATGGATCAAAAGGAGTGCGAGACTTTGAATTGGGTTTCTATTTTGATTATATGCTTTCAACGAATCCACATTGGTATCTTGGGACTGGAGTTTTTGTAAAATCAAATGTAGGTGGAACGAATATTCCAATGAATTATTCCGGGAATCGAGTAATCGATTCCACGGTTTACAGTGAGTTTGCAAACTTTGGAGGTACAATAACAAAAAAGTTCAATACTTTTTATGTTCCCATAAACCTCAGGTATTTAAGCGAAAGTGGAATTTATGTTGATGGTGGTGTACAAATTGGGCTGGTATTTAAAACCATTGACACCTACACTGTTGAAGTAGAAGATCATGATCTACATTATGATGTAAAATATGGTGTAAAGGACAATGGCTTGTACAAATGGTTTGATGGTGGTGTGGATGGTGGAATCGGATACAAGTCCAAAGGTTCAATGGGTTGGAAAATTGGGGTTTATTATTATGTTGGATTGACCAATATATATAAAAATGACCTGGGCCCAAAAGCCTATAATTCCTCATTATATGTTTTGGCTAATATCCCAATAGGGAAAAAGAAAGCAGAAAAGAAAAGGGCAGAAAAAGAGGCAACTGATGAAAAGTAGTTTTAGCAATTTTACCCTATGTAATTTTAGATTGCAAGAAGTTTCCTTCTGACAATTTTTCCTGGCTGTCAGAGTATGCTCCTGACTTCCCATTATTCCACCCGTGCAACATGAATTATGGTGAGATCATGAAAAAGTAATTTAACTTTGCCCCACGAATATTATTTAGCAAATATTTTCGATTATGAGATTCTCTGCAATTCCTGCTATTTTTATTTCAGTTCTTCTAAGCTGTCAAACATTAAATGCTCAGTTTGCCGGAAAATTGATTGTTGAAATAACTGAATTCCGAAACGAGAATGGGCAGGTTGCCATTTCCATTCATAATGGAGAAGAGGGTTATCCTGGTGGTGAGGAGAAAATGGTGCAGGCAAAATATGTAAAAATTTTAAATGGCAGGGCCACTGCTGAATTTAATAATTTACCTGTTGGCGAATATGCTATTAGTGCCTATCATGATGAAAATAAGAATGAAAAATTGGATACCAACTGGATCGGAATACCAAAAGAGGGAACAGGAGCATCAAATAATGCAAAAGCTAAAATGGGGCCACCCAAATATGAAGATGCAAAGTTTGAATTTAAGAAAGATGGTCAGAGAATTTCTTTTATTATGGTTTATTTTTAATCGATTTTTTTATCTGCTGATTCCGATAGTCAGGGTTAAGAAGTGCATTATATAAAAAATCCCTGTTCTGAAAAGGACAGGGATTTGCTTTATAAATTGGATTATTTATTTCACCAGTTCAACCCACTCTCCTGAGTCAAACCATTTTACTTCCAAAATATCCAAAATACCAACCAGCATCAATCCGTTCAAGTAATTATTAACCATGTTATGGAAATGAGCATCGTTTGGTGGCAATGCTATACCAATGGGTTCTATGGTCAGCGGTTCATCAATGGTAATTAATCCTCTTTCCGGCTGAACCAAAGCAGTATAAGCACAAATAGGGTAATCGGCAACCATGATTTCTGCACTTCCCTCTTCAAGGGCTGTTATTGCCTCCTCGTAGGAACTTGCCAGGATGATCTCTGCATCAGGGATTTCAGTTCTTGCATATGTTTCGCTGGTTGACCCTCTCAAGACGACCAATTTTATGGTTTCATCATTCAGGTCTTCGGCATCATCGGTATTAGATAATGCAGGTGATTTTGTTAGTATAGATTTTCCTGATAAAATATAAGGACCCGCAAAAGCAACTTTCATATTTCTTTTTAAAGTCATCGTCATCCCTGACATCACCACATCAACTTTACCTGATTCAAGCGCGTCCAATAGCCCGTCAAAAGGGATTTCAACGATGGTGAGTTTAACCCCCATTGTTGAGGCGAACATATCTGCCAGGTCAACTTCATATCCAATAATGCTTCCATCTTTGGCTTTCATGCAAAAAGGAGGTTGTGTGGCTGTCATACCTACTCTTAGTTCACCTCGTTCAGCAATTCTTTTAAGTGTTTCTTGTGCAAATCCACTAACGGATACAACGATTAAAATTACCGCAATCATGGCAGTTCTTGTCATTTTTCTGATCATTTTTTTATGTATTGATTTGATTGAATTATTTAATTCTGATTAAGTGGGCAAAAGTAGGCATAATATTTTGTGATTTGAACATTACTGATAATTGTATAGAATTCTTGATTATTCATTTTTTAGTGACATTTAAATAATCTGAATTAGGTCATTAAATATAATTATATCTTTGGCAACAATTCGGAGTTGATGGGAAATTACCAAAATAAAATCGCATGAAAATTGCCGTAACAGGTGCCAGTGGTCATGTGGGCAGTGTGCTTTGTCAGAGACTGGTTGACCGGGGATTTTCTGTTCGCGCTCTTGTTCATAACAACGAAGATGATTTATTAGCTCTGGGAGCTGAAATTTATCGGGGTGATATTTTAGATCAGGATGCTGCAAACAATTTAGTTAAGGGAACCGATGTTGTATATCATCTGGCCGCCATAATTTCTATTGACAATAAAAATGAAGAACTTGTTTTTAAAACGAATTTTGATGGAACAAAAAATATTGTTGATGCCTGCAAAAAGAACAATGTAAAACGCTTTATTCATTTCAGCACCATACATTGCCTGAAAGTTACAGATACCAATGCGGTCCTCAGCGAAACTAATCCTTTAATATCTGATAGTAAGCTGGCTTATGAAAAAGCCAAAGCAAAAGCTGAGGAATTAATAATAGAGGAATGTAAAAACGGTTTAGATGCGGTTATATTAAATCCGACAGCAATTATTGGCCCAACGATTTTCAGCCCTCTTTCCTGGGACAGGCTTTACTTAAGATTTATAAAATCAGTTGCCCATGCTTGTGCAGGGAGGTTATAATTTTGTGGATGTGCGGGATGTTGCCGATGGCGCTATCCTGGCGGCTGAAAAGGGCAGGGCAGGCGAACGGTATATACTTGGAGGAAAATGGATGAGTTTAAAAGATCTTTCGCTTTTGGTAAGCGAAATTTCGGGATTAAAAACACCCACAAAAGTGGTTTCACCAATAGTTGCCCGGATTGGTTTGCCCTTTATTCAACTCTGGTCGGTGATAACTTCACAGCATCCTTTATATACATCGGCTTCAATTGATATTCTTCGCGATTCAAGCCGGAATATTTCACATGATAAAGCGGCAAACGAATTAGGTTATGATCCACGCCCTTTAAGTAATACACTTTTTGATACCTTCGATTGGTTCAAAAAACAACGATTGATTTAACCTTATGATTTCACCCGAATTTTTTACCCTAATCGTCTGGTCGTGGATCGGCATTGCTTTGTTGATTTTTCCTGTTACATTAACCATTACAGCGCCTTATGGCAGGCATTCAAAAACCAATTGGGGTCCCATGATCAACAATAACATTGCATGGGTACTTATGGAAATTCCTTCGTTGCTGGTTTTTTCTTTTTTTATAATAAAAGCCGATCGTTTTGCCGATAAAATGATCCTCATTGCCTTTATGTTGTGGGTTATTCATTATACTTACCGGGCGATAATTTTCCCAATTATTATTAAAACCAAAAAGAAAAAAATGCCGGTAGCCATTATGTTGTTTGCGGTATTTTTTAATTTGATCAACGGATTTATCAATGGATATTGGTTTGGAGTTTTGTCGCCGGGTTATTCAGTTGGATGGTTTAGCGACCCACGGTTTGTTTTTGGTGCTTTATTATTTCTTTCAGGATTTGTTATTAATCAATATCACGATAAAATATTGCTGAGCCTTAGAAAACCGGGAGAAACGGGATACAAGATACCCAAAGGTGGTTTATTTAAATTCATATCCTGCCCGAATTTTTTTGGCGAAATCATTGAATGGGGTGGTTTTGCTTTGATGACATGGTGTCTCCCATCTCTTTCTTTTTTTGTTTGGACGTTTGCTAATCTGGTACCACGCGCCATAGATCATCATAAGTGGTATCTTCAAAATTTTGATAATTACCCTTCGAAGAGAAAAGCAGTATTCCCATTTTTGTTTTAGTGGGTCAAAAAAATCGCATCGTAAATCACTGATAATAGGAAATAAATTAATTATTTTCGCACAATTGTTTTTAATGCAAATTATAAATAATAAACAACCAAATTATATCTTCTACCTTGGAAAAGTTCGTAAAAAAAGTAATTGCATTACGGTGGCCAATTATAATAATGGTTCTCTGTACCTCTCTTTATCTGGGATATCATTTGCAGTTTTTATCAATTAATTCTGACATTCTAAGTTCCTTGCCCGACGATGACAAGGACGCCGTTTTATTAAAAAGTATTGGTGAACGCTTTGGTGGCAATAATATGGGTATTGTAATTTTAGAAACCGATAACATTTTTCAGGCAGATGTTATTTCCCATATTAAACTCATAACCGATTCGCTCGCTACTATTGAAGGTATTACTTCTGTTACAAGTTTGACAAACATCATTGATATAAAAAGCAACGAATACGGACTTGACATCGGGAAACTCGTGGATGAGTATGATATGCCTGAAACCCCGGTACAATTGGATGAACTACGCGAACGGGTATTTGCCAAGGAAATGTATAGAGGTTCCATTGTTTCGGATGATGGCACTTCAGCATTGATTATTTTTACCTTAGATGAAGACGCAATCGTAAAAGAAGTTGCCGCAAGGGTAAAAGATAAAACGGCTTCGCTAAATTTACCTGAGAAATTATATTACATCGGATCGCCCATGCTGGTAACCTATATCTCCGATTTAATGACCCGCGATCTTGTGCGCCTACTTCCTATTGCTTTTTTCCTTATTGCATTGATATTGATGCTAAGTTTCCGTTCGGTTAGGGGTGTACTCCTGCCATTGTTAACCGCTGCCATTGCCATAATTTGGACGCTTGGCATCATGGCCCTGGGTGGTTACGAAATGTCAATGATTTCGAACAATATCCCTATCATTATTTTAGCGGTCGGAACGGCTTATACTATTCATGTAATTAACCGGGTTTACCAGGTTTTCGAGAACGATCAGGTAAAAGCGGTGAAACGATCAATGGTGTATTTGATAATTCCCATCATTTTGGCTGCTATTACTACCATAATAGGTTTTGTTTCTTTTATATTCGGGGCTTATCTTAACATGATCAGGGATTTTGGAATATTTACCGCACTTGGCACTCTATTTTCTGCATTGCTAACGATTTTCTTTATACCGGCTGTTTTATCTGTGATGCCGGTTTCCCGAAAAAACAAATCACATTTAAAAGAACAAAAGGAAAAGTCTTATTTATCGGAAAAGATGCTGTTGCCACTGAATAATTTATTATTTAAACATCCAAAATATATTTTAACATCCTGGGGTATATTGATAACCTTAAGCATCGCTGGTATTTTCTTCATCGAACGGAGTGTAGATATTCAGGAGTATTTCAAAAAAGGAAATCCAACCCGCCAGGCCGAGAGCATCATGGTTGAAAAGTTTGGCGGAACAAAACCAATATTTGTGCTTTTTAAAGGAGATGTACAAAGTCCGGAAGTATTAAAAATGATGGAAAAGACGGCCAGTTTTATGAAACAAAGCCCGGATATTTATACCACACAATCCATTGCCGATCTTATCATCGAACTAAATGGTTTGATCGGTGGTAATTACGAAATTCCGGACGACCGCGACATGATTGAGCAACTCTGGTTTTTACTTGATGGCAACGAAACCCTCGACCGCTTTGTATCTCAGGATTTGGATGAAGGGATCATCATTTCAAAATTTAAATCGCCCGATAACCAGGCTAAGAAAAAGTTCGCAGGCGATATGCACCAATTTATAAAGGAAAACAGTTCGACAGAATGCACCATTGAGATTACCGGAATGCCTTTCGTAGATATTACTATGGACAGGAGTTTAATAAATAGTCAATTGCTTAGTTTATCCATTGCTGTATTTTTTGTTATCATCATAGTTGGTTTGATATTACGATCATTAATTAGAGGTGTATATGCCACAATTTCCATTGTAGCTTCCATCATAATTTTATTTGGGGTAATGGGAATAACCGGAATTTCATTAAATATTGCAACCGTCCTGGTGGCAAGCGTCGCCCTGGGAATCGGCATTGATTATTCCATTCATGTAATTTCTCATTTTAACCATATTTTTAAACAAACAGGCGATGTTAAAAAAGCACTCGAAGAAACCATTACCATTAGCGGAAAAGCAATACTTATAAATGTATTATCAGTTTCCGGTGGATTCCTCGTACTGATATTTTCTGAAATGGTTCCCCTTCAATATTTTGGCTTCCTTATTGCATTGAGCATGATCGGATCGAGCCAGGGTGCATTAACTTTATTGCCGGTAATTTTAATCCTTGTGCATAGAAAATAGTAATTTTGAATTTTTAAAAAGATATTGTTATGAGAACTTTTGCCATCACATTATTTTGTATTTCAATTTTTTCAATTAATATTTCATATAGCCAGGATGCGTTAAGCATACTTAATAAAATGGATGCATTAATGCAAGCCCCAAAAGATAAACAGGCCATTGTTAAAATCACAACAAATAATAAGTCGGGGAAAGAAAAAGTGCGCGAAGCGATTATGAAACAAAAAGGTAAAGACAAACGCTTGTACCAATATACCCAACCTGAATCCCAGGCAGGTATTGCCACGCTTTCTCTACCTGATGATGTAATGTGGATGTATATGCCCGCTTTCGGAAAACCCAAAAAGATATCCCTTTTGGCAAAAAGCCAGGCCTTTACAGGGACCGATTTTTCGTACGAAGATATGGAGGCGAGGCCTTATGCCGAACGCTACGATCCTAAGTTAACAGAAACGACCAATGATGGATTTATTCTTGAATTAACCCCAAAGTCTGATAAATCAAGCTATAATAAAATAATGGTAAAGGTTGATAAAACAAATTTTTACCCCATAAAAATGGAATATTACGACAAGCGTGATGAATTGTTTAAAGAAGCTCATTATACTTATCAGAAATCTGGAAAGTACTGGTATGCAAGTGAAGTTATAATGGCAGACCTTAAAAAAGAACATTCGACGGTAATTGAAATGACAGATGTTATTTTCGATCAGGGTTTATCAGATGATGTTTTTGATGTTGAAAACCTTGCCCCAAAAAAGGAAGAAGAACAAAAAGAAAAATAAATTTAAAATTTTCTTTTTATATTATTTCCATGTTGCCTGGTAAATCGTAGTTCCATTCAGCCATCGAAAATCCCCAATTTTTTATAACCTTGTCAATGGTTTCTTTTTCAATGGTGTGTTTGTTTTTTTTGTAATCTTTCATCGAATTGATATATTCTTCAAAAGAACTTTTCGATTCTTCAAAACCGGGTAAATTGAGCTTTAAATAAATCGTTCTCATCGTCTCCAACGGGTTTTTTCAAGTTCATGAAATGAAACTTCCAATAAATTTCCTTCCGGAACCAGTTTTTTATCTTCAAGATAATCAATTATCATTTTCTGATATATTTCCAAAACTAATTTTTCCCGTTCTTCAGGTTCAATTTTTGCAACTGAAGGTAAGGCATCATTTTATTAAAAAAGTTTCGTGTGGATAAAAATACCTCCACCGGATTCCGGTGAATAAAAATAAATTTTGCGTTGGGGAACATGTCAAGCAACACCTTTATACGCGCGGTATTTGGAGGGTTTTTTGAGAGAAACCGAGTTCGGTTCGTATTCTTAAGTGCTTTTTTAATAAGTAATTTGTAATCCTCTTTCCATTTTGTTGCCAGTTTTTCATTTATACCCTGAAACCGCAGAAATCTTTCATAAAACAATTTAGTTTTGCGTGGAAACATCCAGAAATAATAGTAACAAAGGAAATCTTTATCGCCCAGGGCAAATTCTTCTTCCTGCGGATAATCGGTATTTAAAATTACATTATCCCCTTTGCGTGTGGTTGGGATTAATATCCGGGTAAATCCTTTAAAAGGAACAGCCCAATTTTATTAAAAATTGTGTCGGGGAAAACGCCCTGGTAGGTTGTGCAATACCCCATTTGTTTATCGCGGCTGAGCAGGTTGTGTAAATGGGTTGTCCCTTCGCCAATGGCCGATGATAAAAACCGGTTCATTTTCAATGGGTGTTTTTTTAAACCGGGGATTTATAAAATGCCGTTCATAGGTCCTAAAAGGGAAATTTATCAGGTTTATAATACCGATGATGAATAACCGTGGATAATACCTCAGGCTGATTTTGTTCTGAAATAAAAACTGAACTAAAATTTTAAACGAATACCCCACAGCAGGGGGCATTAAAACCTCTATTACTTTTGATTTTTTTGTCGACACGATAGTTCTTTACAATTTTAATGTGTATTGCAGCAGGATGCTTCTCATGGCTTCAGCTTTCAAAGGGCGTAACGAATACCAACGGTTGGCAAGATTATTAGCCATGATACTTATTTTATGTTTTATTAAAAAAGAATAGCTTAACCGCACATCGACGACGAAACTTCCATTGTTGTTATTTTCGAAATAATCCATGTACTTAATTGGTTGGATAGACCCTCCAGCAGCCTCTGTTGTGTTCTCAAAGTCTTCGATGGCTTTGTCAAGGTTTTCTATCCGGCTAAAATATTTAAAGCTGGCCCCGGGTGTAAATCCCTTGTATTGAAATTCTATATCGCCTTTAAAGGTATGAAGAAAACGATATTTTAAAATTTCTTTTTCCGGGTTTACGCTTGTGCTTATATAAGTGTAATCATTTCCTAAGGCATCGGTCGCAAAAATATAATCGGGTTGGGTTGATTTCGGTAAAATATAATTATAGCCTAAAACGGTTCTCATGGTAAGATGTTCACTAAGTTGGGCATTTCCGGTTTGTGATATATCTATGCCAATTATTCTTGATTTCCCGGTATTCATAAATTTAAATCCCCAAGGACTTCCTTCGCTATCCAAATCCCAGAAACCAAACAGGTATTCAATGGTATTTTTATAATCTTGTTGGAAAACAGCCACATCAAGATACCCAAAGTAGTTTAGAAATTTAAACCCCTGCTTTAAGCCGATTTCTGCATTTACACTTGATTCGGGAATAAGTTCGGGATTTTCAAATACGCCAAAGCTGCCCAGGTCAAGCGTGATAAACCGTTCGGCAATTGTCGGGTAGCGGTAACCCTGCCCGACTGACATGCGAAGATACGTCTCTTGCATAAGTTTTAGTGAGGCACCTGCCCTGAATACTGATTTTGTGTCGGGAGTTTCATCATTTAATGCAAAATACTCAATACGGAATCCGGCTACCAGGTTGATAACTTTCAAAATGTTATGCTCTATTTCGGCATAACCCGAAAAATTAAATAAACGGTTGTTAGGCGAACCGGACCCCCTGTACATTATTGCTGATGAATTGGTATATTGAGTTGAGAATCCGCCAATAAACTTAAAATCATTTAGGTTTGGATATTCCCTTCTATAATTGTAATCTGTAAAAATTACCGTATTTTCTATTGCCTGATCATTGCTCATTTGATTATCGTTGTACATAACCCTGCTTTTGAAGCTATGACGGTAACCCAGTTTAGAATAATAGTTGATGAACGGATCGACGTAAAAAATAAAGTTGTCCTGGAGGATAACCGCCCCAGGGTAAGCCCTGTAAAATCCTGCAGAATCATCAAGCCAGGCCAGCATCATTTTGGTTTTATCAAGCATGAAATTTCCATTCACGCCGTAATTAAACCCATTATATTTTTTATTTCTGTGTTTGAGGTTGAAATTTAGTCCAATACTTTTTTCTGACATTTGGGATTCTGAAAAATTTGTAATTGTATCTTTTACCGTTGGAAGGGTTACGGGAGGCCCTTCGTACCCATGATCATAGCGGACATTTCCGCCTATAACAATATCCGTATTATTTTTAACCTGTGTATGCAGAAAATTTGCTCCGGCAATTAGCGGCGCTTCTTCCCACCATTTCATAAATTTATATTTTGGCGCTGTGTACAGGCCACTATAAACCCTGATTTTTGTCATGGGTTTAATTTGGGGTGAAGCTGTCCGCATATAAATTGCCCCGCTGAGTGCAGATGAACCCGATAACACAGAAGATGCACCTTTAATAACCTCAATTTGTTTAAGGTTTTCTAAGGGAATTAATTCCCAGTAAGGACGGTTGGCATCGCCTGATAACACCGGCATATCATCAATAAATACCCCCACTTTACTGCCAACACCAAAGGTAAAACCGCTTCCGCCTCTGATTTGAGGTTCCCCATCAAGTATATTTAATCCGGGAGTGTAATTTAAAATTTCTTCAATATTCGACGTATTCTTTGCTTCAATTTGATCGGGAGTGATGATTTCCATTGATACTGAGATATCTTCTATCTTTCTGTCGAACCGCCCCACTTTAATTTCAACACCAGCAAGTTCTGATGTAAATGTTTTTAACCGGATGATTTTTTCAATTGTTTTTCCTGATTCAATTGTAAGGGTCAGGGTATCGGTTGCCATACCGGTATATGAAACCACAAAGGTGTATGTATTGGGTGGTACCTCCAAAGAAAAATTTCCATTCATATCGGATGCAATCCCCAATGAAGGATTTCGTTGGACTTTAATATTTGCCCCTATAAGGGTTTCGCCTGTATCATCAGCAAGCACTGTCCCTGAAAAAAAGCCATTTTTCTGCGCGCAAATATGACCGGACAGAAGGAGAAAAAATAATGAGACAGCAATATTGTAAAAAACCTTATGCTCCATAATACTCAACATATATTTTGTTCCGGTTTAAAGTCAGCTATGATTTTAAGGAACATATACTGCTTGAAAAAATGATGCTATTTGATGAATATTTTCTGAGTATAAACACCTTCTTCCCCGGATAATTTTATCATATATAATCCATCCGGTGCATTGACCTTTATGTTATTTTGTCCATCTTCTAAAATTGCTGAAAGGAAAATCCTGCCATCCAGGTTAATAATTTCCAGTTTATTAAATTGAACCTGATTATCATGGGTGTTTCGAAAATGGATTGCATCATTCTGATAGTAAATAAATGTTTCATTTGCCTGAAAATGATTAATACTGTTTGTTTCACCAATCAATTCAAGGTCATCCAACAAAACAACACTGCCAACAACAGCTTCAAGTCCGGCGCCGGCTGTTAAGTTAAAAAGGATATACTCAGGGGTTTCCTCGCTAAAGTAGGTAAATGGAGCTGAAAATCTTGTCCATGTATCAATAGTTCCTGTTACATTGATTTGAGCTGTTGCAATTTTCCCAGATTCATTGGCGGGCAGTAAAGGCCATTGACCATCGCCGGTATGAAGTAAAACTTTGATTTGGGATGTATCGTTTCCTACCGGAGTATATTTAAACCAGGCCGAAATGCTATCCGGACGGCCTGTAAAAGGAGTATGCCACCTGTCGTCATCCGGATTTGTATAGGTTGTTCCGAGCGTCGGATTAAAGTCTGCATGTACCCTCCCGTTTGTAATTGTACCGGTGGCAGTTATAACACCCAAAACCAATATGTTTTCCAACCTCAAAGAGTAATTTCCTGTATGGCTCTCTGTACTCTGTCCCCATACAACCGGTGCCGCATTGTTAACAGTTGGCCCAGCATCGGATGTTTTAATGGAACTCCAGTTGACCGGTTCATCGATTACCGTTCCGGCATCTTCCCATTCTTCGAATCCCGGATTTTCAATTCCCTGGCCAAATGTAAAATGAATTAGGGCCAGAGCAAGCACAGTGATTAGTAGTTTCTTTTTCATCTATTTAAGTTTTTGACTTTTTGTTTAATTTTTAATTACCTGCAATTATAGTGCATCAAAAATAGAGGTTTTTATTTTTACAAATTGTGGAAGAGTTAAATTGTTATTAAGAGTTAATACGGGTATTTGTTAACATAAATTTGCTCTTAATAAATATTCGTTTTGTAGGGTGATTTCAAATAATAATTTTACCTACTTTTGCCCTTGATATATGAATTAATATCACGATTTATACATTTTTTAATAGTTGAATTTCCCGGATTAATAATTAATAACAAAAACATTTTCATGAAAAACGTAATATTTAAAATTGGTATGCTCGTTGGTATCATAATCGGGCTTAATGCTTGTTACCCTGGAGGTGCTGAATACACCAGTGATACAGACCTTGTTGTAACGGACTATAGTGAAGAGTATAACTTCAAAGCTGTTCAAACATATTATATTTCAGACTCTGTTCAGCATGTTCTAGAGTCCGGTGAAGATCCTGACTATTCATTGGATAGTTGGCTGATAGAACAGCTAGCTGATCAGTTTGATAATTTAGGTTGGCAAAGGCTTGACACAACAGAAATAAATATCATTGAGGGTGAACTCCCCGATGTTGCTATTGTAGTAACTGTTGCTAAAGTAACCAACTACAATGTTTATGGGGGTTATCCCTGGTATCCTGGCTGGGGCTGGGGTTGGTATAAAGATTCACAATATTGGGGTTATCCCGGTTATGGTTGGGGTTATTATCCATATTACCCTACCTATGTTACTTCGTATGAAACGGGTACAATAGTATGGCGATTGTTTGACCCAACAAAAGTAGATGAGGAAAATGAAACCATTTATCTTGAGTGGCAAGCAGCAATTAATGGAGTCGTCGGGTCAAGTACTTCTGCAACACAGGATAGGGTAACCAAAGGAATTGAACAGGCATTCAGGCAATCTCCTTACTTAAGAGGCGAATAAGTTATTAACCAAGTAAAAAATACAATTATGAAATATATTTTTTCAACCATAGTCGCCTTGATGATTGCAGGCGCAAGTTATTCGCAATCAATTTATACAATGAATTACACCATGTCATTTGGCATGGGCGAAACTGCCGATTATATTGGCAGCCCAAGTTTCAGGGGAATTACTTTTGAAGGCCGCGGCTTTGTATCTGACAATGTTTCGCTGGGTGGTTTGTTTACCTGGTCAACCTTTTATGAAAAACTGGCAAATGAAACTTATGAAAGCGGTTCGACAACATTGACAGGAACACAATACAGATATTTAAATGCCTTTCCAATTCTTCTTCAGGCTCATTATTATCTGGGAACTGATAGTTATGAGCCAAGAGTATATCTTGGTGGAGGTATTGGAGCCTACAAAATGGTTCAGCGCGTAAACGTGGGAGTCTGGTCGTTGGAGAACAATTACTGGCATTTTGGGTTCTCACCTGAAGTTGGCCTGATTTATCCTGTTTCAATGAATACCCATTTTAATATCAGCGCACGGTATCATTATGTAATTAAAACAAAAGATACAATTGATTACTCATGGTTTGGCCTGAGTGTTGGCTTTGCCTGGGGCGATTAGTATCATTAACACGAAATAGAAAGAAATATGAATAAAAATACATTGTCAGGAATAGCAATAGCCGTTTTATTGATGATTATTGCTCCAGTGTTAGGATTTGCACAGCTTGGTAAAGTAGAAATCACCCCATTTGGCGGTTATCAGTTTGGCGGTAAAATCCAATTTTATGAGGGTGAATTCAAAATTGAAAATGCGGCAAATTATGGTGTAGCCGTGGATGTTGAAGTTGCACGGGATACTAAATTGGAAGTTTTCTGGAGCCAAATGAATACATCAGCTAAATTTAATCCTTATTATAACTATGAATATCTCGGTTCCAATCCATTTGATGTTAATGTAGGATATATCCAAATTGGAAGTGTTCGAGAAATGGATTTAGACAATGTTCGTCCGTTTGGCGCTTTTACGCTTGGTACAACTTATTTTATACCAAAGAGTTCCTCAGGTACAGTTACCTATGATGATGAATGGGTATTTTCGGTTACCCTCGGAGGTGGGGCAAAAATAATGTTCTCCGACAGGATTGGAATACGCTTGCAGGGCCGAATGATGCTGCCCATGTTTTGGGGAGGCGCCGGATTTACTGTAGGAACCGGTGGAGCCGGTTTTACAGTTGGAGCAGGCACATCTATGATTCAGGGTGATTTTACGGGCGGTTTGATTATTGCCTTAGGAGATTAATACAAATAATAAATTATCAAAAATGGTTTTTGGCCACAAGCTAAAAACCTTTTTTGATTTAGCCGATTTATAATGGAAAACAAAGGAAAAGTAACCGGGTTAGGAGGTGTGTTTTTTACCTCCGAAAACCCCAAAGATCTTAAAAAATGGTATGAAGAAAATCTTGGATTGCCATGTGATGAATACGGACATTTGTTTCGATGGAAACAAAGTGATGATCCTCGAAAGGATGGTTATACCCAGTTTAGCGTATTTGAAAAGTCGACAAATTACCTCCAACCATCAAAAAAAGATTTCATGATTAATTTCAGGGTTGATAATCTCGAAGCCATTATTGAAAACCTGCTGGAAAAAGGAATGAAAGTAATTGGGGACATTGAAGAATATGAATATGGAAAATTTGGATGGGTTATGGATCCTGATGGAAATAAAATAGAATTGTGGGAACCTGTTGACGAGGCTTTTACCAAAATGAACGAAACAAAACAATAGATTGCTTGTTGTTTTAATTCAGCATTAGTAATATTAATTATTCAACTTTTACCTTTACATTTGTCCTTTAAGATTTAACATATGAAACTTAATAACGTAATTCTGGTGCCAACAGATTTTTCAGATGTCTGCCATAATGCCATTGCTCACGCAGTTCGAATTGCTGAAACGATTGGTTTTAAAGTGTATATTTACCATGTAATAAACAAAGATACACAAGCATTTTTTGCGGATGATGTTGAGTTAAACGCGGCAGTTGGGCAAAAATTAATAAATATTGCTGATGAATTCAAGCTTCAATATAGTGTTGAAATTGAAACAGGTTATGAAGAAGGAAGTATTTTTGACCTTATCCACAAAAAAGCAGAAGAAGTTGGTGCCAATATCATTGTGTTAGGAACACACGGTAAAGTAGGGATGCAAAAGCTTTTTGGCAGTTATGCATTAAAGGTCATTACACAGTCAAAAGTTCCGACACTTGTGGTTCAGAAAAAAGGGTATGTTGGATTTAACCGGATTCTATTCCCTATAAATACCTTTACCGAAGCAAGGCAAAAGGTAACCAATGCCATCGCCCTGGCAAGCCGGTTTAATTCTACCGTTCATATTTATAAGGAAAAGGTAAGCGATCCTGCAGAAAGCTCTCGAATTGAGATAATTTCGAAACAAATTATCGAGGCTTTTAAAAAAGCAAAAGTGAAATATGAAGTTGATGTAACGGAAAAAGGTGGTGAATCGGCTAAAAAACTTACCGAATATGCAGTTTCCCACAACATGGATCTGATTATGATTGTTACCGAGCCTCAAATGGGAACTTCTTATTTTAATTTAGGCCCATGGAATGAACGGATCATGTTTAACGAAGCCCAAATCCCGGTAATTTGCATTAACCCGGTCGAACACGGAAGGATTTATTTTGATTTGTAAAACCATGTTTGAGTATTCATTTACATGAATTTTATCCTAAATCGTTAACAAAAAAAACCGGCAACATATAATATTTGTTGCCGGTTTTTTCACACCTGTAATGTTTATTTTATTTTATTATTTCCATGCTATTGATAACTTTATCAGTAATATCCATATCGGGGTTTGTGTATATCCATTGCGAATCAGCATTTTTATCAAACACATAGTCGAAACCGTTTTCTTTGGCTACTTTCTCCGCCGATAAAAATACTTTATCATAAATAGGTTTTAGTTTGCTCTCCTGGAGTTCAGTAATTTCACCTTCCCGCCCGAACTTTTCATCTTTATACTTATTCGCCTTTTTTTCAGCTTCAATTATAGCATTTTGCTTTTGTTTCCTCATCTCATCATTTAGCGATGATTCTGAACCCACATATTCCTGATACATGCTTTCAATATCTTCAAATTTACTGTCAAGCTCAGCTTCCCACGCTTTTACCTGAGATTCAATTTCTTCATTAGCCTTTTCGTATTCAGGCATTTTTTCAAGAATTCGTTCCATTTCTATGTATCCAATTTTTTGTGCACTCGCCACCGAGAATCCAAAAACCAAAAGTAATATCCCAATTTTTTTCATTGTACTTTTATTTTTATTTTGAATAAATTAAAGTTTAAATCCGCCGATGAAATACATATACCTTGCCAAAGAAATAAAATATGGAATTAATTTTACCTCAGTTCGTAAGCTACTACCCGGTTGTCGCTGAATGTTGGGATAATAACCCAATGCTTGTTTTTTATATATTCAAAATCAGCGGCATTTATCCCTTCATCCGTGGTATTTAAAAGCTCAATAGGTTCACGTTCCATATTTACCAACTGCACTTTGCCACTCCAATCTGAAATGATATAATGTTGCTCGTCAATCATTTTAATTCCATCAATTCCGCCTGTATTTTTAACCATATGCCAGAACTTTTTATCACTCAACCTTACGTGGAAAATCCCCTTTTTCGTACCAACTACAAGATCTTTTCCAGAGATTAGTAAACCATTTGGTCCGACAATCTCACTATTTTCAAGCCAGGTTTCTACCTTGTCATTTTTTAAAATGTGTATTTTATTTGTGGCCATATCCGAGATATAAACATTTCCATCATTGTCAATGGCAATGTCGTTCAGGAATTTAGCATCATCAACATGAGTCTTTTTGATAATTTTAGATGCTGATATATCTATCATCACCACTTCATCAATGTCGGTTACATATAAAAAGTTATTGTGTAGTCCCATGCCTTTAGGCGCATTCAATCCATTAATCCAGTTTAAAGTGATGATTTCGCCAGTGATGGATATTTTCGCTATAAACCCGTTTCCATCTTTCTCGACAGGATTGCCATTAATGCAGGAAATAAACAGGCTATGATCATCCGGGTAATAGCAAACGGACTCGCTGGTTGTAAGTACGTCAGGTGTTTCCCATAATTTTTGTAATGTAAAATCCTGGCTAAAAAGCGTGGAAAAAGTAAGGTATAATAACGCAATTAGTAAATGGTGTTTTTTAATTTTCATAGTGTTGATATTTTTATAAATTGGATTAAAGATACAATTTTAAAAATATTCTGCAAAATTTAAGATAAGTTAATAATTTTTTATTAATTGAGTTAGATTGTTTTATTTTTGCAAATCCAATTAATTTACATTAGTAAATAGTCGACAATGTAAATGCAATAAATTATCAAATGAAAAATAAATATTTCGATTTAATTGAGCAAACTTTTGAATTTCCGCAGCAGGAATTTCATGTTATTGACAACGAGCTTTATTTTAATGAAATACCTTTAATGGAAGTCATTAAGCAATACGGAACACCTTTGAAAATTTCCTATCTTCCTAAAATTACAAAACAAATTCAAAAGGCCAGAAAACTTTTTAATGTGGCCATGGCCAAAGCCGATTATAATGGCGATTATTATTATTGTTATTGTACTAAAAGTTCCCATTTTTCATTTGTGCTGGACGAAGTACTGAAGAATGAAACTAATATTGAAACGTCTTCAGCCTTTGATCTTGATATTGTGGAGCAATTAATCGCAGAGGGAAAGTATGATAAATCGAAGTATATAATTTGTAATGGATTTAAGCGGCCTCAGTATATTGAAAACATTTTGAAACTCAGGGAAGCCGGATGTGAGAATATTATACCGATTCTTGATACATTTTTAGAAGTGGATAAATATATGAGCCTTGATCCAAAAAAGCAATTAAAACTGGGAATCAGGATTGCCTCGGAGGAGGAGCCCAAATTTGAGTTTTATACGTCTCGTCTTGGGGTCAGGTACAATGATGTTGTTCCGTTGTATCTTGAAAAGATTAAAAAAGTACCAAATTTTAAAATGAAAATGCTTCATTTTTTTATTAATACAGGAATCCATGACAATGCTTATTACTGGAATGAATTAAGGAAAAGTGTGAATGTGTATTGCGAACTAAAAAAAGTTTGCCCTGAACTTGATTCTTTAAATATCGGTGGCGGATTTCCCATTAAAAACTCATTGGGATTCGATTTTGACTTTGAATACATGGCTGAAGGGTATTTCACAGGTAAAAACTACCTGTAAAGCAAATAATGTTCCTGAGCCAGATATTTTTACCGAATTTGGCGCCTATACGGTCGGTGAAAGCGGGGCCGTATTATTTTCAATTCTTGAACAAAAAGACAAAACGACAGAGAAGCCTGGAATATGATCGATAGCTCATTTATGACGACACTTCCTGATTCATGGGCAATAAAGCGGCGGTTTATACTCCTGGCCATCAATAACTGGGATGCTGAATACGAAAGGGTGTTTTTAGGTGGATTGACCTGTGATTCGGAAGATTATTATAACTCTGAAGTTCATGCGAACGCAGTATTTTTACCAAAAGTGAATGGCGACTCGCCGCAATATATTGGTTTATTTCATACAGGGGCATACCAGGAATCTATTGGTGGTTATGGTGGAATACAGCATTGCTTGCTGCCGGCGCCTAAGCACGTTATCATTGACAAAACAGAAGATGGCGACTACACTACAAAGTTATTTGCCAAAGAGCAAAGCTATAAGTCGATGTTGAAAATACTAGGTTATTAAATTTTTATCTTTGTAATATGAATTTTGGAGGTTTAGACAATATTTACACAAACTTTATTCAATCAAAAATTGCCGTATTGCCAGTACCCTATGACGGAACAAGTACTTGGATAAAAGGGGCTGACAAAGGTCCTGCTGCTATTCTTGATGCTTCGGCAAATATGGAATTGTATGACATTGAAACTGATTCGGAGGTATTTAAGGAAGGTATATACACAGCGGATCCGGTAAAAGAAAAAAGCAGTCCCGAGAACATGTCGAAGGAAGTGTATAAAGAAGTAAGCAGGCTTCTTAATCAAAATAAATTTATCGTTACAATCGGTGGCGAACATTCTATAAGTATTGGAGCTATCAGAGCGCATGTTGAAAAATTTGAAAATTGCAGTGTTTTGCAAATTGATGCTCACACCGATCTTCGCCCTGAATATGAAGGAAGTAAATACAATCATGCATGCGTTATGGCCAGAACCAGAGAGATCGCTCCATTTGTCCAGGTTGGAATTCGTAGCATGGATACCATTGAAAAACCATTTATTGTTTCTGGAAATGTTTTTTATGCTGAAGATATCAGAAATGGAAAACCCTGGATGGATGAGGCCATAAAGCAGCTGACAGACAATGTTTACCTGACCTTTGATTTGGATGGATTTGACCCTTCCATTATGTCTTCAACCGGCACTCCGGAGCCAGGTGGCCTGTTATGGAATGAAACCATTGTTTTTTTAAGAAAAGTAATAAAAGTAAAAAACCTGGTTGGTTTTGATGTGGTAGAACTTTGCCCAAATAAAGTAAACAAGGCTCCCGATTTTTTAGCCTCAAAACTGATTTATAAGATTCTGAGTTATAAATTTTCAAAAAGACACCCATGAGTAAAAAGGATTTATTAAAAGACACCATCAAACATATTGATATAAAATCGTTTGATGCTACACCCATTATTAATGCTATGCGTGATATGTCATTTACTTCGCGCGATACAGCATCGGCTGCCGATATTTATTCCCGTATGATAAAGGACACGGATTGCACCGTTTTTCTTACACTGGCTGGAAGTACAAGTGCAGGGGGATGTATGCAGGTGTATGTTGATATGGTAAAAAACAAAATGGTTGATGCCATTGTAGCAACCGGCGCTTCCATCGTTGATATGGACTTTTTTGAAGCTTTGGGATATAAACATTATAAAGGTTCTCCATTTGTTGACGATAAATTATTAAGGGACAACTACATTGACCGAATTTATGATACCTATATTGATGAAGAAGAACTACAGGCTTGCGACCTCATCGTGAAAGATATTGCAGACGGACTTGAAAAGAGACCATATTCTTCGCGGGAGTTCATTCGCGAGATGGGAAAATATCTCGTTGATCATTCCAAAAAGAAAGATTCACTTATTCAGGTTTGTTATGAACACAATGTGCCTGTTTTTTGTCCTGCCTTTACTGATAGCAGTGCCGGTTTTGGCCTGGTAAAACATCAATGGGAAAATCCTGACAGGCATATGTCTATCGACTCAGTTAAAGATTTCCTGGAATTGACAAAAATTAAAATGGCGGCAAAAACAAGCGGTTTATTTATGATTGGTGGGGGAGTACCAAAAAACTTTGTTCAGGACACGGTTATTTGTGCAGAAATGTTAGGTGAAGATGTCCCTATGCATAAGTACGCTGTACAAATTACTGTGGCCGATGCACGCGATGGAGCGTGTTCAAGTTCCACCCTTAAGGAAGCATCATCATGGGGAAAAGTAGACACCGTTTATGAACAAATGGTGTATGCAGAAGCAACTTCAGTATTACCGCTAATGATCAGTTATTTATACCACCAGGGCGACTGGAAAAAAAGAAAAAACTTTGAATGGGCCAGGATGCTGGACAAAAAATAAGCCTGGATTAGAGTAGATTTTTAAAAATCTGCTTCAATAAAACAGGAAGCAAAATTACTATTCAAAATGGGCAAGAAAAATAACGCGATTATTGATAAAAACATTAATTTGAATGTCAGGGGATTAAGGCCGTCAGCCACCTCGCAATAAATGAAAAAAGCATTGAACGCCTTGCAAATAATCAGGATGTCTATAAATTGGGTCTTGACAATCGCCTTTTCCTGTTCCGGATGAAGTTGTTGATTCACTAAAAACCTACGCACATAAAAAAGATTACCTGCCGGTTAAAGGTCTGCCTGAGCTAAAACAAGCAATTGCAGAATTTAATATTAGGGTGAATAAAATAAATTGCACGGCAGAGAATATATTGATTGGTCCCGGATCGAAGGAATTAATATTTATTCTACAATTGGTTTATTATGGCGATTTAATTATTCCCACACCTAGCTGGGTTTCATATTTTCCTCAGGCACGGATTATTGGAAGGCATGTTCAATGGGTTCCAACCCTTAAAGAAGATGGTTATCGGTTAAGTCCGGAGAAACTTGACCTTATTTGCCGTACTGATCCCCAAAGACCAAGGGTAGTAATTTTAAATTATCCATCCAATCCAACCGGTTCTACGTATACCATTGAAAAACTTAAAGAGCTTGCTGAAGTAGCTCGAAAATATAAACTTGTACTTATTTCTGATGAAATTTACGGGCTTATCCCACCACCAGGGAAAGCATGTTTCCATAGCCCGTTATTATCCCGAAGGTACAATTATTAGCAGTGGTTTAAGCAAGTGGTGCGGTGCCGGTGGATGGCGATTGGGAACTTTTACATTTCCACCATCCCTGTCCTGGCTTTTGGATGCGATGGCCATTGTGGCAAGTGAAACGTATACAGCTACCTCTGCACCCATTCAATATGCTGCGATAACCGCTTTTAATGGGAGTGAACAAATATCACGTTACCTGGATTTTTCACGACGGATTTTGAAAACAATTGCTAAATACCTGGGTGCAAGGTTTGATAAAATGAATGTCTCCTGTCCAAAACCCGATGGAGCATTTTATCTGTTTCCTGATTTTAGTTATTATACCCAGAAATTTCATCAAAAAGAAATTTTTACAGCCGTTGAATTTTGCGATCATCTAATTGAAGATACAGGTATTGCCATGTTGCCTGGGAGTGATTTTGGAAGACAACCGGAAGAATTTACAACACGCATTGCCTATGTTGATTTTAATGGAAAAAAAGCAATGGATGCTGCAAAGGCTTATGGTGATAAACCGTTGGATGACCTTTTTGTTGAAAACAACTGTAAAAAACTAATAATAGCTTTTGAAAAACTCGAAGCCTGGCTCAAATCATTGTAAGTTGTTTTCAAATAAATCAATAGTAGTAACTTTATATTTCCTTATTTAAATTTACTTTAAATAGTTTAGTAATTTTAGCGATTATTTTGACAGAATAATATGAAATTTAAAAACACTATAATCACTGGCACTGGTAGTTATATACCAACTGAAGTTGTAACGAACCCAGATTTTGCCTCCTCCAAGTTTTATGATTCCAATAGCAAGGCTTTTGATATTTCACATGAAGAGATCTCTGAAAAATTTCATGCCATAACAGGAATATCCGAAAGACGATACATTTCGGCGGATTTAAATTCATCCGATATGGCTTTTTTTTCAGCTGAAAAAGCTATTGAGGATTCAGGTATTGATCCGGAAGAACTGGACCATATTATTGTAGCCCATGATTTTGGTGACATTCCGAAAGGAACCATACAAACCGATACCTTACCGAGTATTTCATCAAGGGTAAAACACATGTTAAAAATTGCCAACCCGAAATGCGTTGCTTATGATCTGATTTTTGGTTGCCCCGGATGGATACAGGGTGTTATCCATGCAGATGCTTTTATGAAAAACGGTATGGCAAAAAAATGCCTGGTTATTGGCACCGAAACACTTTCAAGAGTGGTGGATGTACATGACCGGGATTCAATGATCTATTCTGATGGGGCAGGGGCAACGATTCTGGAATTGGTGGAAGAAGACACACAACGGGGTATTCTTGCTTTTTCAGCCGAAACCTACACAAAAGATGAAGCCTATTATTTATACCTTGGAAAATCAAATATTACTGATGCGGATCCAAAGATCAGGTATATAAAAATGCTTGGCCGAAAAATTTATGAGTTTTCATTGAATAATGTTCCGGGTGTGGTAAAAGAGACAATTGAAAAATCGGGACTTGATATTTATGATATTAAAAAAATATTCATCCATCAGGCAAATGAAAAAATGGACCAGGAGATAATTAAAAGACTGTTTCGACTTTATAAAATCAAAGAGGCCCCAAATAATATAATGCCAATGAGTATTCATAAACTGGGAAATAACTCTGTAGCAACCGTTCCTACATTATTTGATCTTGTAAAAAAGGAGCGGTTTGGCGATCATGATGTTAAAAAAGGGGATAATATCATTTTTGCCTCCGTTGGGGCCGGCATGAATATTAATGCGATCGCTTATCGTTGTTAATTTATTCTAATATTGAAAACTGGGAAATCAACTTTTCAAATTTTGGAAATTGGCGGATAAGATTAGTCCGGCTTCCTAATTCAAAATCATCAAAGTCGAAACCCGGAGCCACAGTACACCCAACTAAACTGTAAGAATCCTCGTTATCGGGTTTTGCCGCAAACCATGCTCCTTTTGGAATGACAAACTGAAATATTTCATTATTTTCCGGTTTGTTGCCCAATCTCACCTGGACTGATTTGCCATTGGGTATCAAAATATAAATAATCAAAGCTGACCCATCGTAAAAGTGCCAGACTTCATCCGATTTTATTCTATGGAAGGCTGAAAAATCATTCCCATTTAATAGAAAATAAATACTGGTTGAAAACGATCTGAAGCTAGAATATCTATTGGGTAGCCCTTTTTTTTGAATAAACACGCCCGATCTTTAAACTTCTCTAAAATAGCCTCCCTCAGGATGTTTGCTGAGCGAAAGATGATCAATCCAGAATTTGGCGGTTTGTGGCATTAAATAAGATTATTTTTTAATAGTATTGATTCCATTTCGGTTTGGAGCTTTTTAGCTTCGATACCGGCTTTTTTTGCAAAATCCTTTGCATTTGATGCATAAATAATTCCTCTTGAGGAATTAACCAGCAAACCGCATTGTTTGTTTAATCCGTACGTGGCAACTTCCCTGAGACTGCCGCCCTGCGCGCCTACACCGGGTACCAGCAAGAAATGATCAGGCACCAGTTCGCGGATGTTGGAGAGCATATCGGCTTTTGTTGCACCCACAACATACATCATGTTTTCAATACTTCCCCAGGTAGATGATTCGGTTAACACTTTTTCGAATAATCTTTGATTGGAATC
>JAWKKL010000056.1:0-24602 GCA_041393275.1 Bacteroidales bacterium
GGGAAAACCAGGCACTGTTCTTCCATGATACATTCTCCATCCGTCTTTTATCATAAAATCGGATCCTATTTCTCTACCTTTCAATGTGGAAGGATCGGGGCCCATATTTTCATTTCCTTTTGGAAAAAAGTCCTCGTGATGTACACAAAACAAAAAGGGGTCGCTTGTTTCCCATTGAAAACCCAACGGTTTTATATTATTTACTTCTGCTTTTTTCATTCCATTATTATTTTCCGACGAGAATCCATCAAATGGGGCAAGTGCTGCCGCAGATGTTGCCGCCGCTATCTTTTTTATAAAATTTCTTCTGTCTTTCATGTTTAATATGTTAATTATTATTCAAACAAATATTCAAGAGGGATTGTTTAAAATCCTCATGATATATCCAGCCAATACAGCTAATACAATCCATGACTGGTAAAAAGGTGTTGACATAATTATAAAAAAATGAAATTGTTTTAGGGATTAACAAAAAGGCGAATTTAAATCAACTAAAACGTTTCTGTTCCAGAAAAATAAAACCCTTTTGATTTGTGGCCAAAGCCAAAATCAAGGTTAATGTTTGTTCTGAAGTGTTTATTTACCATCAACCGAAAACCAAATCCAATACCTGGCCTCACATATTCAAACAAATTTACATCAATATACCTGTTTGATGCTGTAGTAGCGTTTAAGAAAATAACACCCCCTAATATTTTTGAACATTGTGAAATGGGAAAGCGATACTCCACCTCACCATATACCAGATCTGCGCCACGCTACCTTCCGGCAACATACGCTCTTCCAGACCTTGATTTCTGATCTTCACCCAAACCCATCAATGTTAAGTAAGGTTGATCACCTGTTAGCAAAAAACTCCCAAAGGTCCAAAACGCAACTAAATGCCTGGGTGTTTTATTCGATAAAGGGACATAGGTCCTAAACTCCAGCCAAAGGGATGAAGAATTCTGGTCGCTTGCCAAAAATGTAGGGTTATAACGGTAGATAATATTTGCAAAATAACCCTTATAAGGATTCATTAAATTGTCGCGTGAATCATAAATAGCATTTAAACTCACACCAGAAAGTATATATTTAATTGTACTAAAATCATTTAACTCCGAGTAAAGATAATGAGGCGTTAACTGTTATGGTATGGTATCAAGTTTCAACAATTGATCCGCAATATTATGATAATAATCGAGATGATATCCAAGTCCTCCGTAGAGATCCTCAATAATTTTATTATTAACCGTTTGATGAATTTTAATGTAATTATAATCCATGGGATACGCTCCGTCCGTTTCAGCCAGGTCAGTTCCCTGCCACGACCATTGTGCCGGTATATTAATATTCGTGTCGGGGGCATTTGTACCTAAGCCCCAAGTGGGAGCCTTGTAAATATAATAACGCCAATCGCCTTGCAGGAAAAATTTGTTATCAGCAGTATACACGGTGGTTTTTAAAAAAGATAGAAATTGTTGTTTAGTAGTAAACGCAGTTGAAAACCCTGCCATGGAAACCCTTGTCGTTTCTTTAGAACCCCAATACCACCCGGCGGTGCCGCCAATTCCCACTAAAAACCCATTGGCCGGGTTTGAGCTCACGTTGGGCAGAACAAGTATCATTGATTTCTTTGGTGGTTTTGGTGGTTTATCTTTTTTTCGAAACAGGTCGCCGATATCTTGTTGTTCGCAATTTTTAACGGAGTCATTATCCTGGCTGAAACAAGAATAATTACCAAAAAATAATAAGAGTAATAAAAATTGAATGGAAATAAATTTGGATCTAATTGTTTTCGATTTGTATGTATCCTTACCGGTCATTAAAACAAAGATAGCAGTTTTAAAACATACTATCTATTCTCATAAAAAAATCAAAAACCACAAACAAGTGTATTACTCAACTTTCAATGCCTCCACAGGATTTGTATTGACAATCTTTATGGTATGATAAACAATGGTTAGCAAAGTAATAACCAGTAATAAAATAGCTGATAATACGAAGGTACTTGCATGAAGACTTGTCCGGTATTCATAGTTTTCAAGAAAGTCTTTCATAAAAAAGTACGCCAATGGATAGGCTATGAGAATTGAAATGCAAATCAGGATCAGATAATCGGTAAAAATAAGCTTCACAACCGATTGCGTTTTTGCCCCAAGCACTTTGCGGATGGATATTTCCTTTGTCCGTTGTTCCAGCGTAAACGAAGCCAGACCAAAAACTCCCAGTGCGGCAATGAGGATAACCAGGATGGAAAACAGGGTAAATAAAAGCCCTCTTTTTTCATCAGGTTCAACTTGCTCAAAAAGATTATCTACAAGAAATGAATATTCAAAAGGTAATAAAGGGAAGGTTTTTGTCCAGGCTGCTTCAAGGTTTTGTAATACTTCCTTATTATCCTGACTTTCGAGTTTAACATATACATCTGAGCCATTTTCACGTAAAAAAAGCAATAAGGATTCTACCGGATTATACAAACCGGTTTGATGATAGTCTTTCATTAAACCAATTACCCGGGCTGTTTCATCGTCACCAAAAAGTATTTTTTTACCCAAAGGTTCTTCCCATCCAAAACGTTTTGCCATGGTTTCGTTCACAATTACAGCAAGCGAATCCGTTTTAAATTCCTCAGAAAAATTACGGCCTTGCAAAATTTCTATCCCCAGCGTATTAATAAATTCATAGTCACAGCCGGCAATATTTACTCCCCTGTCCTGCATCCCTTCCGAAGTCTCAACACCTAATAAAACCTTGCCTGTCCCTTCTCCCATCCTTGAATTGGTTGAACCAACACTTTTAACACCCGAAATGGCCATAAATTCACTCCTCAATACCGGGAGTTTATCTACCATTTCACGGGTATCAAGGGTAATGGATACAATCTGTTCCTTGTCGAAACCCATATCTTTGTTTTTCAGGTAATCCAGTTGGTCGTAGACAACCCAGGTGCTGATGATCATTACAAGAGAAATAACAAACTGAACAACCACCAGAATTTTCCTCAACAAACCGTGGACATTCCCTTTCCTGGGAGTTCCTTTTAAGGTAACAATCGGTTGAAAACGGGCCAGAAAAAAGGAAGGGTAACTGCCACTCAACAAACCCAGGATAAAAATGATAACCAGGATTGAAAATAAAAACTCGGGGGTGTTAAAGAATGTAAAGTCAAGCGATTTACCTGAGAGATCATTAAAATTTGGAAGTAGCAAATAACATAAGCCCAGGCTTAGTATCAAGGAAATTATTGTCAACACAACAGATTCTGTCAGGAATTGTCGGACCAACAAACCCTGGTGTGCTCCAACCACTTTTCGAATACCTACTTCGCGAGCCCGTTTTGCCGACCTTGCAGTCGTCAGGTTCATGTAATTGATTCCGGCAATTAACAACATAAAAATGGCAATCAGGAAAAATATCTTGATAAAGCGGATATCTCCACTGGCTTCTGATTCGCCTTCCCCAACCGGGTAAAGATGTATATTTGTGATGGGCTGCAATTCATAGTCAATATAAACTCCAACTTCTTTAAAAATATCAGCCATGAATTTATCATACATTTCCTCCAGTTTTTTATCAAAAGCCACCGGGTCGGTTCCCGGCTTTAGTTTTACATAAGTATACAATCCAAAATTTCCCCAACTTTCCCTACGTTCCGGGATGGTCGAATATGAAATGAGCGCTGAAAAACGAAAATGTGAATTTTGGGGAACATCGTCCATTACACCTGTCACTTTCAGGCTACGATCTTCATTGGTGATTATGCTGCCCATGGGATTTTTATCGCCAAATAATTTATTCGAAAATGATCGTGTGAGGACAATAGAATTTGGCTCGGTGAGGGCTATTTTAGGATCGCCGGAAAACAAATTGTATGAAAACATATTAAAAACCGTAGAATCTACAAAATAAACTTCCGTATCATAAAACCGCTTATCTTCATATTGAAATAAACTTTTACCAATTTCGTCAAAACGGATGGCATCTTCAACTTCGGGGTAGTCTTGCTTAACCTGCGGGGCGAAAGGGATCTGCGCAACAACCCAGGTAAACGCATCATCTGTTTCGGTAATATTTGAAACAACACGATACAGGTCATCTTTGTGCTCGTGATAGGTATCATAGCTTAATTCGTCAAACACATAGATGAGTAAAAATAAAGTACTGGTAATGCCAATAGTGAGTCCGAGAATATTGATCAGGCTGTAGCCGAAATCCCTGGTGATATTTCTAAAGGCTAATTTAATTTGGTTAAATAACATGGTTTTTTGGTTTAATATTAAATACTGTTCATTTCAATGAGTATAAATACCCCGATATTTATTTAAGCCTCTTTTTTCTGAAAATATATGAACCGCAGAATCATTTATAAAATAATTCAAAATTAACTGATAAAACGTTATCAAGGAGTTAAGGAAAGGTTAAAAGAGGTTAATAAACCTTAATATCCTTATAAAGACACTAAGTATTCTCCTCTCACCTTATGCGTCTATCAATTCACACCGCGCGTATTCATCTCAATCCTGTAAAATGTTGTTCGGGCAGTAATATAGAGTTGATTCCTGTCCTTCCCGCCAAAACAGACATTGGTTGGTTTTTCAGGGACTTCGATCGTGTCCAGCAGCTTACCGGAAGATGAAAAAATTTCTACCACAGGTTTGTCATTGGTAGTTAGGTAAACATTCCCTTTTTCGTCAATGGTCATCCCATCGCAACCAATATCTGCAAACAGTGTTTTGTTGGCCAGAGTACCATCCTCAGGATATCATACTTAAATGTTTTCCCGGCTTTATTGTCTGTGATATAAAGTATTTTCCCATCCGGTGTTCCGATGATTCCATTTGGTTTTTCGAAATCATCACAAACCCTTATCACTGAAGTACGGTCGGGTTTGATATAGTACACATGCATTCCATTCTGGGCCAGCTCATTTTCTTCAGGTCCATATTTCGGATCGGTAAAATAAACACCCCCTTTTCCGTCGGGCCACAGATCGTTGGGCCGGTTAAATCGTATGCCATTGTAACCACTGGCTATAACTGTTTTCAGACCATCCGGATTTGTAGATGTAATTTGTCCTTTTTCCCCTTCACAAGCCAACAGGTTTTCGTCCTTGTCGAAATACAAACCGTTGGCTGACCCACTGTTTACCGTGAAGGTGTCAAGTTTGTCTTCCAACGTCCAGATAAGGATAAGGTTATTGGGAATATCGGTAAAGTAAATATTGCCCCTTGTATCTGCTGCCGGACCTTCGGTGAATTTAAATCCCTCGCCCAATTTTTCCAGGTTTTTAACCACAAGTGATTCTGATTTATTGTCATTTTGTTGATTATTATTCTCAACTGGATGATTTGCACAGGATAACAGCGTAAAAGCAATAAATAACAAAGTGATATTTTTCACAGTAAAATGTTTTAATTTATAGGATTGTTAATTTTCCTGAAACAAAATGGCCATAGATATTGCCGGTATGTCAATCGAACCAATAACATTTTTACCTTTATCAAAATGAAAATCATCTCCGTAAACGGCGAATTGCCATTCACCATCTAATTTATAACTCACAGGGGTGGTTTTTGCATTGTAAATTACATAAATATTCTTCCACTTATCACCATTGGCATGATTACTAATTTGATAGCTGACTAATCCGTTTTCTGTCGTTTTAAATGCAATATTATCCACTACCTCCCTGCCACTATTCATCCTGAAAGCAGGATGTTGCTTTCGCAGGCTAATCAGGTTTTTATAGTACTCCACAACGTTTGAATTCAACACCTTCCATTTCCAGTCGATTTGGTTGATGGAATCCGGCAAATTATAGGAATTGTGTTCTCCTTTTTTGGTTCTTAACATTTCGGCACCGGCATGTATAAAGGCGGTTCCTTGTGACGTCATTACCACTGCCTGGGCTAATTTATCCATGGCGATAACTTCTTCTTCGCTGGCATCCGGCCTTGAAACCCTGAGTTTATCATACAGGGTATGGTTGTCATGGCATGAGACGTAAGAGATTGCCTGCCACGGTTCATTTGTCCAGGGGGCATCGGAATAATTTACCGCTTTATAATCGATTTGAGGATGTTGAATGCCTCCAACAACACCAAATTTTATCGACTCTTCGGTATTGGCTGCACCACTTACAAAACCGGTGCTTTTATCATCAAACACAGACCCTTTTAACCCGTCCCGTATTTCATCGCTAAAGGCGGTTATTTGCGGCATTTCAGGAATGTGTTGCTTTACTGCCCGCTGTTCAAATGGTAACGGTGAATCGCCTGCTGACCAGCCTTCGCCATAAACAAAGATAGTTGGGTTAATTTCTTTCAACGTCTTTGCAATTTCATTCATGGTGGAAATGTCATGGACACCCATCAGGTCGAAACGGAATCCATCCACATGGTATTCTTTTGCCCAATAAGCAACGGATTCCAACATGAATTTCCGCATCATGGCGCGTTCGGAAGCGGTTTCATTGCCACATCCTGATGCGTTTGACAGATTCCCATTTTCCCATGTCCGGTAGTAATAACCCGGCACTTCCAGGTTAAAATTAGAGTTTTCGACATTGTCGGAATGGTTGTAAACCACATCCAGGATTACCCCAAGGCCATATTTATGGAAGATTTGAACCATTTCTTTGAATTCCCTGATCCGTACCTCTGCATTCCACGGGTCTGTGGAAAATGAGCCATCGGGGACATGGTAATTCCTGGGCATATAACCCCAGTTAAATTGAGCACTATCCAGTTTCGTTTCATCAATATAAGAAAAATCGAAAGAGGGAAGCAAATGAACATGGGTGATCCCCATTTCTTTTATATGATCAAAACCCGTGGTTATGCCTCCAGGGCCAGTGGTTCCTTCTTCTACCAGGCCTAAAAATGTGCCCGGTTTGCTTGAACCCGATTCAGGATGTATGGTAATATCCCTGACATGTAATTCATAAATGATGGCCTCATTGGTGTGTTTTATATCGGGGCCTTTGTCATTGTTCCAGCCTGGCGGGTTTGTACTTTCCAAATCCAACACCATGGCCCGTATTCCATTTACGCCAACGGCCTGTGCATAAATGCCCGGCGTTTCGGCAAGCCACTTGCCGGCAATCTGAACCTGATAAGTATAGTAGGTACCATGTAAATCGCCTTCAACCCTTCGTTCCCATAATCCATCCTGACCGGCATTTAGTTGTTGTGTATCGAAGGCCTTACCCCCCTCCCCTTTTTCGTATAAATTAAGCTGGACTTTTTCAGCCAATGGTGACCAAAGTTTAAACTCAGTGTCTTCTTTGCTATAGTGTAACCAAAGATTTGACAAAACGGGTGTTGGGTATTCTTCATAACCTGTATATTCTGTCTTTTTCTGTGAGCAGGAGATCATAAAAGAGGTTGTTAAAAGGATAATGAGTTTATATTTCATGTAAATCTCTTTTAAAGGGTTTGCTTATCCAATCAACAAAGCTAATTATATCCATTGAATTTTAAGTGAAAATTACATTACAATATGCAGGACAGGTTAAAATAAGAGGATGATTTTGGCACTAGTTAACAAAATAAAAAACTAAGAAATATTTGGGGAGAAAAGGCATGATAAATGCAAAAATAAAAACCTCCACGTTGCAAACGCAGGCGATCGATGAGGCGTCAGTTTGGATGTTAAAATTTTGTTTTTGTTTAATGAAAAAGAATATATTTGCAACCGTTATGCATAACTATGCATAACGAATAAATAAAATAATTTATATGAAACTGTGCCTTGAAACATATCATTTGATATAAATTCAACTTCCATTCGCACTTAATAGTTGGATTTAACGCCCGTTCCATGGCGTTATTCATCATTTCAATTTAATCATGTTTAAATTAAAAATAGAAATATCATTGTGATATTTCTGGCGTAATTGAATGCTACTTAATAATAGTATAATTCATTTAAAAAAAAACGATATGAAAATGTTAATTGGTGGTAAATTGGTTTCAGGCGAGGAAACCATTTGCGTGTATGATCCTTATGATAATTCACTGATTGATGTGGTGCCCGGTGCAACTGAAAAAGAGGCATTACTTGCTATTGAATCGGCAAAGAGAGGGTTTGAAATTGCACGAAAAATGACGGTACATGCAAGGACAGGTATATTAATTAAAACAGCTGATTATGTGGACAGGCATCGTGAAGAATTTGCTTTGACGATAGCCAGGGAAGGCTCAAAAACCATTAAAGAGGCACGTAAGGAGGTAAATCGTTGTATAAATACCTTAAGAATTTCAGCTGAAGAAGCGAAAAGAATTTTAGGTGAAACCATCCCTTTTGATTCGTTTGCGGGTGGCGAAAATAAAGTTGGTTATTATTACCGTATCCCCATTGGAATTATTTTAGCTATTACTCCGTTTAATGACCCGTTGAATCTTGTTGCTCATAAATTAGGGCCAGCATTTGCGGCCGGAAATAGTGTAATTCTAAAACCTGCAACTGTTACGCCATTATCGGCCTTGAAATTAGCAGAAGCTTTTCTTGATTCGGGTTTGCCTGCTGAATGTTTACAAGTGATAACAGGTGAAGGGAACAAGATAGGACCGGTATTGGTGAAAAGTGATGACATCAGAATGGTTTCGTTTACCGGGGGTGTTGAAGCCGGTAAAAATATTACCCAACTTGCCGGAATTAAAAAAATTGGCATGGAGCTCGGTTCTAATTCACCCGTTATTGTTTGGCATGATGCTGATCTAACCCTGGCGGTTGAATCGTGCGTATCGGGTTCATTTTGGGCTGCCGGACAAAACTGTATCGGTGTGCAACGAATATATATCCACCATGAGATTTATGAAGAGTTTAAAAAGAAATTCGTTGTCCTGACAAAAAAATATAAAATCGGTAATAAACTTTCTGATGATTGTGATATGGGGCCAATGATAACAGAAAAAGAAGCGAGGAGGGTAGAATCGTGGATTAAAGAAGCTGTTGAGTCGGGGGCAACTTGTTTGTGTGGTGGAAACAGAAATGGTGCAATAATGGAACCAACGGTATTAGAAAATGTGCCTGAAACTGCAAAAATACACAAAGATGAAGTTTTCGGGCCAACGGTAAATTTATATTCTGTTGAAACACTGGATGAAGCCATCGAAAAGTCAAATAGTTTACCTTTTGGATTGCATGCTGCAATTTTTACCTCAACTATCAACATAGCTTTTAAAGCGGCTTATGAACTTGAATGCGGTGGTGTGATGATAAATGATTCTACCGATTACCGGTTAGATTCTATGCCCTTTGGCGGGATTAAAAACTCGGGCTTAGGCCGGGAAGGCATTAAATTTTCGCTTCAGGAAATGACTGAACCTAAGACAATATGCTTTTCAAGGTATTAAAATTAAATCGAGTAATAATTTATAATTTATAAAGGAGACATTACAATGAATAATGCAATATTTAATTTCAGGGAACCTAAAAATGAACCTGTTTATCAATATCTGACTGGAAGCCCTGAACGAATTAAGCTTCAAAATGAGCTTGAGTTGCAATCCAGGTCAGAAATTGAAATACCACTTATTATCGGGGGAGTAGAAATTAGAACAGGTAAAATAAAAAAGTTGACTATGCCCCATGACCACAAACACGTATTGGCAACATATCATGTGGCAACAGAAAAAGAGGTGCAAATGGCAGTTGATGCCTCGCTAAAGGCAAAAGACGACTGGATGAACATTTCCTGGATTGAAAGGGCGTCAATTTTTATTAAGGCTGCCGAATTAATATCAAAAAAGTATAGAAATACGTTGAACGCATCAACCATGCTGGGCCAAGGGAAAAATTGTTATCAGGCAGAAATAGATTCGGCCTGTGAAGTAATAGATTTTCTTAGGTTTAATGCGTATTTCGCTGCAAAGATCTATGGCGATCAACCGACAACCGAATTTGATATGATTAACAGAATGGAATACCGACCGCTTGAAGGATTTATCTTTACCATTTCACCATTCAATTTTACAGCCATAGCGGCCAATCTAAATACCTCTGTTGCATTAATGGGGAATACAACTGTTTGGAAACCAGCAACCACTTCTTTACTCTCAAATTATTATTTGATGAAAATACTTAACGAGGCAGGGCTGCCCGACGGAGTAATTAATTTTATTCCCGGTCAGGGACCATTAATTAGTAATATTGTTTTGAATAAGCCTGAGCTTGCAGGGATACATTTTACGGGTTCAACAGGCACATTCAATAAACTATGGAAAACGACAAGCGATAACCTTGCTTTGTATAAGTCGTATCCTAAACTTGTTGGTGAAACAGGGGGAAAAGATTTTATTTTTGTTCATCAATCGGCCAATCCCCTTGAAGTTGCTACTGCAATTGTGCGGGGTGCTTTTGAATATCAGGGGCAAAAATGTTCTGCTGCATCACGGGCCTATATTCCTGAATCATTGTGGCCGCAAATAAAAAATTATGTGGTCGATATGACTTCAGCAATTAAAGTCGGTGATGTAAGAGATTTTGATAATTTCATGAACGCTGTAATTGATGAAGCTTCATTTGACAACATAATGTCATATATTGAAAGGGCAAAAAAATCGAATGATGCAATAATTATGATTGGCGGGGAGGGCGACAAATCGAAGGGATATTTTATTCAGCCTACGATTATTCTCACAACAAATCCTCATTTTCTGACCATGGAAGAAGAAATTTTCGGACCCGTGATGACTATTTATGTGTATCATGATAAAGAGTATAAAGAAACGCTAAAAATTTGTGACAATACATCACCCTATGCACTTACAGGTTCAATTTTTTCGAAAGATAAATATGCGTTAATTGAAGCTTGTAAATATTTAAGATACGCAGCCGGAAATTTCTATTTTAATGATAAGCCCTCCGGCGCTATGATAGGACAGCAGCCATTTGGCGGCGCACGAGCATCCGGAACAAACGACAAATCGGGCAGCCCTTTAAATTTATTACGATGGGTAAGCCCCAGAACAATTAAGGAAACATTATTGCCACCTACTGATTTCCGTTATCCGTATATGCTTTAACTATTTCGTTTTCATTATTTCGATCGCTGTTTACTTTGGAGCCTAAAGAGGTTGTCGCTTTATTGTAAACTTTATTTCATTTTGTGGGCATGTAACTGTGGCACAATATGGGCCAAGGGGGATAAAAATACCTGCGTTACAAACGCGCGCGAGTTTGAGTGTCTCCCGCACCATGGCCTGGCTTCAGCCTCGGCAGCAGGGATGGCCAGCTGGATTTATTTATTGACATTTTGCCTGATTTGCATTGATTTATTCAAGGTGATGCTTTTCTTCGGGTTCAATATGAACATGGACATGGCATCGCGGGATTTCATTTTTGATTTTTTTCTCAATCGACGAAGCTGTGTCATGGGATTGTTTGATGTCTAATTCAGAATTAACATGAATATTAAATTCTACAAAAATCTCAGCACCAGCAGCTCTAACTTTTAAATCATGATATTGTTCAATTTCAGTGCGCCCATCAAGAATTGATTTTATTTTTACATATGTTTCTTCGGGTACTTTGTCTAAAAGTACATTGATAGACCTTTTACCCAACTTATAGGATACATATATTACAATTAACGCCACACCCAGTGCAGCTATACTATCGGCAATGAATAATCCAAAATTTGCACAAATCAAACCTAAAAGCACAACAGATGAACTCCAGATATCAGTCGAAAAATGAAGAGCATCCGCTTCGAGTGCCTGACTATTGTGTTTTTTTGCCACCCGCATTAAAGCTCTTGAACGAGAAATGTCAATAATAATTGAAGAAATTATTACGATATAACTCCATATATTTACTTCAATATGTGTTTCTCCGGAAACAAGGCGACTTATCGCTTCATAAATAATCCAGGCGCAGGTTATTAGTAACAACAAGGTTTCGATAAATGCTGAAAGATTTTCAATTTTACCATGTCCGAAATGATGGTCTTTGTCTGCTGGTTTATCAGACAATCTTACTGCAAACCACGTTATACCAGCTGCCACAAAATCTAAGGCGGAATGCAACGCTTCCGATAAAATGCCCAAACTTCCTGTCAAAATTCCAACGACAATTTTAAAGCTCGTTAGAAATATGGCGGCAATTACTGATATAAATGCTACCTTATTTTTTTCCTTGCTTGCTTTTTCAATATCCATGACGGTTTATTAATCTTATTAGTCAGGTGTTCTTTTTTCTAATAAGGCATAACGTTTAACAGTGATCGTTTCGTTTCGGTAACCCCTTCCATCTACTCATTTATTTAAAAAAATACACCGAATAACACCTGACTCAATGTTTTATTCGGTAGGTTGTTGTTTGTTTTGTTATCACTGTTTTTGTCGGAGCTAAGGTATTAAATTTAAATACTGGATTAAAGTTAATTGTCTCGTCTATTATTTTAACGTTGATAAACCTTCAATGGACTAAGTCCCAAATCCCAACAATTAACTTTCTTATGTTTATTAAAACGAATTATTGATTTAAGCTATGATCCGTCAGTTGCAATAAAGAATTGAAATTAGTGAATGGAACCAGGTTCTGATTGGACCGGGTTTGAGTAGTATGTTTAGCATCTTATCCTGGATTTTCCGGATGGTTTTGTTTATTAACTTTAAGAAATAATCTATATAAATTTTCCTTATACTTGCCAAAAAAAAGTGAACAGATTTCTATTCCCAATTATCATCGTAGTTCTTCTGCTGAGTTGTAATCAGAAAACACAAACCCCCGAAGAAAAGGCCCGTGAAATCCATGAGAACGTTTTAACGGTCGACACCCATACCGACACTCCCTGGGAACTCATCCAGGGTGATTTCGACCTAAACGAACGCCATGATTTCAAAACAAGCCGCACACGGGTTGATTTCCCAAGGATGAAAGAAGGGGGAATGGATGCTGTTTTTATGGCAGCCTTTGTGGGCCAAAGCAAGCGCGATGAAGAGGGCAATCAGAATGCCTTTGAAAAATGCAACCGGCAAATCGATTCCATTCATTCCCACCTCAAAAGGCTGACGGAAGTCGCTGAAATAGCCTACACCCCCGATGATGCCTACCGGATTGAAAAAGCGGGGAAACGGATCGTTTTTATCGGAATTGAAAATGGTTATCCGGTTGGGAATAAGTTAAAAAATATAGGATATTTTTATGAAAGGGGCGCACGTTACATTACCCTTTGCCACACAGTGAACAACGATATCTGTGATTCGTCAAACGATACAACGGAACACAATGGCCTCAGCGATTTTGGTATCGAAGTGGTCAGGGAAATGAACCGGCTGGGAATGATGATAGATATTTCCCACATTTCCGATTCGAGCTTTTATGATGTGTTGAAATATTCCCAAACCCCTGTCATTGCTTCCCATAGCTGTGCCCGGGCGTTGTGCGACAATCCGCGAAATTTGAATGACGACATGCTAAAAAAACTGGCCGAAAACGGTGGGGTCATTCAAATGTGCATTTTGAGCGATTATGTTAAAACTCCCGAACCCAATCCGGAACGCGACAGTGCACAACAAGCAGTTCGTATTAAATACAGGGATTTTGATGATCTTTCGGAAGAAGAAATGAAAATGGCCCGACAGGAATGGTATGCCATTGACTCCCTCTTCCCCCGCAAGTTAGCCACTGTTTCCGACATGATTGACCACATTGATCACATGGTAAAAACTGCGGGAATAGATCATGTGGGTGTAGGAACAGACTTTGACGGTGGCGGTGGATTGCAGGATTGCCAGGATGTCAGCCAGATGGGAAACATCACCCTTGAGCTGGTCAGAAGGGGTTATACCACAGAAGCGATTGAAAAAATCTGGGGTGGCAATATTATGCGTGTGATGCGCACAGTTCAGGCAAATGCTGAAAAATCACCTTCAAATATATAAATCGATACAAACCCTGGTGCTTAGTATTAAATGCAGGTTTTACCCTGTTATTTAGAAAACCATCTAAATTGATTTTTTTCCGCACTGTTTTTTCATTGATGGCATATTTTTCGATCAGCAGCCCTAAACTTTATTAAATTTGTTTTCTTTTTAAAAACACAAAACAAGATATCATGAGTGAAAACAATGTAGAAAAAACAAAATGCCTGATCATCGGATCGGGGCCTGCCGGATACACAGCGGCTATTTATGCAGCAAGGGCTGATTTAAAACCTATGATGTACCAGGGGTTACAGCCTGGCGGACAGCTAACAACCACCACCGAGGTTGAAAACTATCCGGGCTACCCCGAAGGGACACACGGGCCAAAAATGATGGAAGATTTTCAAAAACAAGCCGAACGTTTTGAAACAGACGTTAGGTGGGGCATGATCACCGAAGTTGATTTATCGAACAGACCATTTAAAGCCAAATCGGATGATGGTAAAATAATAGAAGCAGAAACTATAGTCATTGCCACAGGGGCAACCGCAAAATGGTTAGGCCTCCCTTCTGAATCTGAATACAATGGCTATGGTGTGTCGGCCTGTGCTACCTGTGATGGATTTTTTTACAAAGGCATGGTGGTAGCAGTTGTTGGCGGAGGCGATACTGCTGCTGAAGAAGCGTCATACCTGGCTCATCTTTGTAAGAAAGTGTATTTAATACACCGCAGGGATGAGTTGCGGGCTTCGAAAGTGATGCAAAAAAGGGTGCTAAACACCAAAAATATTGAAATGGTTTGGGATACTGTTCCATTGGAAATTGTAGGCGAAACCGAAGGATTTGCGAAGAAAGTAACCGGTGTTAGGGTGAAGAATGTAAAAACAGAAGAGGAAAAGACCATTACGATTGATGGATTTTTTGTTGCCATTGGCCACAAACCGAATTCCGATCTTTTTAAAGGACAACTTGACATGAACGAAATTGGATACTTAAAGACAAAACCCGATTCGACAGCGACAAATATTCCGGGTGTTTTTGCCGCCGGCGATGTACAGGATCACGTTTACAGGCAAGCTGTAACTGCAGCGGGAACGGGTTGTATGGCAGCCATCGAAGCCGAACGTTTTTTAGCTACCCAAGAATAAAGCAAGTGGTTATTTGAAAATAAATATTATTTTTACCCGGAAATGTGTTGAAAAATTAAACTTTCGTTCAATATATTTCCGGGTTTTTTTATTTTTTTAGTTTAGAAACTTTAATGTAATTTTGCTGTTTGTACAGTATTAGGATAAATTTATGAGCCTTTATTCTTCCCTTTCAAGCAATAAGAAGCAGTTTGCAGTTCTGGTTGATCCGGATAAGTACAACCGGTCACAACTGATTGATTTAATTACCATGGCTCGTAAAAGTATGGTTTCCTATTTTTTTGTTGGTGGAAGTTTATTAAGCGATGGCAACCTGGAAGGGACCATAAAAGTGATTAAAGACAATTGTGATATTCCGGTAATCATTTTCCCTGGAGATGAAATGCAAATTACCAACAATGCGGATGGCATCCTCTTATTATCCCTTATTTCTGGAAGGAACCCCGAATTATTGATTGGAAAACATGTGATCGCAGCACCTTATTTAAAAAGAAGCGGCCTCGAAATCCTGTCTACCGGTTATATGCTTGTTGACAGTGGCAAAGCAACCACCGCATTATACATGAGCAATTCTCTTCCCATTCCGGCCAATAAAGACGAAATCGCTGTATCAACAGCCATGGCAGGCGAAATGCTGGGGCTTAAATTAATATATATGGATGGCGGAAGCGGTGCAGAATTCCCTGTCCCAATATCCATGATTGAAAAAGTTAAGCAAAATATTTCCATTCCTTTAATCCTTGGTGGAGGAATTCGTAATTCAGAAGCCGCCGCTGAACGGTTTAAAGCCGGTGCCGACCTAATTGTTGTTGGAAATGCCATCGAAAGCAATCATTCCCTTCTTACCGAAATCGCTGAGGTAGCTTATTCGTTTTAATCAGGTTTAAATTTATAATCAGGATTTATCATTTTCCTCAATTCTTATAGATATTTTTCTAAGTAGTGAATGCATTGGGTGTTTTTATTTTGTGGCGGACTAAGAGCTTTCATAGGTAGACTGGGCAATCATTGGAGCCCGCTTAATAACCAAAAAGTGAAGGTCAAATTCCTGGCAATCTTTGGGTTTCCCTTGTAATCTTAACATCATACAAATTTTCATAAATCAACTTAAAAATAGAAGAAGTATCCATTCCAGTTCACAATCCCTTAGTTTTAATTTATAATCTGTTGGTAATCATTTCTGAATTTTAGCTTAATTTGCATGGCATCACTTTAAAATCATACAGCATGATCAGATATTTATCTATTATTATTTTTGGTTTATTATTTTCAACTACAGGTGTTACACAGGATAAACAACTCACCCTTGAGGATGCCGTGTATTTGAACCCCGGTGTGCTTCCAAAACGGCTGAACCAGTTAATGTGGATGGGTGAAAACGATAACTACTCCTATGTTAAAGACAATCAGTTAATGACCGGAAGGGCATCATCTTCTGAAAGCCGTGTTTCGGCGACGCTTGATGATCTTAATGCCGGATTAGCCGACCTGAATATGGATTCCATAAAACGGTTTCCGCGAATTCATCATCTTCCTGAACACACATTTTGGTTTTTACATCAGAACAAACTGTTCAAATATTCGATTACCACGCGCAATTTGGAGCAGAAAAATGAATATCCGAAAGAAGCCGAAAATCTGGAAGTAGATGAGAATGCTTTCAATATTGCCTATACACTTGAAAACAATTTGTATGTAAATGTTGGTGGAAAACAATCTCAAATTACTGAAGATACGGTTAATGGAATCGTCAACGGGCAAACCGTACACCGTAATGAATTTGGCATAAACAAAGGCATATTCTGGTCGCCAAACGGAAATTACATTGCCTATTATCGAAAAGATGAAACCATGGTGACTGACTATCCTCTGGTAGATATTGAGACACGGATTGCCACTGTAGAGAATACAAAATATCCCATGGCGGGAATGGAAAGCGAACAGGTTACGCTCCGGATTTTTAATATTTCGACCGGTAAAAAGATATTCATAAATACCGGTGAGCCAAAAGATCAATACCTCACCAGTGTTACCTGGGATCCTTCAGAAGAATTTATTTATATCGGCATTTTAAACCGCGACCAAAATCACCTTAAATTGAATAAATACAGCGCCATTACGGGCGAACTTATAAAAACCCTGTTCGAAGAAAAAAACCCGAATTATGTAGAACCTGAACATCCCCTTTATTTCAGGGAAACAAATCCAAGCCAATTTTTCTGGTTTTCGGAAAGGGATGGATTTCAGCATTTATATTTGTTCAATTCCGAAGGTGAATTAATTCAACAAGTTACAAAAGGCGATTGGGTGGTAACCGATTTTCTGGGTGAAGATAAAAGGGGAAGAACCGTATTTTTTGCATCTACAAAAGAAAGCCCCATACAAGAGCAACTATATTCAACCGACTTAAAAACCGGAACCGTAACCCGCCTCAGTCCTGATCATGGAACCCATAACGGGATCCTTAGTCCTTCGGGCGACTATGTTTTTGATATTTACAGCAGCACAGATGTAGCCAGCGAATACAGAATCGTTGATAGAAATGGAAAAGTTACGGATGTTCTGCTAGAAAATGAAAACCCGCTGAAAGATTATAGTCTGGGTGAAATGGAAATTATCACTATGAAAGCAGATGACGGTACTGATCTGTATGGCCGTATTATCAAACCATCAGATTTCGATCCCTCGAGAAAATACCCGGTTTTCTACTATGTATATGGTGGCCCGCATTCGCAACTTGTTAGTGATTCCTGGCTTGGTGCGGCAGGTATTTTCCAAAACTATATGGCGCAGCAAGGGTATGTTGTATTTACCATGGATAACCGTGGAACGGCCAACCGGGGTTTAGAATTTGAGCAATCCATATTCCGTAATCTTGGTCAATTGGAAATTGCCGACCAAATGAAGGGAGTTGAATATCTCAAGACTCTTAATTATGTTGATCAGGAAAGAATGGGCATTGACGGCTGGAGTTATGGTGGATTTTTGACCATTTCCATGATCCTCCAACATCCAGAGGTATTTAAAGTGGCCTGCGCCGGTGGCCCGGTCATCGACTGGAAATATTATGAGGTGATGTATGGCGAACGGTATATGGATACGCCCGAATCTAACCCAGAAGGATATGAAAAGGCCAACCTGTCAAATTATGTGGATAAGCTGGATGCAAAACTTTTGATCATTCAGGGAACAAAAGACCCAACTGTTGTCTGGCAAAACAGCCTGACGTTTCTCAAAAAATGTGTGGATGAAGGCAGGCAGGTTGATTATTTTGTTTATCCGGGACATGGCCATAATGTGCGTGGAAAAGACCGGGTTCATTTATATGAAAAGATTCGGAGGTATTTTGATGAGAATTTGAAAAATTAATGCTTATTTTTGCCGCCACAGGAGAGTTGCCGGAGTGGTCGAACGGGGCAGTCTCGAAAACTGTTGATCGCGCAAGCGGTCCGAGGGTTCGAATCCCTCACTCTCCGCCTTCATGGTACCCTGGCGGGAATTTGTCGGACAGGTCCGCTCATTCGAATTAACCCACTTTCGTGGGTTTTTTATTTTGGAATTCAATTCCTATTAAAAATTCGAATAGGACTGGGCATTTAAATGATGTGTAATTTTAAGATTGGTGCATCAAGCTAAGGTGGCTGATATTATTGTACTTTCTCTTTTTTAGCCCGGCCTGCATCTTTCAGTGCTTTGGTAATGATCCACTCCAACTGTCCATTTGTACTGCGGAATTCATCAGCCGCCCACTTCTCAATCAGTGAGAGGGTTTCGGGATCTAACCGCAATACAAATGGTTTCTTTTTAGGCATACTATTTTTGTCCTTTGTTACTCAACATTTTTTCCATGGCTGATTTTATGGCCTGCCTCCGATCTGTATCCACCAATACTTTCTTCTCATTGGTTAAGTGCATCAATAGTCCAGTCTTAGCTGATACGGTATACGATTTTCCTGATTTTTGCAATCTTGATTTAATCCCGGATTTTCGTCGGCCCCTTTTATTCTTGTATTCGATTAGTTCATACCGGCAAATATCTGCCTTTGAAATAAATCGTTCTTTTACGATTGGTGGAAATTTGATATAAATTCCTTCGGTACTAATTATTGTTGTCAATTTCATTTTATAAAACAGGGTTGTTAATCCAACCATTAAAACGAAAAAAACAGTTCCAATTATAATAATACCAGTTCTGTCGCCCTTATCTGCGAGATTAATTTTACCATCTTCATTAAAATAAATAACAAAGTAGATGATCAAACTTATGACCGGGAAAATTATCAGCCAAACCCATGGATGGCTGTGTTTTTGTTCTTCGCTGAAAAGTGCTTTTGACATTTGATATCCTATTTTATATTTGTCAAGCTTGAGTTAAATTCCATTTTCCATTTACATGTGAACCCAACCCTTTTAATAACATCTTATCAATGATTCAGTGTACCTGTATTGACAACGGGTGTAGCTTCTTTGTCGCCGCAAAGTACGACCATCAGATTACTTACCATGGAAGCTTTCTTTTCATCATCCATGTCAATAATATTTTTGTCAGAAAGTTGTTCGCAGGCCATTTCAACCATGCTCACAGCGCCTTCAACAATTTTAAAACGGGCGGCTACAATGGCTGTGGCTTGCTGGCGTTTTAACATGGCGCTGGCAATTTCCTGAGCATAGGCAAGGTAATTTATCCTTGCTTCGATGACATGGATTCCTGCAATTGCAAGACGCTCGCGAATTTCTTCCTCTAACATATGATTGACTTCATCAGCACCGCCGCGAAGGGTAATCTTGGCATCTTCGTCTTCGAGGTTATCATATGGGAAATTCCCTGCAAGTTTACGTATAGCGGCTTCACTCTGGATGTTTACAAAATGTTCGAAATCATCTACATCAAAAGCAGCTTTGAAGGTATTTGCCACTTTCCAGACGAGAACAACGCCGATCATAACCGGGTTCCCGATTTTATCGTTCACCTTAATGGGCGCGCTGTCGAGGTTTCTGGCCCGGAGCGAAATGCGTTTCCTGGTAAAGAATGGATTGACCCATCCAAACCCATTTTCTTTAATGGTGCCTTTATAAGCCCCGAAAAGGACAAGAACACTGGACTCATTAGGGTTTACAATAACAAGTCCCCCAATACAAAAAAGCGTTCCCAGCAACACAATTGCTGCTATGATTTTAAACATTATGGCTGGAATAAATACCAGGATTAAAATAGCCCCAACTATAAATAAAAAAATTAATAAAACGGCGAGGTAGCCTGACGACGGTGAAAATTCTTTTTCTTGTTTCATGGTTATAAATTTATAATGATATTAAAATAATATCACAATAGTACAACATTTTATACCCAGTTGTCAAGTTTTTTAACATTTATTTTTTAACCTAATGAAATGATGAATAATTTCGGAGGAGAAATAATGTGTATCAATTTGAAGATAGGGATTTTATAATGTCCTTCCTGATTTGTTCTCTGGGTTCAATAATTTTCAGTTCCAGGTAAAATTCCAATCTATCGAGAATCTCGCCCATAAGCAAGAACAATAGGGCTAACGTGGACTGGTTTTTCTGTAAACCAAATTGTAAAAATACAGGAAGAATAAATCCAATCAAAATTCTGGAAATAGTAAACCACCATCTTACGGATTTGTGATGAATTTTGAAATAGATTTTTCTGTATGTATAAAGCAATATCTTCAAAATAAATATTATCCAGATAAAGACAATATTGTTAGTGAGCAATGAAACAAAAAAGAGGGTTGTAAGAAATGTACCGGCGCTATGTAAGTTAAGCCGGGTGTTTTTTTCAACGACATGATAGACTTTGTCAATTGACCAGGCGGCAGCAAAACCAGCCAGTGCTGCTGCATAACCAAAATAGGAAATATGAGGAAAAATAAACCAGGCCACACTCATTCCTAAAAACAATCCATAAAAAAATACTTCACGACTGAGCCATGAATTCCTGATATTAAATACGGCCCGCCAGGCCCTGGTTTTTTTCCCAAGATGCAATGAGCTTAATATAAGTCCTGAACATCCGGCAGTTATAAAAATCCAGGGATTGATTTGCATAAATCCTATAACACCTGCTGAAAAATATGCTATAAGTATGGGAACCAATAAGGTAAAAATCACCAAAACCCATTCTACTGTCATATTTATTTTTGAAGGAATAGGCCGTTGAATATTTATAAATTGCTGTTTTTCATTTTCAGATAAGGCAATATGCAGTTTAGGCGCTTTCTTTCTCCTCAGTTCCACAACGTTAATCGAAGGTCCAATTCCTTTTTCTGTAAATCCAGCCAATCTTTGATGAGGTTTTATTTCAATTGCTTTAAAATCAAGAGCACCGGTCGGACACAAGTTTGCACAAGCAGGTTTTTTATTTTCAATTAAACGGTGCTGGCAAAGAGTGCATTTCTCGACAACCCCTTTTTCGTTGATGAATTTTGGCGCATCATACGGACAGGCCCAAGTGCAGTATTTGCAGCCAATGCAATTATCAGCAATATGCGAAATCATATTTATACCTTCTTCTTTCACAAAAGCAGCCGCCGGACAATTGAACATACAGGGAGCATCTTCGCAATGATTGCAAGCCAGCGAATAATGAAAAACCGGAAGATCAGGATGCTGGTTTGAATTATATGTCGAAATTTCCCGCCAGGGTACGCTTTGATCCTTCCCATTCTCAATCTGACAGGCCACCACACAGGCATGGCAACCTACACATTTGTTCAAATCGAAGAAGAATCCTTTGTTCATTTTGATAAATTCTAAATGTTTGAATGATAAAACGATTGAATGATAGAATTAATACAATTATTTAAGCATATTCTCATTTAATCATTCATTTTTTCCACCTCTACCAAACAATCATGAAATGCCGTACCATATCCCATGTCGGTTTCGCGTCCTTTTGATAGCAGGTTTGGCGTTCCGCCTTCCTGAAGCCACCAGCCATTGTAGTAAACCACACATCCCTTTTTTAAACTGAAGTTGACTTTTGCAATTGTATTCAACTCTCCCCGATTATTAAAAATCCTTATTTTATCCCCATCCTTAATGCCCCGGTCATTTGCATCTTTTATACCAATAACTGCGTAAGGTGCAGGAGCAAATTGTTTGATAACCGCCAGGTTTCCAAATTGCGAATGAATCCTGTTTTTTGTGTTTGGTGAAAGTAACCTTAATGAAAATATCGGATCTTCGTCCCGGAAAGGTTTTTCATAGGTTGGTAATTTATTTACACCCCATTTCTTTTCCGCCTCATTCGAATAAAGTTCAATTTTACCAGATGCGGTTTTAAATATCCTGTCTCTATATGCAATTTCTTCATGACCTGGTGCTATGGCCGGCCCTTTTTTTAAGCCTTCCCAGGATAATTGAGGATATTGTTTCAGTTTTTCTTTCAACTGGTTTTCGATATGTTCATTTCCGGGGTGAGGAAGGAATTTTTCTATTTCTACTTTCGGGAAACCCATTTTTTGTGCTAATAAATAATATATTTCCGTTTCGGGTTTAACTTCACCCTGGGATTCTGTAACTTTTGGTTTTAACTGTACATAAGGGTTCCAGTACGAACCAATGATATCTGATTGTTCGAACATATTTTTGGCCGGAAGGATAATGTCCGCTTCTTTCGCAGTATCGGTTAAAAACTGGTCGACTACAACCCGGAATTCTAATTTCCGAAATGCTTTTAAAACGGTATTTGTATCAGGATTTTGAGTGACAGGATTGCCTCGTTCAACCCAAATCATTTTCAATTCTGGGTTAGAAATATTCAACATGTCCTCGCCCAGTTTCGCCATAGAAATTTTTCTTCTGAACATAGGATTTGAATTAATTTCAGGATAATAACTAAGAGGCTCCTTTGTTTTATCAAATACATAACTTTGAAGATCGGCATAATGAAAACACGCCCCGGGTTTTGCTATATTACCTGTTAATATATTTAATGTAATTAGCGAACGTATTGTCTGGCCCCCATTGACAAATCGCTGCATTCCATATCCTGGTGCCAGTGTCATGGGATTTATATGGCCAATATCGTAGGCCAGTTCCGTGATAAACTCAACCGGAATATCTGTAATTTTAGAAGTTAATTCAGGGGTATATTTTTTAATACTTTCTTTAAATTCATTAAAACCAATAACATATTGTTCAATAAAACTTTTATCAATCCAATGCTCTGAAATAAGCATATTCGCAATTCCTAAGGCAAGGGCAGCATCGGTTCCGGGTTTCGGTTGAATTAGAAGGTCAGCTCGTTCTGAGGACTGTGTCCGGCGGGGATCAATAACAATAAGTTTTGCTCCGTTTGCCTGAGCTTTTTCTATGAAGATCATCTGCTGAATATTCGTTTCAGCCGGATTTTTTCCCCATAAGATGATCAACTTTGCCTGTTCAATATCCCATGGGGCATTGTGTTTGATTTCCCCAAGAGTTAAGCGGATTGCCTCCAATCCTGCCGGCCAGCATAAATTACCATACATAGTAGTAGCGCCACCAATCAATTCCCAAAATTTGCTGCTAAACTCATTGGTTAATCCCGACATACCGCTGGCCGCGTAAAACAAAATGCTATGAGGCCCAAACTCATTTTTAAGATGATTAAGTTTTGAAGAAATCTCCTGCAAAGCATAATCCCAGGAAATCCTCTCAAATTCACCGGTTGCATTTTTCCTTAAGGGAAACAAAATTCTTTCTTTTGAGTTGGCTCTTTCGATATAACTCAATCCCTTAATGCAGACACCTTCAGGTGTTGCTTTATTACCAGGATGGGGATCAATATTAACCACCTTCCCATTTTCGACATGCACATTAAAACTACAGGTACTGTAGCAATTTCGCGGACAGGCTGTCGAAAATAATGCCATAATTTTTCTTGTTAAACGATTGCTAAAAATACGAAAGATTATGATCTCCCATTTTTAATACGGATATTTAGTTCATTTAATCTCACGAATTATAATATACATTTGCAACAATTAAGAAATTAGAAGGTTATATTTCATCATTGGTTATACATTGAAATACGCTAAAACAAATATCATTTTTCCATTTCTGTTTTTGATCGCTTTATTTTCATGTAAAAAAGACGATCCGAAAAATGAAAACAACCTTATCCTCATTTCGCAATTTCCTATTAATATTCCTGAAACTTCCGGTTTGGCAGGATTTCAGGATGATACTTTTCTCACCATTAGTGATTCATTAAGCAAAGTGTATAAGATAAATTCATCTGGTGAAATACTAAAATCATTTGATTATGTGGGAGAAAACACAGAAGGGATTGCCTATGATCCGATGTCCAGGGAAATCTATGTGGTTGAAGAAAAAACCAATGAAATTGTTCAGCTAGATACAAATGGTTTTGAAGTAAACAGGTTTTCAATTCCTTTAAATAATCAATTTGAAAAACACGGCCTGGAAGGAATATCATACAATCCATTCAATCATCATTTGTACGTAGTAAGTGAAAAGCTCCCTTCCATTTTATTTGAAGTAACAAAAGATGGGACAATTGTAGAATCACATGAATTAAATTTCGCTGACGATTATTCTTCCGTTTTTTACGACCCGCATCAGAATT
>JAWKKL010000057.1:0-23561 GCA_041393275.1 Bacteroidales bacterium
TACGGTGCTCTTCATCAATGTTCGATTTTATAGTTAAATCGCAAAAACCAATAATGGCATTTATTGGTGTTCGTACCTCATGACTAATATTTGCCAAAAAGCGGTTTTTGGTATCATTGGCCAATTCAGCATTTTCCTGGGCCATGCGCCTTCTTTCATTTTCCTCGCGTAATCTTTTGGTTCGTTCTTCCACCCGTTTTTCAAGGTCGGTATTTAATTGCCTTAATTCAAGGTTGGTTTTTAATTTTAGTTTATACCTCGACCAAAGGATGAATACAAAAGATATGGCAAGCAGGGTAATAAAAATGATTATATTCCTGATGTTTCGTTCTTTCAGCACTTTCAGGCTTAAGTCAGCTTCTCGTATGGTTTGTTTTTGTGTCTGATCTTTCAGGTGGTACCCGAGCTGCATTAAAGAAATTTTATTGCTGGTATTTTCTTTCGAAACGGAATTGCTTAGTTCGATAAATTCTTTGTAATACGAAAGTGATTTTTTATAATCTTCAAGTAAAGCATAGGTTTCTGCCAGTTCTTCCAAAACTTCCAGATTTACTGCCATTAGCCTGATATTTCCTGCAAGTTCTTTACTTTCGTTAAAATATTCAAGGGCTTTTGCGTATTTTCCATACAGTTTATATGTGATTCCTTTATTTTTTAAAACAACGGCGATGAGGTTTTTATCCCCAATTTTTTTACTTGCTTCAAGTGCTTTGTCGTAATAATCAAGGGCGAGTGTATATTCTCCCTGGCTTCTGTAAACATTTCCAATATTATTAAATATTCCAGAAATTTTTTCACCGTTAAAATTATTTTGTTCCGCCAGGTCAAAGGCATTTTGATAATGATTAAGAGCCTCATTAAATTCGCCATCATACCAATATATATTACCCTTTGAAACCTGTGCATCAATGATGGAATTTTTATCATCAACCATTCTGGCTGTTTCAAGCGCATTGTTATAATATTCAAGGGCCACGTCAGGGTTTCCCATATTCCTGTAAGCAACACCTGCATATATCATCGATTGTGCGACGCCCTCATGATAGCCTAAATCCTCGAAAATTGTCAGTGCTTTTAAGTGATATTCAAGAGCGGTAGAATAATCCCCCAAGAATTTATAAATCCTTCCACAACTGTTTGATGTGTTGGCAACTCCAGCCTGGTCGCCAATGGAATTAAATGATTGAAAAGCTTTAAGATAATAGTCCAGTGCTTTTATGTTATCGCCTTTTAATTTGTGCCCTTCAGCTATATTGAACAACGATCTGGCCTGACGCTCGGTATCATTTTTATCAACAGCGAGTTCCAGAGCCTCCATTCCTAATAAAATGGCACTATCTGGATTGTGATGAAGTTTAGTTTCGGAAAGTTGATTTACAATATCTATTCGTTTGTTGCCTTTCGATGATTTTAATTTATCGTGCAGCGAGTCCGACACATTTCCTGCAAACATCAGGTTACTTGCTATTAAACAAACAAAAATGGTAAATCCTATTTTTTTGTAATAATCAATCATTAATATTTCGATGAAAAAAGACCCCACGAGGAAAATCTGTTGATTGTACGCAAAATTACACAATGAGTTGTACAAATTGAAAAGTTTTTCCGAAATAAAATGAATGGCTTGCAGAATTTCGAATTATTCGTAATTTTGCACTCTTGCAGATAATCCAGTTCTTTTAATAAAATCATTAGGTCCCGTAGCTCAGCTGGATAGAGCAACAGCCTTCTAAGCTGTGGGTCACAGGTTCGAATCCTGTCGGGATCACAATTTGCTTTAGCCCCAAATTAATAAATATAGAATCCTCTTAACTCTCTGGTTTTTAGCGGTTATCTTAGTATTTGTTATATATAGTACTTTTGAATATTGCGTAGCTAATTTTGTTATTTCATTTCCCATTAGCCTTTTTTGATCATCCTTATAATAGATATCCCGTGTTATAGTTGAATCGTTTCCCTGGTGTACTGTACCAGGTGCCGGGTAAGGTCTCTGGTTTTGGGCAGCCAATGTCGGGAAATCGAATCCATTATACGAAGCATCTGTAGCCACATATTCTTGAGGCTGTTGGGTTTCGGGTTCCTTTTCATCTGTTTTACTTGCGGAAAAGGTAATTATTCCTGCCAGTAGCAAAATGCATGTAGTCGTTTTTTTGTACTTATTGTGTAGAATTTTTAATTTGTAAATGTTCGTAAATCAGATATGATACAACTTAATCGAATACCTTACAACTGGTAAATATTAAATAGAAAAAGGGTGCAGTTAAAACGAAAAAAACCCCGGTAAACATCGGGGTTTTTTCAAATTTAGGTTAGTTATAACAAATTTTAAAGGGCAAATATATAAAAAAATTATTCGCAAACAACATCTTGTAAAATTTCGTCCCAGCAGTGCCAGTCAGGATCCCCAAAATGAAATTTATCCATCACCTTACCAAATGCTAATTCACGACTCCACCGAATGTGCATCAAATTATCATTGACCACTGAATAGATGTCATAAAAGGCATCCAGTTCATTGTTATTTTCAACTCCATATAATATAAAGGCGCCATTATCCTGGTGGTCTGGAATTATATTGGTATATTTAATTTGGGCCGATTCATTCACCACGTCCTTGCTCCAATCAATGGCGATAAATGAGGTTGGGTCTTGTGGTGTGTTATTCAGCAGCCAGTAACCGTTTGAGTTGTCAAGTGCTGATACGCCCGTATACCAGAGGAAATCTGAATAAGCATTGTTCCTGGTGATATACATTTCCCATTTTACTCCAGATTCAATAAGGGAGGCTTTTAATTGGGCGAGATGCAATGCACCGCCTGCATAAAAATTATACGACCAGATCCAGTTATCGGCGTCGGGATCGTAGACCCCTGTGTGATGGAAGGATTCGTAAAATGCTGCTACCGGTACCACAAGGGTAAGGGTAAGAGCGGCATTCCAAACAGCCACATTGGTGGCTGCCCAGCCCCAGTTTTGATAAGAAAGACTGTTTTTGTAGGCTGTCGTATCCGCATCTTTAAAATTGTCAAAGTCAATGATGAATGATGTTTCCGGAGGTAATTGAGGCGCCGGTTTGTCAATTGTTTCATCGTTTTTTGTACAAGCCGAAAAAAGTATTACTACTGCCAATGCTATTGACCAGTGCGAGTTTTTTAGTTTAGTTGAGGTTTTCAAATATTTAAGATATTAAATTTCAAATTTAGTTATTTTTTTAAAACCTGATTTTTATTTTCAATGTCATTTATCTTAATACACCACATTATCTGTATACCCTTATTGGAATTTGAAAATTTTACAAAATATTTTAAATAAATCAACAGCGGTTATATTTCCCATTAAATACTTTCATAAAATCGATTAGGTTGCTTCATTTTAAAATAATTCATGCCCATGAATGAAGTATTTTTTTAATTTCGCTAAAAAGTTCAATCATGAATAATTTCAAACTATTTAATAAAATGAAAACTTATTTTCAAATCCTTTTCACCTTTACATTCAGCATGGTTTTAATATCCTGTTCGAACACTCCGGAAATTAAAGATAATAAAACAAAAGAGGATGCACCTGTAATAGATAAGCCCGCTATCAGCCTTTCATCCGACCGGATGACACCCGAAGCTTTATGGGCTTTTGGACGGGTCAGCGGCCAGGAAGTTTCACCTGATGGCCAAACTGTATTATATGGCGTCTCTTATTATTCAATCGATCAAAATAAGGGCAATCGGGAATTATATAAAGTGGACATTAATGGTGAAAATCAAAAACGATTGACAACTTCATCAAAAAGTGAATTCAATGCTGTTTGGCGCCCCGATGGCAAAAAAATCGGTTATTTAACATCGGCAAGCGGTTCGGTACAGCTATGGGAAATGAATCCTGACGGGTCCGGCCAGGTTCAGATTTCGGATATCGAAGGGGGGATCACAGGGTTTAAATACTCACCCGACCAGACTAAAATTTTATTTACGAAAGAAGTACCCATCGAAAACAAATTTGCAAATTTGTACGAAGGATTGCCCAGCGCCAGCGGTAAACTCATGGACGACCTGATGTACCGCCACTGGGACCACTGGGTAGAATCCTACAGCCATGTTTTTTATGCCGATTATAATGGAAGCACCGTCTCAAATCCGGTTGATATCATGGAAGGTGAGCCCTACCAGGCGCCATTAAAACCTTTGGCGGCATCGAACAGGTCGATTGGTCGGCGGATAGCAAAGCCATCGCCTACACCTGTAAAAAACTGACTGGCAAAGCCGCCACCCTTTCAACCAATTCCGATATTTATTTGTATACGCTTGAAAGCGGAAAAACCTCAACCCTCACCGAAGGCATGATGGGATTTGATGTTGCCCCGCTCTTCTCGCCCGACGGTAACTATATGGCCTGGGAAAGCATGGAACGCGATGGCTACGAATCGGACCAAAACCGCTTGTTTATCCTGAATTTAAAAACCGGCGATAAAACCTATGCCACAAAAGGCTTCGATCAGAATGCCGGGAGTTTATCCTGGGCTGATGATAGTCAATCAATTTACCACAAGCGACTGGCACGGGACATTCCCAGATTTATAATTATGATCTTGCAAGCAGAAACATTATTAAACTCACTGAGGGAATGCACGATTATAAATCTGTAGCACAGTCAGGTAATAAATTAATCGCCAGCCGGAACTCCATGTCGGCGCCAACCGAATTGTATGCGGTAAATATCGCCGATGGCGCTGCTGAACAGATCACTTTTACCAATAAGGATTTGCTGGATAAAATCACCATGGGCAATGTGGAAGAACGTTGGATGAAAACTCATGATGGGGAAGATATGCTGACGATCATCATCTATCCGCCGCATTTTGATAATAAAAAATACTCCTGCGTTGCTTTATTGCAAAGGCGGCCCGCAAGGCCCATTGAGCCAGAATTTCCACTATCGTTGGAATTATCAAATCAATGGCAGCGAATGATTATATAATAGTTGCGCCGAATAGGAGGGGAGTTTCCGGTTTTGGCCAGGCCTGGCAGGAACAGATCAGTGGCGACTACCACGGTAAAAGTATGCAAGATTATCTAACTGCAATAGATGAAAATGGCGAAAGAACCTTTATTGATGAAACCAAACTGGGTGCTGTTGGAGTCAGGTGCCGGAGGTTATGCCATTTTACTGGCCGGTATCCACGAGGGCCGTTCAGTGCGTTCATTGCCCACGACGGCATCTTTAACGAGGAGGGCCCAATACCTCGAAACCGAGGAAATGTGGTTTGAGAACTGGGATAAAAGTGGGCCCTTTCTGGGATAAGGAGAATAAGGTCGCCCAAAGTGTTTATGAGCATTCGCCGCACAAACTAATTGATAAATGGGATACACCCATATTAATTATTCATGGAGAACTGGATTACAGGGTGGTGTTTACAATAAGGATGACAGCTTTTAACGGCGCCATTGAACGAGGATGTGCCCGTTACAGTACCTCCATTTCCCGGATGAAAACCATTGGGTGCTACAACCTCAAAATGGAATCCTCTGGCCACGTACTTTCTTTGCCTGGCTCGACAAATGGCTAAAATAAACCGGCGTTCAGGGTTTCGGGTTCAGGGTCAGTGTAGTTCAAGACGCTGAATCCGAAATCCTGAACAATTTACAAACTATGTCAAAAACGAAAACCATTACAAAAGCCATAGCCCTGATCATCGGGGGGCTGGCCATCCTTTTTTTCGGGATGTTTATCATTGGTGAAGGGATACCCGATCTCCGGAAAATTGATGATCCGCAATTAAAAACCATGCTTCTTTTGATGGCCTTTGCGGCATTCGGGTATTTTTTCAGTTTCTGGAAGCCTAAGGAAGGAGGGATCGTATTGACCTTTTCAGGCTTTTTGCTTGGTATGAATATGTTTTATCATGGCGGAACAAAGGATACAGTCGCCGCACTGATTTATTCCCTGCCTTTTTTCATTCCGGGTGTTTTGCTATGGTGGGTTGGACATGAAAAAGGAGGAAGTTAACAGTTAAATGTTATTTGTCAATCAGTTATTTGAAAGGTTGGAATTGGATAAAAAATAACAATATCTTAACAAATTCTTAAGATATACACAATTTATTCAGTTTACTTTTGCATCAGAAAACAAAGACAATAGTCTTTGCGGAAATAAAAGCGGCAGTGGCCAAACAACGAGCAGACTGTCGCGAACGGGGAAAACAAAAAGTTGACCTCACAAATGTCGGAATCTTCCGGCTTTTTTTGTTTTGGGAGCTTCTGTTCCCTATCCGTTTCCGGCTTCCCTTCCCGGTTTTATATCAACACAACCCCATTCTCCGAACAAGTTTATTTTTTCGCATCGCGCACAATTTCACTTATTTAACATTTTTGATTTTATGGTTTTCTGGTAGGATTCTGCTATTTTAAAAAAATAGTAGTTTCCAGTGATAGACAGCGGATATTTTCGTATTATCTTGCCTGCGGTTTCCTGAATGGAGTCGATGTTAAATTAAGGATCAACGGGTGTTAAATTATTTTTTCCGGGGGTAATTTTTTAATCCTGCCGGAAAACAGACCGAAAAAGAGAGCCTTATTTATAAACGGAATAAATTAAAACCTGAGGTTTCAGGAAGAAATAATATGATCTATTTTAGTGGAACCAAAAAAAAATCATGGCACAAGACAGCATTTATCAATTATATTTAATTTCACAGGTAATGATTACCCAATTGATGTTGAAGAAAGACGAACCGGTTTTACGCACTTAAACATGATTAAAAAACAACATATCAAAAACTTAAGCTATAGCATGATATAATTATATAACAGTAATATGCTGTTACATAAACGTTAGCTGCAAATTTGAAGAAAAATGATAAGTGATAAATTAAAATCTATTGTTCAAGAAATAAAAAAAACAGATAAAGAATTCAAAATATCTGCTCGGGAATTATTTTGGTTTTTCTATTTCGAAAAAAGAACAAAAGGAAATCGTTTTTGGGTAAACAAATTCTTAAACGAAAATCAACTTGAAGTTGTCCCTGATTATATGTCAGTTTGGATAGATGAGAAAATTACGCTTCGACATAAAAAAAGAGCTAAAAGCAAAAGGACTGTTGAACCTATTCAGAGAATACAATTACTTGATTCTGCTAACAAACCTCCAATTACAATTACAAGAGATGCAAAATTAAAGGAAGCAATGACTTTAATGATGATGTATAATTTCTCTCAATTACCTGTCATGTCGGGAACAAGAACGGTTCAAGGAGTAATTACCTGGGAAACTATTGGTTATGGACTTACTAATCGCTGCGAGTCTGACTCAGTTAAAGATTTCATTTCAAATGATATAACTATTTTAGACTATGAAACTCCACTACTTGATGCAATCTCAATAATTCTAAAAAAGGAATTTGTACTCGTACAAAAATCAGATAAATCGATTTGTGGGATTGTCACATTAGCGGACATCAGTGCGCATTTTTTAACTGTTTCAGAACCTTTTTTACTTCTCGAACAAATAGAAAATCATATAAGGCAAATTCTTGATGGAAAATTTCTTGTAAAAGAACTTAAAGAGTTTTGTACGATTGGAGATTCGGAAAGAGAAATTGAACATATTGATGATTTAAATTTCGGCGATTATATAAGAATAATTGAAAATCCAGAGCATTGGGATAGATTAGAATTAAACGTTGACCGGTCTCATTTTATAAAACAACTAGACAAGGTAAGAGAAATTCGAAATGATATTATGCATTTTGACCCCGATGGAATTAGTACAGAACAAAGAGAAGACTTGATAAAAATGGCTAAATTTTTAACAGAACTAATAAAATATTTATAAGAATTTGCAATCTTAGGAATTGTATATGGCAGGCGGGGGTTTTAGCGGTCTGACAAGTCAGACCTTCTGCCAACTTTCCTGCGGGTCTGACAGGATTTCTCTTCGAAATCCCGCCCGACCACATACAAGTGACCGTTACCCAACATAATGAAGAAAAAACATACATCAAATAAAATGTCTTAAAATGATCATAGAATTCTTACCAATTAATTCAATGTATTATGAAAAACAGATAAATTAAAATGAATATAACAATTAAACACTTGAAAAACATCAAAAACCTTTCGATTTACCCATTGCTGATAATGGGTGTATTTTTAGTATTTGCAAGCGGTTGCAAAAAAGATGATGATGACAACAATGGACAACAAAATGTTCCTGTTCTGTCCACAACAGAGGTAACAGAGATTTATACAAACAGAGCCACATCAGGCGGAAATATAACCGATGATGGTGGAACAACAGTGACTGCTCGTGGTGTTTGTTGGAGTACCGGACTAACCCAAACAATATCAGACAACAAAACCGAAGATGGCACAGGTGCAGGCAGTTTTATAAGTAGTGTTACCGATTTAGAGCCAAACACAACCTACTATTTAAGAGCTTATGCTACCAACAGTGCTGGCACAGCTTATGGTAGTGCCATGACTTTCACAACACAAGAAGGATTTAGCGGAAGCACTTTTACCGACCCACGTGATGGCAAGGTTTACCAAACGGTAATCATCGACAATCAAGAATGGATGGCAGAGAACCTCGCTTATGCGCCATCAAGCGGAAACTATTGGGCATACGATTATGACGTTACAAATGTTGAAACTTACGGTTACCTATACGACTGGGAAACTGCCCTGGTTGTTTGCCCCACAGGCTGGCATCTGCCAAGTGATGAAGAATGGATGGAATTGGAAATGGCACTCGGCATGTCACAGGCAGAGGCAGGTGAAATAGGCTGGCGAGGCACAAACGAAGGCAGCAAATTGGCAGTAAATGTAGGTTTATGGAAAGATGGAGCTCTGGAAAACGATCCAGATTTTGGCACATCTGACTTTAGAGCCCTTCCAGGTGGCTACCGTTACTCCGGTGTTGAATTCCTTGAATTTGGATACAGTGGTTTGTGGTGGACTGCTACTGAGAGCACTCCTTTTATAATTCCTATAGTGCCTTGGGGAGGCACCGTCCTACTTTTCCAGCAGTGTGGGTCGGTTCTACTATTACGATAAGGAATTTGGCTTATCGGTGCGTTGCTTGAGGGATTAATTTATTTGTTTCATTTGACTATTTGATTTACGTTGTTTATTTCCCTAACCGGCGCAAGGTACCCCCGCTGGCGCGAGCTATAGCTCGTGCCATTAAACAATATATGTCTGCAGATCAGGCAAAAAAGTATAAATTTGTTACATGAGCCGGAAATATAAAATGCACGACAAGCAAGCCATGTATTTTATTTCGTTCGCAACTATCCAGTGGATTGATGTTTTTGTGCGGGAGGATTATTTTGGTATCATGGCCGAAAGCTCTAAACTACTGTATCCAAAACAAAGGCATGGTTGTTTACGGCTACTGTATTATGCCCAGCCATGTTCATTTGATATTTCGGGATTTAAATAAAGAACTTTCCAAATTACTGGAAAGAACTTAAAACCTTCACCCCAAAGAAACTTGCACTGGCTATTGCAGAAAACCCACGGAGAGCCGGCGTGAATGGATACTAAAAATGATGGGGGAGGCAGCTGCGGAGCTTAGTAATGTAAAGCATTATCAGTTCTGGCAACAACACAACAAACCCATTGAACTTTGGTCGAATAGTGTAATTGACCAAAAACTGGATTACCTACACAATAATCCGGTTGAAGCTGGTTTTGTGATTGAACCGAGCCCTGGAAATACAGCAGTGCCGGGGGACATGCCGGGATAAAAGGGGAGGTAAAGGTATGTTTATTGGAATAGGAATATTGAAGCGGTGCAGAAAAGATAAAGGCACGAGCTAAGCTCGCGCCAGCACCGGGTCCCTTAAATAATATAAATTCATATTTCAATATCTATAAACTGCAATCGCCAGCAATTATATCTTCGACTGAAGGATTATATTCATTATCAATGATTTCAACAACCCCTCCAACTCCATTTGTGGTCAACAAATTAATTATCCCGCATAAATCAGATAACTCTATATTCCCAAATCTATTTTAAATCACCATTAACAGTCAGTAAATTCTGTAACATATCAAGTCTTTCAATTTGATAATTATTATAGAGATAACAATCTCCGCCTATATTTTTAAGTGATTGAAGCCCATCTATTAACTCATTATTATAGTTATTACCATTTGAAAGTTACCATAAACAAATTCCAATAAACCAAAACCCTCAATTGTAATAAACTATCATTTGATGCTAAAATAAATCTATCATTTACAACCTCCAAACTATTAAACTTTTGACTTCTTTAAGAGACTTATTGCCCAAAATTTCAAATAAACCATTTACTTTTTGTAACTGACTTAGTCCTTGAATAACCTCTAACATTTGTTATTAGATATTGTAAATGTACCATTTATTTTTTAAATTATTGAATTCAGGAGTAGCATAAATATTAAAATTATCAGTAAATATAAGATGTCCCATTGTTTCCAATTTATTAAATCCATCTATCTGTAAGGTTTCGTTAATAGCTAGTCCTCCATTAGCACTAATAGAAAGAAATCCATCAATTGTCAATACATTATCAAATGCTTCAATTATAATTAGCCTACTATTCATATCTATTTGCATATATCTATTAACAATTCTTAAGTTATTTAATCCACAACACTTTTTAGATTCATATTTCCATATAACTTCTATACACCCACGTAATTTCAACCAAACTATTGATGCCTTTAATTTAGTTTAGATGATGATTGCTACTTATGCTTAAATAACCTCCAATTGATTCCAGTTTACTTAATCCATCAATAAATTCAAGGTTATATTACTAGTTATTTCAAGATACCCTCCAATTTTTTCCAAATTATTTGCTTCCAAGTGAAAGTAATTCAAGATTTTTATTAATTGAAAGAAAACTCTTTTATAATTCTTAAATTTGAAAGAGTACATAAATTTATTAAACCAAGCGTACTGTCCAATTTAATATTTCCATTAACGACATTATAACCTTCTTTATAAAACTCCCTGTAATTCATACATAGAAGGATTAATCAAACTTGTTATATACTTTTTCTGGAATTTCAGGTTCGGCATTATTTCCATTTTCTTTGTTACAGCCATTCGAAATTAATAAAATAGATACAACAAGCCAAAGAATAGATTCCTATTTTTCATAATTGAATATTTATTTTTCAAACTATAAAATTAAAAAAATAATACGATTTCTTCTCCCTTATACCCTTGATTGTTACCTTTTGTTTTCTTTCGTTCTCGCTGGCGCGAGCTTGTAGCTCGTGCCATTAAACAATATAAGTCCGCAGATCAGGCAAAAAGTATAAATTTGTTTCATGAGCCGGAAATATAAAATGCACGACAAGCAAGCCATGTATTTTGTTTCGTTCGCAACTATCCAGTGGATTGATGTTTTTGTGCGGGAGGAATATTTTGGCATCATAGCCGAAAGCCTGAACTACTGTATCCAAAACAAAGGCATGGTTGTTTACGGCTACTGTATTATGCCCAGCCATGTTCATTTGATATTTCGGGATGTAAATAAAGAACCTTCCAAATTACTGAAAGAATTTAAAACCTTCACCTAAAAGAAACTTGCATTGGCTATTGCAGAAAACCCCGCGGAGAGCCGGCGTGAATGGATACTAAAAATGATGGGGGAAGCAGCTTCGGAGCGTAGTAATGTAAAGCATTATCAGTTCTGGCAACAACACAACAAACCCATTGAACTTTGGTCGAATAGTGTAATTGACCAAAAACTGGATTACCTACACAATAATCCGGTTGAAGCTGGTTTTGTGATTGAACCGGAGCACTGAAATACAGCAGTGCCGGGGATTATGCCGGGATAAAAGGGGAGGTAAAGGTATGTTTATTGGAATAGGAATATTTAGCGGTGCAGAAAAGATAAAGGCACGAGCTACAAGCTCGCGCCAGCACCGGATTATCCATGGAGCAGTATTTTGAATTACGAAAATAAGAAGGGTTTAATTAATATTGAATTGATTGAGTAATCAAGGCACAAGTCAACAACGCTCAATGCCCGCACACAAGACTTGCGCGAGTGTGAGGAAAATCCGCAACGACAACTTACAAGTGACCGTTATGTAGCATTTTAAGAACGACAACCATGACAACATGAACGCACTCGAAAAAATAAAGTTAATTGAAGACATTGGAAGTGAGTTACAATCACGTATGACATTTTCTGAAATTAACGCATATTTAAGTGCATATGGAATTCCAACAGACCATGTGCCGAGCTACAATAGTAAAAGGGTTTATGTTAAAGAAATTCTTCCAAAAATTAATGACGACATTGTAATTCAGATTGCTAATGAGTTACAAATAGAGCATAACTTTCAGAGCAAGTTACCTACTTTCAAAGACTCGACAACTACATTTTGGAAAAAAGGTCATTTCAAACTATTCATTAGCCATTTATCGTCATTTAAAAAAACGATTGGTCATTTAAAAACAGATTTAGAAAAGTATGGTATTAGTTCTTTTGTTGCTCATGAAGACATTGAACCAACAAAAGAATGGCAGGAAGAAATTGAAAAAGGTCTTTTTTCTATGGATGCTCTGTGTGCTGTTTTAACGCCTGGATTTAAAGAAAGCAATTGGACAGACCAAGAAGTCGGAGTTGCAGTAGGACGTGGAGTTCTTGTAATACCAATAAGAAGAGAACTCGACCCATATGGCTTCATTGGAAAATACCAAGGTTTTCAAGCTCTAGGGAAAAATGTTGACCAAGTTGCAGAAGGGATTTTTTTAATAATTTCTAAGAATCCAAAGACTCGAAACAGAATAATTTCTTGCTTAGTTGACTTGCTATTACTTTCAAATAATAAAACAGAAGCTTTGGAAAGAATAAATGCTTTGATGAAAATTAATGACTTGCCAAAAGAAAGGATTATTCAATTGAAAACTAGATTTATAGAAAACAACAACCTTAAGGACAATGAGATAATTAAAAAATTTAATGAACTGACTATGCTATATAATATTGAAGGAGTTAAAACAAAAGATTTTGACAAAGTATTAGAAACAGAAATTGATGATTTACCTTTTTAAACAGACCACCTAACCGGCGCAAGTCTTCCAGCCTGGGCATTAGCATTGGCGTGACTTGTGCCTGATTAAAAAACTACCCTATCAATTTTATTTTTACTTTTGGGTAATGAGTTCAACGTACCCCTGCTCCCGCAAGTCTTCCTGCGTGGGATGATGCGTTTGCCCGACCAGGGGGGTTATTGATCCATTCACGTCTCACTCTTCCCTTTTCACCCTTCACGATTTACGCGATTTGTTTACATTTGCACTTTTGTTTAACTATCCGTTTCGATCTATGAAGAACAGCATATTGATGATCCTGGCTTTTGGCTTGATGGTCTCTTTTGCCCACGCACAGAACCTGTCCGTTCAAATCAAAGGCCTTCCACCGGCTGACGTTTACCTGGCCGATTTTTACGGCGACAAAAATGCCATCCTCGATACAGCCGTACCCGACACCGGCGGCGTGTTCTCCTTTGCCATGAAAGGCAGCTATCATGCAGGCATGTACCGGATCTTTCTGTCGAAAGAGGTCTATTTCGACATTGTTTACAACCGGGAGAACATCCGCATAAAGACCGACTACAATTACCTTTACGACAGCCTGGAGGTGATTGAATCGACCGAGAATAAATTGTATTACGGCTTTCTCAGGGCCATGAACCAGTACCGCCGCAAGTTCGACCTGCTGGGGCCACCCAACGACTATTATCCCAAAAGCGACAGCTTTTACCAGCTCATCAGAGAACAATATGTGCTTATCCAGGAAGAGATCCAGGCGTACATCGATGGCCTTATCGCTGAATATCCGGATGCCTGGACCACGAAAATTGTAAAACGAAAACGCCCTCTTTTTTATGACCTCGGCCTCGGCGAAATGGAAAAACGGGATTATACGGTAGAGCACTATTTCGATCATTTCGACTTCACCGATGTGGACCTGATCCGGAGCAATGTGTATACCACTTCGGCCATCGAGTACATGAGTTTGTACAGCAACCCCGACCTGACATCAGGACCAGTTACAGGATCAATTCATCAAAGCGGTGGATAAGATCATGTATGAAGCGATGGACAACAGCCTGATATATAGTTTTATTACAGAATACCTCGTTGGTGGTTTTGAAAAATTTCATTTTGATAAAGTCCTTGATTATATTGCAGAGACCTATGCTCCCGAACAATGTGAGAACGAAGAGCGGAAATCGGACTTGCAGACGCGGTTAAAAAAATACGCTGAATTATCGGTCGGGAAACCGGCACCCGAGATTATGATTCCTGACATCAACGGTAACAAGATTACTTTGAGTAAAATCAACGCCGAATACACACTGATCATATTCTGGGCAAGCTGGTGCCCCCACTGCAACGAAATCCTCCCGGAAATCCAGGCCATTTGTGAAAGCAGCCTGAATCCTGCGAAGATGACGGTGTTATCCGTTTCGCTTGACAAAGACAAAGCGGAATGGGAAAATGCCGTGGCAAAGGGCAGGTATACCTGGCTGAATGCCTCCGAACTGAATGGCTGGGACAGCCAGCCGGCCATCGACTATAATGTGTATGCCACGCCTACCATGTTTTTGCTGGATAAAAAGAAAAACATCCTCGCCAAACCGATCACTTTCGAAGAGTTAAAGCAGGCTTTGATCAAAGAGAACATCATCAAGTGATGATGCCCGAAAATTCAATTTCGACCAGCAGTCCGTCGTCGATCAGTTTCGAAACTTCCACCATGGTAGCCACCGGTTTTATCGCTGAAAAGAATTCTCCGTGTGCTTTCCCGACCGCTTCCCAATCCTGAATGTTCACTACAAACATACGGGTGCGGGTAACATGTTCCAAACGGCCGCCCAATTCACGAATGGCTTTTTCGGCTTTTTGAATGATGTACCGGGTTTGTTCGTAGGGGTCGTTGAGGCCTGCTATTTCGCCGTTTTCACCGGTAGCCGTTGTGCCCGCTATTTCGAATTGATCACCAACCCTGATCCCGCGTGAATAGCCTACAATATCTTCCCACGGCGAACCGGAGGAAACTTTTTTAACAATGGTCATTCTATATAAGTATTTAGTTCACCGTTGCCCTGCTTCATCAAATCAACCGCAAAAGATAACAAACGTTTTAACGAATCCTGTATTAAGGCACCTGTGTTGATTTTGAAAGATTGGCTGCATTAAAATCATTTTTGTCGACATTATTGACCTGCCCGTCGAAATTGGAGTCGCTATTGAGATAACCCTGCCATCCGGACCATGTTTTCCATTCGAAATCAATGTCATCCGAATTGATGATCCCGTCGGCATTGTAGTCGCCGCTGATCATCCCCCAGATGCCTGCACCGATCTGGTTTTGAGCATTCATACCCCCGTGAGCCATTGTTTCACCGGTTGTAAAGTTCCATGCATAAATACCCCCATTTTCGGTCAGGGTCGTAGCCGACATCACCGACAGATGGTTCCGGTGATGGATTACTGTGAACAGGCCGTCCGTATAAGAAGTTACAAAATCCACAGGAGAAATCCCATCGGGGGCAACAATTTTGCCATCGTTTCGCAACAGTGCTGCCTGCCGGGCTATGATGTGATCTGCCGTGGCCAGTTCGGGTGCTATTGCATCTCTGAGCTCTACCAGTACCCAGTCGACAATGTTTGCGGGCATTTCGCTAACGGACTCATTTCCCGGATAGTTCCAGGGAGCCTGACCATATGGCTGAGCCAGAGGTACCGATCCGTTGATGGTAACCGCCATGCCGGACCCGTTAAACGGCCCCTCACAGAAAACGGTTATATCCAGGCTTAAAACCGGGTCGTGCACATCGATGTAGTCGGTTTTTGTTTCCATATCGGTTCCGCCGGAGTTCGTAACCGTTAAAGAAGCAGTGTACAGGCCTGATTCGTTAAATTGAACCTGGGGATATTGTGAATTGCTGTTTGTGCCGCCGGTATAGCTTACTGTGGCCGGTGTAAAACCCCATTCCCAGGTGTCCGGGTTGTTTTCTGAAAGGTCAATAAAACTTACCGTTTCGCCAATTTCAGGAAGTAGGTTATCGGCTATAAATCCGGCTACTGGTGGGAGTAGGGCAGGTATTATATTCAGGGTGTAATCTTCCACTTCCCCATAAATGGTTGCCCCGCACGGATCGCCGCAATCGCTCCCGTTAAACTTTGTACGTATCCTCATTGTTGTAGGGCCGGTCAGGGCACCGGCAGGCACCTGGAAGTTGAACGTGCCTTCGCCGTAGTTATTGATGCTGCAAACAACATTTTCGCCGTCATCGTTAAAACTGTTGTTCTGGTTCCAGTCGACCCAAATGCCCAGATCACCATTCAGGTAATTACTACTATTTTCAATTGTAATATCGTACCACTGGTTAATCGTAAGATCGGTTGACAAATAGGTATAATCGCTGTAATATTCCTGGCCCGATGCATTATTTATCGTTTCAATCTGAACCAGGTTGATTGCCAGAAAATTGGTGGCGCCGATGGCAGCACAATAGCTCGTCACTTCTATGTAATCGGTTTTTGTTTCAATGTCATTTTCGGTGCCATCCGAAGCTGTAAGGGTTACATCATAAAGCCCGGGAGCAGAATAAGTAATGGCCGGTGGGTTTTGGCCAGAATAGGTTGCTGGGGTTCCTCCTTCAAACTCCCAGAACCAGCTTACCGGATCACCTGAAGAAAGATCGGTAAAGAGAGCGCTTTCGCCGGCTATCATCTGTTGGTTGTCTACTGTAAAATCGGCTACTACTCCATGGTTGAAATCGTTCATGCTTAATTTTACCGCCTGGTAAATTTCTTTTGTTGCATAATTTTGAAGAAATACTGATAGTTCACAATTTTCGTAAACCCAACTGCTATTTAAGGTGAAAGGGAGGGTTACCTGGTAGTTGCTTTGCGATGTAAAGTTGAGGTCGGTCCCGTTTTGGTTTGGAACCATTAGCCTGTTGACATGATTTAACACACTCATGCCCTGCCAGCTATATGGTATACCTGATTCGGATACTGCGACATATAATTTTAAACTTCCATAGCTGCCTGCCACTTTATTTACATCAATAACCACTTCACAAGTCTGATAATCGTCTGTTGAAGCCTGAATATCTATAGTAAAATCAGAAAGAATCGCTTTTCTTTGGTTATACTTAGGTAAATAACTGCCATACATACTTTGAGTATGGTTTCCGCCTACAACTGTCAAAATTCCATCAAAATAGGCGGTTGGTGTTCCAGACGTGGCATAATAGCTGTTTCGGGTATTTGAATATACATTTGCGAAACTATCGCCGGAGTGGTTTTCTAAAACGGCTACATCTTTTCCGTTGCTTATCAGGTCATCGGCTCCTAATGCCGAACCCGGACAATAATATCACCACGTACCTGTAGTTATTTCTACAACTACGTTTTCGCGAGCCACCTGGCTGTATAAAAATCCTGAAAAAATAAACAGGGCTAAAATTGATAATAGAATCTTTTTCATACGAATAGATATTTATTTGGTTATTAAAATATAGAGAGGAATTATCATATAGAAATATATACCGATTACCATAAGAACGACAAAGCTAAAAAAGATTTTAACATTATTTTCGGTGATGTGCTATTTTGATTGATTCTGAACTATAAGGAATAATTACCATCGTTTTTACATTCTATTTTTCAATAATGACAAATTCTGTTCGCCGGTTGCGTGCACGGCCATCTTCGGTTTTGTTGCTTGCAATAGGTTTTGATTCGCCGAATCCTTTGTAGGCAATCCGGGATGATGGAATCCCCAAACGAATTAATTCATCATACACGGCTTTTGCCCTGTTTTCTGAAAGAATCAAATTGTCCCGGTCATTACCAATATCATCAGTATGGCCCTGAATCGAGACTTTGAGATTAGGGTTTTCCATTAAGAAATCATAAAATTCACGGATCACTATTTTCGATTCGGATGGTAGTTCAAAGGAGTTAAAATTGAAATAAATGTCGTTTAGTCGATAAGTCATACCCACTTCTATAAGTTTTAGATCAACCAGCACATCAATGGGTTTTGAGTAACGCTGGTCGATTCTTGAAATATATTTCGATTCCTGCACATGGCCTTTCTTTTTAACTGTCATGATGAAATCATTTCTGAAGACAATGGCCGCGGCATATTCGCCGGTGATTGTGTCAACCGGAACAGACGTGATTTTTTTTGATGCCACATTTTTAAGCTCAACTCGTGTATTGGCTAAACTTTCATTTTCTTCTGTCTGAATGATACCTTTCAGGAACAACACCTTTTCAGGCCGGGCCTCCTCATAAAGGTCGAAATAATATAAATCCCAACCTCCTAATCCATCGAATTTATTTGAGGCAAAATACCCGTACCTGCCATCGGTACCCACAAAAAAACCGACATCGTCATCATAGGAGTTTATTGGATAACCAATATTTTTCGGGCTTGACCAGGTTCCGTTTGTATCCAGTTTGGTGAAAAATATGTCATATCCACCAAGCCCCATATGGCCGTCAGACGAAAAATAAAGAGTTTGGCTATCGGTATGTATAAACGGCGATTTTTCGTTTCCGGAAGTATTGATTGCAGGTCCCATATTCTCCGGAAAATCCCATTCACCCGTTTCATCAATCGAGGTTTTATAAATATCATACCCCCCAAAACCGCCATCCCTGTCGCTGACAAAATATATCGTGTTTCCATCGGATGTTACGGAAGGTTGCGAATCCCAGGTGTCGGGCCGATTTACTTGATCGCTGATGCTTTCAATGGGTGACCACTGGCCATTGATAAATTCCGAAAAACAAATATCACAATTGTAATAGTGGCTCCCTTTGGTGTATTTACAAAGTGTATAAAACAATTTTTTATTGTTGATCGTAAGTGTCGCGCCACCCTCGTTATCATTCCGGTTGAATGGGTCGGGCATCCTTTCCCCTGCCATAAAATCATTCCCTTGTTTTAAGCTATACATAAATTCTTCTTTGTATTTTACCTGGGGGGTAATGTCATCGCGCCGTGGTGGTATTTTTACCCGGCGTGTAAACAAGGCCATTTCGTTATCAGGAGAAATGATGGGCAGGTATTCATCAAGCTCTGTGCTGATTCCAGGAACAGGCTTTGGATTGAAAGGCACAGGATTATTCAGTATTTCAGTATAAAATTTTGAATAATCCAAAATACTTACGGCATTTTTATAATCTTCATCCGATCTTATTTTGTCAATATCTTCAAGGAATACAGTTATATAATCGTAGGCTTTGTCGTATTCTTCAGCCCCAAATGCTATCCGTGCTAAATGGTAAAAAGCATACACATCGTACCGGGGACAAATCTGAACCACCCGAAGAAAACTTTCCCTGGCGGCTGTCAGGTTCATTCGTGAATCGCTTATATAAATAAGGCCAAGGACAAAATGGGCATCAACATACTCGGGTTCAATATCAATTACATCGTTTAAGAATTCGATGGCTTTTGAATAATTTTGGCTTCGGTAAGCTTTTATCGCCTGGTCATATGCTTTATCGGCCCGCTTGCTTGAAACCATCGGGCAGTCGTTATTTTCCTGGCCTGAAATCTTGATTGGAATAAGATAACACGCAGCCAAAAGGGAAACCATCACCAATACAGAAATTCTGAGAAATTTTAATCTAAACGATGGCCCAGGCATTTTGCAAATTTATCTAAAACGTTTATTTGATTTCCAGAATTTTATCCGCTTCGTTTTGAGCTTTTTGCTTAATCTTGTTTGCCTCGTCGTTCGCTTTTTTGATTATTGCATTTGCCTGATCATCCGCCTCTTTTGTTAAGTTATTCGCCTGTTTGTCGGCTTCCTTCCGCATTTTCTTTGCGGTTTCTTTTGCTGCTGCTTCTGTAATAAAACCTTTTTTCTTGCCTTCTGCCTCCACTTTATTTGCCTGCACATCCGCCTCATTCCTGATTTTTTTAGCTCCTTCGGCCGCACTTTGACGAACTTGAGCAGCTTGTTTTTCTGCTTCGGCAATAAGGCTCTTCGCCTGATTGTCGGCTTCATCAAGTATTTTTTGGCCTGTTCACGGGCTTCCTGGGATATCTCCTCTTTTTCTTCTCAATCTCTGCTTGCACCTGTTGTTTCATATCATTCATAAGGTTTTTCCCGGCGTCCTTTAAACCTGTTTTGATTTGAGGGTCAGTTAAAGTTCCACCAATCAGCACATCAAGCGATACTGTTTCACCCAAATTTACATTAGCCCCTTTGGCATTTGCCTGGCTTACCAGGCTGTTTAAAGTATTGTTTGCTGCTCCCCCGAATTTAGCCCGGGGTATTTTCAGATTCATTACATATTCAATACTTTCGTCTATGGCTGTCCAGCCGCCAAGATTAGCCGTAACATCGTTTAATTTCATATCAAAGGGTTCAACAAGTAATTTTCCATCAATGAATTTAAATTGAAGCAGGATTTTATCAATTACCATCCGTTTCAATTCTTCCATGTTTAAGGTATTTCCAATTTTATTCAGCGTGTTTACATCCTGAATGGTGAGTTGTGTTGATGAAAGTTCCCCTTCAGCCGTCATGGTTTCGTAAAGCGGCATCATATCATTTCCGAGGATTGATTTCATCCGCACTTTCGTGGAAATGTCACCTGTTGTTTTTTTGGCAATTGGTGCATATTCTGTGATGATCGTAAAGGTATTATATGCTTTCTGGATGTCAATTTTTTTAATATCAAGACCAAAGTCAAACGACGGCTTTTCCGGGTCTAATGTCGAATAACTTCCATTCATTATCATTTCCCCGTCAAGCAGGTTCATGCCTAGATTTTCAAGGATAAGAACCTGGTTTTCGATAAGCAGTTTGCCATTTACATTTTCTATCTCAATATTATCATAAATCAATTTGCCAAATGTAGCTAACATGCGAAAATTTAGATTGGCAGGAACTTCAATGATTGACATGCTTGTTGTATCTTCTGACAGGTCAGGTTGAGGTTGTGATTCGCCGTCTTCTTCCGTCATCAAATCGTTCAGGTTGAAATAGGTTGAGGATGTTGTAAACTGCCCGGATAGAGTTTCATCGTTTAAGGCATATGCCAGGTAATTCTCAATTTTACCCGAAGCGTTAAAATCATTTCTTCCGATTGTGGTTTTCAGCGAAACCAAATCGAGGTATTGAGGCGAAAAGTTTAATTGCGCATTGCTGATTTCAATATTGTCTTTCACATACGAACTCTTATATTCAAAACCTTTTATCAGCATTGATCCCAGGGCTGTAAACTCTTCGTATTTTTCCTCTTCAATGGCCGATAATTTTCCATTTAGTGTGATGTCGGTTACAAACATCCCTTTTAGCTCATCGCCCTCTTCGAGAGGATAAAACGTTTGAACATCTGCCAAATTGAAAGTCCCTTTAACCTTGCAATCAAGGTCGGGGTCCGAAACCGGGTTTTTAACCAGTAAATTCATATCCACCGGGTTTTTCCCAAATTCAAGATGAAAACGCGAAACATCAATGATCGTATTGTCTGCATCGCCACCTTTACTGTAAATCTTCGTTTGAATATTTACGTTTGTCACAGCTTCAGGAAGATCAGGGTATTTGAACATGGCATTTTCAACCATCAAATTAATATCAAAAGATGGGAGGCTGGTTTCGTTGTACAAACCTTTCACATTTCCATTAAAGGCAAGTTTTCCGTTGGTTTGTATGGTTTCAAAATCTTTTGTATAAACCGCCGGTACCATGCTCAGGAGATGCTTGAATTCAGTGCCCGGCGAATTGAAGGTCATCATGATGTTGATGTCTTCATTTACCATCGCTACAGAACCGTCGAACTGCAAGGCCAGTTGATTTAAAGTCAATTCGTTTGCCTTCAGAAGATATTTCGTTTTTTCAGGTCGGCATCAATATCGGCTTTGTAATTAACTGATGCATTCGAAATGTAACGCATACCATCGTACTCGACGGTACATTTTGCGATGGAGGTGAGGGTTTTAAGCAGGGTAAAATCTTCGCTCAGATCTCCTGAAAGTTTGTGGTTCAGTCCAATCATAGATAAATAAGTCCCCAGGCTTGCATCGTCGTAGATCAGTTTCCCATTGATAATTTCGAAGTGTTTTAGCGTTAGCATGAAAGGCCCGCTTTCCCCGCTTGAGGTTTCCGGTGAGGTTTCCGTTGTACTTTCAACAGCAATATCATAGTTAGCCGATCCGTCTTCAAGCACCTTAACCCGAATATCAGGATTGGAAATAACGATCCGCTTTAATTCGTAAGTATCACCATTTATTACACTCATCAGGTCGAGCGTCAGATCAATGGAACCGATATTTGCCAGGGTATCGTTTTCAAACGTTTCGACACCAGTAATTATAAGGCCTTCGATTCCAAAGTTGAAATTGGGAAAACTTTTTATCAACGACAGGTTAAAATCGGTAAAATCAACTTTCGCTTTTACGTTTTTATTTATTTCTTCTTTGGCAATTTCAACAAGTTTGCCTTTGAACAGTACAGGTGTTAAAATAACCAGGAGAATCAGCAAAAGGATAATAATCCCTAAAATTTTGAATAATGTTTTCATTTCCGTTATAATTGTTTTTTCCGTTTATTAATTAAATTTTGCGCACCGGTTTTGTAACCAGGCGTCAGCCAGTACAAGTGCTGTCATGGCCTCGACAATGGGTACGGCACGCGGAACCACACACACATCATGACGGCCTTTCCCATGTAAGGTAATGCTTTTGCCGGATTTATTTATCGTTTGCTGGTCGGCCATCAATGTGGCTACCGGTTTAAATGCCACCCTGAAATAAATGTCCTGCCCGTTGGATATTCCACCTTGAATTCCGCCTGAAAAATTTGTTTTGGTGGATACCTTCCCATTTTCCATCAAAAACTGATCACTATGCTCTGATCCTTTCATTTCAGCAGACTGAAAGCCCGAACCGATATCAAATCCTTTCACTGCATTGATGCTTAATATGGCTTTGGCAAGTTCAGCTTCGAGTTTATCATACACAGGCTCTCCCAAACCTGCCGGTACATTTTTTACCAGGCAGGTAACAATTCCACCGGTTGTATCGCCTTCTTTTTTTAATTCTTCCAATAAAAATTTCATTTTATTGCTTGCTTCCTTATCAGGGCAACGAAGAGCGGAGTGTTCAATAGTTTCAAAACGAATTTCTTCCACATTGACATTTGCTTTGATTTTTCCGATTTGCGAAACATAAGCCAGTATTTCGATTCCTGTTTTCCTGAGAAATAGTTTGGCAATGGCCCCGCCAGCCACCCTCACGGCCGTTTCGCGGGCCGATGACCGGCCACCCCCCCGATGATCCCTGATCCCGTATTTTGCTTCGTAGGTAAAATCGGCATGGGAAGGGCGGTACGATTCCTTCAAATGATCGTAATCCCCGCTTTTAAAATCCCGGTTTCTGATCATAAAAGCCAGGGGCGCCCCGGTCGTTTTGCCTTCGAAAATTCCGGATAAAAATTCAATCTTATCCTGTTCTTTGCGCGGTGATGATTCTTCGGTTTTGCCCGGTTTGCGCCTGTCCA
>JAWKKL010000058.1:0-23434 GCA_041393275.1 Bacteroidales bacterium
CTTGTATTTGTGAAAATGATGATTATAAGTATCATATACGTCTGTCCGGTGACACTGAAGGCAAAGTGCATTTCCGTCTAATATCTTTTTCCACTGTGCACGTTGTGGCAATCGTTGCATTTCACGCCTTCCATATACATGCGGCTCTGGGTAAATGACCCATAAACATAATCTTCTTCGAGGATTTGGCCATCAGAGAAATAAAGCGGCTCACGGATTAGCTCAGGGATCATATGATCAAGCAGGTCGGTCCAGTTATGGTCATAATCTCTCAGGGAACTTCTGCGACTATGACAACGGGCGCATAAATCGACATACCTGAAATTATCAATATTGCTTGTTTGAACAACTAAACCGGTGTTGGTATTTTGTGGCCTTGCCATCTCCGGCAGGTAAGCCCATTTAATATGTTCGGAGGAAGGCCCGTGGCACGCTTCGCAACTTACATCAATCTCCGACCAGGTGGTATTGAAGCTTTTCGTTTCGATGTCATATCCTTTTTTGAGGTTTGTTGAATGGCAATCGGCACACATGCCATTCCAGTTCTGTGCCTGATTGGTCCAGTGCAACCAATTGGAGTGATCAATTAGTTCATCGGGATACACAGCGTCGGCCATGTGGTACCATGATTTGGAAATGGTATCCCATGTTAAAGGAAGGGTTTGAAGTTTTCCCCCGGGGAATTCAACCAGGTATTGTTGTAATGGGTGATAACCAAACGTATATTTCACTTCAAATTCCTGCAGACTGCCTTCCGGCCCATCGGTTAAGACGAAAAACTTATTTTCTTTTTTATAAAATTTATGGGATTTGCCCTGGGCTTCTAACGTAACGTTGTTAAAATCTCCCAGGACGGTGCTATCATTGGCGAAATCCATGGCGAGGTCATGATCTGATCCTTTCCAAAGATCATATTCTACTTTATGGCAATCAATACATGATTCTTTGCCAACAAAGTGGGGTTCGTGATTTACCAGTTCAGATGTATCCGTAAAATAGGATTGTTTGATTATATAGACCGGAAAAGACAGGACAATGACAATTGTCGCTATCAACCCTGTTTTTGTCCATCTATCCTTATTCTCCATTGTATCTATGCGTAGGTGATCTGAGAATTATCAAATTGATTTCTTCGCTGAACCCTGGAAATATCAACTTTTACTTTCCCTTCCTCTATTACCACGGCAAAGGTATCCAATGCCCTTGGGGCCGGTGGATTGATGACATCTCCGTACTGGTTAAAAGATGAAGCATGGCAGGGACATAAAAATTCTTTTTTTTCTTCATTCCATAAAACCGAACAACCTAAATGGGTACATTTGAGTGAAACAGCCATAAATCCGCCATCGCTTAAGCGAATGAGATAAAACTTACCACTGCGAAACGGGAAAACAGAATTCAAAGTAAAGTCAGCCACATTGCCTGCGACAATAAATCGGCCCGCTTCGCTGCCATAGTTCTTTTTACCGGGCCTAAAAAACCCCGCTGACACAACCAAAAACTCAAGTGCGGCCAGAATGCCAAACCCGCCCCAGATTTTCTTCAGGAAATTTCTTCTTGAGGTTTTATTGGTGCTGATATCTTTTGAAGTATTTTTTTGCATTTTATTTCAATTCCGTGAAAAATAGCGTTTCATACCTTTGGCCCTGACCTTTTTCCCACCATTTACATCCGGGTATTGTACTTCGCTAAATTTATTGTTCAAAATTAGTTAATTCTCTTTGATTCTGTTGGTATAAAACAGGGAAATTACTTTTGATGTTTGCGGAATGCCGGTGAGTTGCAGCGAAATGCCGCATAAGGATGAAGTGATGGAAGCTCCGTGCAGTGAAATGGTCCTTAGGGGTGGATTGATGGCAGGCCGGTGCGGGGAAATAGTGTGTTTATGTAAAGAAATGATGTGTTCGGGTAAAGAAATGTTGTCTTCGGGTAAAGAAATGTTGTCTTCGGGTGAAGAAATGTTGTCTTCGGGTGGAGAAATGTTGTCTTCGGGTGACGCAATGTCATCTTCGGGCAGAGAAATGGTATCTTTGGGTGACGCAATGACGTCTTAGTCCAGAGAAATGGTGTCTTCGTCGAGAGAAATGGCGTCTTCGTCTAGAGAAATGGCGTCTTCAAGTGGAGAAATGGTATCTTTGGATAGAGAAATGGTATCTTTGGGTGGAGAAATGGTGTCTTTGGGTGGAGAAATGAGGATAATGCAACGTTGGGATTTGGACACAGGTAGCGGAGATACAAAACAGGCTGAGTTGGGTTTTCAATCTGTCAGGTTTGCCAAGGCCCAAAAGCTGGCGCTAACCTGACAGGTTAGGAGTTCCAGGGCCATATTAAGTGCATCCCTTCTCCCCTGAACCATATACCTATGATTGACAAAACAATGTAGGCCACAATAAAAACAGTAAATACACCAACAACTATTTCGTGTATCGATGCTTTGAATTTTCGTTTAAGGAATAGTATATAAAGGGCAAAGGAGCCAAGCAATAATACGAAAGGGATGAACCCTTCGCTTAAACCTTTTGGCCAACCCGGCAACCAATCTTCAAAATGCAATAAATATTCCTCCAGAAGGATTGTTGCTGGTGTTAAAATCAACGCAAGCCAAACAGACTGAATCGCAATCTTTTTCCCTTTTCAGAATGAAACCAAACTCCCTGTTTTCCTGATTTTATTACACATGGATACAAAATTAATCCACCAAAGAAAAACATAGGAATTACAACAAATGCAAAGAAAGGATGTATGTGTAACAACAATTCCTGTATGCCCATAAAATACCAGGGCGCTTTCGCCGGGTTTGGGCTGTAAGCCGGGTTAGCCCTGTCAAGCAAAGGTGCAGGAATAAGTGCTGCCAGCAAAAATAATACTGCAAGAAGAACGAGGCCAACAACAAGTTCCTTTAAAATCAGGTTAGGATTTGAAGGAATACGAATATCGTCTAACGCTTCGGGAACAGCCACCCCTTTTACTTTTCTGACTTTCCAGAAATGCCAGATCATTAGAATCAGCATTGCAACAGGCAGTATGCCGGTATGAAAATTATAAAGTTCAATAAGGTGGCTGAACCAATATCATTTCCTCCCCTGACTATTTGGAGCAATCCTTCGCCAATTAGAGGAATGTACAAAAGCATGCTGGTTGCCACGGTAACTGCCCAATACGAAAGCTGATCCCAGGGAAGCAAATACCCCGTAAAGTTGGAAAAGATGGCAAGGATCAATAACCCCATGCCGATGATCCAATTAATCCTGCGGGGCATAAAAATGGCCTGCGAATAAAAAACCCTGATGAAATGGAGGAAAGTAATAATCACAAAAAACAAACCACTCCAGTGATGAATGCCCCTGACAAATCCGCCAAAAACGATATCATTTTCGATGTACAAAATTGAATCGTAGGCTTGATCAGGCGTTGGCACATAGGAAAACCTTAACAAAATACCTGTAAAGCACTGAATAAAAAAGAGCAGAACAGCCATACCTCCCAAACCAAATGTACGGGTGAAACGAATGGATTCTTTTGAAACCTTCGGGGGATGAAGGTGAAATATAAATCCTCTCGGCTTTGCTTTATTTTGATCTTTTGCCATGCACAGAATTCCCAATAGCAACTTTATTGAACGGGTAAAGATAGAAATGTTTTTTATGCCTTTTAAGGTGTAATTTACTTTTTCGGTAATTTGCGGGGGTTAAGGATTTTGTATCCGGGCATTGCGGTTAAACAAACCTCTAAGCTTATCCCAGAAATCGCCTCCAAGGACAAAAAGGCTGATGACTAGCATCCCGTCAAGGATCACGGAAATGAGGATATAATTTTTATAAAAGACGGGGCTGAGATTAAAAAAATAAGGCAATAAAAGGGCGGTAAAAATGGGAATAAAAAACAAAACCAATCCGATAATATATCGTGTTTTACTCACCTTTCCCGGCGGGCCATAGCGCCTGAACAATACGCGGAACAACCGTTTGATGTATTGAAACCCTGCTTTTCCTAAAATACCTGCGGCAATGATCATAAACAATTCGGGAATACCAAAACCAAGGAGGCCGGAGATCAATGTTTTTAATCCATTGGATAAACCGGAGGCGATAACAAGCGGGATAAAAACAGGGCAAATAATTCCAATAAGAAAAACGAACCCGCCGATATACAGCCTGGTTTTGTTTGGTTTTAGCGGTTTTAAGTTACTTTTGGGTTTTTCCATATCTGATCAGGAACCAGTTCATTCGCCACCATTTGCTATGAATTAAACTTTTACCTTAATGTAGTTTTTATAGGAAGTATCTATACCGAAGTAGTTTTTCAGGATTTGTTTAAGCATTTCTTTCCTTGTTTTTTTATTCCTTGCAAAGTCGTAATCAAAGGCCCAGTTTTTCTTCTGCAACCGCTCTTTCATTACCGCCGGATGGGTTCCCTCAAATAAGCGCAGGCTGTCGATGTTTTTATAATCGTATTCGTCGGCTTTCACCACATTCTCTTTCATCCATTCATCGTCGTGCCAGTATTTATTAAAATGTTCTTGTTTTTTTTGCATTTCCTTCGGATGTTTCACCCAGCCGTAATGATAAACCCAGGCATCCACTTCTCTGGCCCTCATCAGTTTGTTTTTCCCTTTGCGAAAGCCCTGGGCATCGCGAAAAGAAAATACCGATGGATCATTTTTAAACGCCCTGATTTCGTGGGAATACCATTTTGATGAATTGCCGACATATTCGTAAGAGCCATAAAAGTGCAGGTATTTAAACAATAAAGCATCAATCTTCGGATTATCCTGGTATTTTTTCATTGCCTGCAAGATCACATCCAGGTATTTTTCGTGTACCACCTCATCGGCCTGGATATAAAAATTCCAGTCAGAATCTTTTGGAATTTCGGCTAACACTTTATTTGTTTCGACAGCCAATACATGGCCTCCTTTTCTAACCTTTTCGTCCCAAACGGTTTCAATAATTTTAATTTTTTTATCAGGAATATTTCTAATTTGCGCCAATGTATCATCCGATGTTTTTCCAACCCCAACGATAAATTCATCGCATATTGGTAAAATTGATTTTATGGATTCCAGGAAAGGATAGTCATATTTAATCGCATCTTTAATAATTGTGAATCCAACAACTTTCATAATATCTATGCTAAATTAAATAATTTACAATCTTTACAATAGACCTGTAAATGAATCAGGATTTAAAGTTCAGGATGAGGAATACGATTTATTTACTTGTTTCAACAGGAGGTACCGGATATTTCTTCATCAAATACTGAATAACTTTGGGAATATTTTTATCCCGTGATTGTGGGTTTTCGTCAATTGTTTTGCTGGCAATGCCTTCCCAAATCAATTGTTCCGTTGTTTTGTCATAAACATCGCAAACCAATGTACCAACCTGATAGTCGTAAGTACTAACGGTGGTGGTGCTGTATGAAGGCCCCCATCCATAACCCGGGCCATACCCATAATAACCTCCGAAATGTCCATAACCTCCCATACTGGTGGTATTGGCCGTGGTTTGTGTTTTTTGTTCAACCACAATAAATAACGTCACAATCAGGTCGCCACCTTCTTTTACATAAGTCAATCCCCGCTTGTAGAACTCATTTGCAAACGATTCCTCAATTCGCTTCTTATCAAGGTCATTTAAAAGTTTGTCGCTTTCTTTTGCCCAGCCATAATATTCAAAGGATTTGTACTTTGTAAAGTCTACAGATTTGTCATAATCTGCCGTAATCTTAGTGCTTGAGCAAGAGGATAGAAATAATGCGGTAAGGGCAATTGCCAAAAAGTATACATAATATTTATTTGTCATCGTTTGTATTTTTAATATTTATTCATTGTTTGTATTTGCAAAACTAACCAATAATGGTTTATATTGTTCAGGTAAAAGTCCGTTAAAAAATACATCTAAGAAATCATACAATTTGGCTTCTATTAGCTTAAGAATTCGCTGAACATTAGTAAATGGCTAATTTAAAAATCCGGTAATTGGCTTTTTTGATTTCAACTTCAAAAATAATTTCAATTGTTTCTCTTTTCAAAAGAGACATCAAAGGTCTGCTGCTGCACAGCCTGGTAATACGTTCCGATAAGTTTTTTGGATTTTTCGTTGTATGAAAGATTATAATAAGAACCAGGATAATTTTTATCCTGCATTTTTACAAATATCTGTATTTTCTTATCTTTTACTTCCCAACGGGATTCTGCAACATGAATTGGTCCGGGATTAAAATACTCAGCTTTCATTTTCCCATCATCTTTCACTTCGCTGATCTTTATTGAATAGGTTCCGTCTGAACGAAGCCATGTTCCTTCCAGTTCGGTGGATGGCGCCGGAATACTCGTAAAAAAAACAAAATAAAAAACGGGGATGAAAAGTAAAATAAATATTACTAATAACCTTACTTTTCTGCGATTTGGATTTGAGGTATTCATTTTATTTCGATTTCTTTTGGATTTTATAACCGGGCTGACCATAATTCTAATTTTATGATAAAACTACAAAAAATATCAGCAGTTCAACATAAAAAAAATGGATGTAAAAACCATTCTTTAAGCTGTTCCGGGAAAAACCTAAAATTCATTTATTGTTCGTCAATAATAACTGTATCCTTGCTAACCGAATACGCCCCAAAATACCCGACCGCTCCGTTGTCAAGATTCGTAATTGGATTGTAGGGAGTTGATCCAAGCCCACCACCACTCAAGGCGTCATTCAGGGTAGAGAAATATTCATAGGTATTAAAACCGATGGATTGCAACTCAACAACCACAGTGTCTTCAAATACAATTTCGGTTCCCCGGATGGTCAGTGTAAAGGTCAGTCCATTAATAAGTTCGTCATCAATCACCCGGTATGGATTAAAGCCGCCATACACAAGATCACCGTTGATATAGGTCACAATCCTGTAATAATTCTCCCTATCAATGGGATCGGACAGTGTTAACAAAATGTTATACCTGTCGCCTTCCTCTTCATCACCTGGCCCGGTAAAGTCATCAATCTCATAATAAAGCGAATCAATAGGAACAACCGGTGGTAAATAGTCAGAGCCTGTATAAACCTGCCCATCTACAATTACTTCAATTGAATATTCAGTGTCCACTGTTCCAACCAGGGTGTGGCTATAATATGTGCCGGGCAAAAATTCCTCAAGGAATTCTGAATTCCCGTATTCATCTGTAATTTTAACTATTCCATTTTCGACTGGCTGCACCGCTGAATTATCAAAATACCCGCCTGAAGTGCTAAGCAAAACCTGGTTTCGTCCACCCGGCTCAGGGGTAATGTTTCCTTCTATCACCAAACGGGAGGCTGCTTCATTAAGATCAACATCAATTACTTTCTGACAGGAAAACAGGCTTATTACACCAATGACTATAAAAAAGAACAATATGTTTTTTGAATTCTTCATTTTTCTAAAATTTAAAGTTCCAGGTAATGGATGGGATTATTGAAAACAGGGCTGTCTGAACCGCCTCATTCACACCAGGGAAATCCTCCTTTTCCCTGAAGGTAATGGAGTACGCATTTTGCCGGGCATATACATTATACACCGAAAAATTCCAACTCGATTTAAACTTCCGTGTTTGGTCGCCCAAAAGCGTAGCGCTAATATCCAGGCGGTGATAATCGGGCATGCGGTATCCATTTCGTTCGGTATAAAGGGGAACTGTATTTCCATCAATAACATACTGGCCGCTGGGAAAGGTGACGGCATCGCCCGTATAAAAAACCCAGTTGCCCGATAATGTCCATTTTTCATTGATCTGATAACTTCCAACAATGGAAACGTCGTTGCGGCGATCCTGTCGTGCCGGATACCATTTTCCTTCATTGATCTGGGCAAATTGTTTTTCGGTTTTGCCCAGCGTATAACCAATCCAGCCAGTAAAATTACCAAACCGTTTTTTGATAAATACCTCCAAACCATATGAGCGCCCTTTTCCAAATGCAAGGTCGGCTTCCACATATTCATTTAATAAAACATTAGCCCCGTCTTTATAATCAATCTGATCGTGCATATCCTTATAATATATCTCCACCGAAGTCTCCAGCGTATTGTCGAAATAATTCCTGAAATATCCTATTGAATATTGTTCCGAACTACCCGGTTTTACATTGGCGCTGCTTGGCACCCAGATATCGGTTGGATTTTCAGAAGTTGTTGAAGAAAGTAAATGGATGTACTGATACATCCGCTGAAACGAGGCTTTTACCGAACTGTTTTCATTGATGATAAAACTTACCGATGCCCGGGGTTCAAACCCGAAATAATGAATGACACTTTCACCTTTTTCATAAACCTCGGTGTTTGTCACCAGTCCATCGTCGGCATAGGTATAAAAAGTACCGGGGCCTACAACATTAAACATGGAATACCTTAATCCATAATTAAAGTTCACCCGGGAACCAATCTTTTGGTCATTGGATATATATATTCCGCTTTCCCATGCATATTGTTGTTCGAGGATAATGTCGTTGAAAGAATTAATCCCAGAAGAAGTTAGTTTACCGGGTTTAAACGTGTGATAAATAGCCTTCAACCCAAACCTCAAGGTATTTTCCATATTTGTATACATGGTAAAATCCTGCTTCAGGTTAATATCTTGTATTCCTGATGTTACCTGAACATTGATTGTTTCGTCCTCAGCTTTTATTTCATAATCGTAGTTGCTATAGATAAGTGATGTATTAGAAAATAATTTTTCATTAAAAATGTGATTCCATCTCAGCGTTCCCGTCGCATTGCCCCAGTTAAAACCAAATCCTTCTGCACCAAATACATCACGGCCAAAATAACCCGAAAGGAAAACCCGGTCCTTTTCACCGAACTTATAATTTGCTTTGGCATTCAGATCATAAAAATAGAGTTGGTTTCCCCTGAAATCAGGATCGAATATGCTGTACACAATATCGGCATAAGTCCGACGGCCCGAAACGATGAAAGAACCTTTATCCTTGACGATAGGAGCTTCAACAGTTAAGCGTGATGATATCAACCCTAAACCACCGGTGATGGCCAATTTTTTTGAATTTCCGTTGTTCATATGAACATCAAGGACTGATGATAATCGTCCGCCATACTGGGCTGGAATGCCAGACTTATACAATTTCATATCCTTTAAGGCATCTGAATTGAAGACCGAAAAGAAACCCAATAAATGGGATGCATTGTAAACCGGGGCTTCATCAAGCAAAATAAGATTCTGATCAGTATTTCCACCCCGCACATAAAAACCGGTACTTCCCTCTCCTGCCCCACTGACCCCGGGCATCAGTTGAATTGATTTTAAAATATCTTTTTCTCCAAAAAGCACAGGAATGGTTTCAAGGTCCTTGATATCCATTTTTACAATTCCCATTTCGGCGGATTTCACATTTATATCCTCCTGTTCGCCAGTAATTACCACTTCCTTGAGGGTTGAAGCAGAAAGCGTCAGTTCGAAATTTATTGTTTGATTACTTGTAAAATCAACCTTTCTTGTTTCAGCTTCGTATCCCACATAGCTTATTTTAATGGTGTATTGTCCTTCAGGAATGGTTAACGAATAAAAGCCGTACACGTTGGACGCTGTACCTGTTTCAAGCTCCACAACATACACTGTTGCACCGATCAATTCTTCGCCATTTGTGGCATCAGTAATGTAACCGCTTAATGTATGTTTATCGGACGCAAGAAGAAAAACTGGGAAAAAAATAAAAAGTATAATTAAACTATCTCTTGTCATTGATCAGCATTAGCAATAGAGGGAAACGTTATTAAATAAATCATATTGTAAAACCAACAAACAGTTGAAAGGTTATAAAAGTTTACAATAAAAATAAAATTCAATTTATTGCACGACTTTAAAGCACAGCCATTCAGGCGATATACCTGAATGCATTCTGACCTTTCCAGAACTGCTTTATCTGTCTGTCAGGATTTCTAATTATGAAGTTTTTTATACCTGATTCGATGCGGTGTGGAATCCCCAAGCCGTTTCTTTTTATTCTCTTCGTATTCAACATAACTTCCTTCAAAAAAATAGACCTGAGAATCACCTTCAAACGCAAGAATATGTGTTGCTAACCGGTTCAGGAACCAGCGATCGTGCGAAATCACTACTGCACATCCGGCAAAACTATCAAGGCCGTCCTCCAGGGCTCGCAGGGTATTCACATCAATATCGTTTGTCGGTTCGTCAAGCAATAATACATTTGCTCCTGATTTTAATGTCAATGCCAGGTGTAACCTGTTTCGTTCACCACCTGATAATACGCCACATTTTTTTTCCTGGTCGGCGCCTGTAAAATTAAACCTGGCTACATAAGCCCGGGCATTTAATTGCCTTCCTCCCACCATCATTTCTTCCGTTCCACCTGATATTACCTGGTAAACCGTTTTTTCGGGATCAATATCAGTATGGGCCTGGTCGGCATAACCTATGACAACGGTGTTGCCTACTTCAAAACTTCCTGAATCGGGCTTCTCCAACCCCATGATCATCCTGAACAATGTCGTTTTTCCGGCGCCATTAGGGCCAATGATGCCAACAATTCCATTGGGTGGCAAACTAAAATCGAGATTCTCAAAAAGAAGTTTTTCACCAAATCCTTTCGACAGGTTTTTACTCTCAATCACCTTATTCCCAAGCCTTGGGCCATTGGGTATAAATATTTCAAGCTTTTCTTCTTTTTGTTTTACATCCTCATTTAACAGCTTTTCATAGGCACTTAACCTGGCTTTCGACTTTGCATGGCGGGCTTTAGGGCTCATGCGCACCCATTCAAGTTCGCGCTCCAGCGTTTTTCGCCGTTTCGAAACTCCTTTTCTTCCATTTCAAGCCGCTTTTGTTTTTGTTCAAGCCAGCCGGTATAATTTCCTTTCCATGGAATGCCTTCGCCGCGGTCAAGTTCCAAAATCCAGCCGGCAACATTATCTAAAAAATAGCGGTCGTGGGTTATGCAAATAACAGTTCCTTTGTATTGTTGTAAATATACTTCAAGCCAATCTACTGATTCTGCATCCAGGTGATTGGTAGGCTCATCAAGCAACAGGATATCGGGCTGGCTTAATAATAACCGGCAAAGGGCGACACGTCGAAGTTCACCTCCTGACAGCACGCCAATGGAGGCATCGCCATCCGGACACCGCAGTGCATCCATCGCCCGTTCAAGTTTGTTATCCAGGTTCCAGGCGTCAAGCGCATCAATATTCTCCTGCAATACAGCCTGGCGGTCCATCAACTTTGCCATTTTCTTTTCATCCTCATAATACTCCGGCAGGCCAAATTTCAGGTTTACTTGTTCGTATTCATTCAGCACATCAACCACCGGTTGAACGCCTTCCTTCACGATCTCAATCACTGTTTTCGATTTATCAAGAACCGGCTCCTGAGCTAAGTGGCCAACCGTGTAGCCAGGTTTAAACGTAAGGTCACCCTGGAATTCCTTTTCAATTCCGGCAATGATTTTTAATAAGGTTGACTTCCGGAACCATTTAACCCGATGATGCCAATTTTTGCTCCCAGGAAAAATGAAAGTGAAATGTCTTTAAGAACCTGACGGTGAGGTGGAAAGGTCTTGCTCACCTTGTACATCGAAAAAATGATTTGTTTATCGTCGGCCATATGATTTGTGATTAAATTTCAGCAAACAAAATTCGGGATTTTTTGAATGGCAAGCAGAGGAGGGTAATAATTTTGTTGAAACTGCCACCATGTTCATGATAAATTGTTTTTATGAACTTGGGTGGTGTGTCGAATCAAATAATTGCTATTTTATTGCAAAAGCCTTCATAATTAATCCGTTGACTTTTGCTCATTAATCTATTTAACAATTTTCATAGCAGGTTCAAATAATCACAATCAATAGATTTATTAATTACCTGAATCAATCGGGGTTCTCTTTATAACAAATTTTCCTGAATAATTCAAAACTCAACTTTATGTATTGAGAATATACAAACCGGCAGGTAATTCAGATGTTGAAATCTTCTGAATGCCGTATTGTGGGTTCAAAACGATTTCGATTCGAAATATTTCCCTGCCAATCGAAACGAAAATCCCGATACTTGCTTCTGCTAAATTTTTCGAAAAAATTGCAGTAATCAAATCAACTACAGGATTTGGAAAGATTTGCAGCGGATCTATATGACGTTCATTTTTCCCGGTTACCGGATTATCATCTATACAAGTAATATAAATATCATTGGAACCGCCGCCTGGTTGGGTTTCCGCCCATACGACAATGGTTTTGTCTCCGGTTTGTACTTCAATATGCTCCGAATAAAAAGGGCTGTGTGTTGGAGTACATATCAGATTACCTTACCCTCAGCAGGCCAAGCTTTCTGTCCATTATTATCGAGTCGCTGAATTTTTAAGGAATCGCCAAACTCCCCATCGGTATGGGATACCCAGCCAATGATGATCTCATCGTTGGTTAGCCGGCTTGTGTTAAACCAACTTATTTTATTTTCATGATGTATTATCTCTTTGCCACCTTCTTCCCACAGAGCATTGCCTTTCGAATCGAAATGCTGGCCATACACATCGCCTGCATCCTGGTTGGTGCCATTCCGGTGATCGAGCCAGAATACATAGATGCCCCCATTACCATCTGCAAATGATTGGGGATCGCTTAGAATTCATGAAGCATCACAAACCACTCCGGGACTTGCCGGGTCGGTTGACTACTGGGCAATTAATATCGGGGTATAAACAAGGAGTAACAAAAGTGAAAGGTAGTTTTTTGTTTTCATTTTAGTACGGTTAGTTTGTTTATTTTCAGTCTGTTTACTATTTGAATAATGGAACAACCCTTATACCATAAACGATCATTAGCTATTGACAAAAACGATTGCAACCTATTCTTACTGTAAGAACAATAGGGAAATAAAAAAGGTTTTGAGTCATTTGTTCAATTCTATATTTATAACTATTTGTAATAATTTTAAGAGAATAATTATTGGGACTATCAATCCATTTTTTGTGGGTTTTTATACCTTTGGTCCTATCAAAAACTCAATCAAGTAATTTCATGAAAAATATCATATTTATTTCTTCTATACTATTAATTTTAATATGGGGATGCTCAAACTCAACAGATGAGGTGGTTCATACTTCAGCATCATTCTGGGCCCATCATTACAACACAGCAATTGATGTTCGGTATGGTGAAGACCCTTTGCAACGGTTGGATATTTACAGCCAGGGTCAATGGATCGGCGAACCAAAATACTGGCTTCCAGATAGTATTTCACACCCAACGCTGATCTTTTTCCATGGGGGTGGTTGGTTGTATGGTAAAAAAGAAAGTTGCACACCGGATATAATACCTTATCTTCAGCGAGGTTGGAATGTGGTAAATATCGAATACCGTCACGGTAAAAACACCGCCCCACTAGCAGTTGATGATGCCATGTGTGCCATCCTTTGGGTAGCGGATAATGCTGATCGTTTTAACATTAACACAGAAAATATTGTGATTTCAGGGGAATCAGCCGGTGGACATCTGGCCTTGATAAGTGGTTTGCTAAATGCAATTCCTGAAAGCCATGCGTGTTATGCCGGCAATAAATTTAATATCAAGGCTGTTGTCAACTGGTTTGGCATTACTGATATTGCAAATATTGAAGATTATTTAAGGACCAATAATCCAGAAGAAAATTATGCTGGATCTTGGCTTGGTGAATTAGCAGTTGACAGTATTTCCGAATTGTATTCACCGGTTAAAAGAGTATCATCACAAGCCCCGGCTATCATAAGTATTCATGGGCTGAACGACTCTATCGTCCCTTATCAGCAGGCTGTTGATTTCCATGATTTATTGGGAAAAACAGGAATTAAAAATGAACTTGTCTCTTTACCCAACGGAAAACATTTGGGATTTTCGGAAGACCAATTTCAGGAAATTTACACCGAAATTTTCAACTTTTTAGATGAATTATAACTTTTTGAAAAAGAATATAAAAACATATAAATCCTTTTAAAAATATTATGTTACCTTTGCGCCACATTTTTAAAAATAAATTATGAGTAACGGAACAGTTAAATTTTTCAACAATTCAAAAGGATTTGGATTCATTACCCCAGACGAAGGTGGCAAAGATGTATTTGTACATGTGAACGGATTAATCGACGAAATAGCCGAAGGAGATAAAGTAAGCTATAATGTTGAAGAGGGTAGAAAAGGATTGAACGCAGTAAATGTTAAAATAGTTTAAACAACATACTTTAACTTATATGCATCGAAAAAGCCTGTCATTAGTGACAGGCTTTTTTTATTTATTTATTCTGCTTAGGGTATTTTTGTTTATAACAACCAGATGTTTTTCGAACATAAAAATTTAAATAATTCAATGCTATAGTTGTTGTTTTATTCTAAACTGACTATTACAACAATCATGAAATTAACTAATACAAAAGCTATAATGCTTCTGATGTTCCTCATTGTTTCATCTTTTGCAAATGTTTAGGCAACAAAATGGATTGTTAATGTTCAAAATTTTTCATTTTCACCAGCAAGTCTTCCATCTGTTCAAACAGGCGATACCATTCGGTGGGTATGGGTTAGTGGTGTCTATACCACAACCTCTTTGGAAATACCCACAGGTGCTGCAGCCTGGGACCAACTTATAAACTCGACAAATACTTCTTATGAATATATCCCTGTTGTTTCGGGTACATATAATTATAAATGTACGCCACATTTTGCAGGAGGCATGGTAGGATCATTTATCGTTACGGATCCTCAATTTATAAGTGTCGATCTTAAGGTTTTCCTTGAAGGTCCTTTTGATATCGGTTCAATATCAACCACTTTGGCCGATGAGGGATTAGTTCCGCTGGACCAACCTTACAACCCAGCCCTTCCCTACTTTGGAAACAACAAACCAGTTTGGATTCATACGGGCAATGAAAATGTTGCATCCATACCAGCTGGTGTGGTGGATTGGATTATTGTAGAATTCAGAGATGCTGATAATGCCGCTGCTGCATCTAGCGCAACAACGATGTCAAGAAATGTATATTTTATTACATCCGGAGGATCAATTGTCGATTTGGATGGGGTAAGCCTTCCGTTGTTAAAATTTATACCACAACAAGGATTATTTTCAGTTTTATATCATCGGAATCACCTGGCAGTAATGAACTCAAATCCACTAACTGATGGAGGAGGCGGAATTGCCACTTATGATTTTACAATGGATGCTGGGAAATTTTATGGCGGCAACTCTGGGTCTACTGAAATTACACCTGGTATTTGGGGAATGACTCTGGGGATAGTAACGGAGATAATCTGTTGACCAGATGGATAATGTAAATGCCTGGGATTTATTAGCCGGAGAATAAGGATATTTAGCCTCGGATTTAACGCTTGATGAGGAATCGAATAATATTGATAAAAACAAACTCTGGGATATTAATTTCGGTAAATTTTCGTCGATCCCTTAATCTTGTTTTATTGAGCTATGTTTGATTTTAATAAAGAGTAACCATAGTTCTGAAATTAGCATACCAGCCTATAACCCAATTAAACATTGTTCTATTTGGCTGGCAACCACATCGGAATTTAATTTATTAAAACACATTGGCGGTTTTATTTTAACAACATTGTCATAAGGGCCATCAGTAGATACGAGGATAAATTGTTCTCTGAGTTGGTTTTTAATGGCATTGGCCAATAATGTGTCGGGTTCTTTTGTAAACCTGTTTTTTACAAATTCAATTCCAATAAACAACCCATGCCCCCTTACATCGCCAATAGGTTCATACCGATCTTTCAGTTTGTTCAATTCAGAAAGAAAATACATTCCTGTTTCAAACGCATGTTGTTGCAATCCTTCTGCTTCAATCACATCCAGCACAGCCATTCCGACTGTGCAAGAAACCGATTTCCTCCAAAAGAGCTAAAAAATTCCATCCCATTGTCAAATGAATTTGCTATTACATCGGTCGTAACTACAGCTGCCAATGGATGGCCATTACCCATAGGCTTGCCTAAAACCACAATATCAGGAATTACTTCCTGAAGTTCAAACCCCCAAAAGTGTGATCCGACCCGACCAAAACCGGTTTGTACTTCATCCGAAATACAAACGCCGCCCTGTTTCCTGATCATAGGATACAAATGTTTCAAATACTCTTTTGCTAACGGTACCTGACCGGCGCACCCACTATTGGTTCAGCGATAAATGCAGCGACCTGACATTGGTTTCGAGAAATTAAATACGTTGCTTCCAAGGCATAGCTTTTACCAGCTGTTTCATCATTAATTGCGTATTTACCATGATATGTATCAGGAATAGGAACTGTCACTATATAATCGGCTTTCCCTCTCCCTCCTTTACTTCCAAACTTATAATGGCTTATATCAATTCCCAGGCGCGTATGTCCGTGATAGCCATGTTCAAGTACGGCAATATCACGAAACCCTGTATATGTTTGGGCCAACCGGATGGCAAGATCGCTGGCAGCACTTCCGGAGTTAACAAAAAACACTTTATTCAATGGTTTTGGGAATTTTGCCAAAAGTTTTCCGGCATATTCAGCCAGTTGATCATAGAGATAGCGTGTATTTGTATTCAACCGGGCCATTTGCCTTTGCCCGGCCTCCACTACTTCTGGGTGCTGATGCCCTACATGCGGTATATTATTATACGCATCCAAAAAGGTATTGCCATAAGCATCATACATATATTGAAATGCCGCCCCTGTCATTTTTATGGGAGCCTCGTAGCTCACTGATTGAACTCGGCTGATATGAATATTTCGTTTCGCCAGGGTTTCGGCCGCTGACTCAACTTTTTTTTGTGGCAGGCCGGCAGCTTTCCGGAAAACAATACATGCCATTTCCGGATTGATTGAAATCCACTTTCCTATCAATTTTTGAACTTGACGTTCACTCACATAAAGGTAATTATTTTCAGGAAATTGCGATGTGGTAAAAGCCAGATTTAACAGGCTCATACACATTCTTCCCGCAACCAAATAATAAAGTATATCAACCTCTTGTTCATTTATTGGTAGTATGTGAGCATAGGCTCTTATCACTTCCGCCGCTATAATTAAAGGATCATCTTTATCTAAAACCACATACGTTAAAGCCACAGCGAGTTCCTGTATCAAGGGGGCATAAATCAAATCGCCGAAATCTATGATGCCCGATACTTCATTATCCTTGGTTAACACATTCCAATCGTTTGCATCATTGTGGATGATTGATTTTCTAAGATGTGGATAAACTGGAACAACGTTCTCTTTAAACTGAAGGATAAAATGATGTATTAACTTTTTCAACCTTGCATCTTTTATTAGTGAAAGACGGGCTTCAAGTTCAAGCAGGTTTTGTAAATCCCAATCAATATACCGGGCTTCAATGCAGTGATTTTGCTGGTTCAAGAGAACAATATTCATCTCTGACAGAAATTTCCCAAAGGAAGCTAACAGGTTTGAGGATTGTTCGGCTTCATATAAAAAATCTCCCTCAATCCATGAAATCAATCTGTAAATGGAATCCTTCTCTTCATCAAGTTTTGTAATAAAACTCTGATTGATATTTTTAATGGGATTCTGAAATTTTCCAGGGATTGAACTTGACAACAGCGCCATGATTTTACTTTCAGCTTCGATATATTCTTCAGTGCCTTGATGATTCCGCTGTTTTTTTAGTATGTACTTTTTCCCATCACCCGTTTCAACTTTAAAATTTGCATTAGCATAACCGTCGATAGACGAAACATCAGTCGCTTCGATTTTATAATTTATAGCCAATAATTTTTTAAGGTGGTCCATTGATAACAATCAGGATTAATTCCAAATTCATTTATATAGCGCTCTGTATATGTAAAATAAATATTGGTGATTAGCAATTTCACAGAGATACGCAGAGAAGGTTCAAAGTTACACAGAGAATTAATAGTAAAAATGAAAATTTTAAAATCAATTTCGACATATTATTGTTATATTTTAAAAATTTGGAATGACTGAAAAAAACATCATCCTGTTTGATGGTTTTTGTAAATTGTGCAACCGCAGTATTCGTTTTATTAAAAAACACGACAAAAATGAAGTTTTCAGGTTTGTTGCTATTCAATCGGAAGAAGGTATAAGACAAACGGAAGGACATGAAATAAATTTTGACTATCCCGAATCGGTTATCCTTATTGAAGAAGAAAACTTATATTTCAAATCAGACGCGGCTTTACGGATTTTTAGAAAACTGGGCGGTGTGTATAAATATTTTTATCCTTTAATTTATATCCCAGGGGTCATTCGTGATTTTTTCTATAATCTCATTGCCCGCAACCGCTACCGGATATTCGGAAAAGTTGAAAATTGTGAAATTTCTGAATAAATATAGAATCATACTTAGAACCACCGTTTACGACGCATAAAAATATACATGCCAACACCCAAAAGAAACATAATGGCCAACAAACCATAATAACCCCATTCCCACGACAACTCCGGCATATGCTGAAAATTCATTCCATAAATGCCGGCCAGAAAAGTGAGCGGGATAAAAATGGTGGCAATAATGGTAAGCGTTTGCATTACTTTATTCATCTGGATACTCACCCTCGACATATAAAAATCCATTAATTGTGTAAGCGATTCCCGCTGATTATCGAGATGATCCACCGCCACCTTGATATGATCATACAAGTCGTTATAATAATTGGTGTAATCGTTATTTATAAAATCCATTTCATCGGTTGAAATTTGCCGCAGGATATCATGCAGGGGATTAATTATCTTACGTAAATCAGCAACTCCTCTCTTTTGGTTTAGTATGTGCGAAACAATTTCTTCATGCGGATTTTCCATGATCTCATGTTCAATTTTTCCAGACATAAGCATCAGGCTTTCCAGTGAAATAAGGTACTGGTCAATGATGGCATCAATCAATAAAAAAAGCAAATAGTCGGAGGATCTTTCACGTGCTTTGCTCTTACCCGATTTTATTCGCTCCCGGATGGAATCAAATGGGTCATTCTTTCTTCCTGGAAAGAAATTAAAAAGTTTTTCCCAAGAACAAAACTAATGTGCTCAATCCTGATAATTTCCTGATCATCTGCCGGTTTTATCATTTTCATGGTTAGAAAAAGATATTCGTCATATTCCTCTAACTTGGGTTGATGCCCAACATGCACGATATCCGCCAGGGTAAGGTTATGGATGTTAAATCGCCGGCCAATTTCTTGAATTAATTCGACATCATGAAGCGAATCGAAATTAATCCAGTTTACATTCTCCTGTTTAATTTTATCCGTTATTTCTTTCAGGTCTGAAGAAATCAATTGAAAATGTGTCATCGGCATTATAACTCAACAGGGATATTTCGGTCCTGCCTTCTTTGGGCGAACCGGTGTAAACAATAGAACCCGGAGGCAAACCTGCTTTCTCACTGAGTTTCGGCTGGCTCTTTTTTAATGTCTTTTTTAAAGACAATGGTCCGATAAGGGTATGGTATTTCGATGCCTTCATTATCAAATCGTTTTTTAACTGATTTTAGTAAATCACATTTAAGTGCAAATGCCGTATCATTATTGAGCGACCAAACGTAAGCCCTCAAGCCGATTGAAAAGTCGCCATGAGAGACCACTCTAACCAAAACGGCCGGAACCTTATTTTTTTTATCCTCTATTGATCGTACATCAAGAAAATCGGGATGTTTTTCGGCCTCTTCCTGAATAATTTTTATGGCCAGGTCCACATCCGAATCGTAGCTTATGCCGAAATCAATAAACTTCCTGATAGACTCATCATTGATGCTGCTGTTAATGATCACGTCTTCGCTTATCTGACTGTTAGGAATGATCACCCGGCGATTTTCGTATTCGCGGATAACGGTATGCCGAAGGGTAATTTCTTCAACCACCCCTTTTTTTGCATCCGATAATTCAATGGTATCGCCAACACGAAAAGGCTTAAACAACAATATAAATATGCCACTGATAATATTCGCAAATGCTTTTTGCGAAGCAAATCCTAAAATAGCAGCAAAAATCCCAGCTCCGGCAAACAAAGCGGCTCCTAACGACTTTAAAAATGGGATTTTATAAAAAATGAAAATAATAGCCACCGTGAATATTAGAAAGGGTATGGCATTCTTCAAAAATGAAAAATGGGTGGGGTCGGATTTTAAAAGGATAGACGAACGTTTAATGATGGCATTCGCTGTTTTTCGAAGGATTACTGATAAGATCAGTGCAAACAGGATGACTCCTGCAACAAGTACAGTGTAATAAACCCACGGAGTGTCTAAAAACATAAATCTTAATTTGGAATAAAAATAAGTAAAACTTAATTAACAGGACAAAAAAAGCCAGCACTAAATGATGCCGGCTTTTGTTTTTGCGAATTTTAATCTTAATTAATTTTAATTTCGCGCGGTGGTTTGGGTTTAACTTCTTCCCTCTTGGGCAACACAATGGATAGAATTCCATCGGTATATTTGGCCGAAATTTTATTGCCGTCAATTAGGTTTTCGCCCAAATTAAATGACCGTTGGAAGGATTGGTAGCTAAATTCCCTGCGCATGAAGTTTTCGTTTTCTTCTTTTTTTATCTCCTCTTTTTCAGAAGAAATGGTCAATTGGTTATTTTCCAGGTTGATTTTAAAATCTTTTTTATCAAGGCCCGGAGCCGCCACCTGAATCAAATATTCATCAGGGGTTTCCTTAATATTGACCGCCGGTAGTGTAGTATTGGTATTCGAAAAGTTCGAATTGTTCCAATCCATCAAATCCCTCGAAAGCAAACCATCAAATAAAGAAGGAAAGGATGGCCACGTGGTTTCTCTTTTAACGATTGTCATGATTATGTCCTCCTAAATTTTAAATTAACAATAGTTTAATTTCAAACCAATTTCACATTCAAAATCAAACATTATTCCAACGCGCCAAAGGCATAAAGGGCAATTTTATTTTCCTTTAGTAATCAATAATTTAGAAGACCAAAGCAATATTAATATTGAAATTTTGACATAAAACCTACTGTCAGTTTGGCGATATGAATGATTTTATTATAGGTTTTTTTAATAATCCGCTTTTTTACCCCAAAGATTATTAATAAATGAAAATTTTGATATTCAAGATTTGTGTTGGAATATATCGGATATTCGTTTTGATTTTATATTGGGGACAATCCGCGACAACAATGTTCACTTTTATTTTGAAAGGAAGAAAAATATTCGGCTGCCATTTCAGAAAGCATTCTATTTTTGCACCGTTTTTATGAAGAAATTAAATAATAAGATTGTCGGCCTGATTCGCGATTTAATCCTGTCAATTATTAACCGGGCATACAACCCGTTCAGGCAATTAATCCCCCCTGAAACATTTCGCTATGCAGCCACTGGAGGTTTTAATACGGCTTTTGATATCATTCTGTATTTCGTTTTTTACAATTTTATATTAAACAAACAAATCATTGATCTTGGTTTTGTATCGATCAGTCCGCATATAGCCGCATTTTTATTTGTTTTTCCTGTCACTTTTACCACCGGTTTTTTACTGGCAAAATATATTACTTTTACCGGTTCAACCATCCGGGGAAGGGTTCAATTTAGCAGGTATGCAATGATGGTCGGTGGTTCAATTTTTTTGAATTACGTTTTACTGAAATTATTTGTTGAATATTTTCACATCTGGCCAACGGTTTCAAAAGTCATCATTACCGTAATAGTCGTCATTTATAGTTATGTGGTTCAGCGGTATTTTACCTTCAGGACAGGCATGATAAAGAAAGGAAAGCGCGTAGTTTGATAAAAATTATGCATAGCTCCCTTGTTCCATACCGCAATGTTATAAAATTAATTTTGTTCTTTTAGGAAAATTAAAAACTAACGGTTCTAAAAACTTCAATTATTTTTTAATTTTGAACATCTATTTACTTATTATGTTGAAATGATCAATCTAAAAGGACTCGACAATATATTTATTCAGAAGGCATGGTAACAGAAAGAAATAAAACAGAATCAATTTTTAATATTGGCAATTATATAAAAGAAGAATCCCTGGGCGGATTTATTCTTATTTTAATGACGGTTGTTGCCATTGTTTGGGCAAATTCTTCATATTACGACTATTACTATTATTTATGGCATGATTTAAAATTCGGGATTTCCTTAGGCAATTTTGAACTAAATAAAGCATTACACTATTGGATAAACGACGGGTTAATGGCCATTTTCTTTTTTATGGTCGGACTTGAAATAAAACGCGAAGTGCTGGCAGGTGAACTTTCAACAATTAAAAAAGCCAGCCTCCCTTTAAGCGCAGCCGTTGGAGGAATGGTTGTTCCTGCATTAATGTATGTTATTTTTAACTACAATAACCCTGAATCCATGGCTGGCTGGGGAATACCTATGGCAACCGATATTGCCTTTGCCCTTGGAATGATGTCGTTGCTTGGAAAACGGGTTCCAATTAATTTAAAAATATTCCTTACAGCCCTTGCCATTGCTGATGACCTGGGAGCTATATTGGTCATTGCCATTTTTTATACCGAATCAATTGATGTAAACGAATTAATGAATGCAGGTATTTTTCTTGCTATCCTAATGGGAGCCAACAGACTTGGCGTTCGCCGGGTGACTTTTTACGCACTAGTTGGATTCATTGGTGTATGGATTTCTTTCTTTTATTCCGGAATTCACGCAACCATTGCCGGGGTGCTTATTGCGCTTACTATCCCGGTCCGGACTAAAATTTCGGAGTCAACCTATATAGACAAGCTACATATTTTACTGCATAGGTTTGAAAAAGCATCTCCCAATGACAAATCCTTGCTGACCCAAAAACAAGCCCATCTGGTTAGTGATATTGAAAGTTTGAGCAAAGACGCACACACACCGCTTCAAAAATTAGAACATGCACTGCATCCAATTACAGCGTATATTATTCTGCCCATATTTGCCCTGAGCAATGCCGGGGTTCGTATTGAAGGCGACTTTTTTGGATTGTTGTTTCATCCCATCAGCCTGGGAATCATTTTTGGACTTGTGGCTGGAAAAGCTATCGGTATTTCGTTATTCAGCCATTTAATGGTAAAATTAAAAATGGCATCACTACCCGAAGGCCTGACATGGAGGCATATTTATGGGGCCGGTTTATTGGGGGGCATTGGTTTTACCATGTCGATATTTATTGCCGGGCTTGCTTTTGTTTCTGATGAATTTATTCAAATTGCCAAAGTGGGGATATTTACTGCTTCTTTTTTAGCGGCTGTTGCAGGCTTGCTTATTTTAGCGAGGGCGAAAATAAGTGATTAATATTAATCTTGGTTTTCTATAGCCAGGCAAAAGGTTTGCTACAATTTTATTAAAAGATAGCAAGATTGCCAACCATTAAAAGGTTGGCAATCTTACAAATTTAAAGGCCCATGATCACCTTTTCTAACTTTTGGCCAACTTCAATGGCTGTCTTATCCAGCTTATCATTCTCCAACATTT
>JAWKKL010000059.1:0-23181 GCA_041393275.1 Bacteroidales bacterium
TACCCGAAATTTTCGAGGGATTTCAGGATGAAGCCCGCTTTCATAAAGGGGAAGGGGATTCCGCAAAAACAGCTTTTTTAAAAACATGTAAAAGAGGGGCAAGAGGGATTTATAAAATGCTCATCTCCGTTTTCAATGTTCCACGGAAATTAGTTGGCTTAAAACCTGTTTCATCCCAATGGAAACAAAAAGTTCCCTTAAGAAACCTGGTTTATACTCACCTGGTGTTGAACAATGTGGGCACACAAAACGAAGCTTTGCAGGCATTCTATTCCTCTCTTTCGAAAACCTTTGTGAAACTTTGGGAAAGCGATGCAAAAATTAATCAGATGATTGAGGAACTCCTGAATCCTGATCTTGATATTCAGAAATTTAAAAGTCAACTGGAAGAGCATACCAAAACTCAGGACCACGAATCTGTTTTCAAAAATCTGACAATGGCGAATGAATCGTTTAGTGCTAGTATAAGAAATAAAAACTCGGAGGCAAAAGAAGCTGTAAAAAAATATTGCCTTCTTACCGGCACATTTGAACGAAAAGGATCGTTTTACTCGAATGACAGGTTAGAAAGCTACAAAAAATCAAGTACAAAACAGTTGCTAAAAACGGAATCCCAATGGTATAAAACGTTTTTTGTTTTGGCGGACGACTGGAAACTGGATCTGGAAATTTATTCCTTAGCCTGCCTGGTATATAAGGATTACTATGATTTTTCTACCACTATTTCATCAAGGCTAACCATAAAACTTCGCGAAAAGATGACGGAGTTAATTATGATCGTTAATAATTCGCAGGAAAGATTTGAAAAATTTAAGGCAGATAAAGAGGCTGACCTCATCGAAGATTTTAGTCGCCTGAAAGCAGATACGAAACAAAAATTTTTAAACGAACTCGTACCTTCTATCCGGGAATTGATTATTCAGTCCGACATACCGGCCTTTATTGATAGCATGGAAAAAATTATCAGGCAACAATTTGAGCAACTTTCTCAAAAACGTCTTCTTGTAAAATCTGCCGAATATCATAAACCGGTCAATTCATCCGATATAGAAAGTATTTCTCCCTATTTATTAGTTACATTCGAAATGCAGCCTCGCTTCATGCGATCTTTTCCATTCTTAAAAAGTTCATTTATTACCTTTATAAATAAAGTGCAAAACGAAATTGAAGAGATCCCTGAAATTCTTGATTTTAGTCTTGATTCTTCAATCTCATATTTTGAAACACATAAAAACAAAGAAGAATCGTTAAAAATTTCATTGGAAGGATTTGAGCGTTCAGCCAAAAAAGCAAATGAAATTAATAATAAGATAAATCTCTTTATTGATGATGAAAGACAGAAATTCAGGGAGTCTATTGCCAGGCTGATCGTTGACCTGATTGAAGTAACCAACAACGAAAATGCGCTCCAGATAAAATTCAGGATTACAAAGGCAAAAGCCATTGAAAAAGCAAAAGCCATCCGAACCAACATCCAGAACCGGATTAAAAGGCTTCTTCCGCTAGTGGCCGTAAAGGCAAAAAAAATAATCTACTTCCTGAAGTTTTCTTCGAAAAAAATCAAAGAACAATTTGATATTAGTGAGCAAAAGGATTTTATTTCTACGGAAATATCCGACTATTTGAGCGAAACACGCACAGCTGTTGATAAACTGCCATTTGTATACCAGCGTTTATTCAAAATTGAAGCACTCCGGTCGTTTGAATTTTATGTCGAAAGGGAAAAACCTCTTATGGATTTAAAGCGCGCTTACGATAAATGGAGAGAAGGAAAATTTGCACCGGTGGTGATTTTTGGGGAAAAAGGAAGCGGAAAGACAACCCTTGTCAATCATTTTCAGGATCTTAATGAAATAAACGAGGAGGTATTGAATATCCACTTGCTTCAGAAACCACATAACCCTGAAGCGCTTTTCCACGAACTTAGTACAGCGGTTGATGGCTTTTCTAAAAGTGAACGGGAGGCAGCCGCTCAGGTGAATAAAAAAATAGTTATTGTGGATGGCCTTGAACGGCTGTTTTTTGCCATGGTAGATGGGTTTGAATTCATGAAAAAAACTTATCAGCTAATGTCTGATACCCATCAAAACATTTTCTGGATTTTTACCTGCCACCGCTATTCGTGGGATTATATTAACCGGTGTATTTCAGCGGCCGATTATTTTGCCTATCACATTAGCCTTTCTGATATTTCGGATAAAAATTTAAAAAGTATTATCTTAAAACGGAACAGCGTTAGTGGATATAAACTTGTTTTCAATCCGGGTTTGCAGGAGAAAAAACTAATGTTTACCTCGCATAAACGGGAACAAAGCCAGGAGGAACTAGAGAAAGAATATTTTGTTCATTTAAATCAAATTACCGGGGGGAATATTGCCATTGCATTGCAATACTGGATGCGTTCGACGGCCAAAGTAACCGACGATACCATTTACATAAAATCGCTGCGCGACATTAACCTGCGGTTTATTCAATCAATTTCAAAAACCAAATTAATCACCATCCGTTCCATTTTAATCCACAACGGATTATCCATTGCCGATTATGCAAAACTTTTCAGGATTTCGCATGAAAATAGCAGTCATGTATTAGATCAATTATTAAATGATGGAATACTAACGAAACAAGGAGATGTTTTTTACATCAATCTTTTAATCTATTCTCAATTGGTTGCCCATATGAAAAAATTGAATTTATTAGCTTAATTCCTTAACACCACTACTATGCATTTGCTATCCAATCATACATATATTAAAAAGTTCCTGATACCATTTATACTATTCCTTGTAATTGTAGCAGCAACCGGTTTGTCAATTCAGGGCCAGGATTCAACAGTATTATTAATGGATAGTATTCCAAATCCGGATACCATTGAAAAAGTAATTGTTAAAAAAGATACCGTTCAGGGATTTAAATTAAGCAACTTATTTGCCTCTGATACAACCAGTACGGCCCAAAAAGCATCTTCTGACGATTCTCGGCCATTACCCGTAAACCAGCTTATTTCTGTCGAAAAAATAATCTGGGCGATTATTTTTATCCTCATCGGGTATTTCCTGGTAAAAATCGTTATCAGCCTGCTGAATAATATTGCAAAAAGAAGGCATAAAAGCGCGTTTGCCATCAAACGGACCATTCCTATTGTAAGGATTTTAGCCTGGTCGGTCATTGTGTATATTATCGTTATGGGGGTTTTCAAACCACCGGCTGCCACGGTGTTTGCCTTTTTAGCTTCCGTAGGTGTGGCCATTGGGTTTTCAGCCCAGGATTTACTTAAAAATGTTTTCGGCGGCCTGGTGGTCATGTTCGACAGGCCTTTCCAGGTGGGCGATAAAATTGAATCGGGAAAATATTACGGTGAAGTCACCTCCATCGGTATCCGGTCTACGCGTATTGTTACACCGGATGATTCAATGGTAACTATTCCCAACAGCGAATTTATGATGCAATATGTTTCCAATTCAAATTCGGGTGAAAATAATTGCCAGGTGGTTGCCGAACTTTACCTGCCCATTGATATTGATACGGAACTCGTTCGTAAAATTGCGACCGAAGCGGCCCAGGTATCTAAATACATTTATCTTGGAAAACCCATTGTTGTTTTGTTCTTTAATGAAATAAACAATAAAGGTACGTATTTAAAAATGCGGTTAAAAGCTTATGTTTCCAACCTCGACAAGGAGTTTTACTTTAAAAGCGAAATGACTGAAATTGTACTAAAATCGTTGTTGGAGCAAAAAATCATCTCAAAAGAATTTTATAAAGATTAAGCTGTCTGTTCTGATTTATATTTCTGACAAAGTACTTTTTATTCTTTTTTAAAAAACAAACACGAATCCCCATAGCTTAAAAACCGAAAATCGTTTTCAAGGGCATAGGAATAAACATCATTCCATGATTTACCAATAAAGGCTGAAACCAATAATAAAAGGGTGCTTTTCGGCATGTGAAAGTTTGTAATGATAATGTCAGCTATACGATATTTATACCCCGGAACGATCATCAATTGTGTTTGGCCTGTAAGAACGTCCATTTGTTTGTTTTTCATCATTTCCAGAATTTTTTCCAGGGCTGTTGAAACATCAATCTCCTGGTTATATTCGGTCTTATATGGGTCCCATTGTTTAATATCCACTCGCATGTCAGGAATATTTTCGGTTAAGAGCTTTACTCCATGCCAGTAGAGGCTTTCAATTGTCCTGACCGTTGTCGTTCCAACCAGGATTATTTTATCGTTCAGGCGATTCAGAATATGCTGAATAGTTAGTTTCGGGACAACAATTTTTTCGGTGTGCATTTCGTGTTGACCAATATTTTCAGTGGAAACAGGTTTGAAAGTACCGGCGCCCACATGCAGTGTTACCTTATTCGTCGAAATATTTTTTTCTTTCAGTGATTTTAACACCTCTTCGGTAAAATGAAGGCCGGCCGCAGGAGCCGCTACCGATCCATCCGACTGCGCATAGATGGTTTGATAACGGATTTTATCCTCTTCTTCCGATGGGCGGTTCATATATGGGGGTAAAGGCGTGAGTCCGGCCTGTTGTAATATTTCAAAAAACGATAAGTGGTCCGGTTTCCATTCAAACCGGATACATGAATGGCCATTGGATATGTCTTCCCGAAATGCGTTTAAATGAACTTTATGACCATCCAAAATAAAGGAGGCAGTTAAATCACCTTTTTTCCATTTTTGAATTTCCTACGAGGCATTTCCATACAACACCCGATTTTTGTTCGAAAGCCTGTTGTAATTCCTTAGTTGGTTCCACCGGCTCAAGGCAAAAAATCTCTATCAATGCCCCAGTATTTTTAATAAATTGTAACCTGGCCTGAATGACCCGGGTTTCGTTGTAAACCATTAACGAGTTTGTCGGCAGGTAACCGGCGATGTTATAAAAACGGTCTTCCTGGATTTTATGATTTTTATAAATCAGGATTTTTGATTCATCCCTTTTTATTAATGGATATTGTGCAATTTTATCCTGCGGCAGGTTAAAATCGAAGTCTGAAATTTTTATTCCCGGTATTATCTCCATTCTTTTTGGGTGCGCTAATTTTTGGATCAAAAGTAGGGAAATTTGCAAAAATACAAGGTCCGGATGATAGCTGTAAAATCCAATCACTCCTATTAATTCAACCCATTATTGATAAATGGTAAAGAATTATTATCCATCATCCCGATTCAATTGGCATAATGACTATTTTTGATCTTTAATATCAAATCCGCAACCCATTTATGAGGAAGCATATTCCAAATGGTTTAACGCTTGGCAACCTGTTTTTTGGCTGTTTGTCCATCACGGCTGCATTTCATGGCCAATTGCCCATGGCTGCATGGCTGATCCTGATCGCTGCGATGTTCGACTTTTTCGACGGTTTTGCTGCCCGGCTATTAAATGCCAGATCTCCCATTGGCAAAGAACTTGACTCACTGGCGGATGTCGTTTCTTTTGGCCTGGCCCCAGGGGTGATTTTATATCATTTATTGCTTCAATCGGAAAATTTACCTGATCTTCAGTTGGCCGGATTTCAGATCATTCCCTTTGTTGGTTTTTTAATTCCGCTGTTCTCGGCTCTGCGTCTGGCAAAATTTAATATTGATGAACGGCAGGAAACTGTTTTTTATGGACTTCCTACCCCGGCAAATGCCTTGTTTATAGCCTCCCTGCCTCTGTTAATCGCAAATGTGCCTGAATATAACATCTTTCAAGCTGAATTTTTAGGTCCTTTGTTCAGCCATGCTATTACGTTGATCATCCTTAGCCTGGTGCTTTCGTATCTTCTGGTATCTGAAATTCCGTTTATTGCATTAAAATTCAAATCGCTTGTTTGGTCGTCGAATAAACCAACCTATATTTTGCTCATGGGCTCATTGTTTTTTCTGATCGTTTTGGGAATCCAGGCCATTCCTTTTATTTTGGCCTTTTATATTGTTGTCTCATTTTTTTCACGAAACAGAATCACTTAAGTTATTCCATGTAAATCCATCCTGATTTCCTTTTATCATATATCTTTGCAGTCCATGCAGGAAACTATATCAAATAAGAAAAAAAAGCAGGAGCCACCCGAGCAAAAGGAGATGTCGTTCTGGGAACATCTTGAAGAACTCAGGGCGCATATTTTTCGGTCACTTGCCGCGGTTCTTGTTTTTGCCATTGCCGCATTTATTGGTAAAAAATTTGTTTTTGATGTGGTGATCCTGGCTCCAAAAAGTGAGCATTTTATTACCAACAGGCTGTTATGCAAAGCCAGTGAGCTTTTATCCATTGATGCTTTGTGTATCGGGAATATGAATTTAAGCATGCAAAATATAAATATGTCGGGGCAGTTCATGACCCACATGTATGTTTCGATTGTGGCCGGATTGGTGGTGGCTGCACCCTATGTTATTTGGGAAATGTGGCGGTTTATTATGCCAGCCCTCCATCCCAATGAAAAAAAGCACTCTTCAGGTGCGGTGTTGGTAAGTTCCTTTCTTTTTATTTGTGGGGTTTTGTTTGCCTATTTTCTTATTGTGCCATTAACAATAAACTTTTTAGGAACCTACCAGGTAAGCCCTGATGTACCTAATCAGATAAGCCTGAATTCATACATCAGCACAGTGATGTCGGTTACCCTTGCGGTGGGAATTGTATTTGAATTGCCAATCCTGGTTTACTTTCTCACAAAAGTGGGTGTTGTTACCCCTTCATTTATGAAAAAAAATAGGAAAATCATGCTTGTAATTGTTTTGGTTCTTTCGGCCATACTTCCTGCCTGATATTTTCAGCCAAATCCTGGTGTGTATTCCATTGATGGGATTGTATGAACTAAGTATTAAGATTTCGCAAAGGGTGTATAAAAAGAAAGAGGCCGAATTGGCCGGGTAATTTCTGTCTGGGATAACGAAATTCAATCGGTCGAAAACGCACAATCTTTTTCCAGAAACCGGCTTAAAACAGCACACAGTTCATCCGGTTTTTCGGCATGGACCCAGTGGCCGGCACCTTCAATTACAACAAATTTGGCGCTGGGAAATTTTTCCTGATTTTAGCTTCGTCCTCATCCGGAATATAATCCGAATTTCCTCCTTTAATAAAAAGTGTTTCTTTTCAAAGGTAAAAGGAGATCTCACCCCTTCAAAAACATTTTCGATCGATTCATAAATGCCGTCAAGGTTTAGCCGCCAGGCATACCGGTTTTGACTGATCCGGTAAAGATTTTTTAAAATAAACAGTCGTATTTTATCCGATTGAATACAAGCTGAAATGATTTTATCCACTTCGTCCCGTGAGGAGATGTTATCAAAATCGACCGACCGCATGGCCTGAATGATTTCCAGGTGTTCCTGCCGTCCCGGGTATTCGCGGGTGCTGATATCCACCACCACCAGCTTATCCACCCGGTAGGGGTTTTCGAGGGCGAAATTCAAGGCCACTTTTCCCCCATTGAATGACCGATAATAACCGGATTTATAATTTGATGGTCTTCAATAAATTCAAACAGGTCGTCAGCCATAGCCACATAATTGAAGGTGCTGCTATGCGGCGATTGTCCGTGATTTCGCTGGTCGGGGATAAACACCTCAAATCGTTCGGAAAGCCGGCGTCCGATCGTCACCCAGTTATCAGAAATACCAAAAATACCGTGCAAAATAATGACCGGTTGTCCTTCGCCGAAATGACGGTAAAATAATTTCATGCTAAACTGTTTTTCTTTTTCCGGATACTGAATACAAATGATAAAAGAATAAAAATAACACTTAAAAATACTGATATTCTTCCAATATAATCACCCATCCTGACATAAAAAGTGAGATCATGATTCCGGTTGATGTCCTGTGCAATGGCATCCGGCTCCCAGTATGCTGTTACCTGGTACATATCGCCCCGCTGATCAACAAAACAGGAAATGCCGGTATTGGCTGAACGGGCAATACTCCGGCGCGTTTCAATGGCCCGAAGTGGCGCAAAGTAAAGATGCTGCCTGTGGCCGGGTGTATTACCCCACCAGCCGTCGTTGGTGATGATAAAGATCAGGTCGGCCCCTTTTTTTATGAACTTCGTGGTAAATTCTCCATAAACCGATTCGTAACAAATTAGCGTGGCAACAATGATACTATCTGCAGTTTTTAGCACCACTTGTTCCTTTTCTGTTCCCAGCGAACCGACTGTCCCGCCCAGGTCTATGGCAAATTTTTCGAGAAAATTCAATGGGCCCCAGGTTGGCATGTATTCCACACCGGGGGTAAGTTTCGACTTATGATGTATTTGAACAGTTTCTGAAGTATCAACCAGAAAAGCGGAATTAAAGCGGTCGTAATAAAAATCATCCCGTTCATAGTACCGGGCGGAATGGGGAATTTTTTCACCTTCCGGAATACGCCTGTAAGTAGAAGCCCCTAACACAATACTAATATTCGGATGTTTGTCAAGATAGCCGGATAAATAGTTCAGGCTAACCGATTGACCAAGCATTGACTCCCATATTCCATCCTGAATGGCGGATTCGGGGGCGACGATGAATCTTGTTTTCTCATCTATCAAAGGTTCAACCACGGTAAGATTCCGGTCCATCATTTCTATGGGTGGCAAATCATATTGTTCGGTATACGGATTAATATTTGGCTGTGAAACGACCACCCTCACAGGGTCGCTCTTTTCTTGATATGTTGCATAAATAAAATAAGAAATGACGATCGGCACCAGGATTAAAATTACTGCAAGGCCTGTATTTGAATAGACTGCCCTTTTGGTTTTTTCGCCCGGTTTTAATGCTTTAAAAAGCAATATATTAACCGCGATGATCCAAAACGTTCCGCCAAGAATACCGGTATATTCATACCATTGCACCCATTTGTGGTACACCGCAAAGCCATGCCCGAGATTAAGCCAGGGCCAGGTCAGTTTCCAGTTGATATGGACAAATTCGAAGGTGATCCATAAAAATGGCAGTAAAAAATAACCTTTGTTTTTACTATATACGTTGCGTCTTATAATATGAAAACCATGAAACACGATGCTCATAAACATGGCATTGAACAACCAGGCTAATACCGCCACCGGCGTTGAATTCCATATCCACCAGCTGGTAGCCGCATTCCAGACCAGGAACCCCGGGAATGTATAAAAAAAGACGCTGTATTTATTGAAAATATCACGGTTTTCGGCAATGTGTTGTTCAATGATCAATAGCGGGACCATGGCCACAAACAAAAATGCCGGAAACCCATTTACCGGCCAGCCGACGGTAAACAAAACAGCCGACAGGGCGGACAACAATAAAAGGTGTTTCTTTTTCATAGTTCAGGAAACGATACGGGGGCAAAGATATTGAAAAGGAGATTAAACAACCGGACGGAAACGGATGAAATTATTTATATGTACCTTAGCATAAAATAATCAAAAACAAAAAAATCATGCGAAAAATCCTGGTACTGGTCATCGGATTATTCTTCTTGACAACCTCCTGCAGCAAACAGGATGCAATGGTGAGCGAACCGATGTATGAAGCAACCATACTGGGCAGTGGGATGGATTGCAGCGATGCATTTTTGATTCAGTTTAAAGACAAAATAAACAGCCTGCCGCCAAGTACCGATAACATTTATTATGAGATTAACCTGCCGGACGAATACAAAGTTCCAGGGCTAACGGTTTTGGTAGCATTCAGAGAACCCAATCTGAATGAATACATGATGTGTACAACCCTGGGTCCCGGTTACCCGCAAATTTTTATTGTAAAGGCAGATTAGGTTATTCCTTAAAGTGTAATAGTGTTAAGATTTTCAGGATGAATCAATAAATTCAACGTTTTTGTTTTTATGTTAGATGAAGATAATCAGAATTTTAACATTTTAAACTTCTTCATTTTCTGGTAGGATTCTACTATTTTAAAAATAGTAGTTTTCAGTGATGTTTTTTGGGAAATAAAGCTATATAATTGAAGCCATTTTTCGGTATCATATCAGTTCAATTATCCAATTGGGGTAAGAAAATAATGAGTGGAAAATTCATACAAAAAGATAAAACAAAACTTATGAAAAAATTAATGATTTCTACAGTACTGATTTTAGCGTTTGCTTTATTTTTAAACGGACAAAACAGTGAGTGTATATCGTGCAATAACAATACCATCGACACGGCTAATTATTCAAGTGCGGTAGGTTCGGAGAATATTTCAACTGGATTGAATTCGTTTGCTGCAGGTTATTCCAATTTGGTTGAAGGGGACTATAGCTCTGCCCTGGGTTTAAATCATCTGGTAACATCAGAAAAAAGCCATGCAATCGGTTATCATGATTCGGTTTCAGCAACTGGTGGGATTGCTATAGGAACCGGCGTAGCAGTAACTGACCAATATTCCATTGCAATTGGTTTAAATGCCAAAGCCAAAAATAAATATTCAATTTCGATAGGCGACAGAGCTATCACATCAGGCATGCACAGTTATGCTTTTGGTTATCATATTTGGTCGCAGGCACAAGGATCCATTACAATTGGAACGGGTATGACCAGCCCAGTGTATTTAATTAATGATCAATCATATTCTTTAATGGTTGGTTTTTTCAGTGATTTACCCACGTTGTTTGTTGGGTCATCGTCCGGAACCGGAACAACCGGAAAAATAGGAATCGGCAACATCACCTCACCTGAAGCCAAACTCCACATTAAAGCTGATACCAATGAAGATGCTGACATCAAGCTCGAACCAGGCAATACAAACCGCCTTTCCAAAATTATTTTCAAAGACGAAGATCATATCATCTCAGGAAACTTTAAAAATGGTTTTACTTTTAAAGCCCCGGCATCAACACCATTTTACTTTCAGGAAGGCTTTTTAGGCATAGGAACAGACGAGCCCTTAGCCAAACTGCAGATCAAAGACGGTGACATCTTCATTGAAGACATCAACCGGGGTATTATTATGAAATCCCCTGACGGCAATTGCTGGCGTGGATCATTAAACAACAGCGGCGCTCTGCAATTTGTCCAGGTAAATTGTGACGACCTGACCAATAGCACCGTGGAAAATTCAGGCATTCAGACCTCCATGGCAAAAATTTATCCTAATCCTGCCGGTGATAATGTGTTTGTTTCCATTGACCCGGAACTGTCCGGCCATTTAATTGAAATTGTAGATTTATCAGGAAAAACAATTTATTCTGAAAAGCTTTACAATACCGAAAGTTACATCGATCTGAGGGCATACCAGCCGGGGATGTATCTGTTCAGGATAGCGAAAGGGAATGGAGAGAATATTTATTCTATAAAAGTATTGAAGAAATGAAATTAGAACCGTGTGGAAAAGAAAAAACTAATCAATTGATTCATACGACTTAAAAACAAAGCAAAATATGAATAGCATTGTTTCATGTCCCGCAATTATAAATTTCATAACCCTGAAGGAACTTATTTTGTAACTTTTGCCGTTGTTGAATGGAAAGATGTATTTACAAGACCGGAATATAAAAATATTCTGATTGATAGTTTACATTATTGTTAAAAACAGAAGGGCATGGAAATATTTGCCTGGTGTTTAATGACAAACCATGTGCATTTGGTTTTTAGAAGTGCAAAAGGACAAAAACCTGAATTGTTGATTGGAGATTTAAAGCGATTTACAAGTAAAGCAATCGTAAAAGCCATCATCGAAAATCCAAAAGAAAGCAGGAAAGAATGGTTAATTGAGCAGTTTGAAAAAGCTGGTAGTAAATCTTCAAATGTAAAAAAATATCAATTTTGGAGACATGACAATAAACCGATTGAATTTTGGAGCAATAAGGTAATTGATGAAAAAGTAAATTACATTCATAATAATCCGGTTGAAGAAGGTTTGGCTTTTAGGCCTGAAGATTATATTTATAGCAGTGCTATAGATTATTCTGGTGGAAAAGGAGTATTAAATGATGTTATTGTTATTTAATAGAACCACACGATGCAATTATGCGGTAGCAGAGTAGCAGAGGACTGGTCATATGAAAATTAGTGAACAACTTTTAAGTTCATTTTGTTGATTGTAAGAAATCCTACTTAAAAATATTTTAAGCCTGGTTAACTTGATTTACTAAACTACTCACTATGAAATCTATTATTACTCTAACCTTTACAATGTTTATCCTGATCAGTGTCAACGCTCAATGGACGATGGATCCCGAAAATCCGATGGTCGTTTGCGATGCCGCGGGTATTGAAAACAATATCACAGTGTTTACTGACGAAATGGATGGTATTTACGTTTTTTGGCTGGATACCAGAAATAGTTCCGGCTTTGATGCCAGGGAAGTTTACGGACAGTACTATTCCAGCAGTGGAGTTTCTCAATGGGAGACCAACGGCCGGTTAATAGTCAGTCACTATAATAAAATAAGTAATTACGGTGTTTTCCGCTTTAATGACGGTTCCATGATTATTGGCTGGTCTTCGAAAAGTGATAGCTATACCTACAATGACTCAACATTAGTAAGGAAGATTGACAATGATGGATTACCCGTTTGGACGGATGACTTGCTTGTCCTGAATGCCGGATTTGAACCAAATGCCATATTAAGTCCCGGAGAGTTTCAGGTGATTAAAGACGGCTTATCTTATTGCATGGCTATATATGTTACACATTATGGCGGATCATCCGCAGTAAGGATGACCCGTTTTGATGAAAATGGCAATTTACTATTGCCCCCTGATGGAACCCAGGTTGCAGGGCCTGGAGGAATAGGCCATGCCGTGCTACTATCGACGTTTGAAAATGATAACAGCAGCTATCTCTACTATTCAGGAGGTAATGGTGCCGGAGCACCGCTCTATTGTGTGAGGTTAAATTCAGCAGGAAATGTTATATGGGGTCCTGAAAATGTGATCGAGGGAACAACAGGACTCAAATATCAATTTGATGCCATTAGCGATCCGGCAGGCATTACATTCGTTTGGGAAGGCTCAGGAAATAACACCGATCTTTTTACCTGCCGTTATCTTTCCAACGGAACCCCGGATTGGGGCGGCAACGTAGTTCCCATAAGCAATGTTGAAGGTCAACAGACAATTTTCGATCTAAAAAAATCCGGTAACCATTATTATATCACCTGGGCCGACGGCCGGCCGGGTGTTGATCCGGGGAATTACGATATTTATGCCCAGGTTTTTGATATGAATGGGGCCATGCAGTTTGAAGATGACGGTATCGAAATCATGAGTTTCAACACCTATATTCCTCATCCGAAAATGGCGGTAACGCAGGATCTCGGTTTTGTCGTCTGCCATCAATCAACCATCGCAGGATACATGGCGCAAAAGATAAATAGCGATGGTACGCCCGGCTGGGATTCATCAGCGGTACAGGTAGCTGTTTCGACCTTAAATCCATTTTACAGCGAACATGCTTTGATCAGGTCCGGCGACAGGATCATCGCCGTTTGGGCTGATGCTGCCCCTGGTGGAGGTTCGAACGATGTGTATATTTCACCGGTGAATACAGTCCTGACTACAGGCTTTAAACCAAACCGGTCGGAGGGATTCAGGATGTATCCTAACCCGGCAAATACTGTCATTAATATTGTATTCGACGAATCCGGGAAGAATGCCAATGTGGGAATTTATTCGCTTGATGGACGTCAGTTGTACCAAAATTACTTCGAGTCTTTGAACACAGGCTATTTGCAATTAAAAACCTTATCCTTTCCTGAAGGAGTTTATTTTATTCGCGTCGAAACAGAGGGTAATCCGTTTACCGGTAAATTTATCATTCAACGCTAAATGAACTACTTTTCAGAATAGAGCTGCATAGTCTATTGAAAAGTTCTAATTTTCATGTAATGCAATACATTGAGATTCGTCCTAACAACTGGTCAGAAGAACAGCCCCTGTATGTTTGATGTACTTTACTTCATCAGCGCATCCTGCGGCACCGAGCCGGTAAGGGAAGCCAGAAATGCGCCGATATGGGCAATGTCATCATCCGTTAATTCCTTATTCAGTTGAGTCACCGCCATGATCTGTATGGCTTCTTTTAAATCCGTGACACTACCATCATGGTAATAAGGAAAGGTTTTCTCAACATTTCGCAAGGAAGGAACCTTAAACATAAATTTTTGCGATTCTTCACCGGTCACTTCAAACCGCCCTTCATCAATTTTTTCGCTTTTTGTATGTTTCCAGTATTCATCATAAATCCCGAATTTATGATACATATTTCCACCCAGAATGGTACCCATATGACAGGTTGTGCAACCATTATCTATAAATGCTTTCAATCCTTTTCTTTGTTGTGGGTTTATCGCATTTACATCTCCTTTTAAATAGTTATCAAATGGGGCTGGCGTAAGCAAGGTTCGCTCAAAAGCCCCAATGGCCTTTTGTGTGTTGGCATAAGTCAATGGACTTTCTTCATCGGGAAAAGCTGCGGCATACAAAGCGTTATATTCTTCAATGCCCGAAAGCCGCTCAATAAGAAATTCTTTGCTGGGAACAGCCATCTCAACAGGATTTAAAATCGGCCCGCCGGCTTGTTCTTCTACGTCAGCAGCTCTTCCATCCCAAAACTGAACAAAATGCAGGGCGGCATTTAAAACGGTGGGTGAATTTCTATCGCCGGTTTCCCCTTCATCACCCGGAGAGGTGGCCAGGTTATCAACACCAAAGGTTTCCAGGTTATGGCATGAGTTACAACTAATGTTTTCATCCTTCGAAAGCCGTTTATCATAATAAAGTTTCTTTCCCAGGGCCACTTTTTCTGGCGTTAATGGATTTGCCTGATTTTCGATTACATCCGGCAAAGGTTGGAAAAATGCCTGAGCTGTAGCCATCAGTTCGTTATCCTCCGGTGTGATTTCGCTGACAGTTTTTTCATCTGAATTTTCAGGGATGGGTTGTTGATTGCAGGCTGCAACAACTAAAATTATTGCTAATAATAAATGGATTGTGTTTGTTTTCATAACCTCTGTTTTTTTTGGATAAAATTATAAAAGATCAATGAAACATAGCCATAACACTTAAATATTTTTATATCATCTCTTATCTGCATAAAACCCCCATCATTTGGAATATTTTCTACTTTCCGTTGGCCCAACAACGATGAATATTTTTTATAAATTCGCAGCCTTAAAATTTTTTAACAATTAGTAAATAAAATGGAATACAATCACCGGGAAATAGAATCGAAGTGGCAGGCTTACTGGGCAAAAAATAAAACCTATAAAAGCGAAATTGACAATAGCCGGCCAAAATATTATGTGCTGGATATGTTTCCTTACCCTTCCGGGTCAGGTTTGCATGTCGGGCATCCGCTGGGGTATATTGCTTCTGATATTTATTCACGGTACAAACGTCTGCAAGGCTTTAATGTCCTTCATCCCATGGGCTATGATGCCTATGGACTTCCGGCTGAACAATACGCCATTCAAACCGGAACACACCCTGCGGTTACAACAGAAATAAACATTAAACGGTATCGTGAACAGCTTGATAAAATTGGCTTTTCATTCGACTGGGACAGGGAAGTAAGAACCTCCGACCCAAATTATTATAAATGGACACAGTGGACATTTATCCAGCTATTTAATTCATGGTATAATATCAAGACTCAAAAAGCCGAGCCAATTAAAGATCTAATTAAAGAATTCGAAATTTATGGAAATACGCGGATAAATGCTGCTACTAATTTCGTAAATAATTTCTCTGCTAAATTTTGGAATGAACAGAAGGAACTAGATAAGGCCCAAATATTAATGTCTTATAGGTTGGCATATCTTGGATTAACTTGGGTTAACTGGTGCGCCGAGCTTGGTACAGTCCTGGCCAATGATGAGGTATTGAATGGTGTTTCAGAACGTGGTGGCTATCCGGTCGAACGAAAATTGATGAAACAATGGTCGTTGCGGATTACTGCCTATGCACAAAGATTACTTGACGGACTAAACAACATTGATTGGGTTGATTCTTTGAAGGAAATGCAGCGCTACTGGATTGGCCGTTCGGAAGGAGCTTCGGTATACTTTGGTATCAAAGGGTTTGAAGACAAACTTGAGGTCTTCACCACCCGCCCCGATACCTTGTGGGGAGCTACTTTTATGGTGCTGGCCCCGGAGCATGAGATGGTTGAAAAAATAACAACCACCGATCAAAAACAGGCGGTTGACAACTATGTGAAATGGGCCAAAAACCGGTCCGAAGTGGAACGAATGTCGGAAGTAAAAACAGTTTCCGGGCAATTTACAGGGGCCTATGGAATCAATCCGGTGAATAGCGAAGAAATTCCAATCTGGATAGCCGACTATGTTCTTTCAGGCTATGGAACAGGTGCTATTATGGCTGTCCCGGCTCACGATAGCCGCGATTTTACTTTTGCTAATCATTATGGAATTCCCATTATTCAAGTGGTTGTGAATAAAGAGGAAGAACCCACCGACCCAAAAACCTGGGAAGAATCCTATGATTCGAAAGAAGGGGTGATGATAAACTCTGGAATGATCACCGGACTTGATGTTCAGGACGCCATAAAAACCACCATTCAGTTTCTCGAAAAAAATAATCTTGGTTTTGGTAAAGTAAACTTTAAACTGAGGGATGCCATTTTCAGCCGGCAACGCTATTGGGGCGAACCTTTCCCCATTTATTACAAAGATGGGATGCCTTATCCGCTGGAAGAATCGGAATTACCGCTTGAATTGCCGGAAGTGGATAAATACCTGCCCACTGAAACAGGCGACCCCCCTTTGGCCCGTGCCAAAAACTGGAAAACCAAAGAAGGTTATCCGCTCGAAACGAATACCATGCCCGGTTTTGCCGGATCAAGCGGATATTATTTAAGGTACATGGATCCGTGGAACAAACATGAATATTTTTCAAAAGAGGCCAACGAATACTGGCGCGATGTTGATCTTTACCTGGGCGGCGACGAACATGCCACCGGCCATCTGATTTATTCGCGTTTCTGGAATATGTTTTTGTATGATTTAGGGTTGGTTTGCGAAGAAGAACCGTTTAAAAAACTCATCAACCAGGGAAAAATTCAGGGACGAAGTAATTTTGTTTACCGTATCGACGGGACGAATAAATTTGTTTCCTATAATCTGAGAAAAGAATACAAAACCACCCGTTTGCATGTGGATGTAAACATGGTGGACAACGACATGCTCGATACAGAAGCATTTAAAAACTGGCGCCCTGAATATGCCGATGCTGAATTTATCCTTGAAAATGGAAAATACATTTGTGGCTGGGAAGTGGAGAAAATGTCCAAGTCAAAGCACAATGTGGTAAATCCGGATGATTTGATTGATCATTATGGAGCGGATACCTTCCGCCTGTATGAAATGTTCCTCGGGCCGCTCGAAAGCCATAAGCCATGGGACACCAAAGGAATTGAAGGTGTTTATCGTTTCATTAAAAAACTTTGGCGCCTCTTTTTTGATGAAGATGGAACCTTCATTGTAACAGCAGAAAAGCCTGGCGATCAGGAGCTGAAAACCCTCCATCAAACCATAAAAAAGGTGAAGAATGATGTCGAGCGATTTTCGTTTAATACCATCGTCAGCCAGTATATGATCTGCGTAAACGAACTTACAGAAGTTAAGTGCCACAAAAAAGACATACTCGAACCCCTGGTTATCCTGCTTTCTCCATATGCCCCATTTATTGCTGAAGAACTTTGGCAAAAGTTAGGGAATCATGAAAGTATTACGAAGGCAAAATATCCCGAATTCAACGAAACGTTTGTGCAGGAAGAGTCGATTGAATACCCGGTTTCGTTTAACGGTAAAATGAGGTTTAAACTTGAAATGCCGGTGGTTGCATCAAAAGAAGAGGTTGAAAAGCAGGCCCTTGCCCACGAAAGTGCACAGCGTTGGATCGAAGGAAAACAGGTCCGGAATGTGATTGTTGTCCCTGGAAAAATAATAAACATCGTGGTTTCATAGTTTTAGCTGCTGTGGCATAAAATTAGAAGTATACTCACTATAAAATAAATGCCATGAAAAAGTTAATGAATATCAGGCATATTTTTCTTTCTCTTTTAATTATCTTCAATTTTTCCTTTAAAAGCAAGGGGCAGGAAGAATACCGCATTGTAAAAAACGAAGCCTTTGCCGTTGGTGAACATTTAACCTGGCGCTTTTATTACGATTCATGGCTTGCAGGCATTACAGCGGGCTATGGAGAGGCTGTAATTAAAGATAGCAGGAAAGAGTTCAACGGTCGTTCGGTATATCACATTGATACGAAAGGGTACACAAAGGGAATGTTCAACTGGTTTTTTAAGGTGGAAGATAAGTTTGATTCTTACGTTGATAAAGGTTCACTGGCGCCCCATTATTTTACCCGTAAAACCCGCGAAGGAGGGTATAAAAAGGACGACGAATACACCTTCGATCAAAAACAACAAAAGGTGACAAACCGCAACGGTACATACAATACGCCCCCTTATATCCAGGATTTTATTTCAGCATTATATTATGCCCGGACCTTTAATTCTGATACGCTAGTACCAGGCGATATTATCCCGGTTAATTTTTTCCTCGACGATTCGGTGTATACATCAGCCATTGTTTTCGAAGGCCGCGATACCATCGAAATAAAACTGGGGATATTTAAATGCCTCCGCTTCAGGCCGGGCATGGCCACCGGCGAAGTATTTTCCAATAAATATCCCATGACACTTTGGGTTTCTGACGATAAAAACCATATCCCTATCCTTGGCAAATCTGCTGTAATTGTCGGCAACTTAAAAGCTGAACTCATGGAATACAGTGGCCTGGCAAATCCCTTCACATCACTTATTGAATTGAAGGAATAAGGAGGTTTTCCGAAATCCTTTGTGGCTCCTTTTAGCTTCATTGTGGAATAGTTTCGCATCCACCCACAATTCGCATCCGGACTCAAAATGCCTCCATCCGGTTAACAAAAGCCACCAAACGGAAGTCAATTTATAAGGATTTAAGCATTAATATCTTTGGAGTTTTTCTTTTTAAAAAGGTTAAAACCCTTAATCATTCCATTTCAGTGATTCAATCAAATGATTGATATCTTCTTTCAGAAAATTGATAACAGGTTCCAGTGAGTCGTTGTTTGGAACAACATTAAAATATAGTGCTCCACGCAAAAAATGGTTCACACTATCCGAAACATAAAATTGATAAGGGGAGGCAGTCCCCACGCCGTCAATGGTATAAGTCATACCATATACCTTTGATAGTTGATCTTCAAAAAGTTTAGTTTCTATGGCATTGGCCTTAGGAATATGTTTCATCACCATGGTACGGGTGTCTTCCACGTAGTCATCAAAATTGCCGTTTATCTTTTTATAACTGAGATGCAATTTCCCTTTAAATTGAGGGAAAGCTAAATTTATCCAGTAAGGTTCATTTGGATTTGTTGTGTTTTGTTCAAACACAGCATATTTCGGATATTCAAACGTATAAGGGAAGTTGGTATCGAAAGGCCGGTATTCTTTTTCAGGCAGGTCAATCCTGAAAAACCCTCTTGGTTTAGGGTAATAATCGGTATTGCATGAAATGGTTGCAAACAGTATAAAAGCGATCAGAGGAAAATGCAGGGTTTTATTTTTCATCCCTGATGGTTTTATCTTCAATTGTTACATTCACCATTTTAATTCGCCGTTTATCCACCGAAAGCACTTTAAATTCGTAGTTTAAATAGTTTACTACCGTATTTCGTTCAGGTATTTTTCCGAGGATTTCGAGGATAAGGCCGGCGATTGAATCAGCATCGCCTTTTACATTATCAAACAATTTATTATCAGCGTTGATGATCTTACAAAAATCGTTAATGCTGGTTCTCCCTTCAAATACAAAGTGTTTATCGTTAATTTTTGTATAACCGATTTCATCTTCCGGCGTGTCAAATTCATCAGAAATTTCGCCTACTATTTCTTCAATAATATCCTCAAGTGTAACGATACCTGAAGTGCCACCATATTCATCTACAACAATGGCCATATGGATTTTCTTTTCCTGGATTTCCTGCAGCAGGTCGTTTATCTTTTTATTTTCCGGTACAAAAAAAGCAGGCCGCAACAAGGCTTTCCAATCAAAACCATTTTGCTGATCGAGGTGAGGCAAGAGGTCTTTCACGTATAAAATACCATCGATTTTGTCGAAAGTCTCGGTAAAAACAGGAATCCTGGAATAGCCCGAATCCCTGACAATTTTTATCATATCATCAAACTTATTGGCCGAATCAATGGAGATCACATCCAGCCTCGACTTCATTATTTCCTTGACTTCAATTTCAGTAAACTTAACAATCCCTTTCAGAATTTTGGTTTCTTCTTCCGGTGTACTTTCATCAACGGTCATATCAATGGCTTCGGAAAGCTCGCTCATGGAGATTTCCTGGTTTTGCGACCCCATTCTCTGATCGATAAACGTTGTAGTTCGCATCAGGAGCTTTGAAAGAGGATAAAATATTTTCATTAAAAAAACAGGGGCTGGGCCATATAAGAGGCAAAAACAACCGGGCTGTTGTTAGCTATAATTTTTGGCATAATTTCTCCAAATAGCAGTAGCAATGTAGTAATAACAATAACCTCGATGGTAAACCCCAAAATAGGGGATTGCGAAAAATCGAATAAACTACCCGAGACATAGGCGCTTAACATAACAATCCCCACATTAACAAAGTTATTGCTTATAAGTATAGTGGCAAGCAGCCGTTTTGGGGTTTCAAGTAATTTTAATATAAATCTGTTGGCGTTTGTAGTTTTGGTTTCGATATCCTTTAATTCATTTGGATTAAGTGAAAAAAATGCTATTTCAGAACCGGAAATAAGGGCAGAAAAAAGAAGGAGAAAAAGAATAATAAGCAGACTGAAAATAATTCCCGGGCTAAATTGCCCGGTAAATATATTGATTAGCATTTCAGGAAACCACAAAAGAGGGTCGCTATCAGGTACTTCCAAAACGTATTAGTTTAATACAACAATTTATGTTGCAAAATTAAAAAAAACTTCATTGTAAAAACAAAGTACAATAAATCTTAAGTCGTTTACAAATAGTGGTTTACGATTATCTCAGAACGGCAGATCATCATCCGGGGCTTCTATATCCGGTTCTTCAGCCGTTTGCGGTTTTGTTTCGGGTGGCCCCTGGGCACCTCCATACTCCGAATCACGTTTGCCAAGCATTGTCATATTGTCGGCATAAATTTCGGTTACGTATTTTTTTATGCCGTCCTGCTCGTACGAACGTGTTTTAATTCTTCCTTCAATGTAAACCTGGCTTCCTTTTCTGAGATATTTTTCAGCCACTTCGGCCAGGCCGCGCCAAATAACAATATTGTGCCATTCGGTTTGCTCAATTCGCTGGCCTTCTTTGTTTTTATACGATTCAGTGGTTGCAAGTGAAAAAGAGGCTTTTTTTACACCATTATCAAAGGTCATAACTTCCGGATCGCGTCCTAAGTTTCCTATCAAAATAACTTTATTTATTCCTGCCATAATATTTTTTGGTTTTTTACAAATTTATAAAATTAAATATTCCTTCAGTTGAAAATTTGATTTTCATCAACAAACTTTTCGATAAGCCGTGGAATTGGATAATTATAAAATTTTTCAGCTTCTATAAGTAACATATTTTTAGGACTTACCGAATGATTTTTATTAAATGGCTGCCTGTTGCCTGTTTCAAAAGTTATAAATCGGGCAATTATTTTTTGATGCGACAAGGTATGTTGATATTCTTTCGAAAATTTTATTTTCTCACATGACTGAGATTTGCAATCACTGGTCAATTGCACGATAATCTTTTTAATTGATTGTTTTGATTTATAGTCATAATGTGGGAAATCATAGAGGTTTTTCCAAATATCGTTGTTTTCCCTTTTCGAAATCAGGGTGAAAAAATTACCTTGTTCTTGAATCTTACAGACCAGATAATAGAGGTATCTTTTTCTGAGCTTATTTTTTTTAGGTACAAATGGTATTTTGTCAACAAGGCCATTTTTAAATGCAAAGCATTCCTTTTTAAAAAGGCAATTTTGGCATTTTGGATTAGCCGGCCTGCAATACAATGCTCCAAACTCCATCATCGCCTGGTTGAATGTTCCGGGATTTTTTTTATCGATCAACTCATTAGCCTTAAATTTGATCTTATTCTTAACCCAGGCCTTGTTTATAGAGCCTTGTATGCCAAAGATTCGGCTTATAACACGTATTACATTACCATCCACCGTGGCATAGGGTTCATTAAAAGCAATGGAAGCAATGGCTGATGCGGTGTATTCGCCAATACCTTTCAAGGCAAGTATTTCGGTATAGTCAGATGGAAATATTCCGTTATGGTGAGCTATAATTGAGCGGGCAGCCAAATGAAGATTCCGAGCCCTTGAATAATATCCCAATCCCTGCCAGATTTTTAAAACATCGTCTTCATTCGCAAGGGCAAGAGTTTTGATATCAGGGAAGCGGTCGAGAAAACGGTAATAATATTCTGTTCCCTGTTCTACCCTTGTTTGTTGCAAAATAATCTCCGATATCCAAATATTATAGGGGTCGGCAGTTTTCCTCCAGGGAAGTGCCCTTTTGTTTTCATCGTACCAATGGATTACTTTAGTTGAAAAATTCATCGGGAACAAATTTAATCACAGACAGTTAAAAAAAACAGCTTTATTTATTTCATTTAAAAAAATTTATATATTTGCAGCCCTTTTGAGAATCATAAGTATATAATATAAAAATTGAAAATATCATGACAAAAGCAGAAATCGTTGCAGAAATTTCAAATCAAACTGGAATAGAAAAAATTACTGTACAGCATACCGTTGAATCCTTTATGGAAACTGTTAAGAAATCAATGGCGAATGGTGAAAATGTTTATTTAAGAGGGTTTGGGAGCTTTGTTATAAAAAATAGGGCTGAAAAAACAGGAAGAAATATATCAAAGAACACAACCATAATTATCCCTGCTCACAACATTCCAGCATTTAAACCTGCAAAAACTTTTGTGAACGAGATTAAAAATAAGGTTAAGTAATTTTGTCTATATATAATTTATAATAAACATTATGCCAAGCGGGAAAAAGAGAAAAAGACATAAGATGGCGACCCATAAGCGTAAAAAACGCTTGCGGAAAAACAGACACAAAAAGAAATAATTTTTTGGAATTTTACTTTCTAAACATAGTGCATTTTTTGCTATGTTTTAAGTTTCTGACTACCTCTACATAGTTCGACTCTCTCCAGAAAACATCTTTG
>JAWKKL010000060.1:0-23088 GCA_041393275.1 Bacteroidales bacterium
CCCCAAATGCCAGAATACCCAACGTGAAGCCTGGGTCGAGAGCCGAAAACAGGATCTGCTCCCGGTTCCTTATTTTCATGTGGTATTTACCGTTCCCGATAAGATTAACGGGCTGTTCATCCGCTTCCCGGCACTTATGTACAACCTGCTGTTCCGGTCGGCCTGGCAAACAATAAACCAGTTTTCCTTTACCCGCAGGCTGGCTGAGACAGGCATGATCTCCATCTTACACACATGGGGTCAGAACCTTTCCTTGCATCCGCATGTGCATTGCGTGGTTCCCGGTGGCGGTGTGGATTACAAAGGCCACTGGAAAGGGGTTAATGTATCGCAAAACGGCAAAGTTTTCTTGTTCGATGTGAAGAACCTTTCAACCGTGTTCCGGGGCAAGTTCATGGATGCCCTAAAGAAAAGCCTCTCGCCGGATAAACAGCTTGTGAACTGCCTTTACAAACACCCCTGGGTGGTCTATGCCAAAGAGCCTTTTGCCGGGCCCGACCAGGTGATCGAATACCTGGGACGATACACCCACAAGGTGGCCATCAGCAACCACCGGCTATTAAACATTGATGACAACGGTGTTACCTTCCGCTGGCGCGATTACCGCGACAACATACAAAAAGTGATGACCCTCGAAGGGGAGGAGTTCCTTCGCAGGTTTTGCCAGCACATTTTGCCCAAAGGGTTTGTACGTATCCGCCACTTTGGATTGCTTTCCACTTCAAAAAGAGAACTGCTCCGTGAGGTACAGGCTGCTTTCGGCATCATTGTCCCCCTGAAAAAAGAAAAACGTACCTGGAAGGAGATCTGCGTGGAGCACCTGCATTACAACCCGGATGTGTGCCCGCAATGCGGCAAAGGCAAAATGATCGCCATTGAGCAACTGCTACCTGCTAGAGCGCCGCCCAGGTACTTTGCAAACCGGTATGAAGTTAGAAAAACAAGAGTGAATTAAAATTCAATAAAATGTTCAGAAAGTGAACCTGGAATTGTATTGTCCGAAAACTACACAAGTTAATGAAGGGGCCTGCATGGCCCGGTCTGAAAAGGCAAATCTTCACCTTTTTACCCTCACGGGCAGGATCTTTTTGCCCGGACTATCTGTTTGTGATTAATCCTTCAAAAACTTAATCGCCATAAATCGATCTTTATTTTAAACTTCAGTCATGGGACGGGCTTCCGTGCAACACGGCTTCATGTTGGGCTGCGCCACACGAAGCCTTATTTATTAGCCGCAGTTTTTATTTTTTGCAATCCTTTCAATATTTTCCATAAAAATTAAATAAAGAAAATTGCTAAAAATGACTTGTAAAAGAAAAGGAGTGTTAATATCCAAAAATTCGAAGATGAAATTCTAGAAAGATGGAAATTATATGTCTCCAAAAAATCTAAACAAGCTGCTCTTATAAAATTGTCATATGAATAAAAAAGAAAGTCCAATTTTGAGTCAAAAGGCCAGTTATGATAACTGTTTGAAAAGAATAAAGTCGGATCGAGTATAAAAATTTGTTGATTTAATAATCCGAAAGTTACAATAAACCCAAAAACTGGTAAATATGTTAAATTAAAATCCAATCGAGAGTCTGCTGATTCCAAGTCGTCCTTTAAACTTCTTAATAGTCTTTTTTCATTTTTAATAAATGTAAGCATGTAGTAAACGCAAACTAGGAATGCCATCGTGAAAAGTATCAACCAATACCATTTGAAAATTGTTACTTTATTTAGAATTAGAATTGCTAAAGCATTTGAAATTAAAAATGAAAATATAATATCATATATGAACCATATTGCTGTTTTAGTTTTATTCATTCTTAAAAATGTTTTCATTTGAACTAGGTAATGCTAATTAAAGTTAATAAAGATTAGCCTCCTTTTTCAGTTTTAGAATTTAATACTGATTTTGCTGCTTCTAGTAGTTCTTTTGTAGGTGTATCTATTCTTTTTCCAAAATCAATCTCATCAGGGGAAAATGAATTTATAACTTTTATTAACTCATCTGAAGTTTCTGAAATAATAAGAGCATCAGCTCTTGCCTCGTAGAATGCACTAATCTTTAAATTGTATTTGTATAAGTTTATCAATATTTGGACTCCATATGTAATTAATAGGATAGCACCTATTCTTGTAATTGTGGTATTAATGAATGTATAATAAAAATCTTCCATATCTTATTAGTTTTTCTGATTATCAATGCTTTTTATCAAATATTGAATTGAATCCATTATTGCTCTATTCTCATATCGTTGTCTCATAATTTCATTCATTTGCATTGTGTTGATACTATCAAGGGTAAGATTATAGTTCCTTAAATTTTCAATTTCTTTATTTAGCTGATTCTCTGTTGCTACCGTAGAGATTGTATTAGCTGAATAAAAGATATAGATACCTACCGAGATGAACACTATTATTAGGCCGAGAGAAAGATTTGCTCTAATTCTGAATTTTTTGGCTCTTTTTCTAAGTTGAGTTTCTAGATCTTTAATAATCTCTTTATTTAATTTTATCTTGTCCATATTGCTAATAATATTGATTCTTTACAGATTGTTATTAAGTTTACAAAATGGTCTAAATTGCGGCTAATGTTGCAAATATGGCCCGTAGCCGTTTCTTAGTAATTTGTATTTTGGTTTGTACGATTTTCAAATTTAGCAATTATTTGTCTTGACAGCACTAAAGCGGCTATGGGCTATGATTTGCTGTTATATGCTGGGCTTAATTTTACATTTTTAATATATTTCTTACCTGTTCTTTGTTTTCGTTTGAGGCGCTAGACAAAAGCCGCTCCTTCACATTTAAATTTAAATCATCTACTTTTAGTTTTTCTGATAAGTTTGAACCACCAGGATAAATACTCTTGTCAAATTCATGTAGAACTTCACCGTTATCGTAAAGAGTGTAATCATCATCTAGTACTCCGCTTTTCATTTGATGCGAAACTGAAATTATCTTTTTCATTTATTGATTGTTTAATTGATGTTTTTATAATTCCTTATTCCTTCAATCTGTAATTAAGCTTTTTATTTAGAACGTTAATATGTAAGTCTTTTCGTGTTAGATTTATAAGTTCATTGTGAATTTCTGTCAATTTATCATAGTTATTAATGCTATGCTCATTATTAAAATGATAATGCTCAACTATGAACCTAGCACTACGAAACAAAAAGTTGTCGAACTCGTCAATAAAATATTCAGGGAATAAAAAGGAGTACTCCTTTATCGTGCACTCCATTTGTTCAATTTTCGGATAGTGAAGTCTATATAATGAAGGCATCTTTTCTTTTGTCCATTCATCTTTTGTACCTTTAAAATCTGGTAATTCATCCAGAAGAGAAAAGGTGTCTTGGAGAAAATCAAATGATTTTCTGATAAGTACTCGATAGCAATCTAGCTTTTGATTGAAAATGTAATCTTCATTATTTTGTCTTCTAGTACGTCTTAATTGTGTATAAGAAATCAACCAGGCAGCTATTGCAATAGTAGAAATTAAAATCTGTATAAGTATCTCTATTTTGTTCATGGATTTCTTTTTAGCCTTGCATATAACTCCTTATATCCGTATTAAATATACCGAATAACATCCCTAATAGGTGTTATTCGGTAGAATTGTTGTTTGTTTATATTCTCCTGTTTTTTGTTTTGTTTGGTAAAAGTGGATTGGTATGTTGTTTCATATTTTGTTTTTGTTGACGCTAAGATATATTATTTTGTTTAATGGGGGAAATAAATTTACCACCCATGACCCTTCCTACCTCCCCTTAAATAAGGGGAGGAGTTGATAGGATTGGGCCGTAGTTTAAAGTGCTGTTAGTTCGATTTCGATTTGGGCTTCGGTGCCTTTTTGGATTGTGACGGGGTCGTGGGTGTAGGTGGCGTAGCCGGTTTTTTCGGCTTTGACGGTGTAGGTTCCGCCTTCGGGGACTTCGATGGAGAAACGGCCGTTGGGGCCGGTGGTGCAGTTGAGGCCTTTGTCGAGTATCCAGACATTTACGCCGCTAAGGGGCTGCTGGGTTGCTTTGTTTTCGACCAGACCGGAAATGATGGTTTTGTTGGTTGTGTGGCGAATGCCAAGATCGATGATGATGCGGGCGTTGAAGTAGCGGCTGACGAACTCGGGGTTTGCCGGCTGGAAAATGAGGATAAGCTTGTCGAGTTTGTTGCGGAGGAGGCCGTCGGCTTCGCGGAATTTGTCGCGGATGGCTTCGGTGGAGTATTTTGACTGGGTAACGGCTAAGCGTTTTTCGGGGAGGGCTTGTTCGAAGTCTTTGAGTAAGTTGGTGATGGCATCGATGTCTTCCTGTGCAACGAGATAGGCTACAAGATCAGCCGCGAGCGGGAGGGCGGTTTCGTAAATTAAACGGGCTTTGTCGACCAGGATGTTTTCGCGGGAATATTCGAGATCGGACCTGGTGTAATTAACCCGGTTGCGGAGTTCGTTGTCGTCGTTGACAACCGCATATGCAACGAGGCCGTTTATGACTTTGAGGGTTGCCTGTATGAGGTCTTCTTTAATTGCATTCTTATCGATGGTGATACCTGTGGTATCGGCGACCTGGATCTGGCGGAAGTTACCAATGTCGGTGATGATGTTGGTGATTTTAGACGTAATGTCGCTGACGGCGGCGACGGTTGTCCAGATGGCTTCGTACTCGTCCATGATGGCCATGGTGGCTTCGTACATTGTGAATTTATTCTCCTGCCCGTCATTCATGATTTTAAAATTTACGTTGATAATTTATTTAATTGCCATAAATGGTAAATTATATTTGCTTATAGCTTAAAATTTAAACGTGTGGTGGAGGATTCCTTCATGGCATAACCCAGAAAGGTTAATAGTGAAATGAGCAGTTTATAATCAGGATGTAAAGATATGAAGGCAATTTATTAAAGTCAATAGCAGAATTCTACTATTTTTTTATAAAAAGTAGAATTCTGCCCTACCCAATGATAAAAAGGAATTTGAAAACTCAATTCCTGTTTGGGAGGTTATCAATAATTAAACACCTCTTCGAGGCTTAACTCTTTGAGTGTGCCAAGCTCACCTAAAACATTCATGTCAATATCCTTTTTATTGCCGAGGATGAGGAATGAATAGTCGTTGTCTTTGATGTAGGCATCAAAAAACCCGCTAAAGGTTTCCATGTCCACATCTTTCACATAATTGTATACATCCTCGCGGATATCGTAGTTTATGCCGCGGTCGAGGTTGCGCTGGTAAGTCCAGAAAATGTTTGTTTTGATGATGCGCTCCGTCTGAATCTTTTTCATGATGGATTCGCGGGCCAGATCGAATTGTTTTTGAGCTTTTGGCATATTGTTCATTAACGAAAGCAGTGTATCGGTGGCTTCTTTCAGCTTATCGGTTTGGGTACCAACAAACCCGTATACAAAATGGGATTCATCAATTTTGGCGGGCGTGGCAAATGCTGAAAAAGCAGAATAAGCAAGGCCCATGGCTTCGCGGATTTGCTGAAATACAATGGATGACAGGCCGACCCCGAAGTATTCGCCGAATAACTCAGCGGGTGGCATAAGGGTTTTATCAAAGGCAGGCCCTTTTGACAATAGAATGATATTTACCTGGCTCATGTCGTAATCGACAAAATACACCTTGTTGCCGTCGGTGGTTTGTTCTGTAAACTGTACGGGTTCGGGATAGGGTTTTAACTCTCCCGGTATTTTATGATACTCCTCAATTACCGGAATGATTTCGGCTACTTTTTGGCTGCCATAATAAAACATACGATGTTTGTATGAATAAATGTCTTTCAACAGATTGGTCAGTTCTTCGGGAATGATGGCTTTCAGTTCTTCGTCGGACAATAAATTCGTTGATGGATTATGCGGGCCGTATTTTCCATAATTATACAGGGCTGTCCACAGGATTTTGTTTTTATTCAGTTTATCGTCGGCCCGTTTTTTAAGGATACCCTCCACATAATCATCATAGGCTTGCTGGTCGGGTTGGACATTAGCCAGTACGTGTTCGAGCAATTCAACCCCTTTCTTAAATGATTTTTTAATTCCGGTAATGTAAACATAACAGCGGTCGTTGCCAGCATAAACATCCATAGAAAGGCCGTGCTTGAAAAATTCTTTTTGCAGCTCTTCAGGAGAATATTTATCTGTTCCGAGATAAGGGAGGTACTCGAACGCGAGGGGTAGTTTGAGGTTGTGATTTTTCCCCATATCAATGATGTACTGCAAATTGAAAAGTTCGTTGGTTTTGTTGTGAATGTAACTGATCTCAATACCGGTTTCAAGGTTTTGTGTACTGATCTCTTTTCAAAATCGACAAATACGGGGCTTAAATTGTCAGCCTCTTCAGCCATAAATTGGGTGAAAAATTCTGATTGGTCGTCGCGGTTTATATCAATGGGTGTAATTTCGGGTTTTTCGACTTTATACAAGTCTTTGTTTTCGCCGGTACGTTTATAAACAACAACGTAATTGTCTTTGTAATTTTCATTGGCAAAAGTTACCAGCTGATCTTTGGTTATTTTTTCCATTTCATCAATGTAGCCGATGCGGTAATTGTAAGGCCAACCCATAACAAATGAATTAATGTACCCATATACCCGTGCAAAATTATACTCGTCGCGCCGAATCTCGCTTAACCGCATATCATTTACAACAGCCTCCAAAAGCCAGTCGTCAAACTCCCCTTTTTTAATCAATTCAATTTGTTCTAAAAGAAGGTCTTTCACCTCCTCAAGGGTTTGGCCTTCGCGGGGTTGCCCATAAAAATTATGCATGCCATAATCGCGCATAAAATAGCTGTAAGAACCTGCTTTTAACACCTTTTGTTTTTGATTGAGATTGATGTCAATGAGGCCTGCCTGACTGTTGGAAAGGAGCATATCAATAAGGCTGACGTGGTGATCAATATCCGTATTACCGCCATCGAACCGAAAAGCCAGGGACATTGATTCCGCATCGGGCCCGACAACCTCTTTCACGACGGGTTCAGTAATTGGTTTCTCCACAGGTTGAACAATTTCAGGTAATTGAGGGTTTGGTTCCAGATCGCCAAAATATTTATCAATCATTGCAATGGTAGCATCCAAATCCATATCACCTGCCAGGGCAATGGCCATGTTGTTAGGGCGGTACCAGGTTTCAGCAAATTTATAAATGTTGACAAGGGAAGGATTTTTTAAGTGTTCAGGTTCTCCAATAACATCCCGCCCATAGGGATGGGTTGGGAACAATCCTTCAAACAGGGCATTGCTTGCCCTCGACCTGTCCATGTCCTGGTACATGTTAAACTCTTCGTACACGGTTTCGAGTTCGGTGTGGAACAGCCTGAGAACCATATCACCAAAACGCTCTCTTTCAAGTTTTAGCCATTTTTCCAGTTCGTTTGAGGGTATATCGTTCATATATACCGTTGATTCGTAAGAAGTCCCTGCATTGGTCCGTTTTGCCCCAAGACTTGATACCATTTTGTCATATTCGTTGGGGACTACATAGGAGGCCGCAATTTGAGACATGCTATCAATTTCGTGATAAATCGCTTTTTTGATTTCGGGATCGGTTTCGGCGCGGTGTTCTTCAAAAAGTTCAGTGATGCGGTCGAGGGCAATTTTTTCATTTTCCCAATCCAGCGTTCCGATTTCATCTGTGCCTTTAAACATCATATGCTCAAAATAATGGGCAAGGCCTGTTGTTTCGGCGGGGTCGGAGGTTGAACCTGCCTTCACACCAATGAGTGTTGAAACCCGTGGCTCATCGCCATTGTAACTGAGGTAAACTTTCAGTCCATTATCCAGTGTATATATTCGTGCTTTGGCCGGATCGTTTTTTACAAACTCATAGGTGTAGCCATTGTTATCCGTTGCTGTTTCAATTTTATTTTTTTCGGTATTACAGCTTATAATTGTAAATACCAGGACAAGTAAAGGGAAAAACCCAACCCGTCTTCTAACGTGATGAAATTGCTGAAAATGTTGCATGACAAATCATTTTATGTTTATAATTATGATAACGCAGGACACAATTAGTTTGAACAGGTAAAAGTAATAATTCAAACAATTAAAATCAATCTAAATTGAATGGTTTACATTTCGTTTAAAAGTTTCTGAAACAGTGCAAGGTATTTCCCCACATGCAGTCCATCCATCAACGCATGATGAACATATACTGACACCGGCAAATACATTCTATCTTCTTTATGATAAGTTTTCGAAAAGGTAATTTTCGGACAACTATCTGAAATCTTAAGATTGCGTGCATGGGTTAAACCCGTAAACTTAAACCAGGGTATTGATGAATAATGGATTACATCATTCCGAATAGTTTTATTGTTCAAGCCCAAACCTGTTGAGTTTCTGATCCTTTCGGTTTCCTTTTTTAAGGCGCTATCGAATGTTAGGAAATCTGGATCAGACGGAACAAATGAGAAGGCAAAGGTGCCGTCGTCCCGGGCAATGGTGGCCGAAGAATGTATGTTATCATAGATTACAACCCGCTTATTTTCTATGCGATACCTGAATTCTTCGATGGCATTTGCAGCCGTTAACGACTTGTGAAGATAAAAAGAAAAAAATGAGATGTGATTATCTTTACAATATTTCAGGGCATTTGTACAATCAACCTCAGATGTAATACCGAAAAAGGGTTCATCGAATTGAGAGAAAAACTCAAAATGTTCTTTTCGGTTCCAGGTATTTAAATCGAGGAATTTCATAATCCAAATTTCTGAAAAATATTTATACCAAAATAAATAGTTAAAACAAGTCATTCTTTGCACTGGTCAATATTTTTGTCCAACCAAATAATAAAACGGTTCTTCCACAAAAATCGACAATTCGGTATGTAAAAATTTTATGTTCCTGAATCTGTTGTCAAATTTGCAGAAAAATAGTAATTCATGAAATTCGTCTTCATAACCATATTCTCTCTGCTTTTATTTCCAATCCATGGGCAGACTGTTATTAAAGGCAAAATCACAGATAAAAACAATGCGCCACTGGCTGGTGTGAATGTATACTTTGAAGGCACATACGATGGAGCCACAACCGACGAAAATGGCAATTTCCAGTTTTTGACGGCCTTAAAAGGTGAACAAATATTTATGGCAAGTTATATTGGATTTAAGACATTTGAGCAAAACATCCAATTATCAGAAAAAGAAATAACCCTTGATATCAATCTAAAAGAAAGCTCAAACCGTCTGGATGCTGTTGTCATTACAGCCGGAGCTTTTGAGGCCAGTGATGAGAAAAAAACGGTTACATTCAAACCCCTGGATATTGTAACAACCGCCGGGGGATTAGCAGACATTCCTTCGGCCATTAACACCTTGCCCGGAACCCAAATGGTAGGGGAGGAGGGAAAACTATTTGTACGTGGCGGTGACAGTTACGAAACCCAAACCTATATCGATGGAATGATCGTTGACAAACCGTATGAGTCAACCATGCCGGATGTACCGGCCCGCGGACAGTTTTCACCCTTTATGTTTAAAGGCACAATTTTCAGTTCGGGTGGATATTCTGCAGAATTTGGGCAGGCCCTTTCTTCGGCTTTGATTCTTCAGACCACCGATATGCCGGCTGAATCAGTAACCAGCCTTTCGTTTATGAGCGTAGGACTGGGTGCTTCACATACCAAAAAATGGGATAAAACAGCTCTTTCGCTTTCCGCTGATTATTTAAACCTGCAACCTTATTTTGCAATTATCCATCAGAATTTTGACTGGAACAAGGCTCCGCAGGGATTAGGTACTACCCTTTCGCTTAGGCAAAAATTTAATAAAGATGGATTGATTAAAGTGTATGGCCAGTTCGGAACTTCTTCAAGCAAGCTTGTATATCCCGGTTATCTTGATGTTGACCGAACCAACCTGGTGAGCATGAAAGATGAGGATACTTACATTAATGCCACCTTCATGGACCTTCAGGGTAAAAAACTAATTTCAAAAGGGGGTTTGTCATATACGTACAACAAAAACAATTTTAATGTTTCAGGTGAAAATTTCATCGAAAAGATGAATAATTTTCAGGCAAGATATAGTCTTACTTATTTGATAAATGAAGATATTCAATTAAAAATCGGTGGGGATATCTGGGGCCGGAACCATGATTTGTCATTTACGCCGGTATCTATTTCCGAACCTTATGAAAGTAGCTTTTCAGACAATATTGCATCAGGATTTGTGGAAACTGAATTTAAAATCAGCCGTAAATTTGCCGCACGGGTTGGCGGAAGAGTAGAATATTCCGACTATCTGAAATCATCAAACGTGGCTCCACGGGCATCACTGGCTTACAAGACCGGAAAAAACAGCCAGGTTTCATTGGCTTACGGAACTTTTTATCAATCACCCGAGGTAAACTATTTGTTGTTTACGTCGTCGCTTGAATTTGAACAAGCTAACCATTATATCCTGAATTATCAATATGTTAAAAACCGAAGAACATTCAGGATAGAAGGATATTACAAAAAATATCATAATTTGGTTAAGTTTGACAGCCTTTATATTCCCGATCCCGCCCGTTATAACAATCAAGGAACTGGTTATGCAAAAGGAATAGATGTTTTTTGGCGGGATAATTCGTTTGCCAATATTGATTACTGGATTTCATATTCCTATTTAGATTCGGAAAGGGATTACCAGGATTTTGTACAAAAAGCTACTCCGACTTTTGTATCGAACCATAACCTTTCAATTGTTTACAAACATTATGTTTCTAAGATCAGTTCGCAATTTGGATTTACTTATAAATTTGCCAGTGGCCGGCCGTACTACAATCCTTCAAATCCAGATTTTTTATCCGACCGAACCAAAACATACAACGATTTAAGTTTTAATATCAGTTATTTGACGAGCATAAAAGATAATTTCACCATTGTTTATTTTTCGCTAGGCAATGTGCTGGGATTTGATCAAACCTTTGGTTACAGGTATAGTTTGCAGCCAGATAACAGCGGAAACTTCAGTGAATACGAAATAAAACCCGGGGCTAAACGATTTTTGTTTCTCGGTATTTTTATATCCATTTAAAATATTGGAATAAATTTGGTAATTCTTTAACGTTTAATCTTACAAATCAATAAACATGAAAAAAACAATTCTTTTACTCGTAATGTCTGCCTTTTTATCCGGTGCTTACTGTCAGGATGAAAATTATACAATGATCATGGTACAACACATTAAGTCGTTTGGCATGGCCCAAACCCCTGATGATTTTCAAAATCTGGCCAATACTTTTGAACGCATTTCAAATGCTGAATCAGATCAGTGGCCTCCCTTATATTATACAGCCTTTTCGTATGTGAATCTGAGTTTTGTAAGTAAAACCAATGAAGACAAGGACTCTTACCTTGACAAAGCACAAACATATTTGGATAAGGCTTTTGAGATTTACCCGGATGAATCGGAGTTGTATGCCCTGCAAGGACTCTTACACGAGGGCAGGATTCAGATTGATCCGGTAGGCCGTGGCAGGATATATTCGATGAAGGCGAATGAAGCCCTTGAAAAAGCAAAACAATATAATCCTGAGAATCCCCGAACTTACTACCTCATGGGATTAAATATTTTGCATACACCTGAAGCATTTGGCGGAGGGGCAGAACCGGCTTGCAAACTTTTTCAAACAGCCATTGAGAAATACAAAACATACACCCCGTTAAATGTCCTTTTACCAACCTGGGGCGCAGAACGCAATAACCAGTTATTTACTGAGAATTGTACAAACGAAAATTAGTCAGGGCTTTAGTTTTATGAAATTTAACCAAAATACGAAAAGAGCGATAACAGGGCATCTTCGCGATTTTATAATCATAATTATCGTAGGCAATTTTGTAGCCTTTTTATTCAATCCTGATTTTTCAAATTTTTGGGGAAGATTATGGATGAATTCACTTTATGGACTTTTAATTGGTGGTACGCTATGGAAAGGTAACCAATTTTTAGGATGGCTGATAAGCTGTAAAATCGACGTGAATAAAAATCCCTATAAAACGCTGAGATGGAGCCTGGTTTCTATGCTCTTATACACTATTGTTGCCATATTTATTGTAAATTATATTTGGTATGTATTAATTTATGATAGTACCCTTCAACAAATGTTTAAATGGGGTTATGCCTCAATGATCATTGAATTTGTCATTACGGTCATTATAACATCAATTTATTTTTCTATTGGTTTTTTCAAGCCTGGCGCGAATCAGCTGTTAATGAAGAACGACTACAAAAAGAAAGCATTAAACTTCAATATAAAGCGCTTAAAAATCAGGTAAATCCTCATTTTCTGTTTAACAGCTTGAATTCATTGACTTCGCTTGTTTACCAGGATCAGGACCAGGCAGCGAAATTTATTAAGCAACTTTCGGAAGTGTACCGCTATATTTTAGAGCACAAGGACAATGAACTGGTAAGCCTGGCTGATGAAATCAGTTTTTCGGAAAATTATATATTCCTTCAGAAGATCAGGCATGGTGATAGTCTGCGGGTAAATATTGGCGTTGCCAATGAAAATCAACATTTTGTGGTTCCCGTTTCCATCCAGATATTGATTGAAAATGCCATTAAACACAACGAGGTTTCGGAGGACAATCCACTCACTATTGATGTTTTTACCAATGGTGAATACATTCATGTTAAAAACAATAAAAAACCAAAAACCGTGCTGAAAGAATCAGGGGAATCGGGCTTAGCACCATCAGGGCACGGTATTCTTTCCTAACAGATAAAGAAGTGATTACAAACGAAACCAATGAAACATTTGAGGTATTAATACCCTGCTAAAAAACGGATAATATGAATGTGTTAATTATTGAAGATGAAAAACTAGCTTCGGATCATTTGATGAAATTGATCAGGAAATACGATCCTGAAATCAAAATTGCAGGACGATGTGATTCGGTTCGGAAAAGTGTTGAATGGTTTTCATCCAACAACCCCCTGATCTTGCGTTTTTTGATATTCAACTAGCCGATGGGCTTAGCTTCGAGATATTTGAAAAGATTGAGGTTATCTGCCCCATCATCTTTACCACAGCATTTAACGAATATGCCATTAAAGCCTTTAAAGTAAACAGCGTTGATTATTTATTAAAACCTATTGATTTTGAAGAGTTGACCACTGCCATTAATAAATTCAAAAAAAACTTTGTATCGGAACCTAAGCAGGATTTGAAACTTGCTTTTGACAATGTGCTGAACATGTTAACGGAAAATTATAAAAAACGCTTTGTGGTGAAAGTCGGAGAACATATAAAGTCAATAGCCGCTTCGGATATTTTGTATTTCTTTAGCCTCGAAAAGGCGACCTTTATGCACACTGCCGACAATCATAATTATGTGGTTGATTATTCCCTCGATCAATTGGAACAATTGCTTGACCCGAAAACATTTTTCAAAATCAACCGGAAATACCTTATCAGTTTAACATCGTTTGACGATATCATTTCTTACTCAAACAGCCGGCTTAAGGTTGAATTAAAGCATAGTACTGATTTGGATGCTATTGTAGCCCGCGAAAAGGTTCAGAAATTTAAACAGTGGTTGGATCGATAATAGGCGGTGTTATTTGTTTAATTAAAAAATTACAATTTTTTTTAAAACATTCGTGCAATCATTTCACTCCATTCGCCTCTTTTTTTTACGGAAAACTTATTATCAATCCCATCTTTGGTAACAATATTTAACCCTGTTGGAAATAGGATCTTGTCCTTAAAAAACATCACTTCTTTTATTTTGTCCGGGTAAATCTCAAAGTGTTTTTCTGCACCTCCATTTACTTCGGGTTTGAAATAAATTCGTTGAGTAGTAAGTATTAATTTGCCTTTTATGGAAGAACCGTTGGTAATAAAGTTACTATCGGCAGCTTTTACAACCATTTCATTGGGGTTCATTTCTATTTTCATGATGTTGTATATCTTAATTGTTTTTTCTGTTGCTACGTTTATGCCCAAAATCTTTAACTCTTGATAGTATGGACTTTTAAATTTCTTTGATTTATGAATATGACGCTTATTGTATGTTTATGTTACAAATATACATGAAAACAATCGAAACATATTTTACACTTTTCTTTTTTAGTTCCTTATTCTGAATTTATGACTTCCATTACCTCTTCAAATTTTTCGTTCGGCACTGGGAGTGATAAAACATAATGTAAAATTTTCCAGTCTTTCTGCCGCTTTATCAAAATGCCAGAACCACGCAGTGTTCCTTTGCTAAAATTGATCAATTCATCAAACCAGGCCATTTGTTTGTCATCGGAAATATAAATATTGCGGCTGTTGGCTTTAAAATTCCATGTTTTGCCTGCGCTAAAATGGGGTGTTGACCAATCATAAAATTCCTGTTTTGTCCAAATTTCTGTGGAGTCTGTTCCAATGTAAATTCCGCTTTCATCAATCATTTCAAAATAAGAAGCTTGATTGCCCAAAGCGGCCGCTTCATGCCAGGAAGTTAAGAAGTTATCAATATCATTTTCCATACTATCCTGAGCATAAAGAGAAAATGACAAGAAGATAAGAAATAAAAATAGAATATTCTTTTTCATATAGTTTTGTTTTAGTTATTCATATTTAATGGCTTCAACAGGATTTATTACAGCCACTTTGATTGCCTGATAAATAACAGTTAAGAGTGCTATAAACAACCCAACAAAAGCAGCAAACGGAAAAATCCACCATTTATCCATTACATCAATACGATAAGCGAAATTGCCCAGCCATTCGCTGATAAAATACCATGCCAATGGCCAGGCAATGATATTGGCAAAGATGATATATTTTGTAAACTGCTTTGAAAGCATTAGGATAATACTTTGAACAGACGAACCCAATGCTTTTCGAATACCTATTTCCCTGGTCTTTTGCTCAGCATTGTATGATGCTAATCCAAATAAACCCAAACATGCAATTATGATGGCAATCAAAGTGAAATAAATGAAAATCCCTCCAATCCGTTGTTCTGCTTTATACTGGCTATCAAAATCTTCATCAAGAAAATAATAATCAAATGGCATGGATGATTCCATTTCCTGCCATTTGTTTTTAATAATTTCCAGGTTTTGCTGGACATTACCAGGGCTCAGTTTAACATTAATATACCTTGTGTTATTGCGTCCAATAAACATTAGGCTTGGTTCGATCACATCGTGCAGTGATCTGAAATGAAAATCCTCTACAATACCAATAATTGTTAAATCAAAAGCGCCTGTACTTCTGAAACTTGTGATCTTTTTTCCTATTGGTTCGTCCCATCCCAACTTTTTAAGTAGTGTTTCATTAATAATAACAGCTGAACTGTCAGTTGAAAATTCTTTGCTGAAATCGCGTCCCTTCACAATGTTCATTTCCATTGTTTTTATGTAATCGAAGTCAACCTGATTATTAAAAATGATAATCGGATTGTTTTCTTCGTAACCTTCCGGTATAAATCCTGAGCCATCCATATCGCGTCCTGGAACGAAACGAGAAGTGGAAGTGCTTGTTACACATGAAAGGTTCAATAATTCTGATTTAATAATCTGGGCCTTATCAAAAAGGCGTTCTCCTCTTAAAGGAATAACAATAACATGTTCTTTTGAGAATCCTAGTTTTTTTTGCTTTAAAAAATTTAGTTGTCCGTATACAAAAGCAGTACAGATAATTAAAAATATAGAGATGGAAAATTGAAATACAACCAGTACATTTCTAACCGACGATTTTCCGCTTCCCTTTTTAAATGACCCTTTTAACACCTTGATAGGTTGAAAGGAGGATAAATATAAGGCCGGGTAACTACCAGCCAGGATACCAACTATCAGAACCAAACCAAGTAAATACAAAATTGGTTCCCATGAAGAAAAAAATTTCAAATAAAGGGCTGTATCCAGCAAGTGATTAAAGGTAGGCAGAAAAATTTCAACCAGTATTAAGCCAATTATCAAAGCTGCAAAACTCAACATGATAGTTTCACCAATAAATTGATAAATTAATTGCTGCCGGTGAGCCCCCACAACTTTACGCAAGCCAACCTCCTTTGCCCGTTGAACAGATCGGGCAGTAGATAAATTCATGAAGTTGATACAAGCGATTAAAAGAATAAATATGGCTATGGCAAGAAAAGCATACACATAATCAATATCACTGTTTGTTTCCAACTCTGCCATAAGATTGGAATGAAGATGAATGCTGGTTAAAGGCTGAAGATAGGGTTCAAATTTAATATTGTCAAGTTCGCTTAAATCTTCCATGTATTTCAAATACAAATCAGGAAACTGTTTTTCAACCTCCTCGGGCACTGCCTCTTTTGCCAGCAAAACATACGTATAAAGACTTAGCGCCCCCCAGTTTGAATAAGCCTCCTCACCGTTCATCTCGAGCATTGTTGTAAATGATGAAAGGGCCTCAAACCTAAAATGGGAATTTCGGGGAGGATCTTCAACAATACCGGTTATATGAAAGTCGGCATTATTATTCATTTTTATGATCTTTCCTATGGGGTCTTCTTTTCCAAAAAATTTCTCTGCTACGGTTTGGGAAAGCACAAGACTATAAGGATCAACCAAAACCTTCTCAGGATTCCCGCGAACCAATGAAAAAGAAAAAACATCAAAGAAAGTAGAATCAACAAATAGTAATCCATCCTGGTAATAATTTCGGTTATTATACGAAAAGTGGACTGTTTGTGGAAATTTATCAACCCGGGTTACGGCTGATATTTGTGGAATTTCGCGAATCATCGCTTCGCCTGTTGGGGCTGCTGAAACAGCAACATTTAATTCATCCCCGGCAATCACTCCATTCACACTGATGCGATAAATCCTGTCGGCATTCTCATGAAAACAATCAAAACTTAATTCATTTCTAATATGCAGGACGATGAGAATAAAAACAGCAAATCCAATGGCAAGGCCAAGAATATTTATAATCGAATATCCTTTTTGGCGAACTATGTTTCTTAATGTAACAAGTAAATAATTTCTAAACATACTTTGCTAATCTTCTAGGGCCTATTCATATTTTAAGGCCTCCAATGGATTGTTTTTGGACGCTCTTAACGCCTGGCTTAAAATTGTTAGGTAAGCAATTAAAAATGCAATGATGCCGCTTATTAAAAATATTGTCCACGAAATATGGGTATGGAAAGCAAAATTCCCAAGCCAGTATTCCATTACAATATATGTAAGCGGAATGGCAATAATGACAGCAATTAATACCCATTTCGAAAAATCTTTTGTCACCAAAACGATGATTTGTTTGACAGAAGACCCCAGTACCTTTCGTATACCAATTTCCTTCGTGCGCTGCTCAGCAAGGTAAGAGGAGAGGCCCAACAAACCAAGTGCTGCAATAAACAACGCGAGGATACTGAAGTAAATGAATAATCTTCCCATATTTACTTCGTTGGTGTACATCTCCTCGTATTTTGATTGCTGCATGAAATATTCAAATGGAAATCCGGGAAAAAGCTCTTCCCATTTATTATCAACCAAGGCTATAACTTCTGCCTGATTCGTGGAGTTAATTTTTAGTGATAAAAAACGGGTCTGTTCAGGTGCATTCATAATGATCAATGGTTTTACTTCCTGATGCAAAGAAGCAAAATGGAAATCATTTACAACGCCTACAATTTTTAATGGCGTACTTTCTTCAATGGTTTGACCTGGAATAAATATTTTTTTACCAATGGGGTTTTCCCATCCCAATTGCTTTCTATAGGATTCATTGATGACGATGGCATTTGAATCAGCCAGGCTATTTTCGAAAAATCCACGGCCCTGAATTATTTTCGTTTTTAAAAAAATCAAGATAATTCCCTGATCCGCATATAAATGTGCAGCCAAACCATATCATCAAGGCCTTGCCCTTCAGCAAAAAGCTCATTCGCTGCTGGAAATTTCCCAGATAGGCAGAAGATCCGGTAATATTTAAGACGCCAGGAAGACCTGCTAACTCTGCTTTCAACGATTCATAATTATTCGTCATTTGCTTATTTCGCAGGCTAATTACAACAATATCTTCCTTGTCGACACCGAGGTCTTTGTTCTGCATATAGTCAAGCTGTTGATATATCAGGATGGTTCCGGAAATCAGAAAACTGGAAAATTAAAAACTGGAAAACGACCATTACATTCCCGAAATAGATTTTTTCTTTCCTCCAACGATACTCTTTCGAAAGAATATCAATGGGCTTAAACCGTGAAAGGTATAGCGCAGGATAGGTTATGGCAAGAAATCCAATAATTGTAATACCAATGATTATAATGATCAAAAATCCCAATCCAAAAGCTGATAAGTTTGGAAATTGTTACCCGCTAAGCTATAAACAGGGGGAGTGAAATATGAAATAAAATTAAGGATAAAACTAAACTCAGCAAGATGGTTAATCCTGGATTCTCCCATAAATTGCCTGAATAACATTGTCCTATCCGAACCAAAACTTTTCGTGGTGTCCCACCTCCAACGATCGACTTAACGACCGGGCTGTTGACAGGTTATTGATAAAGTTTGGCGGCGGCAATAAGAAGGATTAATACAGCAACACCTGAAAATATATAAACAAAGCTGATATCGCTACTGGTTTTCATTTCATGCAGTAGATCGGAGTGAGATAACATTGCTTAACGGCTGAACAAATACATCATATTTGCCATCATATTCAGCTAACCCATCACCCATATATTTTGCAGACCCCTGCTATTTCTATCTCCAGCACAACAGGATCCATCTCATGGACTTTGATATAGTTTAAGGTCGTATAAGTAAACCAGATTAAAGCAATTGTTTTGAATCGTTCATTTTGATACAATGTTGAAAATGAAACCAGAATATTAAAATGAAGATGTGATTTGTCAGGGCTTTCTTTAAAAACAGCGGTAACCGTATAATTCTCATCATTATTCCATTTTATTTGTTGACCAATTGGATCTACTTCTCCAAAAAATTTTTCTGCCATTTTATCTGATAATACCAGGGATTTTGGTTTTTTTAATACCTCATCGGGGTCACCCCTTAGTAACTCATAGTTAAAAAGTTCAAAAAAATTGGAGTCGGCAAATAAAATATTTTCTTCATAAAAAGCCTTATCTCCTGAATTTAGCAATGTCATTCTTCCTTCACGAATTCGGGTGTGGGAAAGTACTTCTGGCAATTCGTTTTGAAGTGTTTGAGCCAAGGGGCCGCCGGTAACGGCAGCTTCAAATTGATTTTCTCCCATGCTCGATTTAACTGCCAACCGGTATATATTTTCGGCGTCATTGAAATGTTTGTCGTACGATAATTCTGTAACTACATGTAATAATATCAGGAAACTGCAAGCCAGACCAACGGCTAATCCTAGAATGTTAATAAACGCAAATCCTTTGTTCTTATAAATTTGCCTGATGGCTGTTTTCAGGGTATTATAGAGCATAGCTGTTTTATTTTATCATGGTAACAATGATTCAAAAACCCAGGCGATTATTCGGATATATATAATTCTGAAGTTAATATATTGCTCCCTTACGGGGACAAATTTCTCCCTTTGTTTGGAATTCAATTAACCTGCACCTTTCTTTCCCTGAACATCAAGGAAATGTTACCATTGTCAGGAGCTCCAATTTCAACCAGTTCCCAATCCTTTTCTTTTTCTTTGATATAATGTTTCAGAACGGTAACTTTATCGTTTGGCGGAACATCGTGTTTTTCCCAGCTTAAAAGTTCAACTTTATAGCGAATGGTTTTTTTCCTCCCGTTAATGCTCACTTCAATTTCAACATTTTGTTCGGGTTCCAGGTCCGGTATTAGTACAACAACTTCTCTCATGGTATGTCAGGTTATTCGTTAAAAGTTAATGGTTATTGGTTTCATGGCTATCTTATTTTATTCTTTCACTTCATGTCGATAATAGATTTTGCTGACAATTTTCCAGCCTTCTTCAAATTTATAAAGTGATAAATAATCGGTAAAAATTTTATTTCCCCCTTTAAAGAGTTCAATCTTCACAATGGCCGCATTTCCGGTTATATCAATGAAAGGAAACTCGGCTGTAACTATATCCTCTTTTGCCGGAGGTGATGGGTCTTCTTTCAATTTTTTTTCATGATATTGTACCCAGCTGTAAATGGGCCATTTCGTCAATTCATCATTCCGAACTCCCAGCAAATTGAAGCCAGGATGAAAACCGGCTTCAATATCAGCTACAGGACCTTTATTTTGGAGCCCGTTAACATAGGCAGAGATTATAACATTTTTGATGGATTCTTTATCTTCATTCTCACCGGCGATTAAAAAAGCAGGAAGGATGAATGAAATGGCGAGTAAGATTGCTACTTTTCTCATGATAACTAAGATTAAATTTTAACAGTATTTACACGTCCTTTAATATTCTCATTGATAATTTGTCCGTCAAACAACCTTACAATACGTTGGGCATACTCGGCATCACGTTGTGAGTGGGTTACAATTATCAGGGTTGTTCCGTTTTGATTCAGTTCTTCCAACATGTTCATGACTTCTTCGCCGTGGGCTGAGTCAAGGTTACCTGTTGGCTCATCTGCAAGGATAAGTTTTGGTTTTGCTACGACGGCCCTGGCAACCGCTACACGCTGCTGCTGTCCACCTGATAACTGCAAAGGAAAATGCTTTTTCCGATGACTTATTTTCATATACTCCAAGACCTCTTCAACACGCTGTTTCCTTTCTGAACCTTTCATTCCCAAATAAATTAAGGGAAGTTCAACGTTTTCAAAAACATTCAATTCGTCAATCAAATTAAAGTTCTGAAAAACAAAACCAATGTTTTCTTTTCTCAATCGGGCACGTTGTTTTTCTGAATAACTTGATACTTCATGGTCGACGAAAAAATATTCGCCTCCGGTTGGGTTATCCAATAGCCCCAGAATGTTCAGTAGGGTTGATTTACCACACCCCGATGGGCCCATGACGGCGACAAATTCACCGGGTTTTATTTCGAACGATACTTCGTTGAGGGCTGTTGTTTCGACTTCATCCGTACGAAACACTTTTGTTAAGTTGACTGTTCTGATCATTGTTTTGATATTTAGTTTTTATACTTATTAAATTTAAGATATTATTTGAAAACCAGTTTATCCTTCGATCCATAAGAATCATACGAAGATATAATCACTTTTTCGTCAGGTTCCAGGCCTTCCATCACTTCATAATAACTGGTATTTTGCCGGCCAATTTTGATTTTTCGCTTGGTAGCAAATTCGCCACTCGGGTCAACGAGATAAATCCAGTTTCCTCCTGTTTCCTGGAAAAAGCCACCGCGTTTTACAATCACCGCATCCGTGGCACTGCTAAATGAAAGGCGAAGTTGCAATGTTTGGCCCCGCTTTATCTGGTCTGGTTCTTCGCCATCAAAAAACAAATCAACCTGGAAAGAACCATTGGTAACATCGGTGTATATCTTGCCAATCTTCAGCATATATGATTTCCCGGCAAAATCAAATTCTGCTTCCTGGCCGATGTATACCCGGGAAATATACCGCTCATCTATATTTGCTTTTAGTTTGTAACCATCTTTCATATCGATTTGACCAAGGTGTTCTCCGGCAGATTTAGTCTCACCTATTTCAACGCTAAAAGAAGAAAGCTGGCCATCCGTTGGGGATTTTATGTAGAGGTTTTCGAGGTTTGCCCTAAGCATATCCAGGTTGTCCTGCATGCGGTCCATGGTGGCATTAATTTGTCTGCTTCTTGTAACAGCACTTATAGAATCAAGTTTTTTAAGTTCCAGGGAAATTCCCATTTGTTTAATAGAAAAATCATGTTCCCTCTTGGCATCCTCAAATTCCTTATCGGAAATAACTTCCTGCTGATACAAGGTTTTCTTTCTCTCAAAATCACGGATTGCCTGATCAATTTGATATTGAAGCTGAACGATTTCTTTTTGTCGGTAAAACTTATTTTGTTCGAGCCCGATTTTTGTATTCTGCAAATTATTTACCGCTTCAAATATGCGGGTTTCCTGTTCCATTAAACTAAGTTCCATATTCGCATTGGAAAGTTTCATGATGGTATCCCCTTTTTCTAAAATGGCGCCATCCTCCACATAAACCTTTTCAACAAACCCACCTTGTACTGCATCAATGTATATAGTATTTTTCGGGAAGACCACACCATCCACAGGGATAAACTCCTGGAATTTGTCTTTCAGCACTGTAGCAATAGTAACCTGTGATTTGTCTACATAAAGTTTGCTCCGTTTGTCGCGGAAAAAAAGCAAATAGAGGAGAAAAAAAGCAAAAATTGCTATGGCTGCAATCTGGAGGATCTTTTTAGTTGTCCACTTTTTCTTTTCGATAACTCTGTCCATTCCCATAATTCAAAACTGTCTATTTCTAAATGGTAATTTTTTCAAATATACTCAAATCAATCATTTAAGTAGTGGTCTACTTTCGCCAATATTATGCCACCAATCTCAACGATATGTTATTCAAATACTTAGATTAAGTGGTATTGTTAACATATTTTAACTTTGTTCGGCGGCGGGCAATAGGCGTACAGTTGCGAACAATGGAATGTTGGTTCCTTTTAAAAATATTCATAATTATCTCATAACGCATTATTTGTCCCCATTCTAAATTACTTCCTCCCGTTATATTTTTTCTGTTAATTAATTAACAAACCATATTTTTGCCATCCATTTTTTAATATCTTATTATGTATAAAATACATGAGCATCCGATCCTTACAGTTCCTGAAGTTAGGGAAACAACATTTACGTTCAATGGTAAAACCGTTCATGGTGAAAAGGGATTTACCATTGCTGCTGCTTTGCATCAATCAGGCTTTCCGGTTCACGGCCATAGTTTGAAAAATCGCAACCGCAGCCTGGAATGTGGCATCGGGAAATGCGGCGCCTGCGAAATGCTGGTGGATGGAGAAATTAAAAGAATTTGTATTACCAAAGTTGATGATGTTAAAAAGGTTCAGGAAATTCCAATTGACTATACTCCAAAAACCACCGAAGTAAATAAACATAAGGCAGTTGATGTTTTTAAAACCAGCGTCGTGATCATTGGTGCCGGCCCTGCGGGGTTGGCAGTGCGTGAAGAACTCAACAAACTTAATGTAGATAACATCGTCATTGATAACAATGATAAAATAGGTGGGCAATTTACCATGCAAACCC
>JAWKKL010000061.1:0-21776 GCA_041393275.1 Bacteroidales bacterium
CCGGCTTAAAAGCGCTGGAAATGTTCGATTTTACTCTTGTCGGACTACCAATGATTGTTGCCGGATCGGTGTACCTCATCCTTTTTAGTGATAAACTTCTTCCGGCCCACCCCGATGTTATTGATGACTTTACCGACAGATCGAGGGAATACCTGGTCGAGGCACAGATCCGGGGAAGTTCAAAAATCATCGGAAAAACCATTGAAGAAGCCGGACTCAGAAACCTGCAGGGGTTATTTATTGTTGAAATTTCAAGGGGCGACCAAACCCTTTCGGCCGTGTCGCCCGCTGTTGTTCTTCGGGAAGGCGACCTGCTTGTTTTTGCCGGAGATACAAATACCATTGCCGACATGCTGAACTCAGATATCGGATTGTCGCTTACCCAGGTTGGCATGTTTTCGAAAAAAAGACGAACGGCTGTAATTGAAATTGTTGTTTCGCATAATTCGTCCTTGATTTCAAAAACAGTGCGTGAAACCGGGTTCAGGGGGAAATATGATGCGGCTATTTTAGCTGTTCACCGGAATGGCGAACGAATGAGTGGTAAAATTGGTACCGTAAGGCTCAAGGCAGGGGATGTAATTCTGATGCTGGCAGGGGATGATTTTTCAAAACGGTCGCATGATACGAATGATTTTTATATGATCTCTAAAATCAGGGAATTCAGGAAAATGGAATGGTATAAAAACCTGACCCTGTTTGGCGGATTAGTTATCGCCATAGTTCTTTCTGCAATGGGGTGGGTTTCTTTATTTATGGCGTTACTTGGTTTATTAATTATCATTCAATTAATGGGGATTTCTTCACCGAAAGATATTCCCAAAAGCATTGACTATAATCTTGCATTGATCATTGTGTTGTCGTTGGCATTAGGTACGGCCATGATAAAAACCGGCATGGCAGGGATGATTGCCGATTTTATTATTTCTGTTTTTAAACCGTTTGGCCCTTACGGCCTGTTGATTGGCATTTTCCTCATCACCAACTTATTAGCTTCATATATCACAAACAAGGCATCTGCGGCAATTATTTTCCCTATTTCGGTTTCGGCTGGAATTAACCTGGGATTGCCAACCACCCCTTTCATTTTGATCGTTGCGTTTGCAGCCGCAGCAAATTTTATTACTCCGATCGGCTATCAGACAAACCTTATGGTATACGGGCCCGGCGGTTATTCTTTTAAGGATTATTTTAAAATCGGCCTGCCCCTGACTGCGATTTACATGCTTACATCCGTTACTATTTTATATTTTTATTACATCGCATAAAATATCATGAACAAAAAACGCATTGCAGACTATTTACAACTTGCTATCCGGGCATCCCTGGAAGCGGGATTGCAAGTCCTTGAAATCTATAGCAAAGAATTTGATGTTGATTTTAAAGAGGACAAATCTCCCCTTACTATAGCTGACACTGCTTCACATAAAATTATCGAGAAATATTTAACGACTACTGGTTTGCCTGTATTAAGTGAAGAAGGAAAAGAGATACCTTTCGCTGTGAGAAAAAACTGGAATGTATTCTGGATGGTTGATCCCCTGGACGGAACAAAAGAATTTATCAAACGAAATGGGGAGTTTACAATAAATATTGCCCTGATTCAGGACAGGAAACCGGTACTGGGTGTTATTTATATTCCCGTTCAACACCTATTGTATTTTGGCTGTGAATATACCGGGTCAATAAAAGTGACCAATGCCGGCGAAACCAATGATTACGATACCACTGAAGCCTGGGTCAGAGCCGGAAAAAAATTACCGTTAAAAACAAATCGTTCAATTTATACCGTGGTTGGAAGTAAATCTCACCTGACCCCTGAAACAAAAGATTACATTGATCGCCTGGAAATGAAACATGGGAGGATTGACGTTCTCTCCAGGGGAAGTTCGCTTAAAATTTGTATGATAGCGGAAGGTTCGGCTGATATTTATCCCCGTTTTGCCCCTACCATGGAATGGGATATTGCTGCCGGCCATGCCATAGTTAAATTTGCCGGCTGCGCAATTACTGATATAAATACGGGCAATGAATTGGAGTACAATGGAGAAACCCTGGTTAATCCATGGTTTATAGCTCAACGATCAACTTAAGTATTCTTAAAAATTCGTTTTACTGTCGGATCTTTTTCTGCTTCTTTGTCATCGGAATAATAACCATAACCGTAGCCATAACCATAACCATAGCCATAGCCATAACCGTAGCCGTAACCATAACCGTAGCCGTAACCATAGCCGTAACCATAGGAGTTTCGCGAAAGCTTAACATCATTGATAAGGATGCTGACATTCGGTAAGTTCCTGTTTTCAATATCTCTCATAATCGAACCGAAAACTTTCTTATGTGTATAGTTTTGCCTTACAATAAACACGTTTGCATCAGAATATTTCATCAGCAGGAAAGCATCCGTTACCAATCCGACAGGGGGCGTATCAATGATGATGTAGTCGTATATTTTTTTCAGTTCATCAAACATCTGGTTGGTCCTGTCAGAGGCAATTAATTCAGATGGATTGGGAGGAACAGGTCCCGCCATTATAATATCGAGGTTTTCGATGGGCGAAATCTGGATAATATCTTCGATTTTACTTTTATTGATAAGATATGAACTGATCCCTTCCGTATTGGATAATCCAAAATCTTTATAAATTTTGGGTTTTCTCAAATCAAATCCCATCAAAAGGGCTCTTTTACCATACATTGCAAAAATGGATGCCAGATTGATGGCACAAAAAGTTTTCCCGGCACTCACCATGTCGGAAGTTATCAATACAACCTGCTTTTCTTTCCCTTTGGCAATAAATTGGAGGTTCGTCCTTACCGACCGGAACGATTCGGCGATGGAGGATTTTGGTGATTCGGCAACAACGGCCTGGGTGTCTTTATTGCTATGAATAATATGTCCAACAATTGGAAAGTTGGTTATATTCTCAACATCTTTTCTTTCAATGATCTTATCGTTGAAATAATCTTTCCCCAGAAAATACACGACAGGCAATACAATTCCCAAAATGATGGCAATCATGTAATTCAGGCTCTTTTTCGGATAAACCGGGGATCCAACTTCTGACCTTGCGATATCAATCACCTCATTGTCGGGTTCATTGGATGCTTTGGTGATCAATGCTTCAGATCGTTTTACCTGTAAATAATTATACATGGCGTCACTCAACTTGAACTTACGCTCTATCCCCAATAACTCACGCTGGTTGGCGGGCAATTGATTGATTCGGACTTCAAGTTGGCTGATGCGCTGATCAATTGAGTTAATGGCAATGTCTGAATTGTTAATGATGTTATTAATGTTTTCAAGCAATGACCTTTCCGTTGAGCTTATTTTCTGATTAATGGCCTGAATGGCCGGGTTCCCAGGTTTTGAATAAAGCAATTTTTCCTCTCTTTCGGCATAGGCGGAAGCCAATTCAGCCGTCAGTGTATTTATTAACGGATCTTCTATTCCCATAGTGGTAGGAATGATTAGTACATCGTCTAAATCCTTTCTGTTTGTAATGTAATCCTGAAGCGTTTTATAATACTTCCCTTTGAGGTTTAGTTGTGCTTTTTCATTTTCAAGATTTTTGAGTTGCTCAAAAATCTGGGAGGCCTGAAAGTCAAGGTCCATCACCTGGTTCGAAGTCCTGAAGTCCTGGAGTGATTTTTCTGTGATATTTAATGAATCGGTAATTTCAGCCAATTCCGCATCAATAAATCGAACGGTATTCTCGGCAGCCCTGTTTTTTTGTTCCAAATTCTTACGCAGATAAACCTCTGAAAGTTTATTAAGGAAGTCGGCCGATTTGGCCACATTATTCCCTTTTAACGAAATCTTGAGAATGGAAGACTCTTCTTTGATGGGTTCTATTTCAAATCCCTGAAAACCGCTTGTTAACTTATCAATATCGTTAAATACAAAAAAGAAGCTTTTATCATTATGACTGGAAGGGATATATTTTTCATTAAGAACAAGCTTAAACCTGAATCCCTTTCCATAAATAAATTGTCCGAACCGGAATGTACTGTCAATCAGAAAGTCAATTTTACTACCTTCAATTATCTCGAAATTCGAAAAGTCGTACAGTGATATTCCTGTGCCATCGGCTTTTAAATTAAAGTTCTTATCCGATAAAATTTCCATCTTAAACTTCACATTCAATGGCTGCGGATAGGCCGAATCGAAAACAACCGAAAAAGGAGAGTCTTTATACAATTCCTCGGTTATAAAATTATCTTCCTGAAAATACGATATTCCTAAATCCAACTCTCTTACAGCCGCATTTACCAGGGTAAAGGATTGTAGTTTTCCAATTTCATTTTGTACGTTTTGCATTTTATTCATAAAACCAAATCCAATCAATGCCTGGGCATCGGGCGAGGAGCGGTCGTCTTTTATTAAAACAGTCGTACTTACCTCGTAAACCGACTTTGTATACTTATTAAATAAAAATGCAATTAACAGGGCAATAAATATGGTAAGTACAAAAAAGTACCAGTACCGGTACAATTTAAAAAATAAGGCTTTGTAATCAAACGATTCTTCCTGTTGTATTTGTTGGGGTATATTTTGGATGTTTTCCACGATATCTTCTATTTTAATAATGCAAACAATGCAATGGCTAATGAAATGGATGAAATGACCAGGGTATAGGGGAATGTGCTGAAAGCAAAATTCTTGCCTTTCACCGGCTGAATATAAATAATATCATCCGGCATAATATAAAAATACTCCGATTCCATAATGTTATCTTCTAACAGATTTAATTTGTGAATCCGGGAACCCGTGTCTGTTTTTCTAACCAAAATAACCTCATTGCGCTTGGCAAAGGTCGTCATATCACCGGCGAGGCTCATAATTTCATAAATATTGATACGGTCCTGGTATATTTTATATTGCCCGGGCTTGTTAACTTCACCGACAACAGTAACATTGTAATTTACCAGTTTTAAAATAACCATGGTATTATACAAATAATTATCAATCTCCTTTTGTACTTTACTTTTGGCTGCTTCCAGTGTCAGGCCTTGTAAATAAATCTTTCCTAAAAAAGGGAGTTCTGCATAACCCGAATCATTCACAGAGTAACTGTTAAGATAAACGGCAGCATCATAATAGATATTCCCGCTTGATCCGTACCCGAAATTAAAAAATTCAGCGGCCTCCTCATTTACACTTACAATCCTTACATAGAGGTTATTTCCCGGCTGAAGGACATAGGCGGAGCTATTACCCTGGGAATAGCTTTTGGTCGAATCTGCCTCTTCGGCCTGCAGGTAAATTTGTTTTTTCATGGGAACACATGAACTGGCAACAATTGATAAAATCATTGCTGTCCATAATGCTTTTATTCCAGCTTTCAATGTAATATGCATCTGGTTTAAATTATGTTAGCTTTTTTTAAAATACGGCGCAAAAGTAATCTATTTTCTTAAACGCATTGTAAATTTTAAATCATTATTTTTGTCCGCCAATATAACAGTTAACTACATGAGAGCATATGTTTTTCCGGGACAGGGCGCCCAGTTTACAGGCATGGGTAAAGATTTATATGATCAGTATCCGATTGCAAAAACCTTGTTTGAACAAGCAGATAAAATCCTGAATTTTAATATTACCAACCTCATGTTCGAAGGAACCGAAGAAGATCTGCGGCAGACAAAAGTCACACAGCCTGCTATTTTTCTGCATTCGGTGATCCTTGCAAAAACACTTGGAAAATCGTTTGTGCCGGATATGGTTGCCGGACATTCCCTGGGTGAGTTTTCAGCCCTGGTGGCAAATCAAACCCTCAACTTTGAAGATGGGTTAAAACTGGTTTATGCCCGCGCCATGGCCATGCAAAAAGCGTGTGAAGCAGAACCTTCAACCATGGCCGCTATTTTAGGCCTGGATGATGAAAAAGCAGAATCTATCCTGGCATCCATCAACGAAATTGTGGTACCAGCCAATTACAACAGCCCCGGACAATTGGTCATTTCGGGTTCAGTAAAGGGCATTGAAATGGCCTGCGAAAAACTCAAGGAAGCCGGTGCTAAAAGGGCACTGCCCTTAAAGGTTGGGGGCGCTTTCCATTCACCGCTTATGGAGCCGGCACGCATCGAATTGGCAAAGGCCATTCAGGCAACGCCGTTTAAAAATCCCATTTGTCCGGTTTATCAAAACGTAAATGCCAAAGCGGTTACGAATCCTGATGAAATTCGTGAAAACCTTATTTCACAGCTAACATCGCCCGTAAAATGGACCCAAATTGTGAAAAATATGATTGCCGACGGTGCGAAAACATTTATTGAGGTTGGCCCCGGAAATGTCCTTCAGGGTTTGGTTAAAAAAATCAACCAGGAAGTTGAAACTCAAAGCGCTACACAATAGTTAAAACAGTTTATTACCTGTGGGTGTATTGATTTTCATAATACTTCTTATAGTCGCCTGAGGTAACATTATCAAGCCATTCCTGGTTCTGAAGATACCAGTCAACAGTCAGGGCCAGGCCCTCCTCAAATTGCAGTGAAGGTTTCCAGCCTAATTCATTTTGTAATTTTGTGGAGTCAATGGCATAACGCAAATCGTGTCCGGCCCTGTCTTTAACATAAGTTATCAACGTTTCGGATGTGCCGGGTTTGCGGTTCAAACGTTGATCCATAATGCGGCAAAGCAATTTTATCAGGTCAATGTTTTTCCATTCATTGTTACCGCCAATATTATAGGTTTCGCCTGTTTTTCCTTTATGATAAATCAGGTCAATGGCCCTGGCATGATCTTCAACATACAACCAATCGCGGACATTTTCACCTTTGCCATACACCGGCAGGGGTTTGTTATTTCTGATATTATGTATAAATAATGGCAGGAGTTTTTCGGGAAACTGATAGGATCCATAGTTGTTCGAACAATTGGAAATCACCACCGGCAAACCAAAGGTATCGTGGTAAGCCCTGACCAAATGATCGGAACTGGCTTTTGAAGCGGAATAAGGGCTATGGGGATCGTAGGCTGTTTTTTCCGTAAAAAGCCCTTCGTCACCCAACGACCCATAAACCTCGTCGGTGGAAATGTGATAAAATAATTTATGATCAAAATTATCTTTCCAGATATGTTTGGCTGCATTTAACAAATTTACCGTCCCTACAATGTTGGTATAAATGAACTCCATAGGGTTTGAGATGGAACGGTCGACATGCGATTCGGCTGCCAGGTGAATAACACCATCAAAGGTGTGTTTTACAAATAGTTCCTGAATAAATTCGGTGTTAACTATATCGCCTTTGATAAATCTATAATTTGGTTTTTTTTCTATGTCTTTTAGGTTGGCCAGGTTCCCGGCATAAGTTAGCTTATCCAAATTGAAAACCTGATAATCAGGGTATTTATTTACAACCAAGCGAACCACATGCGAACCAATAAAACCTGCTCCTCCGGTAATGAGAATTTTTTTCATTTGTTATAATTTTGTAAAATAATCTTTAGCGCTGTTCTTTTAATGCCAACTCCCAGGCCCATGCCGACCGCATCATGTCATCCAAATTTTTTTCTGCTTTCCAACCCAGTTTTTCATTTGCCAGGGTGGTATCGGCCCACACTTTTTCAATATCTCCTGAACGCCTTTCTGTTATTATATAATTGAGTTTTTCCCCGGATATTTTTTCGAACGAATTTATAACATCCAGCACAGAAAATCCGATTCCTGTGCCTACATTATAAATTTCTATCTGTTTTTCATTTTCCCCATTTAATAATTTGTTAAGTGCATAAACATGGGCTTTTGCCAAATCAACTACATGAATATAATCCCGAACAGCGGTTCCGTCAGGGGTATTATAGTCATTGCCAAAAACACTCAGGTTTTTCCGAATGCCAATGGCTGTTTGGGTTATATATGGGACAAGATTATCGGGGACACCCAATGGCAACTCGCCAATTAATGAAGATTCGTGCGCCCCTATGGGATTAAAATACCGGAGCAAAATACCATTCAACCCACCTGCATGTGAGGCATTTTCTATGATTTGTTCAGATACCTGTTTTGTATGCCCGTAGGTTGACCACGCTTTTTTTATGGGGGCTTGTTCGGTTACCGGCAGTTCATCGGGTTGTCCATATACCGTGCAGGAGGAAGAAAATACGAGATTCGGGATATCGTTTTCCTTCATCCCTTTTAGTAAATTAATGGTGGAAAGTAAATTATTCCGGTAATACTTTAAGGGATTGCTGACCGATTCACCAACAGATTTAAAAGCGGCAAAATGAACAACCCCTTTTAAATCATTGAATCGCCTGAAAAAATCCAACGTTTTGTTTTCATCTGTTAAATCAAACTCCTCGAAAGAAGGCCTGATCCCGGTAATTTTTTCAATGTTATCAACAACACTTATATATGAATTTGACAGGTTGTCAACAATGATTACTTCACATCCATGCTGCTGCAATTCAACAACCGTATGCGATCCAATATAGCCGGTGCCACCGGTAACCAGAACTTTCATCAACTATAAACTCCAGTACAACATATCTTTAATCTTGTCTTTAAAGATACCTTTTAAATCAAACAAAATTGGTTTTTCAGCGCAAATACTTTTGAAGTACTGTTCATCCAGGTTCAAATACGTATCGTGTCCGACAGCCACTATAATGGCATCGTAATTATTCCTGATCGTATCTGCCAGTTTAAATCCATATTCCCGGTCTACCTCCTCAGAAGCTGCGTATGGATCAATAACATCAACATTTACACCGTAGGTTTTTAATTCACTGACCACATCGGCCACCTTTGAATTTCGAAGATCGCTGACATTTTCCTTAAATGTCATTCCCATGACCAAAACATTGGAATGTAAAATGGTTTTGCCTTTGTCAATTAATTTTTTAACCAATTGTTTTGCCACATAAAATCCCATTGAGTCGTTTACAAACCGGCCTGAATTAATGATTTGGGGATGATACCTGTATTCTTTTGCTTTAAAGGCAAGATAATAGGGGTCAACGCCAATGCAATGGCCGCCCACCAATCCCGGATAAAACTTCAGGAAATTCCATTTTGTGCCGGCCGCTTCCAATACATCGTAGGTGTTTATTCCCATTCGGTTAAAAATAATGGAAAGCTCATTCATTAAGGCAATGTTCACATCGCGCTGGGTGTTTTCAATGACCTTGGCAGCTTCTGCAACTTTCATATTGGGTGCCCTGTGAACCCCGGCTTTCACCACCAATTCATAGGTTTTGGCAATATTATCCAGGGATATATCATCACATCCAGAAACAATTTTTTTAATCGTTACAATGGTATTTACTTTATCCCCCGGGTTTATCCTTTCGGGAGAATATCCAACTTTAAAATCTTCAATAAATTTTAAACCCGATAATTCCTCTAAAATGGGAATACATTCTTCTTCTGTTGCCCCGGGATAGACCGTTGATTCATACACCACATAATCCCCTTTTTTTAGTACCTTTCCTACTGTTCGTGTTGCAGCCAACAAGGGGGATAAATCGGGCATGTTGTGGTTATCAATCGGGGTTGGTACTGCGACTATATGAAACGAAGCCTTTTTAAATCATCCAAATTTGCTGTGAATTCAATTTCGACATTTTCAAATGCTTCAGCCGTGAGTTCTTCACTCGGGTCAATTTTGTTTTTCATCTTTTCGACCCTTTCCTTGCTGATATCAAACCCGACGACCTGAATCTTTTTTGCAAATTCGAGAGCAATAGGTAATCCCACATAGCCCAATCCTATAAGAGAAAGCTTCGTTTCTTTATGAACAAGTTTATTATAAATCTCCATTTTCGTTTTAATTTTATAAAAAATCCTCACTTACCGATAATTCCTAAGTGAGGATTTATTGTTACACAATCAACTTTATTTTGCGTATTTTTTAATCGCTTCAACTATCTTATCCTGATCGGAAGTTGATAAATATGGATGCATTGGAATGCTGAAAACATCTGCTGCAATTTTTCACTCACCGGCAAATCACCCAATTTTCCACCAAGATGTTTAAAGGCTTCCTGCAGGTGCAACGGTTTTGGGTAATACACTGCCGTTGGAATTCCTTCCTTCTTGAGCCCATCCATTAATTTTTCGCGTTGAGGATGAAGAATGGAATACTGAGCCCAGGCCGATACATTATAATCTCTTACCACAGGGGTTTTCACCACGCCGTTTAATAGTTGGCTATACCTGTTGGCCACCATTTGCCTCAACTCTACTTCTTCAGGAAATATTTCAACTTTAGGAAGAAGAATCGCAGCCATCAAGGTATCCAGCCTGCCATTGATTCCAATCCTGATATTGTCGTATTTATCCGAACCTTTTCCATGAACCCTGATTGACGTAAGTTTGTCGTAAAATTCCTTATCATCCGTAAATATCATTCCGCCATCTCCATAGGTTCCTAAAGGTTTTGCCGGGAAAAAACTGGTACCCGCACTATGGGCCAGTGAACATGCTTTTTTACCTTTATAAACGCCACCAAAACCCTGGGCCGCATCTTCCAATACAAAATAAGCCGTATTTTTCAGCAATGGCATTTATTTCATTATAATCACAAGGTTGGCCGAATAAGTCAACAGGAATAATTCCTTTGGGGGTTAATTTTCCCTCATTTTTCACTTTTAAAATGGCCTCTTCCAATTTTGAAACATCCATATTAAATGTGTCTGCTTCAATGTCAACAAAGATGGAGGTTGCTCCTAAAAGTTGCACCACCTCGGCGGTAGCTATAAATGTAAGGAAACGGTAAACACTGCATCTCCGGTCCTACTTCATGAGCCATCAATGGCATCAATAAGGCATCGGTTCCGCTGGCACATCCCACCGCATACTTTACGCCACAAAAGTTGGCCAGTGCCGATTCCAACTCTTTTATTTCAGGGCCCATGATATAATTACCATGCGCCAGTACGTTTTGGATATTGCGGTCAATTTTATCTTTAATTCTGTCCTGTTGTGCTTTTAAATCAATAAACTGCATAATTTTTTATTTTGAAGTTTGTTCAACAATAATTCCGTTTTTTTTATATTCTCTGCCACATTTACTACAACTTGCTTTTTCATCGGATGTTTTATCCAGGGAAAAGAAAGTTTTTGCCCGCAGGCTCATACCCAGCTTATCTGTCTTGCCGGATTGCCAACCACCATGGCATAATCAGGAACATCTCTGATGACCGTTGAACCGGCTCCGACAAACGCATATTTTCCAATGGTATTACCACAAACAATGGTAGAATTGGCACCCAGAGAAGCACTTTTTTTCACCAGGGTTTTCAAATAAAATTCCGAACCTCGTTGCGGAAACTCACTCCGTGGGTTCATAATGTTGGTAAATACCATCGAAGGCCCGCAAAACACAAAGTCTTCAAGTTCCACACCTTCGTAAACCGATACATTGTTTTGAATTTTTACACCATTCCCTATGGTAACATTATTTCCAACATTTACATTTTGCCCGAGCGAGCAGTTTTTACCTATTTTCGTTCCCTTCTGAACATGGGAAAAATGCCAGATTTTAGTCCCTTCATCAATTTCTACATGGTCATCAACATATGAACTTTCATGTACAAAATATTTCTTTTCCATCAATTGTATTTTTTTTATTGTAATCTATTTTGAGCTTTTTCTAATACCCGTAATACTTTCAAACCTTCTTTCCCATCTGTTTTCGGGATTTCACGCGTTTCGACACACCGAATAAAATGTTTTAATTCTTCCTCAAGCGGTTGTTTCAATTCAATATCTACGGTAACATAATCTTCTTTGTGGGCAACCGGGATTTTACCCTGAGCCCATTTAATTTTATGAGGATATATGAATAATTTTTCTTTACTTACATCATCGAAAACAACCATTTTTTCGGATCCCACAACCACCAGTTTTTGTTCTTTAAAAGGATGAAGCCAGCTCACAAAAACATGGCCTCTTACCCCATTTTTAAATTCAACCGTTGTAAGGGTTGTATCAAAAATATTGTTGTTGATATACGATCCTCCATGCGCTTCAACCTTAGTGGGTTCTTCGCCTCCCATAAACATCAAAATCAGGGAAATATCATGCGGGGCAAAACTCCAAAGAACGTTTTCTTCGGTGCGGAGTTTACCAATATTCAACCTGTTGGAATAGATATACCTGATCCTTCCAAGGTCGCCATTATCAATCATTTCTTTTAGCTTTATAACCGCTGAATGATATTGAAGAATATGGCCCACCATTAATATCCGTTTGTTCTTTTTGGCCAATTCAACGAGTTCTTCGCCTTCGGCTACATTAAGAGCCAACGGTTTCTCCACCAAAACGTCTTTGCCTGCAAGCAAACATTCTTTTGTTAACTGATAATGAAGCTCAGCGGGGGCTGCAATCACCACACCTTTAATTTCCTTTTTGTTTAAGAAGGTTTTCAGATCATTCACATAGTTCGTCTCAGGAAATTCTTGCTTAAGCTGGTTGGTTATCCCTTCTGCCGTTTCTAATACTGTGTTCAAAACACCCAGCTTATATAAATTCCGCAAATGATTTTTCCCCCAGGCACCCGCCCCGATAAGACCAATTTGTTGTTTTTGTGTACTCATCAATGTGATTTTAGATTCACGTTATCATCCATTTTTCAGGCGGCAAAGATAGATAAATATTGAAATAAAAAAGGATTATGAAAAGAATTGTTAATTAAATAACAATAAAGATTAAAGGTTATCCGGTTTATTAATTTTTCAGTTTCAGAATAAGCACAGATACTATAGAATTGCCTGGGCTCAACAATAAAAACAAACAACAAAAAGTTTCATTGTTCAGAATCCACAGTTTTTTATTTTTGTAAAAAAATATTGATGAAATATTTGCTTTCCTTGTTTGGTATTTTCTCCTTGCTTTTTGTAAACGCTCAAAGCGACGTAAACGATACAACCCTTACTATCCCTATGTTCTATGCTTCTTATGCCTATCAGATTCCGGGCGGTGATATGGCAAACCGGTTTGGAAACAATTCCGTCATTAGCGGTGGTTTTATGACTAAAACCAGGGCCAATTGGCTGATGGGCGCCGATTTTAGTTTTCTTTTTGGAAATAAAATAAAAATCAGCGACGAGATAATGCAAAACCTGAAAACTGAAGATGGATACATCATCGATATGGGTGGCAGTTATGCTCAATACGCACTTTACGAGAGGGGTTATTATATATCAGGAAGATTCGGCAAACTTTTTTCTGTATTGGCTCCCAATCCTAACTCAGGGATTATGCTTATGGGAAGCATGGGATATTTCCAGCACAAAATCAGGATAGAAGTGTTGGACAACTCTGCTCCGCAATTATTAGATGATTATAAAAAAGGATACGACCGATTATCAGGCGGTTTTGGAATCAGCGAATTTATAGGTTATATGTTTTTAAGCAATAATCGGTTGTTGAATTTTTATGGCGGATTAGAATTTAACCAGGCCTGGACAAAACCGTTGAGGAAAGTAAATTTTGACACCCGGCTTCCCGATGAAAAACAAAACCGTTTCGATTCGCTTATGGGTTTCCGGATCGGATGGATGATACCTGTTTTTAAGCGCCTGCCTGAAAAATATTATTACTTCTAAACTAAACCTACCCAAGAAAAAGAATATGGTTTTCCTGTATACTTTATCAATGCACATTTACGAATTAGCAATTAAAATATCATCAATATTTAATGATAAAGCGAAACATTGGGTACATGGAAGGAAAGATATTTTCAATAAGCTCCGGTCAGCCATTGGCAATACAAAAAACGTAACCTGGTTTCATGCGGCATCGCTTGGCGAATTCGAACAGGGCAGGCCGGTAATTGAGGCTTTTAAAAAAAAATATCCCGAAAAAAAAATCCTCCTCACTTTTTTTTCACCATCAGGATATGAGCCTAGAAAGGATTACCCTGGTGTTGACTTTGTATTTTATCTGCCTGTTGACACACTTAAAAACGCAAAAAAGTTTTTATCAATTGTAAATCCTGAAACTGCCATTTTTATTAAATATGAATTCTGGTTTAACTACTTAAAATTTTTACGACATGACTCCGTTCCAACGTTTCTGATTTCCGGAATTTTCAGGGAAAACCAACACTTTTTTAAGTGGTATGGCAAGTGGTTTAGAAAACAACTCTCCTCTTTTACCCATTTTTTTGTGCAAAATGAAAAATCAGAAAAACTGCTGCACTCAATTGGATTTCCTAATGTGAGCATAAGCGGTGATACACGTTTTGACAGGGTTGCCGATATTGCAAAACAAAATAAAGAGTATCCGCTAATTGCACAATTTGCCAAAGAAAACCATATTATTTTGGCCGGTAGCTCATGGTCGCAGGATGAAACGTTTTTGCCCGGATTATTCAATCTTGGCATCCCAAACCTCAAAATCATTATTGCCCCGCATGAAATTAAAAAGGAGCGTATTTCGGAAATTCTTACCCTGTTTAAAGATCGTAATCCCATAACGTATTCGTATGCATCCGCAGAAAATATTAATGATTCAGATGTTCTTGTGATAGATGGGATGGGATTTCTTTCAAGTTTATATCAATATTGCAAAATTGCCATTATCGGTGGTGGATTTGGAAAAGGGATTCATAATATCCTGGAAGCCGTTACCTTTGGAAAACCTGTAATTTTTGGCCCAACATACGATAAGTTTAACGAGGCTGTTGAACTGATTCATCGTGGTGGTGCATTTAGCTTTTCCGAACAAAAGGAGTTGAATACAAAGATAAAAAAACTCATGCTTGATGAATCGTTCTATTCCATCGCTTCACGAACTTGTGAATCATACATAAAAGAAAACACCGGCGCAACCAAACAAATAATGGCATGCTTAAGCAAATACCAACCGAATTAGATTATTTTTTCCAAAAAGCCGGAGAAAAAAGAATCATAATGGTAAAAAGTTCAAGCCTTCCCAGCAACATCAAAAAGGATGTAATCCATTTGGTAATGCCCGACAAAGCACCGTAATTTTCAATGGGGCCAACCCCACCGATTCCGGGCCCGATATTTCCCAATGAGGCAATGGTTGCTCCTACGGCGGTTTCAAAATCCAATCCAAGCAGGCTTAAAATAAATGTGCCGGCAAAAAAAGTGAGTACATAAAAAAGGAAAAACGCCATTACCAAATGGATGATCTCCTGCGGCACAACCTTTCTGTTAAACCTTACCGGTATGATAGCTTGCGGATGAATCATCCGCTTAAATTCAAGGGCACTATTTTTTAGTAAGAGGATTTGTCTTGCAATTTTAATTCCTCCGCCTGTAGAACCGGCACTCCCGCCAATAAACATCAATAAAAAAATAATGATCCACAGATGGCCCGGCCAAACAAGGTAATCAGACGTCACAAAACCCGTTGTTGTAACAATTGACACCACCTGAAATAGTGAATTACGAAATGATTCTTCTATACCAAATGTTCCGTAAAAGCCAAGAGCTATAGCGATTAGTAAAGAAAATCCAAAGGAAAACAAGATATAATACCGGTATTCTTCATTGTTCCAGACATCTCTTAATTTTCCGTGCATGGCCAGGTAATGAAGCGTAAAGTTCGTGCCGGCAAATATCATAAAAATGATGATGATGTATTGAATGTAAGGTGAATAATTTGCGACACTGGCATTCTGCGTTGAAAATCCACCTGTTGCCATGGTGGCAAAAGAATGACAGATGGCATCAAATAAATCCAGACCGCCAACCATTAATAAAATGGTTTCGGCAAAGGTTAAAATAACGTAAATTATCCATAAGCGTTTTGCTGTTTGGGTAATCCTCGGATGAAGCTTATCCGGCGTAATGCCTGGCATTTCGGCGACAAATAATTGCATTCCGCCAATGCCAAGAATAGGCAGGATGGCAACCGAAAGGACGATAATGCCCATGCCCCCGATCCAATGTGTCATGGCCCGCCAAAACAAAATCCCTCTGGGCAGGCTTTCAATGTCGGTTAATATAGTAGCCCCGGTGGTTGTAAAACCCGATATAGTTTCAAAAAAAGCATCCGTAAAAAAAGGAATGGCTTCACTCAATAAATAAGGCAGGGTGCCAAACAACGAAATTACAATCCATGAAAATGAAACAATTATAAAACCCTCCCTTTTGCCAATATTACGAATGGCATTGCGCGTAAAAAGCCAAATAATTCCCCCGGTTGACAATGTAATGATACCACTATAAAGCAGGCTCATACATTTTTGCTCGCAATAATAAAGCGAAAAAGGAATGCCGGTAAACATGAATAATCCTTCAATAATAAGCAGGATTCCAAGGATTTGAAAGATAATTCTCCAGTTTAACTTTGTAAACTTTGGCATTTTTGATAATGTTTGGAATTAATGAAACAGCTTATCAACTTTATGAATGGCATTAGGTAAGGCAAATACAACCACATGGTCACTTTCATTGATCTGAAAATCACCGGTAGCAATGTAGCTGTTTTTACCCCTGACTATACCACCGATAATGGCCCCCGTCGGGATTTTCAATTTTCGTATGGGTTGTTTTATTATGGCCGACTTCGGCCTGGCGACAAATTCAAGCACTTCGGCATCGATACCCGAAAGACACTTGATGGATGTTACTTCTGCATCCATAGTGAAACGGGCAATGTAACTGGCTGTAATTAATTTTTTATTGATGATGGTATTGATGCCTATGTTCTGCGAAATATCAATGTAATCAATGTTTTCAACCAGGGCAATGGTACGTTTCACGCCCAGCTTGGTGGCATGAAGACAGGTCAGGATATTGGTTTCCGAATTATTTGTAACCGCAATAAAAGCATCGGTATCTTCAATCCCTTCCTCTTTCAAAAGATCAATATCCCTTGCATCGCCATTTATAATGAGTGTCCGCTCAAGGTCGTTGGCTAACCACTGGCTCCTGGCTTTATCCATTTCAACGAGTTTGATATCAATGCTTTTTTCAAGCCGGGCAGCTGTTTTTCTGCCGATTCGCCCTCCTCCTACTATAAAAATATCGCGGATTTCTATCCGTTGTTTTCCACCAAGTTTTAACAGGCTGTTAATTCCATCCGGCTTTGTAATGACGTAGGCCAGATCATTCATTTTAAATACATCTTCACCGCCCGGAATAATGGTTTGTGAGTTTCGGTGGATGGCAACAGCCCGAAAATCGAGAAGGGGATTTTCTCTTGCAATATCATTCAGGCTTTTGTTTAATACCGGAGCATTTTCATCAAGTTTTATTAGGAAAAGCGATAACCGGCCATGAGAAAAATTATAAATCTCAGTGGCTGCTGTTTGTTTCAATAAGGCAATAATTTCATCGGCAGCAAGACTTTCCGGGCATACCAATTCATCTACGCCATGTTTATTGAATATTTCTTTTGTTGATGGTAAAAGGTATTCGGTATTATTTATTCGGGCAATGGTGCGTTTTGCGCCAAGTTGTTTGCCTAAAATGCAAGTTACCAGGTTAGTCTGTTCGTCGTGCAATACCGAAATCAACAAATCAGCTTTATTAATCCTGGCCTGGTTTAAGGTTGAGATAGACGTGCTGTCACCGGTTATGGTAAGGATATCAGTATGCGATTCAAGCATCTTAAGCAAGTCTTCATGAGGATCAACAATCGTTATATCATGTTTTTCGTCATGCAGCATTTTTGCAAGATGAAACCCTACTTCTCCATCGCCAGCAATTATAATATTCATGTATTTAATTCAAAATATTAGTGCGAAATAACGCCATAATTCTTAATTATCAAAATTATTGAATGAATATTGTTTGTTTGAAATTTGATGCTGACAGCACTTTCTGAATAATGTCAAGCATTCACTATTCTATGCGGAAATCATCCCAATCAAGTCCTACTTGAAATTTCTTCCGGAAATCACTCAACACCTCCCATGAAAGTTTCGCCGTAAGAATTTCTTCTTTCATCGGCAGGGCTTTTTTAAGCACATTGCCATAAGGGTCAATCACCGAACTATCGCCTGAATGAACAATGTTATTACCATCTTTGCCTACCCGGTTCACCCATACAACATAAGCCTGATTTTCAATGGCTCTCGCATGCAATAACTTTTCGTAGGCTTGCTTCCTGATTTCAGGCCAGTTGGCTACATAAAGCAAAATGTCGTAGGCATGGATCCCATCTGTAAGTGCATTTTTACTCCACACCGGAAACCGTAAGTCATAACAAACCTGCAAATTGATCTTCCAACCTTTTAAACCAACTATCTTGATTTCCTTCCCCCCTGTCATCGTGAGGTGCTCGTTGCTCATCCTGAAAAGATGCCGCTTGTTGTAAAACTCAAATGAACCATCCGGCCTCATCCAGAAAAGCCGGTTATAAAATTTATTTTTTTCTTCAATCAACAAACTTCCCGAAATTACACAGTTTAATTCTTTTGCTTTGTTGCGTAACCATATAATAGATTTGCCTTTCTCTGTTTCAGCACATTTTTGAACGTTCATAGTAAAACCGGTGTTGAACATTTCGGGGAGGACAACCAAATCAGAATTGGGGTCAATATTGCCCAAGATCCGGTCAAATTTCGACAGGTTCCGGTCAGGATCTTCCCAAAATAAGTCGGCCTGGATTAAACTAATGGTTAGATCCTGCATAATATTTCTGCTGCTTTTTCGAGGGTTTTTTCTTCTTTGGCAAAACAAAATCGGAGCACTTTTTTATCATCGTTATTATGATAAAAAACAGATACCGGAATAGAAGCCAGTTTATATTCTTTGGTCATTCGCACGGCAAAATCAACTTCTGCTTCACCGGTTATCTTGCTATAATTGAGAAGCTGAAAATAGGTTCCGAACGATGGGACAATTTCAAACCGTGAGTCTTTTATTTGTTTTAAGAAAAAATCTCTTTTTCGCTGGTAAAACTTTCCCAGGTCTTCATAATTGGTGCTATCTGTAAGGAATTCAGCCAGGGCATGCTGGATGGGCGTATTACACGCAAAAACAACAAACTGATGAACCTTTCTGAATTCTTCCATTAGGTTTTGCGGAGCAAGAACAAAGCCTGTTTTCCAGCCGGTAGCATGAAACGTTTTTCCAAATGAACCGACGACAAACGACCGCTCGGCAAGCCCCGGATACCGGCAAACACTTTCATGCTTCAATCCATCAAAAATCAGGTGTTCATACACCTCGTCACTCAAAATAATTATTTCCGAATCGTTGGTTAATTTTTCCAGTTCTTTAAGATCCTCAGCTTTTAAAATACTTCCGGTGGGATTATGAGGCGAATTGATGATGATCATCCGGGTGCGGTTGTTTAACAACTTTTTTACTTCCTGCCAGTCAATGTGATAATCAGGGAGTTTTAATTCAACAAACTTGACAATTCCGCCGTGCATCTTTATTAAAGGAACATAAGCATCATAGGCAGGTTCAAAAACAATCACTTCATCTTCGTCCTGTATAATACTGGCGATAACCGTATGAATGGCCTGAGTTGCCCCCGCTGTAATGTTTACTTCCCTGGCTGGATCATAAACTGCACCATATAAGTTTTCAACCTTGCTGGCAATTTGTTCGCGGAGAGCTGGTATTCCGGTCATGGGGGCATATTGATTATAGCCCTTTTTCATGTATTTATTTACCAGTTCAATGAGTTTTGGTGAAATGTCAAAATCCGGAAATCCCTGCGACAGGTTGATGGCCTTATGTTCCTGCGCCAGTGCAGACATTACAGCAAAAATAGAGGTTTCCTGTTTCTGGAGCTTTGACTTAACCGATCCCTGGAATTTTTTCATTTATTCGATTTTGATCAATGCTGCAAAAATAATGAATATTTAATGAACCATTTTTTTTAAGTAATTTTGACAAATCGATTACAATTAAAACTTGCCGTAAAATAAAGTATTGAAAATCAAAACATAAAGAAAGAAATGAAAAATATTGATTCGTTTAATTTCCAAAATAAAAAAGTGCTCGTCAGGGTTGATTTTAATGTTCCGCTGAACGAACAACATGAAATAACAGACTCTTCCAGAATAGATGCCGCAATTCCTACCATAAAAAAAATAATGGATGGCGGCGGGTCGGCTATTCTGATGTCCCATTTGGGCCGCCCGAAAGAAGGGCCGGAAGAAAAATATTCGCTAAAACATCTTGTGAATTATTTATCTGGAAAATTAGGGGTAAACGTGAAATTTGCCGATGACTGTATCGGAGCTTCAGCAACAGACCTGGCTTCGGGCCTGAATAGCGGCGATGTGTTGCTTTTAGAAAACCTTCGTTTTTATAAGGAAGAAACCAAAGGGGATGAGGCATTCGCTAAAAAACTGGCTGATTTGGGCGATGTATATATGAACGATGCCTTTGGCACGGCTCACCGGGCTCATGCCTCTACCGCAATTATTGCAAAGTATTTTCCGGAAAATAAGATGTTTGGATACATCATGGAAAATGAGGTAAAAAGCATCGATAAAGTACTCCATGAAGGTCATAAACCGTTTACGGCTATATTAGGCGGTGCAAAGGTTTCAGGGAAAATAGAGATCATCAATAACCTCCTTGATAGAGTGGATAACCTGATCATCGGAGGCGGAATGATGTTTACATTTATCCATGCCACCGGAGGGCATGTTGGAAGTTCGCTCGTCGAAGATGAATTGTTAGAAATTGCCCTGCACGTTATCGAAGGAGCCAAAGACAGGGGAGTAAATCTCTATTTACCTACAGATACAATCATTGCAGACAAGTTCGATAATGATGCCATGAGGAAAGTTTCAGTGGTTGATGATATCCCTGATGATTGGATGGGTCTGGATATTGGCCCTGAAACAATAAAAAAGTTTGAAGAAATCATTGAGAATTCAAGTACCATTTTATGGAACGGACCTATGGGTGTTTTTGAAATGGAAAGTTTTGCTGCCGGAACCAAAGCCATTGCTCTGGCCGTTGCTAATGCCACTCAAAAAGGGGCTTTTTCATTGATTGGCGGCGGGGATTCAGTAGCCGCTATCAATACATATAATCTGAAAGATAAGGTCAGTTATGTTTCCACCGGGGGAGGCGCCATGCTTGAATATATTGAAGGAAAAGAACTTCCGGGAGTGGCAGCCATTAAGAAATAAGTAAATAAAACCCTGCGAGGGTTTGAAACCCTCGCAGGATTGATTTCTTAATTCTCTGCCTTAAACGCTTTTACCGCTTGCACCAATGCAGGCAATACCTGATGAACATCACCAATAACGCCATAATCAGCCGCTTCAAAAATAGGGGCTTCGTTGTCTTTGTTGATGGCTACAATACATTTCGAAGAACTAACGCCTGCAAGGTGCTGAATTGCCCCAGATATACCAGCAGCTATATAAAGATTCGGAGCAATAATTTTCCCGGTCTGACCGGTATGTTCTTCGTGCGGACGCCAGCCTTCATCTGAGACAGGTCGTGAACAGGCGGTTGCAGCACCCAGCAATCCGGCCAGTTCTTCAATGGGCCCCCAGTTTTCAGCCCCTTTCATACCACGGCCACCGGAGACAACAATTTCTGCATCGGTAAGCAATACCTTCCCGGTTATTTTAGTAACATCTTTTACCTCAGTCCTGAAATCACTTTCCGAAAATGTGGGAGAAAAACTCTCCATGGTTGCATTGCTATCGCTTTCTGAAATTTCAAAGGAATTTTGGGAAAGTGTCAGCACTTTTTTCGTTGAATTAACTTTTACATTGGCGAATGCTTTGCCGGTAAAAGCCTTTTTCTTAATAACAAAAGGATCTGTGGTTGAAGGCAGGGCACAAACACCCGCCACCAGGCCGGCTTTTAATTTTACTGATACACGCGGAGCCAGCGCTTTTCCACTCACATT
>JAWKKL010000062.1:0-21319 GCA_041393275.1 Bacteroidales bacterium
GTACCGGCGACTGTAATTACCAACGCATTATCTACATATAGCGACATTGTCTCAGAGTTAAGTGCATCGGCCATCACGCTGATCTCTTCACCCGGATCTACGAAATAAGGATTCAGGTCAGGGGATGAAATAGAAACATTTAACCCGGCTTCGTATACATCTACAAAAATATCCGGGCTGGTTTGAGTACCACCGTCTGCACTTCTGAATACAAATGCCATCTGATCGATTACATCCGACGCTTCAGCGTTGTAGAACGCTCTGATGGTTGGGGCAATCTCAAGGCTGTATAAATGATCGCCCAACGGTGTTAGGTCCGGTTGTACTGTATTATCACCCCATTCTCCGATAACATTCGACCAATTTGCACTTCCATTAATTTTTAAACCGGTATGGGTATATATGATTCCTGTATAAGACTCAAGGGGAGTTCCTGTGGCATTAAAGAATACCGTAACGGCTTCATCTGCCAAAGGCAAAGCTGGTTCGGTATACACAATTTGGGCCTGTAATATGGTGGATGTTATAGCAACTACTAACAACAGGAAGATTTGATTTAACTTTTTCATCATATTTTTTTGTTCATTTTATCATGCAAAAGTAATGAAAACCCAACAGAAAAAGAGATAAAGATATGGCCAAAAACAAAAAAGGCTGCCTGGAAACCAGGCAGCCTTTTCTAAAAATATTATTTCTTATTGAATGTCACCAGTGTTATCATCGAACATCAACGTAACAACCTGGCCTGTTGTGCCCGGAACCGGATCCTGGTCACCGCCATCGTTACGATACTCAATTACACCACTGAATACATTAAATTCAGCATTCCACCAATCGGGAATCCAATTGTGTTGTGCATACATACGAATGTTTCCATCAGCCATAAGCGCCGGAGAAGTAAGAGTTTTAGCCGTATTGTCAATGGTAAACAGGTTGGCAGGAACATCTTCGTCCCAACCGCCAAACGCATCGCCCATACCATAAACTTCAGCCTCTTTAATAGAAAGTTTAATCATATCATCGCGCAGGTTAAGTACAACGATATACATTCCACTAGCTGCAATATCCATGTTACCACCGTTATCAGTTACAGCAATACCTTCTGAATCATATTCTTCAATCTCTGCAAAACCATAATTATATGTTCCCCATCCGGCATCCGAAACTTTGAAACCCTGACCGGCTTCAATATGGCAAATTTTCCAGAAAATGCCTTCAGAAGGTACACCACCTGCACATTTATGCATCATTGCATCCAGATGTGTTCCGGGAGTATCCCAGCCATAGGCTGTTCCAGCACCTACAATGTACATTGTATCGGGGTACTCAGGTAAAGGTTCTGCATCTTTTACATATTCCATTGCAGCAGAATGGCCTGAAGAAATATCCCATACCATGGTTGCTTTATATACGGCATAATTGTCATGTGCAATGTCTGCACCACCGGCAACCAATGCATCAACAGCGCCTCCAAAATTACAATTGACTTTTATACCCATTTGACCACCACCAAGATCATAATCAGCATCAAGGATAATTTTCCAACCACCGGAATAACGGAATTTGTAAGTGTTTTCGGCCATGGTAACTTCAGGTACCTGAAAGGTCATTTTATTCAGGTCAAAACCACCTGACGGCAGAGGTGTATCAGTGGTCCATCCACCTGGTGTAGCAGCACCAATCACTCCCCATTCAACTTTTGCCATAACAACGATCATTAATTCTTCATCGAAGGCGATGTGGTATAATCCATCAGCCGGAACCATAAATTTATCGGTAGTCTCAACTAAAGAGCCTTTCCATAATCCCATTTTTGGCTCATCATTATCAAGATCTCCAGCCTGAACCTCAGCAAAATCAGCACCTGGTCCATAGGTTTTGGTTGTAGTACCACTCACAGTCACAATATTGAAACCATCAGCACCGGCTTTAACAGCCATATAGATTTCTTTCAATTCTGCGCGGTCTTCTTGAGTAACTTCATTGCGGGCTGTCATCATCAGGCCTTTAAAACCTGGAGTAGTAACAGCTGTACCGGCACCGGTAACATATGTACCATCTTCAACCGGAGTTGTTGGCGTGTCGGTATCATCCTCTTTTTTACAAGCTACCACTACTAGGATAGCCATTGTGATGAGTAACACTGTTTTAGTAATCCTGTTTAACATTTGTTTTTTCATTTTTTAATAATTTAATTGAACAATAATTTAGTTTTTAATTTTATTAGTTTCTGTTTAAATTTCTATTTATAGAACTACCTTGATGCAAGTTCTTCAAAAATGGTTGCGTTGACCAGAAAATTAACTCACGTTTATTACATTTATTATGCCAAATATATAACATAGTTGAAGAATGTTTCATTAGCTATTGAGGGTCAAGCAGTAAATTTGGATTTGAATCAATCGCCCATTGTGGTATAGGGAAGATATTCCTGTCAGACGTAGAAACCTCTTTTTCCCACCACGACTTATTAAATTCACCAAAACGGATCAAGTCCTGGCGTCTTTTGGCTTCCCAGAACATTTCACGGCCTCTTTCTTCCAATCATGTCTAAATCTACACCTGACCAACTATCTAATCCGGCCCTGTTCCTCACCATGTTTACATATTCGTCACCATTTTCACCCTGGCGGATCATACATTCTGCTTTCATAAGCAAAATGTCGGCATACCTGAACAATGGATAATCATTGCTTAATCGTTGTTTTGCCCCAAGTGCAATTTCAAATTTTACTACCTGACACCTGACATTCTGATTTCAACAGGAGTATTGTAGCACCCATTTGAAGCGCCGGAATGTAGGGATCAAATATAAGATTAGCTCCATCCGCCCCATCATCAATTATCTCTTTGCCATCATATGTATATTGTTGCCCTACTAAAAACCCTTCTTTTCTTAAATCGCCATCTTCATAGGTATTGTAGTGGTCTTCCATCACGGCAAATCCGTTCCAGGGTCCCACTTTCATGTTAAACGTCAGGTTGCTGTTGTAATGCAATGTACGCATGTGTAAATTAAATTCACCTCTTTCGTCTGAATCATTTTCATCAAAAGCAATGGTGAAAATATTCTCGGCCGAATTATCATTTTGTGTAACAAACGGAGCCAGGGGATTAGCATCCAGGGAATAGTTCATGGCAATTACACTATCACAAGCCGCTTCAGCCTTAGCCCACTGGGGTGTGCCTGTATATACTTCCGCATTCAGATAGAGTTTCGCAAGCAATGAAAAAGCCATGGCTTTTCCAACATCGTATTTACTGGTAGATGCAGGAAGGTATTGAATATTTTCTTCAATGGTTTTCACCAGGCTGTCAAAGATATCCTCCCTCTTCGCCTTGTATGGCTGAGCAGGTGCATCAGCAAACGATGTAACATAGGGGACATCTCCGTAGTTATCAATCAACAGATAGTAATAAAACGATCTTAACACTTTCATTTTAGCCAGGGGAGGCAATGCTTCAGGTGTAGTAGGCGGAGGCAATAAAAAGATGGCTTCATTGCATAAAATAGCTCCATCGTAATAATGCGACCACATATTATTAATTGCTTCCGTTTCATTGTTCCAGGTATGCTGGTGCAATACCCGCCACTTTCCACCATCGTCCCAATCAGTAAAACGTGTGGGGCAGGTCATTTCATCCGAGGTAACCTCCTGGGCAAACCACCAGCCACCATTATCAAGTAGTTTTGTTAATGGGGTGTATGGCGGAACCGTTAATGCAGCTGCCTGTGTTGAATTCTCAGGAAACTGATCCTCCGGAATCTCGCTGTATAATTCTTCGTCCAGTTTGGTACAGGACCCAAGGAGTAAAATAATAAATCCAATGCTTATTAATTTTTTCATCTCTAAAAGTTTTAAATTACAACGGTTAAAAATTAACATTTATTCCAAATGTATAGGCCGTGGTTTTTGGATATACATCAAAATTATCCAATCCAAATGAAAGGCCATCATAACTGATCTCAGGATCTATTCCCGAATAATTTGTTAATGTAAACAAGTTATTGGCTGTAAAATAAAGCCTGAGACGTTGTATCCATTTTATATCATCCGTGTCGAAAGTGTACCCAACCGTAATATTTTCAAGTCTTACAAATGAACCATCTTCCAGATAATAATCACTTACTTCGGGATTGTCGGTCAATCCACGTTCAGCCTCGGAGATGGCATCTTCAGTTGCGTTTAAATTAGGCAATACGGAAGGGTTTGAGAAAAACATAGCCGTGGCATTATACACATCAAATCCTACCACAGCCCTCAGTGTAAAGCTAAAATCAATATTTTTAATAATTGTAAAATAGTTTGACCATCCTAGTTCAAAATCGGGCTGAGCATGACCAACAACTCTTCTTTCTGCCTTGGTTACATCCCTAGTTACACCACCTGCAGCTGTATGAAAAAGAAATTGTCCGTCTTCTGAAAGTCCTGCATAAGAAGGTAAATAATAGGTTCCTAATTCATACCCTTCGCGTATTATTTGGGTATACGTTCCTACCAGGCCACGCCCTGACACCCAGCCTTCTTTTCTTTCATCTACACTGTATTTACCTTTTGTATCGAATGATTTGAAGGTTTGTTTATTGGTTGAAAAAACAACATTTGTTTTCCAGTCAATCTTTTTCTTATCAATGGCAAACGCCTGAATGGTTGCTTCAAAACCATTGTTGTCAATTGCTCCGGCATTATCCCAAATCCGGTCAAATTTGTTTGGTGGCTTGGGTACAGCATATTCATACAATAAGTCATATGGTACTTTTTGCAAGTAATATTCAAATGTACCTGAAATCCGGCTGTTAAGCACTGCAAAGTCAATTCCAAAATTCCATTCTTCATTTTCTTCCCATTTTAGATCGGGATTGGCAATTCTGCTTCCAGTAAATCTAATTACCGGCAAACCTGTTTCGGGATTTATCGCTCTGCCCCTGGGCTGTATAAGTAACCAAGTGAAAGGTATCTTGAAATTTCCTGGTTACTGGTCAAACCCCAGCTGGCACGTATCTTTAGCTGGTCTAAAAACGAAACGTTTTGCATAAAATCTTCGCTGGCCATATTCCAACCTGCAGAAGCCGAGGGAAATAAACCCCATTTTTCATTTTTTCCAAACTTTGATGATCCATCATAACGGACGGTTCCTGTAAAATAATATTTATTGTCGTAGTTGTAAACTGCCCTGGCAAAAAATGAAACCAGGTTGTTTTTCCTTTGTAGCAAGAAACATCCCCGGATTAACATTATTTAAGGTTCCCAAATCGTGCGATTGAATAAAATCTGATTGGGGGTCTCTACCCTGGCATAAAATTCGGTATTTATATCTTCCTGCCATGAATAACCACCCACAAGGCCCAGGTTGTGAAAACCAAAAGAATTGTCATACCCTATGGTAGCCTCAAGTAATTTCGATTCAAAGTTTTTATATTCTCTCTTGGCAAATCCTTCTGGATTGGAAGCGAGGTATGTAGGTTCGAAGTAAAAACTTTCATGGTCATCACGGATATATCCTAAGGTAATGCCGGCTTTCAACCCTTGAATTATCTCATAGTTGGCATTCAAATTTCCCCTGATCCTTTTGGCATCTCTGTTATTTTGAATATTATTTATGATGGCTACCGGGTTCCAGTAGTTAAAATCGCGTTGAATTTCATAATATCCCCCTGTTTCGGTATACACCGGATCGGTAGGATTTCGCTGGAAAGCCTGGTAAAGAACATTTTTGGAGTCCATTCCTCCATCGTATTTTACATAATCATTATGTTCTATTGTAATCCCCATTCCTGCATTCAGGCTTAATTTATCTTCAAATGATTTTTGGGTAACATTTAATAAGGCATTGGTCCTGATTTTATCAGTTCCTTTTATTACACCATTAAAATCGGCATGGGTAACAGAGGCTCTATAACTCGAATTTTCATCTGCACCTGAAAAGGCAATATTATAAGATTGAGATATCCCGTTCTGGTAAATTTCATCCTGCCAGTTTGTATTTGCCTCTCCATCAATAAAATTAATTTCGGGATTACTGTTCACATAATCACGCATCTGATCAGCCGTCAACAGGTCAAGTCTATTGGCTACCCTATCCATGGAAAGGTATGAATTAAATTCAACATTGTTGACTTTTTTACCGGAACCAGTAACTTGAGGTTTTTTTGTTGTGATAAGAATCACACCATTGGCTCCCCTGGCCCCATAGATGGCTGTTGAGGATGCGTCTTTAAGTACGTTGAACGACTCAATGTCTTCCGGGGCAATGGTTGTTGGGTCAACACCCGGAATTCCATCAACCACATACAAGGGGTTCGTTCCGGCACCCAATCCTGATTGCCCCCTGATTTTTACAGAATAACCTGAGTTTGGATCCCCTCCTTTTTTTGAAACTAAAACCCCGGCAGCTTTGCCCTGGATACCCTTAATTGGATCGGTAACACGCCCGGTATTTAGTTCAGCCGCATCAACATGCGATACAGCACCTGTTTTATCAGATTTTTTCTGAACACCATACCCAATTACCAGCACTTCGTCGAGCATTTCACTTTTAATTGTTAAACTTATATTAATCTGATTAGAAGTTGCCAATACTTCATGTGATTCATACCCGATAAAAGAAAATACAAGATATGCATTCTCAGCTACAGTGAGGGTATAATTACCGTCAATATCAGTAACTGTTCCGTTGGTGGTGCCCTTTTCAATTATTGTAACACCCGGTAATGGTTCGTTGTCATCTGCATCCACAACCGTACCCTTAACTGTAAGCGCTGTGCAAATATTGTCGTGCTCAAAAGCATGAAAAGAACCGCAACCAGCCACTTTCTGTTGAACTTGTAATGATGTTTCATACGCTTATTTTATCTTTATTAGTTTGTATATAAGCTTAAATGCAGTGCAAATATAGATTACTTCTTTTAAATTTTGCAACTAAAATAAGGATTTAAATACATATTCATAGAATTTTGACACAGTGGTTTTTTTAATCTAATATTTTTCTACAATAATATCTATATTTATCTATATCTAATTTATCTTATATCTTCTTGACTGCAATGTATATTTTTTGTATATTTAGCCCTTCCAAATCGAATTTAGTTTTATAACCACCTAAACATGAAAGAAATGAAAAAATTTATTTTACTTTTCACAGCAATCTTCCTACTGGGTTTTATAGTATCACTAAATGCTCAGACCAGAAATCCTAATCAACAAATTGATAGGGAAAAAGTGAAATTGGAACAACTGGCTAATCAATTTCAGATGAAACAATTCCAACAGAAAACCGAAGCCATTACCCTGGCTAAACAGAATGGCTGGTTGATAAGAGAAGAATATGAGAACGGGAAAATTATTGAGATAATGAAAATCGGGAGTAATGGTGTACCTCAATATTATTCAACGCAGAATTTAAATGCAGCAAGAACAGTCAACACGGATAATCTTTGGACAGCCCCTACAATCTTAACGGATCAGGCTACCTCATTGGCGAATGGGATGGCGGAGGGATCCGGCTTACACACCAGGAATTTGACGGCAGGGTATCACAAATGGACGCCCCGGCAGCAACCAGTTCACACTCGACACATGTAGCCGGCACCATGATTGCCCAGGGACAAACTGCCAGTGCTCATGGTATGGCAAATGCTGCAAACCTAAATGCTTATGACTGGGATAACGATATTACGGAAATGACAAGTGCCGCCGCCTCCGGTTTAACTCTATCAAATCAATCTTACGTGATGGAACAGAGGTTGGACAACCTCAGATGGACTAACTTACTATTGGTTTGGTGATGTATCCATAAGTACTACTGAAGACTACCTTTTGGCTTTTATGATGAGTCTTGTGAAGACCTGGATCAAATAGCCAATAATGCACCTGACTACCTTCAGGTATGGGCAGCCTCAAATGACAGAAACGATGATCATTCAGGAGGACATTATTATTGGAACGGATCTGCCTGGACCTATAGTACAGCATCGAGAGATCCTGATGGAGGTTCAGATGGTTATGACTGTCTGCCACAACAAGCATGTGCAAAAAATGTTCTTACCATAGGAGCAGTTGAAGATATTACTGGCGGATGGACACAGCTCCTCGGATGTGGTAATGAGTACATTTAGCAGTTGGGGACCAACGGACGATGGCCGCATTAAACCGGATATTGTTGCCAATGGTGTTAATCTTTACTCATGCGATGATGATGCAGATAATGATTATACTTATAAAGACGGTACTTCCATGGCAGCTCCAAGTACAACCGGAACACTTGCCTTGTTACAAGATTATTATCAGAGCATGAGAAGCGGAACGATGAGTGCGACTTCCCTTAAAGGATTGGCTATTAACACAGCAAATGAAGCAGGATCTGCCAATGGGCCGGATTATAAATTCGGATGGGGGCTCTTAAATGCTACAGGAGCTGCCGATCTTATTACTCAAGATGATGCTGAAGGAGGTTTAATTGTGGAAGGAGTTATTGAAGATGGCCAAAATATTTATTATACCTATTACAGCGATGGAACTTCCGATATTAATGTTACTTTATGCTGGAACGATCCGGCTCATGCACCCATTACCCCCGCGCTAAACCCAACCACATCAACACTTGTACATGACCTTGATCTGTATATCACTGATCCTTCTTCAACACTGCATTATCCCTGGAGATTAAATCCATCTTCACCTTCGTCACCGGCAACAAATACAAGTTATAACTACCGGGATAATGTAGAAAGAGTAGATATTTACAGCCCTGCAGCAGGATACTATACCATCCTTGTTGATGAATTTAGCACTATACCTGCGGGCGGACAATCATATTCTTTGATAATCCGCGGGCTTGAAACAGAACCCTCCTTAGAAACTTATTGTATCGGTAACCCCCCAAGAAGTACAAGTGACTATGAATACATAGAAAATGTAACATTTGGAGATATAAATAACAGTTCCAATCTTTCTCCGGGAGGATATGCCAATTATACAGGACTTATTGAAGAAGTTACAAAGGGTGGAAGCGAAACAATAACAGTTACTATTGGTAATTATTATTCAACATCGGATGTTGTATATGCCTGGGTTGACTGGAACCAGGATGGCGATTTTGACGATTCGGGAGAGGAATACAATCTTGGAAATACGGCAGTTGTTACCGGTACGATTAGCATCCCGACAGATGCACTTAGTGGATATACAACCATGCGTGTCAGAATGAAATATGGTACTCCATTGCCCTGTGGCAACCAATCCTTTAGCGAAACAGAAGATTATACACTTCATGTTTTAGGTTTACCCGGGCTATGGACCGGGCTTGCCGGTACCTCAAGCTGGCATGCAACAAACAACTGGGACGATTTAACAATACCTACTTCTACAACAAACGTCACCATTCCTGCCGGAACACCTGCCTCACCGGGTATTTGGTTAACGAATGCTTACTGCAACAACATCACCATAGAATCAGGAGCTAATCTTTCGGTTTACGATGATTCGGGATCAGGAGAAACACTTCGTTTGTATGTCTCAAATGACATGAACGTACATGGAAATGTATATATGTGGGGAGGTTCAGAAAGTTATGATGGCGAAATAGAGGTTGGACACGACATCAATTGGTACAATGGCTCTCAACTGCATACAAGTGCTAATCAGATAATTAGAATTTATGGCGATTGGTATATGTGGTCAGGAGCAGATGTTCACATGGATAATGGCACCCTCATGTTCATGGGCACCGTAGCTGCCTATATTCAAAGTAATGAGCCTACGTGCTATTTAAACAATGTATCAAGTTATAAAACAGGAGGTGCATATATTGGTTTCAGTTATTTGTCAACAGCTGATATTTATATAAATGGTGATATGTATATACAATCGGGGGCTGGATTTAACGGATATAATACCAATACCATTCATTTGCAAGGTGATCTTAACAACCACGGAACCTTTATATACAATTACGGAACATTGGCCATGACTGGAAGCAGTCAATACATAAGGTTAAATGCCGGATGTTATTTAAATGATTTTACTGTTAATTCTACCGGTACTGTATATTTCGTTAACACCTATTCAAATTCCTTAACCGTAAATGGCAATGTTGAAATTACAAGTGGTGCCCTGAATTGCGGTGCTAACATTATTGAAGTCGGCGGGGATTGGACAAACACTGTTGGAACTTCAGGATTTTTGGAAAGCACCGGCCGGGTTGTTTTTAACGGCCCAGGGCCTGATATGCAATTTATCCAGTCCAATGAAACCTTTAATGTATTAGAAAACAACACGTTTCAGGCAATACGGATAAATACCAATATTACCGTTGAATGCAACAGTTACGACTGGACAAGCGGGAGTGTTAGTGTGGTTGCCGGAACCTTTATCGCCAATGACTTATTTGATGATGGATTATATGGCAGCTGGTATGCATTAAGCAATTCAGAGATTTATTTAAATCAGAATGTTGGCCAATACGTAGATGTTTTTAGCCCAACTATTCACATTCACGGAAATGGGCTTATTAAAGTTACCGGCGGCGATGACGAAAGCTATTGGTGTAGCGGTAGCACACTCAATCTCGAAATTGATGAAGGCGTTCTTGACTTTGATGGGTATGGAATAACTATATTTAACACTAATTTGCTGACTGAATCAATTACAAATGGCTCTATAAAAACATCCGGATGGTTTACCAACTACCGAACTGACTTTAATCCAACTGCAGGTACCTTTGAATTTTACGGTGGCACAGATGCAAGGATAAATGTAGCTGCCGGCAGTTCATTCCATGATTTACTGATAAATAAATCAGGTGGGGACAAATCTGCTATTCAATATAAGGACAGGGATGGTACCGAAATAAAATCATCAAAAGCAAATGCAGTTACTCTTTACAATAGCATGGATATTACAAATGATTTAACAATTTCTAACGGTTCACTTGTAATTAGCACCTATTCTGCAACCATCGACGGCGATTGTTATATAAATGGATCGTTGGATGTTGGCATAAGCGGAAATGTGATGAACCATGGCCTTTTTGAGCAAGGGGTAACGGGGACACTATCTATGTCGGGAGGTTCCTTTATCAACGATCATCCATACGGCGCAAAGGCTTGGCAATATTTACATGGGACCTTATACCTGAGTGCCGGATTATTCGAAATTATGCACAACAGTATATTATTAGAATCCACTTTTATCGATAACATTACCGGAGGTACAATGCGCACCGGTATGTCATTCCGAGCACTAACACCCGGTACTTTTCAACCCAGTGGAGGAAATTTTGAATTTACCGGATTAGGTGCATCCGGACCATTTATCGATTGTCCTGTTGGCAATTATTTCAATGATATTGATATAAGTGGTCCAAATGATTATGTTATTTATGCAAATACTGAAGTGTTGGGCAATGTGAATATAAATGGAGGAAATTTAGACTTATTGGGATTTGACCTCTCGTGTTTTGGCAATTTTTATGTAAACACAGGAGGTTACGCAAAAGTAGATAATGGTTCACTATTGAAATTTGATGCGGGAAGTATTTTATATGTTGCTGCCGGAGGCGAAATACAGTTGGTTGGTACAGCCGGTAACGAAGCAAAAGTAACACATATTTCATCTGGCAACTATGGCTTTAGCATTTTTGGAACAATTGGGGCTCAACATGCCATTTTCGAATTCATGGATGGAAATGGGATAAATGTAAAGACTACAGGCAGTGTTGATCCGGTTTATCCATTTAACAATTGCAGGTTCCAAAAAGGGGCACCCTCGCCAAGCGCTTTACTGGTATTAAATAACGATCAGTCATTTACTTGTAATAATGCATATTTTGAAAACACTTATGGAAATACCCAATATAATGTTTGGAAATATTATAATGAAGGAAATACCGTAACCTTTGCCGATGCATCGGGTGATTTCGATGGCGAAGATTTTGATTATGATCCCTATAATCAAATATTCTGGACATATACTACAAGAACCCTTGATTTAACAGTTTTCCTTGAAGGTCCATTTAATGGTTCAACTAATAAAATAGATTTAGGCCTTAATTCCATTCTACCGTTAAATCAGCCTTTTGATACGCCACCTTTGAGCAATCCGTCTCCTGACTGGTATTATACCGGGACCGAAAGTGTTGGTGCAATACCTAATCCATATATTGCTGATTGGATTTTGGTACAGCTAAGGGATGCTCCAACAGCCGCATCAGCTATTCCGGCAACAGCATTTTTTACACAAGCGGCATTCATAACAAATACAGGCCAAATTGTAGACCTCGACGGGGTTAGTCCATTGACTTTCACCGGGACTATTGCAAATAACCTCTACGCCGTCGTTTGGACAAGAAATCACCTCGGTGTGATATCTGCCTATCCATTGGTTGAAGTGGCCGGTTTGTTCTCCTATAACTTCTCCACCGGATCAGGACAGGCTCTTGGCGGAACTAATGCCCAGAAGCTCCTTTCCGGCTCTCCGGTTATTTGGGGAATGATGTCAGGCGATGCCAACGGCACAGGGTTGGTAGCCATTGGCGATAAAACAAATGTGTGGAACCTGCAAACCGGGGAATTTGGATATCTTGAGTCGGATTATAACTATGATGGTCAGGTAGAAAACACAGACAAAAATGATTACTGGCTTCCTAATAATGGCAAGGGTTCACAAATACCGGAATAATTCTAAATAATAAGTCAAAAAGGCTGGCAGAAAATTGCCGGCCTTTTTTTGGGAATTGTTAAAAGTCAGCAATAATTTTCAACAAACTCTTGATAGTTTTCCAGCAGGGAAGATTTTCTTTCACCCCTTCCTTAAATACAATGTCTTAAAAAGTAATACTCCAGTGCCTGAGGCAATTTTGAGGCAAAGATGCAATTTTTGTTGTAATACTTTTACTACCACATAATACATTTGTTACTAAAAAGGACTAATGTAAATTTAACAGATAAAATGTTGCAACAATACCATTAAAATAAAAAAAAGAAAAGAGCCTCCAGTGAATTTCAATGGAGGCTCTTAATCACTAATGTTAAAGATCTATTCCGGTACCTGATAATTCTCTCCGTCATTTATAAACCACATATCATTTTTATCCAGGTTGTTAACATCATAATCCATATTGAGGTCACCAATATAATATCCCGAAAGGCCGGCCTCCGGCATCCATGAATTTGTTTTGTCTATTAAATCAATGCTGCCATCTGCATTAGCATCGGCGGCTGTCATTCCCCAAATTCCAGTGGCAATTTCTTTATGGCCAAAAATTCCTCCATAAACCTGGCTTTCATCAGATGAAAAATCGTAGGTAAAATTCTCTCCGATTCGTGTTACAGGAAAAGCAGACATAACCCCAGGTGATTTCGTGCCAGACAACAATAAACAGGTTTTCTGTTATGGTTCGATGAAAATTCAGGCAAACTAATACCATCAGTGGCAATAATAGTTCCATCTTTTTCAAAAGACAGCTTGTTGTTCGAACACAGTAGAACTGGTAGCTGGAAGATGCCTCACCAGAAGTTTCACGTAGTTCCAAAAGAATCCAGTCAACAATATCCGGCGAAGGTATGCGGGACGATCTCTCCAGCATTATAATTCCAGGGACTGGCATTAAAGGGTTGTGCGAGAGGAATGGAATTGTTGTCGTTTAACAAAGTATGCATTTCACTTATAAAAAATGGTCCTTCAAGGAAAACCTTCAAATCTACTTTTGTACTTACCGGGACCGGTTCACCCGACCAGGTTGCATTGTTCATTATTTCAGGAGGTGATTTACCGTTTTGATCCCATAAATCATACATTACCTGTCCGGCATTATTGGTATAGTTTTCATCCCGTAAAAATTCAATGTATTCCTTTGATGTTGTCTGATAATAAAGTGTAACATCAACTGAATCTGGGATAAACGGAATTTCATATATAGTTTCATCCCAATATTGTCCGTCTTCGTAAAAGTACCCAACAGGCGGTGATTGTATGGCTTTGAAGTTTGCATTTGTAAAACCACGAGGTGGAATACGATTATCCGAATATATGGTATCACTTAGGACAAAATGAAAAGAAGGGCCGGGTGTTAATCCTAAAGCAGATGCCAGACCTGGCGAAAAACCCGGTTTGACCTGATAAATTTTGGTACCGGTTATATCCAGTATACCAGTACCAGGATCGTAATATCCCGATTCATAAGTCTCAGCGGTAAGAGAATTAAATGCTTTAAGGTTAATCCATATTCTTCGCCCTTCCGGATACCCTGATGGAAGCTTATGGCCGGTTTCATTAGTAACCTTTACAGTTACTTCCGCCTCTAGTTGATCTACTGTTATTTCAAGCGTCGCAGCATGTTGAAGCATATCGCGGGCTCGCAGAATTCCTGCATTCAACGCATTAATATCAGCTTCACCAGGATAAACCTGGTTGATAAGGTTAGGAATGAAGGTATTTCCGCCCGACATGTCGTGCAACGGAAGATCATTCCTTACAGGAGCATAGTTTTTATTACAGCCTTTTCCCGTTACATCTCTCATATGACAATCCTGACATGTAGAAACATAGGCTTTATTTCCGCCAAAATAAGTTCCGGTTACACCTCCTGGGGTGTTGTATTCACTCATTGTCCATTCGCTGTAGGTTCGTTCAACCGGAAACATTTCATACTGGCTGAAATCAGGGGCAGGTGTATCAAATGCATTGGGAACGTATCCGATAATTTCGTTGCTACCGTCCCGTACGGCACTAAAGGCCGGATTGCTTACATCATGGCATGTTCCGCAAAGTTTGGAATCAGAATGATACGGAGAAAACGGGGTACTATGGTTAGCCTGTGGATTAAAATATGGGCCGCGCCTGTTATCCAGATCATCGCAAACATACATACCATTCGCATTGTGCTCAGGAATATTCGGAAGTGTTGATAAGTAGTTTTGGTCAAATGTAAAGGCTGAAGGATTATTACCAGGTTGGGCAAGGTAATCTGGATAATCAGGATAGGGATTAACTCCAACTTGGCCGGGAGGAACCATTTTATGGCAGAAGTGACATGTGATTCCCTGTCTGTCATCAATTGTAAGGGCTGAACCATCTGTTGGTTCCGACCTTCCTTCAAGCCAGCCTTTTGGTGTATGGCACCGGATGCAAAGGTCCCCCGATTCCGGTGCATCCTGGTTTGCAATAGTCAGAGTCGCCAAATATAAAGGATCACGTTGCGCCTGTGCCATCATACTTCCCCGCCAGTTAAAAGCAGGTTCAACAACCTGATCATAACCTCCGTGGCAATTATCGCATTGATTAGGGTTAGCAAATGTTCCGGATTCCAAAGGTTGTGAACCGGGAAGGAAAAAATCGTTGATGGTGGACGGGACTGTTCCTTTTTGAGGCGGTTTCATCGAAATAAGCGCTGCCAATATAATTACCGGAAACGTAATTATAAAAATTAATCGGAATGAAGGATTTTTAGACATCTCGTTATTATTTGAATGATTATAAAAATGCCCTGTTGCATTAGAACAGGGCATTTTTGGGATTATTTAACAATCGTTATCTTTTGAGTCAAAACCTGTTCATTTACTTGCATGGAAACTATATAAACTCCGTTTTTCAGTTTAGTTCCAATATATTGGATACTTGTTTTACCTGCTGAGTACCATCCTTTTTCTATTGTTGAAATCTTTTCACCAGTTAAGCTATAGATAGCAATTTCAATGTCGGAAGTCTCCGGCAAATAAATATTGATGTTAGTATTTGCATTAAAGGGATTTGGTCCAATGTTAATACTCGCTTCTACTTTTGAATTAATATTAGATAAATCAATTGAGGATTTTGGCAAAACATATCCGTCGGATAATGTTTTCATGAAAGCTACAATGGCATCTTCTTCTTCCTCAGTAAGTCCTAAATCACCTAATTCATCCGTGTTTACGTTGGCAGCGACTTCAGGAGGAGGCCAACTTTCAACATCTCTTGTATTATAAAAATGAACAACTTCTTGTAATGATTTAAACACTCCATTGTGCATAAAGGCTTTATTTTTGTCACCACCCGGACTTTTAGCAACATTTCTAAGGGTTGGTACTTTGTGTTTTCCCATATTTTCATCGGCCATGGCCTGCCAAACCGGATTTGGATGAGTGGCTAAAAAGCCTCCAAGACCCGGATCAATCCAATCATCACCCATCGGATTAATGGGATCACCATTAGAAAGGAATACTTTATCCATATTATAAAATGGATTTTTAGGATTTTTTGGGGTGCCCAGATTATCAAATGTAAAATCTGTAAACAGTGGAGGTTCTCCACCTGGACCGGTTTCGCTAATATGACATTCCGAACAAAGGGCAACTCCGTTAAAAAGGTTCATACCCATCATTTCTTCTTCGCTCAGATCAACAAGGCCCTGTAAATAATAATCATATTTTGAGCTAAATTGATTTACTTCATTTGATCCTTCGTATGCGGCAATAGCAAGGCCAATCTTGTCATAGTTAGTTTCTATTTCTTCGGGTGTTTCGTAACTTATGGGCTCTCCCCAAACTGTTTCCCACAAACCTGAATAATTTGATTTTGCGACCTGCATTAATACTTCCATTTTACTGGCATTATTTTGTTCAACCGGATTTAAGAATGGCCCTAATGCCTGATCTGCTGCTGGATTCCCAAGATGTTCACCGGTTGCCCTGCCATCCCAGAAATTGCCTCCGAAAAAAAGTTCTTCGTCTTCATCATAATTAAACACGGGGCTAAGCGTGGCATATGCAGCACTCGGGGGTTTGCGGTTACCAAAACGTTGTGCAACAGCACCCATATAAACAGCTCCTTTTTTATTGATTCCGGGATTTGGACCTGTAAAACCAACATTCGGCCCATGACAATCAGCACAAGACATGTTGTCCGGGTCTGCAATTTTATCAAAAAACAGTTGCTTGCCCAGTTCTTCTATTTGAGTCAAATTTTTTGAATTTTTATTCAATGAAGTTTGAGCCTGGGCGACATTAATTGCAATTAAATTGAATGCAATTAGTAATGTAAAAATAGTAATGGTTGTTTTCATATTTCATCCTCCATATTATAAATTAATCAGTAATTTGTATTTTTCATCATTATTCCCAATTATTTAAATTATTTAGGCAACCTCCTGTCTGAATTTTTTAAATTAATACTTATGTATTTGAGTGTGTTTAATTTTTCTATGAATTAGTGAAACAATCGTTGGAAATTCACATTAAATTTATAAATATAAATATACAAAGTCAATATTAGCATATAATTTAGAATGAATATATATAGGTTTTTAATCCATAAGTATAGCCATTAGATGAATTCCCACAGTAGTACTAAATACTTTATTTTAAATTATGATTGACTTATTCAAATTAGCTTTTTGACTGTAAATTCCCCGGTTTTGAATTTTCAACATGATAATTAAACGGTGCATCTACAATCATTTTATTATCTGGTTTACAGTTACAGCCAAATCATGGTTTTCGCTGACTTGCCATGTTAGGAAAATCAACCACCACAGGCCGGGGATGGCCATACGAGGAACGGATGAACTGGCTTGTTGCAACAGGCTTTTTAAAATGCAAATTTAAAATCCCTAAAAAAATCTCAATGATAACAGATGGTTGGGAATTCGAATGTATTTAATCAGGAATGTATGAACTCTTCCCCTGGTTCGGGAACCAAAAGTCGTCTTTATAATTGTTATCAACTTGCCCATCAAGGTTCATATCGCTTTGTTCATAGCCAGTAGTTCCGGCATTATTTTCCCAGTTTTCCGCCAAATCCAATTCAGAAATATTTCCATCGGCATTTGCATCCCCGCTTATCATTCCCCAAACACCCGCCGAAATTTCTTTCTGGGCATCAGTTCCGTAAGCTTTGCCCGGGCTATCTGTAAAATTGTAATTATATGTTCCACCTATATTAATTAATGACATTGCTGATAAAATCCCAAGGTGGTTTCGTTGCAGAAGGACAGCAAATAGATTATTGTTTATTGGAACGTCAAACACCGGCAAATTTATTCCATCCAATCCAACAACCTGTCCATTATTTTTAATAAAAGCGGCTTGTCTGGCAATTTTTGAATCTTCTGAAGCAAGCGCGGCTAAAGATGTGTCGTGCAGTTCCATCAATACCCAATCCACAATATCAGGCGAAGGAATAGACGAGACAGATTCGGTACCAGTATAATTCCATGGTGGAGAATCAAACGGCTGACTTAGCGGCAAAATATCCGAATTTAAGGTCGTATTCATCATTTCGTAAGTGGCGTTATAAGGGCCTTCAAGGTTGGCAACAATATTCAGGTTAAATTCATTGGAGGCAAGTAATTTTGAGCTTTCATACATACGATTGTAGCCTGATGAATAAGCAAAATCTTCCGGAGGTATAGAGCTTCCTTCTTCAGATACTATAATTACAGCAATTCCTGCCTCTTCAATGAGCCAGTATAACGATCGAATATAAGATTCACCTACCAAAAATCCGCTCCAGTAAAACCTATAGTGTTCGAGGTTGCTGACCTGGAGGCAGGGAAAATCCCCCAATCCACCTGGAAGTGTTAGGGTACCATAAGCATTGCAGAATGAAACAAAAGAATATTCTACATCCACATCAAGCCCTGAGCTTTGGGCGGAAAAATTGGTTGTACCGCTCCAGCTATCAATGTAATTAATTGTTTCGGGAAAATCGATGATTGGTGGGTTAAAAACATAGGGTACAGCCAATACACCAGGTTGACAGGCACCATAATTGATTCGCCCCGACAGATCATCAAAATCTAAAACAGGAAAGCTTCGCTGCCATCCCCTGTTCGTTTTTCAGCAATGGATGCTAATGGAAATTCTTCACTGCAGGGTGTCGTTGATGGTAAAACATAATCATAAGCTAAATCCTGATCGGTAGGGCCTGATGAAAAATCCCAGGTATGTGGCCCGCCAATTTTCCCGGTTAGCCCCTGTACAATATATAAGGTATTTCTGCCGTACATTTTATAATATTCCCCACCCTGGTACTCCAGGTCATCAACGGTAATAGATATTTGAGGAAAGACTGCATTTGTAATGATTAAATAAAAAACAATCGAAGCTAAAACAGAACATGTTTTCATAATAGTAAGTTTAGATGCGGAATGATTTTTTTCAAATGTATGAAAATATTTTGATCAGGATTAATTTCCCTGGATGAAATTTGTAATTACTATTTCTATTTGTACTTCTATTTTTTTATTATAGTATTATTACGAAAAGGCGTAAAATTATTGAATGCAGCATTACGGCTTCAATTATCACATCCGGTTAAAAAAAAGCCCCTAATGAATCGTCAATAGGGGCTGATTATTATTGATTTTAAACTTTACTCAGGAATATACGACCCTTTCCCCCGGTTTGGAAACCAAAAGTCATCCTTGTCGCTATTGTCAACCTGTACATCAAGATTCAGGTCGCCTTGTTCATAGCCGGATAATCCTGCACTGTTTTCCCAATTATCCAACAAATCAAATTGAGATATAGTTCCGTCACTATTTGCATCGCCACTTATCATTCCCCATACACCAGTAGAAATTTCTTTTTGGGCATTGGTTCCACCAAATGCCTGGCCAGCATTAGTACTAAAATCAAAATTATACATACCACCGGAAGCTATGACAGGATTTGCTGAAATTACACCCAGGTGATTTAAATGATATACTACAATGAATAAATTATCGCTAATACTAACATTAAACTTTAAGATTGGACTTCCGTCAGTATTTACAGCAGTTCCGTCATTTAAAAGAAAACAAGCCTGTCTGGCAACCCTTGTTCCAGTGGTAGCTGAATTTACGTCTCCGGCGGTTTCTCTAAGTTCAATTAATGCCCAATCGACAACAGTGGGATCAGGAATAGCAATTACACTTTCGATACCAGGATAATTCCAAGGGGATGTATTAAAAGGCTGGTTTAATGGGATCAGGTTCATCGATTCCAAAACTGTGCTCATAATGGATCCGTTATAAGGTCCTTCAAGCATAGCTGCAAGATTTACAGAAATCCCTGCGACCACATCAAGGGTACATGGTACGATGATCTGTGATTCATCAGGGTCATTGCTGCCGATGATTACATCCACATAATAAGTGCCTTCTTCAAGATCAGCAGCATCAAAGGTAAAATCAATATCGGTTGTGCCACCTGCAGGAATGGTGCCCACAACAGGATTTAACATTAACCAATCAACAAAATTATTATTTATATTCAATGAATAATCTTCAACTTCGCCATAGGAAAATGAAGCATCGCATGGGTCGGGTGAGCTATTATAGATGATCTGCACCCTCATCCTTGCCAAACCGGGCAGTGCATCTAATGGCGGAACAATTGTGGCTGTATAAGGTCCGACACCCGGTGTCCCAGAAACAACAACGGGTTCATCATCCAGAAAATTTTCATTTTGATTCCAGTCAACCCAAATGCCACATTGATCTGTATTCCAACTAGGATCGCCATTCGTAATGATAATCGGATAAGATTCTCCCACAATAACCGCTGTTGAAATGCTAGTATAATCTGCGTAATAGGATTGGCCGGTTGTATTATTAATTGTTCCTATGCTTACATTTTCAATAAACTCATCATTTCCTCCACCTACTGAAGTACAAAATGCTTTAACACTCTTGGTGGGATAATTTTTAGATAAACTAACGTTTAGATCACCTTCACCCATGTTGGAGATTGTCAGTACTTCTGTCGTATTATCAGATGGCGCAAGAGTTACCTCAAAACTTAAGGAATTTAGAGCAATATCAGGAGGTCCGGAAACCGGAGGGAATATTATATAATCTACCCAGCCACAATCACTGCCATTTGCAACGCTTTGATCTTTGTCGTAAACCCATTTAAAGGTATGTTGACCAGCCGTAACCGGAAAAATGATTTCTGCCCAGTCCAGTTCCCCGCTCCATTCATCCTGTAAATTATCATCGATATAAAATCTCAGGAAATCATAAGTTGCTTCAGACGACACTTTTCTGAAAAAAGATACGTCACCACCGGTCAACAGGCTTAGGGTAATCTCCATTTCGGAACTTTGCTGATGGCCAATGCTTCCTGATTTTACACAGTAGGCTCCGTCGTAAGGGTTTTCAGTAGTAACATTCCAGGGAGCGTTGCCACCAAAGGACCAGTCAGGCTCAAATGAACCTGATTCAAAGCTCCAGGCAAAACTTTCCTGAAGCTGAAAATCAAAGACTGTATTTGCCACAGAAATATTATTTTCCTGAATTACTGTTGCATAATCGGTTGCATATACCCTGAAATTATAAGTGCCCTCAAAAATTGTAGGAATGG
>JAWKKL010000063.1:0-21081 GCA_041393275.1 Bacteroidales bacterium
TATCTTTCTATTTCCATGGATTCGGCCCGCGAATATGCAAAACTGGCGTTAAAAAGTGCAAAAGAAGGAGAAGCTAATGGCAAAATAGCTGAAGCCTATAAACTTCTCGGTAATATATCGTTTTATAAAGGAAATTACAACAACGTAATAAGTTTTTATGACTCGAGCCTTTTTTCATACGAATTGGCGAAGGATTCCATCGGCCAATCGAAAGTATTGAACAACATAGGTATAATTTATCACAACATTGGCGACTTTGAACAATCAATAGATTTTCATTTAAAATCCCTCGACTTTAAAATCAACTTAGGCGATTCGTCAGGGATTGCGAATTCATTCAATAATATCGGTACCATTTATTTCGATCTGAAAAACTACCAAAAATCCTCGGAATACTTCAATAAAGCACTTGAACTTTCGTTGAAACTGGGCAATGATTTTACCGTTCAGAGTTTGTTAAATAACCTGGGAATGATAAATCTCGAGGAAGGGAAATATGAAAAAGCCATTGATTTTTTTAACCAGTCCATCAAGTTTAGCGAGCGAATTGATAATATAAACGGGATAGCAGATGCATACCACAACCTTGGCCAGGCATATTTTCATTTGAATAATTATAAAAAGGCCATTCACTTATACCAGGAAGCAAATGTGCTTTATGAAAAACTTGGCATTGAAAATGGAAATACACTCAACAATCTTGGCCAGGTTTATCTCGAACTTGATTATTACCGCCAGGCATTAGACTATCTGAAAGAAGCATTAGAGTCGGCAAAAGAAAATAATCAATTTATGATTTTGAGGAATATTTATCAAAATTTAGCTGTGCTTTACGAAAGAACAGGAAATTATAAACTCGCCCTCGAAAACTATATGCTTTTTAATGTTTATGACGACTCTATTAAAAATCAGTCATATTCAAACCTGATTGAAGAACTTATCACTAAAAACGAATTTGAAAAACAGCAGGAACAATTCGAAAAAACAAAACTAGCACTCGAGAAATCGGAATTGATCGTCAGGCGAAGAAACATTCTGATTTATTCCTTTTCGATAGGCTTGATAGCTACCTTAATATTCACGTTTATCATTCTGCGGTTGCTCCGGCAGAAAAACAGATCTAATCTCACACTCAGCCAGCAAAACGAAGAAATACTGAGATCGCAGGAGATTATTTCAAAAATCAATAAGGCGTTAACGGAAAATGAGGAGAAATTAAGAAGTATTTTTGATGTTTCACCTTTTTCTATTCTAATCGTGGATGCGAACAATTACATCATCGATTGCAACGACACCTCAGGTCGAATGTTTAAAACCGAAAACAAACGGGAAATCCTCAATCAGAAAATTGAGAAATTTATCATTACCCATGAAGAAAGTAATACCGGCCTTTTAAAACAAATTGATAATAACACCTTAAACAAAGTCCAATGCAGCATTAGATGTGCCGACCAATCAAGTTATAAAGCGGAACTAACCGGGCGGGTAATTCAGGGCATGTCGGGTAATGCAAAAACTTACCTCATTGTAATATCCGATATATCGGAGCGCCTTACTTTTATTGAAAGTTTAAAAAGTGCTAAACTACAGGCGGAAGAGTCTGACCGCTTAAAAACAGCTTTCCTGGCTAATATGTCGCACGAAATCAGAACCCCAATGAATTCTATTATTGGATTCTCAAATTTATTGATTGATGATGAAATTACCCCGCAAAAGAAAAATGAATATATCGCCCATATATTGCAAAGCAGTAAACTTTTACTAAGTCTTATTGATGACATCATTGATATTTCGAAAATTGAAGCAGGCCAGTTGAATTTCAATTTAACCAGTTTTAAACTAAATGATGTTGTCCGGGAAACATTTATGATGTTTAAAGAAGCTAATACCCGTCAGGAATTAGAATACGTCCTTAATCTGCCTGAAGGTAGCGATACAATTATTTGTAAAAACGATCCGCTCAGGCTTAAGCAAGTGTTTACAAACCTTATCGGAAATGCCGAAAAATTTACAAAAAGCGGAATTATAGAAGTAAGTTATAAAATTCTTGAAAAAGAGACTAAAGGGATGGTAGAATTTACTGTTATAGTTACAGGTATAGGATTTCCATCCACTAAGCAAGATATTATATTCGAGAGGTTCAGGCAAATTGATGATTCACGCACACGCACTTTCGGCGGAACAGGTTTAGGGCTTGCAATTTCAAAAAAACTCATTGAGTCGATGGGTGGAAAAATATGGGTCGATTCAAAACCGGGTCAAGGGTCCACTTTTTATTTTACTATTCCCGTGGAAATGACCCATCGTAACGATCATAAAATTCCTGTGAAAAAGAGCCCGTCAAAAATCTTTGACCTGGCCGGAAAAACATTGTTGGTAGCCGAAGATGAAGATTCGAATTACGAATTGATAAAAGCCATTCTTAAATCTTCCAACGCAAAATTAATAAGGGCTGTCAATGGCAAAGAAGCCATCGATTTATTGAGGGTTAATCAATCCATTGATCTGATTTTAATGGATATCAGAATGCCGAAACTAAACGGGTATGATGCAACCCGTATGATTAAAAAGATGAATGCTGATATTCCGGTTATCGCCCTCACTGCATATGCTATGTTAGAAGATGAAGAGAAAAGCCTTCAGGCCGGGTGCGATAAGTATATTTCAAAACCGATTCAACCGACAAAACTTTTGCAAACCATTGAAGATTTATTAGCTTGATGATAATCTTTTTTTCTTTTTCCCTTCAATGTACTGAATAATTATTCCGCTTACAATAAAAACCAGGCCAATGAAAGTGGAAAGTAATATTTTCTCATTCAATACAAAATGAATAATGATCAATGATATAAAAGGTGAAAGGTAAACCAAATTGCCAATTTTTGCGGTATTTTCAGAATTCTTCATGGCCATTAGCCAGAGGAAATAAGTGATGCCCATTTCGAATATTCCAATATATAACGAGCCCAATAAGCCTTTTACCGAAACAGGGCTAAAATCTGAAAACAGCAGGATAGCAATAAAAATATAAATTGTTCCAAAAGAAAAGTTCAAAAACATTTTAATGACCTCATCGGTTTTATCCTTAACATTTAATATCCAGTATAATGCCCAGAATACACTGCTACCAACGGCCAGTATTACCCCAAATGGTTCCCTGAACGATAAATCCATAACCCGGCCTTCTGAGGATATTACAACAATACCAAAAAAACTTATAAAAACTGCCAAAATACTTACCCAGCTTATTTTTTGTTTTAATAAGGGAATGGACAAAAGAACGAGCGTTATTGGCCAAATATAGTTTAAGGTGCCTGCTTCCTGAGCTTTTAATAATGAATACGCCTTTAGCAAAACCAAATAATACAAAAACGGATTTAAAAAACCCCTGAAACTTCCCTGTAATACTGCAGATTTATTAAGCCTTGTAAGTTGGCCAAATTTATTCTGCGAAAGTAAAATGATTAAATAAATAAATGTTGAAACGGCGGAGGCATAAAAGAGGGCGGGCAGAAAAAATATATGTTCCAGGGTTAGTTTAAAGGCTGTGGCTATGGTCGACCAAAACAAGATGGCCAAAATGGCAAATAGATAAGCCTTTTTTTGATCAGTCATTCACTCTTAATTAAATTACATTTTTAATTTCACTAAGCACAATCCGGAAAATATAAACCAACCTGTTGCGTACTCTGTCTTTTAAGGTTAAATCCAAAAACCGGCTTACCCATTCATGGTGAACATCTTTATAATATGCCCAGTAATCGGTCATGGAGTCAAGTTTGTAGGTATAGGTGGCATAAAAGACATTTTCAGCATCTATGCGGCATGAAATCCTGTAAATATGCAGCGGTGCGGAAATAGCGACGATTTTATTGTACTGTTTATATTCAATTATCTTCTGGGCTTCCTTCCAGTTGGTAATGGTATTGAACGAAAGGGAATCATACACAATGCAACGATCCGGAACACCTAAACCAACCAGATAGTTTTTCATTTCATGAGGTTTGCCTTGCCATTGGCGATAATAATAACCACCAACACATACGATATCCTTCACTTTTTTTTGCCTGAAAAGCTCAAAAGCCGTATTTGCTCTGTTTTTGCTGTCCGGGCCTAACTTTCCTTTTTTGGTATAATCACCAAAAAAGACAATGGCAGCATCTGCCGTATCTTTTAATGATTGTTCGGCAAGAAAGTTATTTACATGCCTTTGATACAAATATACGAGGCCAATATCGACGCCTAAAACAAACATAAAAATGACAACGACAAGTAATCCTCCTTTACTATTTGACCATTGCTTTTTCATTGATTGCAAAATTATTATAAAGTATCCAATAGCTGACCAAATTCAACGACTTCTTAATTTAGCAGAAAAGTCGTGATTACGGATTACCTCCAGCCCATGCAGGAAATGTCTCAATCGCTATGTCAAAAAGACGGGTTCCAATAAACCAGGTGACCAGCGAAATAATAATGACGCCTATAAAATTTAAAGCTAATCCGTTTCGCGCCATATCCATGACCTGTAACCTGCCTGTGCCAAACACAATGGCATTAGGTGGAGTGGCAACAGGAAGCATAAATGCCATGGAGCCGGATAAGGTAACCGGTAACATGAATAGCAAGGGATTTATTTCTACCGAAACCGACAGCCCTGCAAGGATAGGCAAAAGCATTTCGGTAGTTGCGGTGTTTGATGTTAATTCTGTTAAAAATGTCATCATCGTGCAAATCACAATAATGACCAGAAATGGGTGATAATCGGCCACAAAACTAAGCTGACTGCCAAACCAAACCGTAAGGTTTGATTCTTTAAATCCACTTGCCAGTGCAAAACCGCCCCCAAAAAGCAATACAATATTCCAGGGGATGCCCTGGGCTGTTTCCCAGTCCATTAAAAACTTGTCTTTTAGCGTTCTGGCGGGGATTAAAAATAGAATAACCGAAGCCAGGATAGCCACCGTTCCGTCATTTATATAGCTTGAATAGGGAAACAATGAGGACCAGCCTGTAAATTGATATCGTCCAATCTGAATGTCGGAACGGGTAAGCCACATTATGGCAAGGCCGGTAAATATAATAAATACCGATTTTTCTTCAAAGGATACGGGGCCTAAATTTTTATATTGATGTTTGAAATCATTTATATCAATAATTGCCCAACCACTCTTTTTTGGTTTAAAAAGTAAATAAAGATATATCCAGATGATCATAAAAAAAATCAATGTTACAGGAAAGGCAAAAATAAACCATGAGGCAAATGAAATCTCAGGCGCATCGGGAAACATAATCTGAAAAATACGAGCGAAAGAAAGGTTTGGCGGTGTTCCCACGAGGGTTGCAATGCCACCTATGGAGGCACTATAGGCTACACCTAACAACAGCCCGATGCTGTACCTTTTTATTTCAGCTTTTCCAATGATATCCTCCAGTTTACCGATAATGGAAATTAAAATAGGAACCATCATCATGGTGGTGGCCGTGTTTGAAATCCACATTGATAAAAATGCTGTGGCCAGCATAAACCCAAGCAATATTCGTCCGGGACTAATGCCCGTGACCATTAAAATTTTCAAGGCAATGCGTTTATGAAGATTCCATTTTTGCATAGCCAGGGCAATTATAAAGCCGCCAATAAATAAAAAAATTACATGGTTAAAGTAGGTAGCCGAAACATCCTGGCCATTCATTATACCAAAAGCCGGAAATAAAACAATTGGTATTAAAGATGTGATGGCCAGGGGAACCACTTCGGTTATCCACCAAATGGCCATCAGAATTGCAATTGCCAGCGTGTAGGTAACTTCAGGATGTCCGGGGTCAAGATTAAGGAAAATGGCAACAAACAGGAAAATAAAAATTCCACCTATCAGGCCAATATAAAATTTTAATCCTTTCATGTCCGAAAAATTCTGCAAATAAAGAATTTATATAAATTTCGAAATTAATAAATTTATAGTTTTGCGGATCAATAAAAGCAATAGAAAATGAAAAAGCTTAGTGTTGTTGCGTTTGGTGGAAATGCCCTATTACAGGCAGGCCAAAAGGGTACGATTGATGAACAAGAAAAAAATGCATATGAAGCAAGCAAACAATTACTTAACCTTCTCAAACGAAATTATAATATAGTTATAACGCATGGCAATGGTCCACAGGTAGGCAATATTTTACTTTCCGACCAGGCGGGTACACAGGTTTATGAGTTGCCGCCCATGCCACTTGATATTTGCGTTGCTTATTCGCAAGGTTTTATCGGATACACCATCGAACAGCAATTGAGAAATGTTCTTGCGGCAAACGATATGGAACGGGATATCATTTCTATTATAACTCAGGTTTTGGTGAATAAAGACGACCCTGCTTTCCAGAAGCCTACAAAGCCCATAGGGCCATATTATACCAAAGAAGAAGCCGAAAAAATCATGAATAATTCTGATTCGGTTTTTAAGGAAGACAAAAAGCGCGGAGGATGGCGCAAAGTAGTTGCTTCGCCCAGGCCACTTGTGATTAGCAATAAAAAATCCATCGAACAACTGGCGCGGAGCGGACAAATCGTAATTGCAGTGGGCGGTGGGGGAATTCCAGCATTCTATGTAGAACCCAACAAATTACAAGGCATTGATGCGGTAATTGATAAAGACCTGGCTTCGGCTTTGTTGGCAAAACAAATTGGAGCTGATAAATTATTTATTTTAACGGATGTACCAAAGGTTTGTCTTGATTTTAATACGCCCCAGGAAAAAACCATTGACAGGATGACCATTCGGGAGGCCAAAAATTACCTTGAAGAAGGTCAGTTTGGAGAAGGTAGCATGGCTCCAAAGATCAGGGCGGCAGTCGACTTTGTAGAGAATACCGGCAAAGATGCCATCATAACAAAAACAACCTTGTTGGGAATAGATGATGGGGGAACCCGGATTGTAATTGTATAAATTGGATTTATTAATACTTAAAATAGTTAAAACATGGCATTTAATCTTAGAAACAGAAATTTTTTAAAACTTCTTGACTTCTCACCAAAAGAGATCAAATTCCTTTTAGACTTATCAGCAGACTTGAAAAAAGCAAAATATGCAGGTACGGAACAACAAAGATTAAAAGGTAAAAACATCGCCCTGATTTTCGAAAAAGCATCCACTCGTACGCGATGTGCATTTGAAGTGGCGGCTTTTGACCAGGGAGCCCAGGTAAGTTACCTCGGGCCCAGCGGTTCGCAAATAGGAAACAAAGAAACCATGAAAGATACAGCCCGTGTGCTGGGACGTATGTACGATGGTATTGAATACCGGGGATTTGGCCAGGACATCGTTGAAGAATTGGGCGCTCATGCAGGCGTTCCGGTTTGGAATGGATTGACAAATGAATATCATCCAACGCAAATCCTTGCTGATTTCCTTACCATGATGGAACATTCTGACAAACCGTTGCACCAGATTTCTTTTGCCTATCTTGGCGATGCAAGAAATAACATGGGTAATTCATTAATGGTTGGGGCGGCAAAAATGGGCATGGACTTCCGGGGAGTGGCTCCGAAATCAGGCCATCCTGATAAAGAACTTGTTGACCAGTGTAAAAAAATAGCCAAAGAAACCGGAGCTAAAACAACCATTACCAGTAACGTGGATGAAGGTGTAAAAGGTGTCGATTTTGTTTACACCGATGTTTGGGTTTCCATGGGCGAAGCTGATGGTGTTTGGGAAAAAAGGATAAAAGAAATGTTGCCTTACCAGGTTAATGCAAAATTGATGAAAAAAACCGGCAACCCAAAAGTGAAGTTTATGCACTGTTTACCTGCTTTCCATAATCGTGATACAAAAGTGGGAGAAGAGATTTACCGGAAATTTGGAATTGAAGCAATGGAAGTAAGCGAAGATGTTTTTGAATCAGAGGCATCCATCGTTTTTGACGAAGTTGAAAACAGGTTGCATACCATTAAAGCTGTTATGGTTGCTACCCTGGGTGCTTAATGAATTACAAATGGAAATAAAAGGAAAACATAATCTTCAAAACCTAATAGTAGTTGGCGACCGGCTATTGATAAAACCGGCACAACACGATTCCAAAACAAAAGGCGGTTTGTTATTGCCTCCCGGATACAAGGAAAAAGAAGATGTACAGTCAGGTTATGTAATTAAGGCCGGCCCCGGATATCCAATTCCTGTTCCGGCGGATGATGCTGACGAGCCCTGGAAACAAGTTGACGAACGGGTAAAATATATTCCGTTGCAGGCCCAGGAGGGCGACCTGGCCATCTTTATACAAAAAGGGGCAGTTGAAATTATTTATAATAACGAGAAGTATTATATTGTTCCACAACATTCAATTCTTCTGCTCGAAAGAGATAAATCGTTATTTGAATAGGTGTTGGGAGTATACTGTTATTAGACAATACAAAAAAACCCGGAACATTGTTCCGGGTTTTTTGTTGAATATATTTTTATATGTTAGCTTCTTACTTTTGCAAGAACCGGAAAACGTTTTTGAGCAAAATAAAATCCTCCAAAGAAAACGGTCGAGAAGAAAAGGTCACCTAAAATTCCATTATTTAGAAACGGAAGCCCGGCCGCATAACATTCCATTAAACCAACAATATTTTTGGGGTACATTGGGGTACCAATCCATGTGGCAAAGTTTGTAATTACGAAAAATAACAAGGATGAACTAAGGGTAGCCAATAGCACAGTCCCAACTTTGATCCGGTTACGCAACATTATCCCGATCATAACAACCAAAGCAAAGCTCACATATACAGTGATCATCCACCGGTGAAATCCAAGGAATACATCACTCAATAATAAAGCGGCAAAAGGAATAACAAACGCCAGGTGTTTCTTTCTTAAAGTAGCGCCTCCAAACAAAGCCATGGCTGCAATAGGTGTAAAATTGGGCCAGTGGGGGATTAACCTCATCATGGCACCAAACAAAATAATACTTCCGATAAAAACTATTCTTGGGTTCAGATTTAACTTGTTCATAGTAACGTTTAATTTAGATCGACAAAAGTAAAAAAATTCCATTCAATACTTTTATTAAACAAAACTTATATTAAAAATGTTTTCCACAATCGAATTTACCATTGGTTTTATACCGGCGGATCACAACGAGCATACAAAATAAATCTAATTTATATTCAATATATAAATAATTTTACCGCCTCCCATTTTAATCCTGTGGGGATTTGCGCAAAAAAATTGGCAATAGATGAAAGACCTGACAACAGGCAATGAAAGTAAATTGATTCTACAGTTTGTAGCCCCCATGCTGCTTGGTAATGTATTTCAGCAGATGTACAATATTGTTGATAGTATTATCATCGGGAACTACATTGGCAAGGAGGCGCTTGCTGCGGTGGGGGCATCATTTCCTATCATTTTTGCCCTCATCTCAATGATTATCGGTTTTGCTACAGGAGCAACCATTATGATTGCACAATATTTCGGGGCCAGGCAAATGGACAATGTAAAAAAGACAATTGATACAATGTATATCGTCATGTTTGTTGCGTCCATTATCCTTTCTGCTCTTGGGCTTGTTTTTAGTGAGAGTATTTTCCGGTTGATCCAACTGCCAGAAGATGTAATGCCACATGCAACCCTTTATATGAATATTTATGTTTCGGGCTTGATCTTCTTTTTTGGGTTTAATGGGACGGCTGCTATTTTAAGAGGTTTGGGCGATTCTAAAACACCCCTTTATTTTATGATCATTTCCACCCTTATGAATGTTGGATTGGATTTACTTTTTGTCATCGTATTTAAATGGGGGGTGGCGGGTGTGGCTGTGGCCACCATCCTGTCGCAGGGTGGGGCATTTATCACGTCAATTATATATCTTAATAAAACCCACAAAGTAGTTAACCTTACCATTTTTAAATTACACTTCGATCGGGCAATCTTTAAAAAGAGTTTACAGATTGGCCTGCCAACGGGATTTCAGCAAACTTTTGTTTCCATCGGGTTGATTGCCATCGTTTGGATTGTGAATTTACATGGTACAGACGTGATTGCCGCTTTTTCTATTGCAATACGTATCGATTCCCTGGCTTCACTTCCAGCCATGAATTTTGCGGCAGCACTCGCTACATTTGTTGGGCAAAACCTTGGTGCCAATAAAGCAGAGCGTGTGAAAAAAGGTTTGATTGCCACTTTTGTTATGACCTCTATTGTATCGGTAAGTATAAGTTTACTGGCTATCTTCTTTTCGCATTATTTGATGGGGGCGTTTACACAAGATCCGAATGTGATTGATATAGGGTCAAAATACCTGATTATTGTCAGCTCCTTTTACATTGTATTTTCTACCATGTTTGTTTTAAATGGCGTTATGCGTGGGGCAGGGGACACCCTCATTCCCATGTTCATCACCCTGATTGCTCTTTGGGCTGTCCGTATCCCCGCCTCGTATTTCCTTTCTCAAAATATGGGCGAAACCGGAATCTGGTGGGCCATTCCCATTGGCTGGTTTCTCGGCATGATCCTTTCTTATTTATATTACCTTACCGGAAGGTGGAAAAGGAAAGCGATTATTAAGTACGAAAACTGATCCTATCATTTATTTAATTATTCAAGCAGTCATTCATTTAAGCATTCAATCATTTCATCATTCAATCATTGATTAAATTCAGTAACAATTCCCGCTTTTCCTGATTTGCAATCCGAAACTTTACTTTTAGCAATTTACATTCCAGCCTTTCTTAGTTTTTAGTTCTTGCTTTCTACTACTTTTCTATAAATTGACCACCTCCCATTTTCCGACACTTAAAATAAATTTAGTAATCAAGCTTATTTTCTGAAGTTAGTTTTTTTATTCAAATGATTATTGCTATTTTTACTTGCCTTACAAATAAAGAAAAGAAAAATAATTAAAACAAGTGGTTATGAAAAATTCAATCCTTTTTGGTCTGGTAGCAATTCTTATCGTATTTACAGCAAGGACAGGTATTTCTCAGGATATTGGTTCTTCTATCCCGGATATTAATAAGAACATTCAAAAAGATCAGTACGGAAGAATAATCAAGAACGGTGAGCAAACTATTAACTATGAATATTCAGATAAGCTACGCGAGACAACCAATAGCAATTTCCAAAATAAAGACTTATTCCCATTGCAAAAAGATGAAACCTATTGCGATCCCGTTTGGAAACAAGGAATCATGGGGACTTGTATTGGTGTAAACTCCATGACATCGGCTGATTTGGATAATGATGGTGTGTTAGAAATAATTTGTAGCGGAGGAGGAGGTTTCGGCAGCGGCAGATTTTGGTATATTTTGCAATTCAATCCCAGCAACCAGGAATATGAACAAAAATGGATAAGCCCGTTTTACCCTGATTATGAACAAACAATATCTTGCATAACAGCCATTGACCTGATTGGTGATGAAAAACAAGAAATTATTTGCGGATTCCACGGCGGTGAAATGTTATTTTATGATAGTGAATCAATGACAGTTTATCAGTCTATTCAAACAGATGCAGAATCTATATTCAGCATAAAATATGCAGATGCAGATAATGACAATCAAATGGAACTGGTTTTTTGCGATGAAGAAAATACCTTCCTTTACAATCCGGTTGCACTCACATTCGAACACACAATTTACTATGGTTCCAGAGATATGGAAGTCGGCAATGTAGATGCCAATTCAGATAATGAAATCGTCCTCTCCTCAGGTAAAGTGCTCCGGTTTGATGGAAATAATACGACCATAATCTGGACTTTTCCTTTTGGAGTAAGTTACAATGGTTTTGTTGAACTTTCCGATATTGATTCAGATAATATGCAGGAAATTATTCATGCGCGCTCCTGGCAGTATATTACGGTTTATGATGCGGATATCCAATCTCCCAAGTATCAAATCGAATCGGATCTTGATATTGATGCCTTACTGGTCACCGATGTAAACGATGACGGCATTGATGAAATATTATATGGTGACGGTCAATGGGGTGATATTTATTGCCACAATGCGGTGACTCAAGGCCTTATGTGGAGTGTAAATAATCCAGAGCATGGTGTTACTGAAATTAATGTGGCCGATGTGGATAATGATGGAACTAAAGAAGTACTTTGGGGTGCAGGTTGTTCTTCAACCGGCTCCGATCATCTTTTTATCCATGAAATTCCGTCAGGAAATTTTGAATGGCAAAGCAAACACCTTGATGGCCCTTTTTATGCTGTAGAAGTAGCAGATGTGGATGATGACGGCGATATTGAGACTGTTACCATTTCTTATGAAAGCAATAGCGGATATGACAGTGGTATAATAAGCATTTTTGATGCAAACGACGGTTTATTGGAATGGCAGTGCAGCGGAAATTATTTAGGAAATATTTGGACTGGTGTCTACACTATTGAAATTCAGGATATCGACCAGGATTCGGAAACAGAAATAATCATTGCTTCAGGAGATACGTATGATGGCAAAATATGGATTATAAACGGAGCCACCCATGAAATTGAATCCTCTTACGAATTTTATGCTGAAGACCTTGATGAATTTTATGCACTTGATGTTGTAGATGTAGATGATGATGGCCAGATTGAATGCGTCGTAGGAGAAGGTGGTTATCTCCATGTGATTGATCCTTCAAATTATTCCATTGAATGGAGTAGTGTTAATTTAGGATACGCACAACCAAGAACCATTAGGGTAGATAATATCAATAGTAATTCAAACAAGGAAATTATTGCTTGTTTTGATCACTTGTATATTTTTGATGGAATAACCCATCAACAGTGGCAATCAACAACCAGTGGGTTTAGAGATTTTGATTTATACGATATTGACAACAATACAATTAAGGACATTGTAGCTTGTAAAGAGAATGGAGAGATTGTAATTATCGATGGAGAAACCCTTGAAACAAATGTGCTGGTAGATGATTTTTCAGAATCAATCGACGCAATAAAGGTGGTGGATATTTCCGGAGACCCATTACCTGAATTGGTTTTTACAAGTAATGGTCGCATCTATTTTCGTACACTGGATGGGAATCAGATGGAAACACAAACATTCGGTACAGTAGCCGGGGCCTATAGTGGGATGGCAATTTCTGACCATGACAATAATGGTAAATTTGAGGTATTCGCCGGAACCAACTTTCAGGTTGTTGAGCTAAATGAAAATTGCTATAATTGTATTAGCTTTAATATTGAACTTCAGGGAGAAGACATAAGTTGCATTCCAGGTAATGATGGAGTTGTTGAAGTCATGGCTTCAGGAGGAGAAGAACCCTATACTTATATGTGGAGTTTTGGAGGAACAAATTCAATTGAAACAGGTTTGCAGCCGGGGAATTATTCGGTCACCGTGTCGGATAACAAGGGGTGTACAAAAACAGGTGAAATTACAATTCTTCAATCAGAAATTGTATCTTCTTATATCTCGACACGGGTAGGTTGTACTGGAATTAACAATGGTTCTGCCGAAGTTGCAATTATCGAAGGACATCCACCATATGCATACATCTGGAGCAATGGGGCAACAACAAGTCAGGTTACAGGTCTATCAGTTGGGGACTACTCAGTTAACATATCCGATGCAAAATATTGTGAGGCAGAGCATAATATAACTATCGAAAAAGATACAGTCATTGTCGATATAACCTCTTATGATATTAATTGTTATGGGGACGAAAATGGATATGCACAACTCTACATATTGGAAGGTGTCGCCCCGTTTTCAGTTCAGTGGTCCAACGGATCGACATCTTCAACATTAACTAATTTACCAGAAGGAACTTATTCAGTAGTTGTTAATGATGATCTAATGTGTGAGGCAAATGGTGAAATAATTATATCCGAACCCCCCGAGTTATTGCTTTCTTCAATGGTGACACCGGATGATCCGAATACCATACAAGGAGAGGGTTCAGCAATGGTTATTGCAACAGGGGGATCACCGCCCTATTATTATACCTGGTACGATCAGTATTACCAAACGAATGCAACCGCCATAAACCTGGTAGCTGGTGAATATACAGTAAAAGTTACTGATATTCATAATTGCTCAGAAAATTTAGACGTATTTGTCCCTGAAATTAATGGAGTTGATGAAAACGATTTATCACAAATGATTGAGGTTTATCCAAATCCGGGCAAGGACGTAATATATGTTTCATGTGGATTTACAAGCCTTAGTTCTTTAAATATCGAAATGTTCGATATAATGGGAACATCGGTAAAAAGCGAAAGCTTTACAATAATGCCGGATTCATATAGCTTAGACATAGCAGATTTACCAGCAGGACTTTATTTTATAAAATTTCAATGCGGCATATTGAATGGGATAAAAAAGATCAGCAAGCAATAGAATTAAGAATAGTTCCTTAAATAGTGTCTGTCGATACTATAACGTATTATGTTTAAATTCGAAAATATAAATACCTATATTCCTCTCATAAAGTGAGGTAGGGGTGTGTCAAATATTTAATATCATTCATTTATTTGAATTTAGAAAACTATATAGACAGTCACTAAACAGACCATCATGGAAATTTTCCTTCTGAAATTGGAAAGGGTTAACCGGCAATGATTTCATAATTTACCAATAAGATTTTAGATGCTGATTAATCCCTATGGGAACTGTTTGCTTCAATTTTGCAACATACAGCCCTTAAGATTTCGAATTATCCACCCAATTGGTTCAAAATCCGATAATTATTCTATTCATACTTTATCGCATCCACCGGTTTTTTAAGCGCCGTGCTTATTGACTGATAAGTTACCGTTAACAGTGCAATCCCCATGGATATCAGCAGGCTGAATATAAAAATATCAGCACTTATTCGGGTATGGTATACATATCCGTCAAGCCAGTCATTCATTGCAAACCATGCCACCGGCCAGGCGATTACATTGGCTGTGATAACCCATTTAATAAATTCGCGGGAGATCAATGAAACAATGCCAAAGGTATTTGCCCCCAACACTTTCCTGATCCCGATTTCCTTGGTTCGTTGTTCGGCCATATACGTTGAAAGGGCGAATAACCCCAAACATGAAATAAAAATGGCAAACAGTGCAAAATAGCTGATGATCTGTATCAGCCTGGCTTCATCAATATAGGTTTTTTCGTAAATTTCCTTTAATAGTTTTGGCTCAAACGGGAAGTCCTTTGCATTTGTCTCCCACGAAATTTGTAATTCTTCTTTTGCCTTTTCGTAATTTCCCGGCTTTGTTTTAACAAACATCTCTCTGCACCGATCCGGCTCATAATACATTGTCATCGGGTCGATTCCCAGTTGCATGGGAAGATGGTGAAAGTCCTTCACCACACCAATAATGTGATACCTGACATCGTCGCCCCAGGTTAACCATTTTCCCAGCGGATTTTCCAATCCAAAAGCCTTGGCTGCCGTTTCATTGATTACCACGGCTGCCGTATCGGACTGGATGTCTTTTGAGAAGAACCGGCCATCGGCCATTTGCATACCCATTGTTTCTATATAATCTTCGTCAGCAAACGTAAATCCCACAATGATATCGTCCTCCGTATCTTTTCCTTCCCATTCAATCCCACCGCTGTTGCTTCCAATATAAAACGGAATCGCATTGGCACGGCTAACACTTACAACATTAGGTTTATTTAACAGATCATTTTTCAGCACTTCGTACTTTTCGAAGGCATTGCCCCTCAGTGTTAAAAGACTGACATTGTTCAGATCCATACCCAGTTTGTTGTTATACAAATAGTCCAATTGGCGGTTTACCACAAGTGTACTTATGATAAGTCCGACAGACAAAACGAATTGAAAAACAACCAGTGTTCTTCGAAAGTAAAAATTCCCTTTTCCTTTATTTATCCCGTTACGCATAGCTTTTACGGGATTGAAGGCAGATAAATAAAAAGCGGGATAACTTCCTGCTAAAATCCCAACAAAAATTGTAATTCCAAACAGGAGTAGCCATAAACCGAAGTTTGAGAAATCAAAAATCAATTCTTTTTCGACTAGTATATTAAACCAAGGCAAAAGCAAAAGAACTAAAACGATAGCTACAAACATGGCACAAATTGATATAATCAGCGATTCGCCTAAAAATTGAGCGATAAGCATTGGCCGGTCGGCTCCGACTGATTTTCGAATGGAGATTTCTTTGGCCCGTTTGGCCGATCTTGCGGTTGCCATGTTCATAAAATTAATACAGGCGATAAGAATAATAAAAATGGCGATGGCCGAAAAAATATAGATGAACTGAATGGCCCCGCGGTCTTCACTGTATGAATAGAGATGCATCTTTTTAAGTGGGAACAGGAACAGATCAACATCGCTGTCGTAGTCCTCATCCCCTTCGGTCTGGTTTTGCTTTTTCGATTTTTCTTCAAGGAATTTTTCTATCTTTTGGTTCACCTCTTTGTAGTCAATATTTTCCTCAAGTTCCACATAAACATAATATGAATTCCATCCGTAGCGGTTTATGGTAAAGCCCATGTCTTCAATGTTCTTAAAAGGAAAACAGATATCAAACCGGAACGATGAATTTTTGGGTGTCTCTTTTATAATCCCCGTAACTTTAAAATTAAGATCATTGTTCAAGGATATGACTTTCCCGATCGGGTCTTCATTTTCGAAAAGTTTTGTTGCCATGTTATCGGTTATTACAACCGATTTCAAATCGTCAAAAACCTTCTCCGGATGGCCCTTGATAAACTCGAAGTCAAACATTTCAAATAATTCCTGGTCGGCCAATTGTACATCTTCCGTAAAAACTTTATCTTCATATTTTACTGTCATTGACAGGCTATAAAACGTAAAGGAGTTTTTTATTTCCGGAATTTCGTCCCTGATGTCTTTCGCAATAGGGCCGGGCATGCAAACCGTTGTTAAAGGCCCCGACGCGTAATGTTGGGTCTGCACGAGCCTGTGTATACGGTCGTACTTCGAATTAAATTTATTGTAACTCAATTCATGCTGAACCCAGATATAAATGAGGATAGAAAGTGCCATCCCCAGGGCAAGCCCAACAACATTGATGAATGTGAAGACTTTTTGGCGTAATAAATAACGGATAGTGGTAATAAAATAATTTTTCAACATGGTATAAAGCGGTTTTTTTTATTAAGACCGGATTTATTCTTAAATGTTACAAATTAATAACCTCAATGATGTATTGTATAATTTCATGTGCTGACTTAAAACAAAGGAGAGGTGGTTTTGCCGCGCCGGTGCGCGGTAAATGCTGTCGCATTTATTGGGGGGAGGTGCCGACCTGGTGTGTACTGGGGGGAGCGTGGTTTAAAATATTTGACTCGTCCTAAAAAAAGTTGACAATTGATGAAATGTGTAAAACATGAATGGCAGGCAAAAATTTTTGCATTACAAATTCAGGAGAAAATTCGCACTCAATGCAATCGCGAGCGAAATAGGGGGGTATCCTAATCATCCAGGACAACGCAACGCACCGAAAGACGCTTTCCTGTATATTGGCTGGAACTTGCCAAGCCTTCAGAATCAAAAATTAGTCTTTTTGCCCAGGCATAACTGCTATTTGAGTCATTCGTACAAGACCAAAACCAACCATGTTCACTTAAATTGTAAAAATTTGGTACTGAATACATGCCTCCCGGAAGACCTGTAAAGCCACTGCTGTTCGTGGCCCCGGTATTAGGAGGTAACCAATGTATAGTGTCAGTTTCTTTCATTTTACCTCCCGCAATTGTCGGTCCACCAAGAAAACCAGCCAAAACATCCCATTCTGAATCACTGGGAATATGCCACCCGGCCGGACAAACTCCTTGTACACCACTGGGGTTGGTGTTACTTGACGAGGCACCCTGCATAATGGCGTCCCAGTCGTACAACCGCCCATAAATTTCACAATTAGCTGAATTGTACCCATAGCAATCATCGTAGCCATAAGCGCTTTGGTCATAGTTTAAATTTTCCTTCATCCAGCATTTGGGACCAATTGCTACGGTGTTGTAAGTTTTACCATCGCGAGCATCAACAAAAGAACTACCGCAGTTGATTTCAACATTTACCCCTAATGTTTTGTAATTACTGTTTCCACATAAACCTATAGCGCGGACACTCACATCTCCGCTGGCTGTTCCATAATTAACCTTAATAGAGGTTGTCCCCTGTCCTGAGATTATGTTTGCTCCAGTTGGAACTGTCCATTGATAACTTAAAGCATGGAGTACTTCAGCTATTATGTAAGTTTCTTCTAATGCATTAAATGCCACAGTTGTATTCCCAAAAATTGCAGCGGGAACAGCAGGGGTTGTAGAGGGACATGAGAAAGCACGCACTGCACGCACTCTTTGCAAGGTGGACTTAAGAGTAGTAGACTGATTCCCATTGCCAAAATTTTGAGTCCAGGCATTACTCCAAACATCAGAGGAGCTCCAATACAAGTCCGATCCGAAGGCACTCCCACCGTTTTCAGTTGCGTTGGCATCTATGAGTGATTTATTCTGGTACATTTCATTTAATTCATCTTTTGAAGGTAAAAACCAATCATCATATCCGTTTAGAGTTAAATTGGCGCAAATAGCAGCAGCAATTCCTGGGGTTGTACATCCCGCTACAATTTGATTGGTGTTTTGAGCCCCGGTACCGATTGCTGAAGAGGTTCCAAAATATGTGTCGAAACACCCCCATTCAGCTTCGGCACTTTGGTTGGTTAATGCACAAACCAGACCACTACCATTGCTATCAATGTAAAACACAATCCCGCCCTCGAAAAAGTCACCAATGGCCGGTTGATATGTATTTCCATTGATATCGGTCCAGATACTGCCATTAAAAACATATAAGGATCTGGTTTCCGTGTTATAAACGATCAGGCCTTCGGCAGGATTTGGAATGGATTCTATTTCGCTCAACGTCAGCCGTGGTGGCAGAAAGCCTTTATCAGAGGATTTAACATCCAGCATAGCGCTGGGATCGGGGTCCGAATTATCAGTATTAATCCCTACCTGGGCAAAAGCTCCGATGCTGAAAACGGTGATCAGTAAAGTAAAAATGTGTTTTTTCATACGATAATAATTTTGTTGATGCTAATTAAGAATGTATTACCTGATGAAAGAAGGAAAGTGCCAAAATGAATTGAGGATAAATAATTTGGATTAAGGTATACTGGTATTTTTTATCCATCTATTGCAACCGTTTAATCTTCCTGTTAATCATTGAGATTATTTTCTTTAAATTATAACTGGGGCCGCAGAGGAAAGCCTCAAATGGTGGTTTCTGATTTGATTCACCCATCATGATAAACCAAACATTTCATTGCATGCAATTGTTCATCGTTAAAGGCTGTTACGCCTCATAATTCTTCTATTTAACAATTATTTAACAACTAATTTATACCCGGCATATTTAATACACGAAATGTTTGGGTTGTTGTCAGGTTCATGAATTCAGAAATTACTAAAAATCTTTATTATACCAGGAAAAGGCCCTTTACACAGCGACTAGCGTTAATGTATAGTTGATTTTTGGAGAATCAAAGGGTTTTATGTTCGGAGATCGAAGGCTGAAGGCTTCGCTCAGTTGGATTTTTTAAAGTTACAGCGCGCACGAGAGACGCCTGTTCACTTGCCATTTCCGGAACTCTGGCGCCATTTGTGGGGCTCCTTTCGTTTAATTTATATTTTTTAAACTGCCTTACAAAATCACGGTTAGTTTAAAAAATAAAAATTTTACACTTTTTTCTTGGTTTTTAGCTCAGTTCTTTGTTACCTGCTGCCCTTTTGTCTATGTTTTGAGGTTTTTGTGATTTAAATTATTTATATGACCTAGATTCTTCTATATACCGTTTCGATATTTATTGTTCATATGGTTGTTTTTACTTAATCACAATCAATAAGTAGCGATCCTATTTAATCAACTGCATAGGTGGGTTTTTCCATGTACCATCCAATGCAGTTTCCTTAGGCCAATATAAGCGAAGAATAGCTCTAAAAGGACCTTTTGGTGCAGGCAGCCAGTTCGATTCTTTATCTTTTCCCGGGGATTCATTCTGAACATAGAAAGTTAACCCGCCATCTTTATCAAATTTAAAATTTGGTAACATAGGAGAGTTAAGAAGGTATCTGTTTATTGGATTAGCCACAAGCAGACTGGAAGGTAGCTCGTACATTGTTAATGACCAAAAGGCGTTTACGGGAGGTAATTCACCTTTAGCAAAATGCAAGATATATTTGTTTGTCGTAGCATCTAATAATTTTCCACTTTCATCATTTGTGTATATCGGATAAAAGGCTTCATTTGCTGAATTACCAAATATTCCTAGAACAGCGGCACCCAAACGATAAAGATAATTGTTTTTTAAAAATTCCCTGGTCCCAAATACCTGTTCAGAGGTTATTTCACCTGCCTCAACTTTTTTCAAAAATGCGGCGAAATCAACTGTCCACACTTCTTTAATACCTTCTTCCATTGCCGCCTTTACTTCAGGTGAAAGTTTGGTAAAATCGATTGTCTTACCAGCTCCAATACCAATTTTAGCAAATCGGGCCATGAGTTCTTTTTCAGATGGATCAACAGGGCAGTACTTTAAAACGAAGTTTAAAATATTGAAAGCATCTAAGGATACTTTCTGTTCTGCAGGTGTTAGTGGTTTAATAAAATTGATTGCAGGAGCGGCTTCCGGGGCAGGTATACCCAAAAATGAAGACAAAGGTTCTAATTTATACCCTTTTTGAACGGCTATTACCTTATCAAGGTCACTGGGGTTGAAAAGCTGAGTCCTGTAAATTGCCAATACCAATTCGGTCTCTGAGTGGAAAACTTTTGTAATGCCTTCAGGTGTTTCCCCTTGCCAGTTAGGTCCTGCTACCATAAATACACCACCATCATTGCCTGTTGTCCGGCTACCAATGTAATCGAAATTAAACGTATAGGAATCTATTAGTTGAACACTGAAATAGCGGTCTTTTTCTATTTCAGGGATGGTAAGAACCATAGGTTCTGTTCGCAAATCAAGGCCTGCCATTGAATAAGGCGTATCGGAGTTTGGTGTTTGTATTGCCTTATCCTCCGGCGTAAAAACCTTAGGAATGTTTTTTATTTGGTTCCAGGGTGCTTTATACTCGGGGTCGCTGGTATTAACAAAATACGCATACTCAACTCG
>JAWKKL010000064.1:0-20861 GCA_041393275.1 Bacteroidales bacterium
CAGAACAGGTTAATGCGCTATTTACGAAAAAAGATGGCCTGCCTGATAATGTGATCTACGGAATACTTGAAGATGGAGAAAACAATCTCTGGCTTAGTTGCAACAATGGATTAATAAAGGCCATTCAACAAGGCACCTCCCAAAACCTGACATTCATCAGGTACAACTCTTCAAATTGGTTAAAAACCGATGCTTTTAATATTGGAGCTTTTGAAAAAGCTGATGATGGTACACTTTATTTTGGCAGCAATGAAGGCCTCACCTATTTCCATCCTGAAAATGTAAAAGGCAATAATTATGTACCGCCTGTTTTTATTACCGGTTTTCAGTTGTTTTTTAAGCCGGTTTCCGTTTCCAATGATGGAAGCACACCCTTAAGTACAGATATTTCGATGACAAAGAAGATTGTGCTGCGGCATGATCAGAATGTGCTGAAATTTGGGTTTACGGCATTAAACTTTATCCAGCCCGAAAAAAACAATTTTGCTTTTCGGATGGAAGGACTTGAAACCGAGTGGAACTACGTGAATGATCAGCGCGAAGCACAGTATTTATATATTCCGCCTGGTGAGTATATATTTAGGGTAAAAGCATCGAATAATGACGGGATATGGAATGAAACTGGCGCTTCAATTGACATTATAATCAAACCTCCATTCACAAGTACTATTTGGTTCTACTTAATTGTGGTTGTTGGTTTAGGTTTGATCATTATCTGGATCATGCAACTACGCACCCGCCGGTTAAGGGCTGCGCGCGACTTGCTGGAAAAACAAGTACAAAAGCGGACATACGAACTCAGGCAAACTAACCAAAACCTGCAGGATGAGATAAAAGAGCGTAAAAAAGTGGAGGAGGCCCTTAAAAAGAGTGAAGCCCGTTTCAGGCAATTGATCGAAACCATGAATGAAGGATTTTCGGTGCAGGATAAAACAGGCAAAATCAATTATGTCAATCCTAAACTTTGTCAGATGTTTGGTATGAAACAGGATGAAATTATTGGCAAATACCCTACCGATTTTATCGATGATTCTTCCCCGGTTTATCTCGAACGATTTAACAAATACAGGGATGAGGGAATCAGAACCGGAGTGATCAACTCCTATGAAATGAACTGGAAACATAAGGATGGTTCGGTTTTTATCGCCATGGTCTCACCTAAGCCAATTTTCAATAGTGAGGGTGAGCATCAGGGAAGTGTGGCTGTTTTGACAGATATTACCGAGTTGAAAAAAGCGGAAAAGGAATTGTTGAAAAAAAATGAAGCTTTAAATTCGGCACTTGATGATCTGAAGAAAACCCAGGCACAATTGATCGATTCTGAAAAAATGGCGTCGTTGGGTCAGTTAACCGCGGGCGTTGCGCATGAAATAAATAACCCAATCAATTTTGTAAGCGGCAATGTAAAACCCCTTCAGCGTGATATCAATGATATTCTTGAGGTGTTGTTTACCTATGATAAAATTGTTGAAGCTGAAAAACTGGAAGATAACTTTAAAGCCGTTCAGGATCTGAAAGAAGAAATTGATTTTGAGTTTGTTTTATCTGAAATCAATAATCTGCTCGAAGGTATTGGCGAAGGGGCTGTTCGAACGGCTGAAATTGTTAAAGGCCTTCGCAATTTTTCAAGAATGGATGAACATGAATTAAAACCGGCCAACATAAACCAGGGAATAGACTCAACCTTATTAATATTGCATAACAAACTAAAACAGCGCATTCAGATCATTAAAGAATATGGCAATTTCCCCGATATCATGTGCTACCCGGGCCAGCTAAACCAAGGTCTTTATGAATGTCCTTAACAATGCGCAGGAGGCCATTGAAGGAGAAGGGACGATTTTTATTAAAACCTATCAAGAGGGAAATGTTGTTAAAGTATCAATAAAAGACACAGGAAAGGGGATTCCGGAAAAAGTGAGAAAAAAGATATTCGATCCGTTTTATACAACAAAAGAAATTGGAAAGGGAACAGGTTTAGGCCTTTCGATTTCTTATGGGATCATTGAAAAACACAACGGAAAAATAGAAGTGATCAGCAGTGTAGATAAAGGTTCTGAGTTTATTATTACCTTACCAATAATTGAAAATTAAGATTTATCAATTTATGGAAAAAAAAGATTTTACCATTTTATATGTTGATGATGAAATTCACAACCTGATCTCATTTCGGGCCACTTTCCGACGAGAATATAAAATTTTCACGGCCCAAAGTGGAGAGGAAGGGCTTCAGGTTCTAAACGAGAAAGAGGTTCACCTGGTACTTTCTGATCAGCGTATGCCCGGAATGACGGGTGTTGAGTTTCTGGAAAGGGTGAATCATGCCTTTCCGGAAACGGTCCGTATGATCATTACAGGGTTTAGCGATATTGATGCAGTAATTGGGGCGATTAATAAAGGAGGTGTTAACCGGTATATAACAAAACCCTGGGATGAGCGCGAAATGCGTGTAACCATCGAAAATGCCCGCCAGCTTTTCGGTTTGCAGGAAGAAAATATCATTTCGCAGTTTGAAACCTTAAAGTCGCAGGTTAATCCACACTTTTTATTCAATAGTTTAAATGTATTGTCTTCCCTCATTTTTGTCGATCAACATAAGGCGGCAAAATTTGTAAGGCAATTATCCAAGGTATACCGTTATGTGTTGGAATATAAGGATAAAGATACCATTTCACTGAAAGATGAATTACCCTTTATCGAATCGTATATCTTTTTATTGAAAACCCGCTTCGACAAAAATTTAACCATTGACTTAAAAATCGCCAATGAATATTATCAAAAAAAAATTGCCCCAATGGTTATTCAATTACTGGTTGAAAATGCCATCAAACATAATATAATTTCAATCCAAAAGCCGTTATCCATAGAAATTTATGTGGAAGGAGACTATTTGGTAATTTCGAATAATCTTCAGCTTAAGTCGAGCCGTGAAATTTCATCTAAAACGGGCCTTGAAAATATCAGGAAACGGTATGAATACCTTACAAATAGAAAAGTTATTGTAGAAGATAATTCAGGTTATTTTATAGTAAAAATACCCTTGTTATAAAATATGCTTTATAAAATAATTATACCTTCGAAACCATGAACGTATTAATAATAGAAGATGAACCTTTCGCCCAGCAGGAAATCATTCGTTTGTTGAGTGAAACCGATCCGTCCATCAATGTACTTGAATGTATTGATTCTGTAGAGGAAAGTGTGGAATTCCTGGCGCAGGCACAGGAGGTTGATTTGATTTTTATGGATATTCAACTTTCCGATGGGTTGAGTTTCGAAATTTTTAATCGCACGGAAGTCAAACCACCGGTAATTTTTACTACAGCCTATGACGAATATGCTATTAAAGCATTTAAGGTTAACAGTATTGATTATTTATTAAAACCGGTTGATGAAGACGATTTGATAAGGGCTCTCGAAAAATTCAGGAAATTGCAAAAAACAGTTAAAAAGGATGAATCTTATTTTAGTACAAAACAATTAAAAGAAGTTTTGGGTTTGTACCGGCCATCGTATAAAAATCGCCTGGTTGTGCGGTTAGGTGATAAAATTCAACATGTAGAAGCAAACGACATTGCCTACTTTTTCTCCGAGGATAAAGTCTCCTTTCTTATAACCAATAAAGCTAAAAAGTACATAATAAATTATTCACTCGAACAAATCGAAAGTTTTATGAACCCCGATATTTTTTACCGGCTGAACCGGCAGTTTATTGCCAATATAAGCGCTATTTCAACCATTGATAAATATTTCAACAGCCGGTTAAAAATTGGTTTAAACCCCGAAGTGGAGGAGGATGTGCTGATCAGCCGGACGAAAGTTACCGACTTCTTAAACTGGCTCGAACGATAAATTTTTACTTATGGAAAAGAAAAACTTCAGTATTTTATATGTTGATGACGAAGAACAAAACCTGGTTTCATTCAGGGCAACGTTCCGCAGGGAATATGAAATTCATACGGCATTAAGCGGCAAAGATGGCATTGAGATAATGCACAACAATGACATTAATCTTATCATTACCGACCAGCGCATGCCTGGCATGACCGGCATTGAGTTTCTAAAGAAAATACTTCCCGCTTACCCGAATACCATCCGAATGGTTCTTACAGGTTTTAGTGATGTAGAAGCAATTATTGAGGCCATAAATACAGGGCAGGTCTTCCGGTATATAACAAAACCCTGGGATGAAAAGGAATTGCACATGACCATCGAAAATGCCAGACAATTGCATACCTTGCAAAAGAAAAACAGGAATTTGGTAATTGAATTGAAAAATCAGCTTGATGAGCGGGAAAAAACCCTAAAACTTTTTATGAAATATGTCCCCGAATCCATTGTTCATAAAACGCTCAATCAATCCGGTAAATCCATTTTTGAAGGAGAATCAAGGCAGGTTACGGTATTGTTTTGTGATATCCGGGGATTCACACCTATGAGTGAAGAACTGGGACCCAAGGAAGTTGTCGCGTTTTTGAACGATTACTATTCATTAATGGGTGAAATTATAAAAAGACGAAATGGCTCGGTCACTCAATTTGTGGGTGATGAAATATTTGCAACGTTTGGCGCTCCTTTAATTACGCAAGATAATGAACAACATGCTGTAATTGCTGCCATTGAGATGATGGATGCTTCGCAAAAGTTAAATGAAAAATACAGAGAAAAATTTGGCCGGAATATTCAAATGGGAATTGGAATAAATTCAGGTGAAGTGGTTGTAGGCAATGTTGGCTCGGAGGACAGGATAGAATATGCCGTAACCGGGGATACCGTGAATACCGGTAAACGAATTGAAATGCTAACAAAAGAACATCCGAATTTGATTTTGATCCGCGATTCGGTTTATGAAAAATCGAAGAACCTGATTGAATCAAAAAAGTGGGAGCCTGTGTTGGTAAAAGGAAAGAAGGAAAAACTACTTGTTTATGAAATTCTTAAAAGAAAATAAACAGTAAATGTTTTACATCTCAGTGAAACTGAAATGTAATTCAGTAACGAAAATTATCATTTCATCATGAATTTGGAAAGCCGACGAAATCATGCATTAATTTTGCAGTTTATATTGAAGAAAGCAGATATGAAGAGGTTAGTTTTAATTGTATTTATTTTATCCGGTGGATTACTTTTTGGGCAGGAGGAATCTACCGAGTTCAGGACCATATTTGGCAACAATTTAAATATTGAGTCGGGTGGCTATGGCGCACCCGAATTTAAGTTTGGGAAAGTAAACGATCAGTTCGCTTTATTGCTTGGCGGCAAAGGCGGTTGGGTGATCAATCACCGGTTTACGATCGGTGGAGGTGGTTATGGAATGACCACAAACAATACATTTAATTATATCGAAGACCTGCAAGATATTGATGGAAATCCGGTTCCTGATTCTTCTAGGCGATTGGATTTAGGTATGGGTTATGGGGGAATTTTCTTTGAGTATGTATTGAATCCAAAAAAGGCATTTCATCTTACATTTCCTTTGTTTATCGGAGCGGGTGGAGCACAGCTTGGCGTTAAATCAGAGCTCGACCCATCTGTTCCAAATTACCAGGATTACACCACCTATGAGTATGTTGAAAGTTCTGGTTTTTTTGTTCTTGAACCAGGTATGAACATTGAATTGAATATGTCAAAATTTTTCAGGTTGAATGTGGGTGCTTCGTACCGGTATATTTCAGCGACCGATCTTCAGCGTTTGTCAGGCAGCGACCTTTCAGGATTTTCGTTTAACCTGGGCCTGAAATTCGGAAAGTTTTAATTATAAATTAAACATCTGAATTACAGAATCCAGTAATTAGTGTGAGAAACCCATACCCCATTTAGGCACCGTAAAACAAAACTCACTCCCTTTGTTTTCAATACTTTTTACGCAGATAGTCCCGCCATTTTTTTCGATAAAATCCTTACATAAAATCAATCCCAAACCGGCCCCTTTTTCTTTGGATGTTCCTTTGGTTGTCAGGTATAAGTCGGAGCGGAAAAGATGACCCAGGTTTTGTTCCGGAATGCCAATGCCATTGTCAATGATATTGACTTCAAAATGACGGGTATTTTCGGTTACTGTTATTTTAATAATTCCACCCGACCTTGTGAATTTTATGGCATTGTAGAGCAAATTTCGCAAAACGGTTGTCATCATGTATTCATCAGCATAAATTTCGGTGTTGGGTGCAACATTTGTTTGCAGATATATTTCTTTTTCGGCCGCCGTTGTTTTCAGTAACATGATGTTTTCCCTGATCAGCTGATCGAGGTCAATTTTGCGGGGATGAAAATAAATATCCTGTTTGATCATCCTTCCCCAGAACAAATAATCCTCCAGCATTTCATGTATGCTATTGGCCGATTCCCTAACTCTGCATAACAGATCCTTTGACGATGTATCTTCCAGCAGGTCAGGCTCATTTGTAAGGAAATCCAGGATCACTTTCATGTTTCCAATGGGTGCTCTCAGGTCATGGGCCAACACGGTGTATAACATTTCCCGTGTAATGGTGTTCGACTTTTCAGGCAGATCAAAGTTTTCGATTCTTTCATCTATTTGGTCCATCATTCCCTCTTCCGAAATCTTGTTTTCCATGTCCATGGTTAAAAGAACCATACGGGTGATGTCAATCAGCCGTTCGCGGGCAAAAAAGAAACCGGTTTGGTTTTGATCCTGTTCCGCTTCGTCAGGTTTTTTCATTGATAAATTGATGAGCTTGCTTTTAAACGTAATCAGGCAATTGTCGTTCATTAGCTCATTTTTTATAAAGTCAACAAACACCTCAAACGATCCATTGACGATGATATTATCATCAATGACGACCATTACAACTTCAGGGAATTCCTGGGCAATAAGCCTGGCTTCGCCTAAAGCATAGGTTTTAAAAATGTTGATCCCTTTACCATTCAGCGAAAAGTGCCGGAGGGTATTGAACAGGGCTTCGTGCAGTTTTTCGTTATGACTGACAACAATGATACTGTAGTTCTCTTTTACCGGAGCTACGTTTTCATCGTTTTGAAAAAAGTCTGCAATATTGTAGTTGTTAAATTCACCTTGATTTGTACTCACTTTTTATAAATTTTACTCGATTATAGGACGGTTCCAATTATTCAAAGATTGTGCCTGTTCGTATAAAGTATTGAATAATAATGTGTAAGGTTGAATTTGTAAAAATTTACCTACTATTGATTCTTCGAAAGCGGATAGAAATGTTGATGCTTACAGAGAGCAAATGGCCGATAATCTATTTGGGTTGAGGTTTTTGTTTTTGTTAGCAGGAACCCTTGCCCGGTTTGTTTGATCAGCATAAAGTATTGAAGAAACCAGCCCGGTGGATTTAGAAAAAGTAAAATCCGTCAGAAGTTTATCGACTGTTTAAAAATTTAACTGTGATTTTATTGAGCTTTAAAAACTTAAGCCACAGAGTTAATCAAGATTTTCCCTGGTACCTCTACGTTTCCTCGGGTTCCTCTGCGGTTAAGCACCATAAATATTTATAGGCAAATAAAAGGTTATTTCAAATTTCTCGAACTGCACACAAAAAACAAATTTTAAAAAGTCTCTTACATTTGGGCAGAAAATATAAAGAAGTCCAGTTTTGCACTTCAGTTACGCAAATGTTAACTTTGGATTTGGATGCAATCAACAGAAATTCCTATTCCATTGCCCGGTTCAGAAAATGATTTAATGGTTTTAGCTCATTAAATACATCAAGCACATATTTGCCAAAATTCGGTGCGGTAACAGTTGACGCATCAACCCCATGAAGAACCGTATAACTCTTAAATTTCAAAAGTTCAATATCCGGAAAATCGGCAGGGAAATCTTTGGGTGGACGTTTTAACATTTCTCCTTCAAGTTGCCCAAAAGTTTTTTGAAAAGAGGCTTTCTGAATGATCCCCTTAAATTCATCTGCGTTGTACATGATTTCCTGCCTTACCTTTTTCAGGATATCAGCGGGGGGCATATACATTCCACCCGCAATAAATGAAGCTTCGGGGTCAATGTGAATATAATACCCGGCATAACCCCCTTTGCGGCCACCACGGGCAATAAATCCACCCATATTGGTTTTGTAAGGCGATTTATCAGTTGAAAACCTGACATCACGGAAAATCCTAAAAACGCATTCTTTAGCTGTAAGCGCACCAATTTGTGGATCTGTTTTTAAAAGTTCGGGGATCACTTCATTAATAAAAACTTCAAACTCGGATTTTGCCCGGTCGTACTTTTTTTTATTCGCCTGAAACCACTCACGGTTATTATTATTTTTCAGTTCGGTTAAAAATGGGATTACGTTTTTCATTGAAAAGAATTTTAATTTTCTGACAATAACTAATATTCGTTTATCTGACTTATATACTTCATGTGTTTCTCTCAGAATTCGCTAATAACGTTGAATTTTAATGAAATAAAATTAATTCTCAGGTTGTTTTTTACAATTTGCCAATACCCTATTTCTAATTGTAATTATGCAGCCCATACAAGTCAAGCACAAGCGTAGTACGAGAATTCGGAACAATTCACTGACCGCCTGTCTTAAAGACAATCAGGGGCAAACATGACCGATATTAGCCGCTCGGCCTGCGTAACGCTTCTACAATGTTGTTCAATGTTATTATTTATTTTCCAAAATTTTTAAAAGTTTTTTAGGGTCTTGTCGATTGTCCCAAAAAGCTGTAATTATTATTTCTTTTTCAGAAACTTTGTAATAGATGCTGAAATTTCCCAAAGAAGCCACTCTAATGTCCTTAAAATCGGTTGTTTTATAAATCAAGGGATTTTCTGCAATTTAATTTGTTCTTACCGAAACCAATTTCACAAGTTCCCTTGAATACATATTGGATTTGTCTTTTTTAACCCAATATTCTAAAATTCCAACGAATTGGATGTCAGCTGTTCTTGTCCAATTTACATTGCGTTTAGCCATTCCAGATTTCTTTTATCCATCACTTCCTGTGAAATAAGTTTTCCGCTTTTGATGTCCTGCTCGCTTATGTCCAACATTATTTTTTGCTCGTTGGTCAATTCAACAACTTCAGATTCAGAGGAACTTGAAGAAATCAATTTATCAAGTGCCTCTAAAAAGTCTTTGTTTTTTATGGATAGAATTTTGTCAATTAATCCATTTCGTATTTTATCAACAGTTGCCATTTTTGTTTATTTTAGACTCAAAGTTAGTATTTTTCTTCGTTTTTCTAATCTTGTACATCCATTAACTTATAGACACAAATAATTTCATTTTGTTCAAAGATACTTTTTTTGTACATTAGTGGCATGAAACCAAGCCCCCTGATTATAGCCTTCATGGCATGGCTCGCGGTGTTTGCCATATATCCTGAAAATTCAGGGGCGACTGAATTTAACAGGCCAAACGGGGGCCGGTCGGCTGGGATGGCTTATTCTTCAGTTACACTTTCCGATTTCTGGTCTATACAAAACAACCAGGCAGGATTGGCAAATCTCACAGCTTTTGCCGCCGGCATAAACTATGAAAATCAGTTTTTGGTAAACGAGATGAGTTTAAAATCAGGCGGTTTTGTTGCGCCGTCAAAATTTGGTGTGTTTGGTTTGAATTACCAGTATTTTGGCTATTCCCAATTCAGCCGGAGCAAGATTGGGTTAGCCTATGGAAAATCATTTGGTGAAAAAATTTCAGCCGGTTTACAACTTGATTATTTATCCACACACATAGCCGAAGATTACGGAAATAAATCAAATGTCACCTTTGAGCTGGGTGTTCGGGCTGTTTTGTCCGAAAACCTTGTTCTTGCCGCACATACCTTTAATCCTATCAATGCGAAACTTGAAGACCAGTTTGGTGAGCGGATTTCTGCCATTTATAAACTTGGGTTGATGTACACTATTACCGATGATTTTTTGATCATGGCTGAAGCCGAAAAGGCGATGAATTTCAAACCCCTTATCCGTGGAGGAATTGAATATATTATCATCGAACAATTAAGTGCCCGTGTGGGTTATTCAACCTTGCCATCTTCTTCAGGTTCTGACGACTTCAGCATAGCCTCTTTATACACTTTTGGTTTCGGCTTGAAACTGGGTTCGCTGGACATTGATTTTGCCGCATCGGTTCACCAGGTGCTGGGCTGGTCGCCGGTGGTTTCTCTTGTGTATAAATTTGGCAGCAATGACTAAGTTAACGGAATGGACACCGGTCGATCATTGCAAATTACTGTTCATCGTATTTTCATTGTTATCAGTCTACCCCTCAATTGCCCAACAACCCGAAAAAGAATTAATTTCCGCAGAAGAAAACATCCGTGATAAAATTGAGATCCTGGCCGCCTCCATTGACCGCGAAATTGATTATACCGAATTGCTTGAAAACCTGCTCTATTTTGCCGAAAACCCGCTGAACCTCAATAGTGCAGGTAAAGAGGATTTGCAAAAACTCTTCTTTCTGAACGACCTTCAGGTTTATCATTTGCTGGCTTACCGCGAAAATTACGGCTATTTTGTTTCCATTTACGAATTACAAACCATCGAAGGGTATGATAGATCAACCATTGAAAATATGCTGCCCTTTGTCAGGGTGGCCCCGGTAAAAGAATCGGTTAAACTCAAACCTGGCCATGTTTTTAAATACGGAAAGCACCAGGCCATATTCAGGTTTCAGGATGTGCCGCAATCAAAAAAAGGATTTAATGAAGTGGAAGATTCGACCCTCTATCAAAATCCGAGCGCCATATATTTAGGAAGCCCCGAAAAATTGTATTTCCGCTATGGATTCAATTATGCCAACCGCATCCGTTTTGGGGTAACCATGGAGAAAGACCCGGGCGAGGTATTTTTCGCTTCCGGTGTAAATGATTCCATAATTCAGCTGGCAAACGGAAAAATCAAGAACGGTTTTGATTTCTATTCAGGGTACGTCAGTTTGAATGACATGGGGCCGGTAAAAGCCCTGACCATAGGCGATTACCAGGTTCGATTCGGGCAGGGACTTACCATGTGGAGCGGTCTGGCCTTTGGCAAGTCGGCTGATGCCGTAAACACCAAACGTTATGCCCAGGGGATCAGCCCCTATACCTCGTCGGACGAAAACAGGTTTTTACGGGGAATTGCCTCCACACTTGATCTCGGCCATTTCGATGTTACCGCCTTTTATTCGAAAAATAAACTGGATGCCGGACTTTCCGGGTTGGATACAATTCAATCGTTCGATCGGTTTGCCTCCCTTTATGAAACCGGTTATCACAGAACAGTAAACGAAATCCTGAAAAAAGATGCCATCGAGCTTACCGTTGCCGGAGGTAACATTAACTTTTCTAAAGGCCGTTTTCAAATGGGAATCACTGGTTTTTATTCAGTATTTGATTACAGCCTGGCTGAAAAGCCTCAACTCTACAATGCTTTTGCCTTTAGCGGCAGCGAAAATCTGAACGGCGGCATCGATGCCAACCTTGTTTTGCAAAAGGTAAACCTGTTTGGCGAAATAGCCATGAGCGAAAACGGCGGCCTGGCCCAGTTGTATGGCCTTGTGGCCAACCTGCTTCCCCGGGTAAGCGCCAGCATATTGTACCGCAACTATCAGAAAGAGTATCAAAACCGGTTCAGCAATCCGTTTGCCGAAAGCAACAACCACAACGAACGGGGCATTTATACCGGGCTGCGCATCGTCCTTGCGAAGCAATGGTTAGTTTCTATGTATGTTGACCAGTTTGTTTATCCCTGGCTCAAATATGGCGTGAACAAACCTTCCCGGGGAAATGAAATTTTGTTGCAATTCGACTACCGGATGAGTGAATCGGTCAGCATGAATTTCAGGTTTCGGGGCAACAGCAAACAGGAAAACAAAGCAGGCAGCGAAGAATTCATTAAGCCGGTGTTGAATAACCGAAAAACAAGCTTCCGTTACCATATCGACTATGTGGTGTCACCCTCCGTTTCCATGCGCGACCGGCTTGAATACGGCCTGAATAAATTCAACGATGGCTACAAAGGGGCCGGGTTTATCATCTTCCACGACATTAAATGGAACCCCCCCGGCGATAGGCTGGATATTTATTTCCGTTATGCCCTGTTTGATACCGATACCTACGACGAACGTTTGTATGCCTATGAAAATGATGTGCTGTACGCGTTTTCGGTGCCGGCATATTATTACAAGGGAAGCAAGGGAATTGCCATGATAAAATATTCGATTGGAAATGTCGTGAATCTTTGGTTCCGGATTTCACATACCTGGTTTAGTAACCAACAAACCCTGGGCTCCGGTTTGGATTTGATAGAAGGGAATAGCAAAAGTGAGGTAAAGGTACAGGTGCAGGTAAAGCTTTAATGCCTAATTTTTACAGCCATTTTGCCGTAAGCGCAGGACGAAGATCATTCCTGTTTATAAATCAAGCGACATAATCTTGTTTTTTCACCACCAAAACCTCGAGCTGTTCATTGAGCAAACGGTAGCCAAAATCGTAGCAATAATAATAAACACCGCCCGAATTGGTGATGTACTGATTGGTAAAATAAGTAAAATTAAAGCCCGCTTTTAACATGCCTGCTTTTGAGGTTTTCGAAACCCCGGCCTTGTTAAGCTGGAACAGGATGTTGCGGTTGTGGTGCAGGGTTTGGTTGATTTGGCGCATGGTTTTTTTATATGACGTGCGCAGGCTGTTGTTATAGTCGCTGCGGCAATAGTCGGTGCAAAACCGTTTGTCGGTGCGCCCTTCGAATTCTTCGCCACACACGGGGCAGAGTTTCTTTTTCATAGTAGTTGTTTTTCATCCGTTTACAAATATACAAACGCTTACGCTTATCCGGTTAATTTTTTTTATCCGATTACAAATGCTTAAAAACCGGCTAATGGAATCCCGGCTGTTTATATTTGGCAAAAAATCAGGTTCTCATGAAAACAATTACAGTTAAACGACTTAATCACCGCGAAGAGGAGAGGCTGGCGTTATATTTTGACTACGACAGCGAACTGACCGCCCTGGTAAAAAAACTTCCGGGCCGCGCGTGGAGCCGGACGTTGGCGTGCTGGCATCTCCCCGTTGGAAGCATATCTATCGACGAATTAAGGAATTATTTTCAAGGTGTAAGAATTGACTATTGTAAAAACGAAACAGACAATCCTTTAAAAACAAATAACCATCAAATAAACCTTGCTGAAGATAACCAGATTCTGGCATTTATTGATGAAAGGAAAAACATTTTTTACTGCGCTGTCCCTTATGAATTAAAAGAACGTTTTAAAACACTTGAAGGTGCCTGGTGGCATCCGGGAGCCCGCACCTGGTCGGCGATGTATTCGAAGGAAAATATTGAACACTTCAAAAAGATCATGCAGTCGGTTGGTTTTTCAGTATCATTTATCACCAGGGACTTAAAACATATGACAACCATACCGGTTAGGGGAATTAGACAGGAGCAACGGATTGAACCTGACTATCGTTTTGAGCGCTTTATGTTAATGCAGGGTAAAAAAGAATCAACCATTCGTCAGTATAAAAGTTATGTTACATGGTTTTTGTCAGAGCAGGCCGATGTAAATTTTAGTGAAAATTCAATTGAACAAATTCAAAAATTTATTCATGAAAAGGTTCTCAATCAACATTTTGGACAATCGCAACAGAATGGTGTAATTAGTGCTATAAAACTTTATTTTTTGGCTGTTTACAAGATTTCCATAAGTCCGGAGGATATACCCAGGCCCAAACGCGACCGCCCTTTGCCCAAGGTAATATCCGAAGAAGAATTTATAAAAATGGTTTCGGCAACCAAAAACCATAAACACAAGCTGATACTTTTGATTTTGTACGGGTGTGGTTTGCGCAGAGGTGAACTGTGCCGGTTGAGGGTTGAAGATATTGACTTCGACAGGGAGATGATTTTTGTGAAAGGGAAAGGAAATAAGTACCGTGCTGTAAATCCGGGGCATAAGCTATTGTTGCTGATAAGCAGGTATATAAAAAGTTATTTGCCTGACTATTATTTATTTGAGGGTGTTCAGAAGAAACCATATTCAGGAACAAGTGTTGGCATTATCGTTAGAAGAGCAGCAAAGGAAGCGGGTATACGAAGAAGGGTACACGCCCATATGTTGCGGCATTCATATGCTACCCATCATATGGAAAGGGGGATTGAATTGAGATTGATTCAGGAAACCCTGGGGCACGCCAGTAGCAAGACAACTGAAATTTATACCTATGTAAGCAGAAGAAGTATAAAAAAGATGCCCAATTTGTTAGATGAACTAAAAATTTAATTAATTTGGCTACGCCAAAATGTACACGGATGAATTTCCTAGCAATTAAATTTCAAACAAGAAATATCAAAAAGAAACAAATGCTTACGAATATATCCATATACGGGTGGTTTTCGAAACAAAATGTTTCTATATATACGAGTTGTGCGTCAGCTAAAAAGAAGACACCCACGATGGAAATACTCCCTGACAAAAAAGAATTGATTATGAAGGGTGGAACTTTTCAGGAACAACTTTCAGCATTTCAATAAAACATTCTTCCCATTGACTTGGAAATAGATTCACGATTTTTAAGTTCAAATTAATTCCAAATTTTTCGGAAATCTCATTAACCTGACTTTTTCTGAATATTAATTTTAAAGCCGTTCTGACAGATAAATTAGGTTTTTGTAACAGAAAGGATAGGAAATTTAAATATTTGACTTTCTGATTAAAATCAATATGTAAAGGTTTTCGTTCAATTTTAAGAAAAGCAGACTTAACAGTTGGAGGAGGTATAAAACTATTAGGATTTATTTCGTAAACTATCTTCAAACTATAAAATGTATGATATAGGATAGTGTAAGGATTGAAGATTTTGTCTGCAAAATAACTTTTTAGCAGGTTCTAATTGCAGGAAAATTGAACCGCCCTGAAAATTTTCCATAATATTTCAAACATCAATATTTTTAAAATTTCTGATGTTATACCAAATGGTATATTAGAAACAACTCTAAACGAAAAATTAGGAATTTTATAATTTCTGAAATCACATCCAAAAACTTGAATGTTTTGAGTTTGTTTAAACTGTGTTTTAGATATGTTATTAACTCAAAATCATTCTCAATCGCAATGACTAATTTTGCCTTTTTGTAGTAGATGTACAGTTAGAAATCCTTTTCCTGCAACTATCATCTAGACCGTATCGTTTTGATTAATTCTTGATTGTTTTATTAGACCTTCAATTAGCACTTTGTCAATTGTAAAGTGCTGACCTGTAAATCTTACAGGTAATTTATTTTTATTCATTATGACTTCTTACAGGTGAATACTTGAATTCAAATCACAGCGAAGTGAAAGACAGTATTACCTGACAGCGCAACTATGACAAAGCAATGCATTCATTAAAAATGACGACACACTAAGGCATAGACTGTTTGTCTTACCAAAAAGATTATAGGAATTTTATTTGGGACTGTCTATCACTTAGATAGTCGTCCAAGGTCTGCTGTAATACATAATGAAAAAAAAATTAAATAATTGAATGCAAAATTAGTAACTTTGTTTTAATTTGCAAAAAAAAATGAAAAAAATAAAAGCCGTACGCACAACAGGCGGTATATTTTATTGCCGAGATAGTGCGGGTTTCAGCGTTTCTACATCTAATAAACTTTCGTGTAACTTGACAGGACAGTGCTTCGAAATCGGCAACAAAAACATACCGCCAATCCGTTATGCGTCAGCCTTTTTTGAAAACGAACAATCTACAAAATATGAAAATACATAAAAATAGCAATTATCATTTTGACTCTTTGTTTGCACTCAAATTTATTTGCGGACATTGCCCCTAATCCGATTAAGGCAAAGTCAATAAGCTCCGAAAGAGCGAGATTCTCAATCAGAATGGAATCCGAGAAAGTAATTATTGACCTTTACAATGACAGTTCTGTTGTTAAATGTTTGTTCAATATGGAAAACCTTATGAACCAGAGAAACTTCAAATTGATTTCGAGATGACTTTTCATTATTATCGGCAAAGAAGTAAAGTGGATGAAGCAAGCCGATTTCAAAGTAAAAGAAAAATGGTAAAGTTGTGAATTTTGACTTTTCAGACTCACTGAAAAATGATAAAGATTACCGAAAAAAAGTAGAGTCTTATCAAATTAAGGAAGAATGGTATTTATGGGAAAGCGAATTTCAACAAGGAGAATCTACAGACAATCGAAATACAATATTCATTACCGTTTGGAATGCTTAAAAGAACCAACGATCTTCACATACTTGTTAAGTAATTGGGCGAATTGGAAAGGAACAATTGAGAAAGCCGAAATTATTGTAAATCTGAAAGACATAGAAATAGATTCATTAATTTCTAAAGCCAAACAACTGTTTAATACATAATAACCAATTGATATGGACTTTCAGATTTTTGAACCTACTACGAAAGATGATATTAAGATAAATTATAACTCAAGTAAAATACTGGTACGTGGGGAAAAAGCCCGTTCCACCAGTATTCATAATTGACGAAAAGTTAGATAACAAATTTGATTTAGAATCAATAGAACCGAACATATTGCAAGTATTGAAGTTATCAAGAAGCCTGGAAGAAACCAAGAAATATACAAATCAGAATAATGGTGAAGTTAAAATATATACAAAAGACTTTGTTCTGACAGAATTAAAGAGATTAATAAAAGCAAAATCCAAAGAAAAAATCGTTTTACCTGACTATGACCGTTAATTAAAAGAAAATTATCGTTTGTTTATCAATGAGAATGAAGTTGATTTTACAAAGATTATTGGCATTAAGACAGAATCAGTTGTGAAACTTGAAATCAAGACTCAAAAGACGAGCAAAAACAATAATGATAGAATTAAAAATAAAACCGAACGTATAACACGCGGTATAAAAAATTGCTTGGAATATTAGGTTATTCAAGGGTTGTAGCCCGCTTCAACTTTTGTGTAAATTGAAAGGAAACTGCCTGCAATCCAACTTTTCATATACCGAAACCGTTGTATGGCATAGTAAAAAGATGAAAGACATTTTTTCAGATATAGTTTTTGGAAAGAATTATGAAATAAATAAATCAATCAATATTTCAAATTCAGATTTTAGTGAAAAATTCAATGAAAACTTTCTTGATATTAAAGACGATCCTGGAAATAGATTTTCAACAAAAGAACAACTGTATGGATCAATAAGTAATGGAAAAATTAAAATATGGTTTAAGACTGGTTTGCCATTTACTCCAATATTTAAAGGATTTATAAAGGAGGCTGAAAAAAATAAAACCTTATTAATTGGATATTTTGAACCTAATTCTTTGGGGGTATTATTTGTCATATTATGTTTAATAATTTATGCTTTGATGGTTTTTTTTTGGATTATTAGTCCAGAGAATATCGAGGATGGGATATTTTTATCAATTTTGGGAATTGTCTATATTCTAATAATAGTTAATAATGTAACAAAAGCACGAAGACAATTAAGAGAAATTAAGAATAGATTGAAATTGATTAGATAAACTACGCCATACAACAGCACCTAATAGCACATGGCCGCATTTGGGTCATCAAGACAAATGAATAGTAAATTGAACATAAAGGAAATCAACATAAATTTGAGTAGCAAACGGCCACGTGCCATAGCTGCAAACCGTTATGCACAAATTAAAAAGATGAGAAAATTAATACCGCTCGTAAGTCTCATTTTGACTTTATTCTCATGTTCAGTGAGTCCTGAAAAAAATACGAATAAAGAAAACCAAAAATTTGAAATTATTCAAGTACAATTTCTACCTTCATTTGTCAGTCCCTCAATTTTGACTTGTGATTTAACAACAGATAAAATTCTTTTTCAAAGATTTGGCTATAGAAATAAATTGAAGGTTCATCCTCCGGAAGGAAGTGGAGATGTTATTGAAGTTTTTTCACCGAAAACATCATATTATTTTATTGACTCTTTAAACTCTATAATAATAAAGGATTCAATACTTGATCGGTGTACAAAATCAGATTTTACGGACATGAAATTAGAAGCATATGACGGAATCTGGACATCAATAATAATAACAGATAATCAAAATTCAATCAAGGACTTTGAACTAGATAATTATGGAACAGAAAATCAATACAGACTGATTTTAAAATTATTAGAAGTGTGTATTAAAAATGAAACTGATAGTCTTAACTTAGATTATTTGAATAAACTTGAAAAACATTTTAAATAAAATCTGTGCATAACACAGGCTCATAACCAATGGCCGCAGATACGGCCAAAGGTTTAAATTCCTTGCGGAATAATATGAAAGAAAATCAAATAAACAAGGTTCTACCAAGCGGCCACTGGTCATAGCCTGAGAACGTGTGTGCCCGGCATGGGTATTAACTATAGGGTGAAAGTCCCGAACAGGCAGGGGTAAACTGTACTGTTAGCAAGCGGCAAGTGTTGTATCGTGAGGTACCGCATGAAGGAAGCCAGCCTGCAAAATCCTGTACTGATGAACAAGAATCGCATATTGAGGCGGGCGTTTGTAAGGGATGAGGTGGCACGTCACACCAAAGTCCACTATTTACCAAATAGCAAACTACGTAGATGCGGCAGCGATAGGATGAAAGTTAATATTCTTACCCGGGGAGGTCTCTGTAATCACGAGATGATATAGCAGAGAAGTCAGCAGAGGTCATAGTAGTTATTGGCAACGAGCTGTAAAAGATCTACAGAGGACTCACAGAATAACAAAGGACTGAACGTTAAACGCTTGGAATTATATTGTGATTCATAAAGTACATTGAAGGTAGTATCCGAGTACTTCATGGCATCCACTTAAGGAAAAGCAGCAAGATTAAATTAAATGCTAGAAAGAATAGTAAGTAAAGAAAATATGCTGGAAGCCTTCAACCGGGTAGTCGGGAACAAGGGCAGTGCCGGAGTAGACAATATGAGCGTTTATGAATTGAAAGCTCATTTACAAACACACTGGACAGAGATTAAGCGAACTATTCTAGATGGGAGTTACAGGCCAGAAATGGTTCTTGGGATTGAAATTGACAAGCCCAGGGGGGGAAAACGCTTACTTGGTATTCCCACAGTTCTGGACAGAATGATTCAACAAGCTATACAGCAGGAGTTGAACCAATATTTTGATCCAGGGTTTTCTCGATTCAGTTACGGATTCCGAAAGGGCAAGAGCGCACATCAGGCCATCAAACAGGCATTAAGTTATGCTAACACAGGATCGAAATACGTAGTAGATATTGATCTGTCTAAATTCTTCGACCGTGTAAACCACGATTACCTGATGGGGCTTTTATCCAAAGAAATCCACGATAAATGCCTGTTGAGCCTGATAAGAAGATACCTTCAATCAGGTATCCTTTTGGATGGGTTGACAAGTAAACGGACAGAAGGTACGCCGCAAGGAAGCCCATTAAGTCCACTACTGTCAAACATCATTCTCAACGAGCTTGATAAAGAACTGGAGAAACGTAAACACCGCTTTGTGCGCTATGCCGATGATTTTAGCATTTATGTTAAAACCAAACGGTCAGCACACCGGGTGATGCGATCTATTTCCAGGTTTGTAGGAAATCGGCTCAAGTTGAAAGTCAACGTCCAGAAAAGTGCTGTCCGATATGTCGGGCACATGGAGCTGTTGGGCTATGGGATTTATCGGATGCGCAACCAGAAGTTTGGCTTAAAAGTAATTGAAAGCAATTGGCAAAAGTTTGTCAGGAAATGCAAATCAATTACCCGGAAGAGCCGCCCTATATCATACGATGAACGGGTAAATGAGCTTAAGGTTTTGTGTAATGGATGGATTGGATATTTTCGCTACGCTAACATCCAAACCAGATTAACAGGGCTCGACCGTTTGCTAGGCAGTCGATTGAGATATTGTATCTGGAAGAGCTGGAAGCGTATTCGCACCCGGATAAGAAACCTGATTAAATTAGGGTTACCGGAATGGTTGGCTGTTAAATGGGGATTTACGAGGCGAGGAGGCTGGCATGTAGTCCAGAGTCCAATCCTCCAAACAACCCTTACCAACGAACGTTTACAAAAGAGAGGATTTGTTCCCACATATAGTATTTATAAAAGATTTAGCCATGTTTAGCGAACCGCCGTATACCGGCCGGTACGTACGGTGGTGTGAGAGGGCGGAGATACGAAAGATTTTCGTATCTTGCTCTACTCGATTATACACAAGGCGTAAAAGACAGAAAATTGAATAAAAATTAATATCTTTGGAGAAAGATTAAAGAAATGGACATTCAAACTAAAAAACTTCATTTTGTTCAGGAATTCTTAAGACTTAAAGATGAAAGCCTTATCGACAAGCTGAATAATTTACTAAAAACAGAAAGAAAAAAGAAAATAGAAAAGGAATTAAAACCTTTTAGTAAAAAAGAATTTAATGATATGATTGACAGTGCAGAATCAGACTCAAAGAATGGACGGCTAACATCTGCCAGAGAACTTAAAAATGAAATTGATTCATGGAACTAAGAGTATTTTGGACAGATACAGCCAGGTTTCAATTAGAAGACATTTTTAATTATTATAAAGATAAAGCTAGTATTAGAGTAGCTAGAAAACTAGTAAAACAAATCATTGACAGAACCATACAACTAGAAAAGAATCCCAACAGTGGACAGAAAGAGCCATTACTCTCCGAAAGAAAATTTGAATATAGATATTTAGTCGAAGGCAATTATAAAATCATTTATTGGCAACAGGACAATTACATCAAAATAGCAACCGTGTTTGATTGTAGGCAGAATCCTGAGAAAATGAAGAAAATATAAACGCCCCCCACTCGCCCGACTCTGAAGCATAGCCCTGTGCGTTTAGACTCGTGCACCTTACATACCCACCCGCCTTTGCAACGTAGGGTTTTTATTATTTATATTTTAAACCACCCTCCCCCCAGTACGCACCAGGTT
>JAWKKL010000065.1:0-19600 GCA_041393275.1 Bacteroidales bacterium
AGGAAAACATGAATCGACTTCCTAGTTAAAAATACGAATTGCAGGTTTTTCTTAGCCCCTTTATATCTAATTAAATCAGTTGTATCTTTTAAATAACAACCCCATAAAGATCCAAAGGCATAAAGGAAAGGAAAGTATATATATTGGTATTTAGCGACGTGTTTGTTATTTTTATAGAATCTCAAAAATGGGATTATGCTAGTCTCAATATCATTATCATGACCTACCTGGTTTGTTTTATTATGGTGAATATTGTGATTCTTTTTCCAAAAGAAAATATCCATTCCTATAATTGTAAAAGAATGTTTTGAAAGGAATGATAAAAATTTATTCCTTAAATAGCTCTTGTGAATTAAATCGTGGCCTAAATTAATGGCTAAAAGAACATTGCAAATACCAACTAATACTGGGAGCAAAAAACCAGATTTATAAGGTAACAGTAATAGATAGGTTATATAAACAATAATCCAAAACAGGTAAAACAAAATAATCTTCATTGACATGTATCGTTCCGTTTTGTTTTTTACTGTCACGGAATTGAAAATCTTTCGAATTTTGTTTAGCTCAAAATCTATATAATTTTCCATTATTTATGAGTTGTTTATATTGATTGTAATTCCAAAAATCAATTGTAATCAAAATCATGATAAAGAAAAACCCATAACTTTACACTCTGCCGATTACGACATTATTTGATAATTAATTGGTAAGGCTAAGTTCGGAATAATAAATGAGATTTATCTAGTAGAAAACTACTAATTTAAAAAAATGGTAGAATTCTACCAGAAAAGAATAAGGTAGTAATTTATAAATTGTTGTTTAAATGGGCATTACAAATACTAAGGACAGGGCATCCTCGTTCGGGAACGAGGATGAGCAGGAAAAAAAATTAATTTGTGCCTAGGTGTCTTTTCCCGGTGTGAGGACTTGTGCGATTTTAGGAATAACTTTTGGCTCTGACCCTGCCATCAAATTTGCTATAACTTTGGTTTTTGGAAATTGTTCTAAAATAATTTTGATAAATACGGTAATGGGTATAGACATAATTAAACCTGGTATACCCCAAATATACCCCCATAGCATGAGCATTACCAATACCGTAATTACATTTATCGAAAATGTTTTTCCCATAAAAACAGGCTCCAAAACCCCACCCATTATTACCTGGACCGCTATAATAGCAAGGATAAAAAAGAGCAGTGTGCCGGTCGCATCAAGTTCAACAAAAGCAAATAAGGACAGTAACAAAACGGAGATAACCGACCCGACCATTTGAACAAAATTGATGACAAAAGCAAAAAGGCCCCAAAAGATGGGGAAACTTATGTCGAAAAACAGACAGGCAAGACTAAATCCAACGCCGGTAAACAGGCTTATTAAAAATTTTACTTTAACAAATTTAATGATGTCTTTTTCAATTTTCATAAAGGTTTTAATGGAGGTGTGTTTTTGTTTCAAAATGGTATTATTCATCAATTTCTGAAAGTTAATGGATTCGGAAAGCAGTAGAATGACAAAAAAAGCGGTAATTAGCGTCATTGATAGTGTACGTGTAACAAAATTCAGCGTTTCATTGAAATTGTTAAGCATATTGCTTTCCTGCATGTAATAACCTATGACATTTTTACCGGTTACACGCTCAACACCAAAAAACACTTCTAATGATACGATAATATCTACGAGTTTTGTTTCTGCGTTTTCAAAAAACGTATTATCGGCAGACAAAATCTCATTGCTCGAAATTTGAATTAACAGGCCACCTATCCTAAAAATTCCGGCAATAATTAATACAATAAAAGTTATGCTTACCGGTTTTGGGACCTTTCTCTTGTTAAGCCACCGCATTAACGGTAAAAATAACAGCGCAATAAACATAGAGAAAATAAGGGGCACAAAAATAAATGATAAGGTTTTTAAAAGGTAAAAAACGAGAGGGATCACAATTATCAATAAGAGTATATTTGTTGTTCTGGTTTCTTTCATGTTGATTTTTAGAATTGATGATTTAATGTTAACCGGATCTTTATTTTTGCAAAAATGTATAGTTAATTTGATTTACTTATAAGAACCAGCTTTATTTTCTGTGTTGAGGCGCCAGGAATATAATGCCTCATTATCGCTTGTATTTTTAAGTTTCGTTGCGCAAAGATAGTTATGTTGATTGATAGACTGTTTAAAAATTTAACTATGATTTTATTAAGTTTTGAAAACTTGAACCACGGAGATAGCTGAGAACCCACAGAGTTTATGAAGACTTTTCCTGGGTTCTTTGCTTTTCATAAAGTTTTTCTGTTGTTAAACACTTTAAATTATTTACATACAAATAAAAGGTTAATTCAAATTTCTCGAACTGCACGATAATAAAACAAATTTTAAACAGTCGATGAATTAACTCATGGAATAAATCAAAGGTACAAATTAACCTTGCAATGGTGAAAACTAAGGCTTGCGCCCGTTTGGGATTTGAGCCACTTTCTTCAGTATTTGAAATGGTTCATACAGATGGCGCAGAAATACGTAGATAAAACGTATATATTCAACAAAAATCAGCGAGTAGAAAATATTGTAAAGCATAAAAACGGATGATCATATTATTTTCTATTAACCTTCCGGTTTTTAATTTTATCGCCACGGGTTTTGGGCTTTTTGTACTTTTTCATTTTAAACTTGTACGAGCCTCCCTGGTTTACCTTTTTATTTTTTTCAAGCTTTTCGTGAAAGGCATCTCCCTTTATTTCAAGCTTTGTATTGCGGTTGTGGCTGACTTTTATGCTGGGCAGTTCATCGGGTATGGATTTGCTTGAAATTTCAACCTCCCGCGGGAAAGCCATTTCAGGGATATTGTACGACATCAGATCCTCAATGGCCTTTTTTGATAGTAGTTCTTTTACGGTATAAAATAAGATGGTTTTTCCTTTTTCCTCTGCCCTGCCCGTCCGTCCGATGCGGTGCATATAGTTTTCTGGGTAAGCGGGGGTATCGAAATTGATAACGTGGGTAATCTTATCCAAATCGAGACCACGGGCCATAACTTCGGAAGCTATCAGGATTCTGTTCTGGCCTGCATCAAACTGTTCAATGGCCTTGATTCTATAATTCTGCGACTTATTTGAATGGATCAAACCTATATCAGCAACACCTAGTTCTTCGAAGGCTTCAAATAACCTGTCTGCATTTTTTTTGCTGGAAACAAACACCAGTACTTTTGTAAAGGTTTCTTTGTCGTTGGTCAGAAACTTCAACAAATTAATTTTTGTATAGAAGTTCTTGACAGCGTAACATTCCTGGGCAATATTATCGAGGGGCGTGCCACTGACAGCGATGGAAATTCTTGCCGGTGTTATAAAATAATTATCAATCAATGCATCCACTTCTTCAGTCATAGTGGCTGAAAACATGATGATTTGCCGGCGTTCCTTTAGCATTTCAAAAATACCGGTTAATTGATATCTGAACCCAAAATCGAGCATAATATCCACTTCATCAATGACCAGCTTTTTAACATCTTTTAGTTTTAATGCACTACTTACAGCTAAATCGTAAAGCCGGCCTGGCGTAGCAACGAGGATATCACAACCCTCAGCTACCGCTTGTTTTTGACTATTGATATTTGTCCCGCCATACACACCCAATACCCGTACATTCATGTATTTTGCAATGCTTTCAATCATCCCCACCATCTGGACAACCAATTCACGTGTGGGTACCAATATCAATACCCTGGGGGCAACCTGATCAGAAAACGATAACCCTTGCAATATGGGTAGCATATATGCCATGGTTTTCCCGGTGCCTGTTTGTGCAATACCTACCACATCCCTTCCCGAAAGGATCACTGAAAATGTTTCTTTCTGGATGGGGGTTGGCTTTTCAAATCTCAAATCAGAGATGGCATTATGTAATGGTTTCGAAAGTTTAAAATCGTCAAATGTGTTCATAAAAAAAATATAAATTGTTAAAAGTACAACATTTGAAGATTCTTGTGTTGGAGATGGCGAAATTGCTTAATTTCCAGAAGGAAGTAATAATTGAATGGGAATGGAATTAAATTAAATGAAGATGAAACTTTCCTCCTCCGCTCGGCTTTGGCGGACAAGACCGCCTAAGGTACACTCTGGAGGGCAGGGAACTCAAGACTTTTTAAACAAAAAAACGAAGCACGTTTTTGCACTTCGTTTCTTGAGCGGTAGATGAGACTCGAACTCACGACCCTCAGCTTGGGAAGCTAATGCTCTACCAACTGAGCTACTACCGCTTTTCCTGACACAAAATTAATAACTTTTAAGTTTAAACGGCCAAAGAAAAAATATTTTTTCTTTGGCCGTTTAAACTTACGCTTTTTGTCGTTTTAAAATTTACCAAATTTCAGCACAACTCCAAGTGAAAAACCATCGAGGGCGTGCGAATCGGTTGCGGCCAGATCAAGACCAGAAGTATACCGATAATACCCTCCTACAGCCAGGCGCATAAATTTCACCATATTCAGTTCAACTTCTATTCCGGGCTCAAGGACAAAAAATGCAGATGATGATTCGGGGTAATAGGAATAGTCATGATATGGATCGTACGGATAGTAGTTATTGTTATACAACGACACGCCCCCGGCACCAATCAAAATGGGAATGGAAACATGAACCGGCCATTTGGCGCCGATTATTGGCTCAATGACCAGTCCACCGTAACCTCCGGCCATGGAATAATCATCCTTAATACCATCAATTGTTTTGTTGTAACTCAGGTCATTGGCAAAACCATATCCACCCAAACCAATGGATATTCCATGATTGATGATCCAACCTCCGCGCATGCCAACCAGAACAGCATCCTTGCCATCAATTTGCGACCAGTTGACAGCAAGTCCGCCATAGCCGCCATGTGTCGTGTGATCGCCCCCAAATATGGTTCTGTATTCTCCAGTCGTTCTGTTTTCCTTAGCTGCAGGATTTTTATTTCCCTTTGTCTCCTGATTATTATTCTCCTGGGCAATTAGTGCAATGCCCATCATAAACATTGTTAAAATAATTGTTGTTCGTTTCATTTGTTTAAATTTTATTAAATTGATTTTTAGCTGTTAAACATATATCTGAGTGAAAAACCAAAATCCCATAAATCCACCCGGAAACCCTTCTTCCCGAAAAATTCCATATAAGGTTTGTAATCAATACTGAATTGAATAGGGACTGATTCAAAATGGTATTCAACGGCTGCCATCGCGTCAATGCCTATTACAGGTTTTGTTTTTGTATAATAACCATAGTAATAGTAATTTTCGTGATAATAATTAGCATACATATCATAATGAATATATCCTGCATGGGCACCAATACCTGTTACGAGATTTAAATTAGGCACTTTATTCGTAGCGATGGGTTTGTATTTTTGCAACAAACCTGTTAACCTGAAACCACCTTCACGCCATCCGGCAATTAATTCAAAGCCGGTATCATCAGCATCAATGTATTTGAAGGTAATACCGGATGTTCCTCCTCCTCTCAGTCCAAGGCTACTCCTGACTTCCTGTGTTTGTGCGAGGCTTGCGGTTATAATGATCAACAATATTGTAATTATATTTTTCATTTCAATGGATAATTTGCTTTTAATGACAAAACTAATTTTAATGGGTTGTAATTTTTTTGAATTTTTGCCGGATTAATTAATCGGCTTTCTCAAATGTTATTTTCCCCGACTGAATTGTAACGGTTATTTTACGGTTTCCTGCAGATTGTCCTCCGATGGTTCCGGTCAATGAAACCTGTTTCGTTTCTTTGTCGGTGTTTGACATTATGCCTTTAAATGAATCGGGGTAATACATACCGGTTTGCTCTGTACACGAGATTGAAACGGCAGAACTAAAGTCTTTTGCCACTTTGAAATCAATGTCCGTATATTTTGACGTGATATCAATTAAAGTAAACATTGGGTCAATTTCTTTAAACTTGATTTCACCATAGTCAGCTTTTACGATAAAACTCTTTGAAAACAATTTCATAGTGATGTAAGAAAAAGAGGATTCTCCCTTTACGGTATTTACCTCTTCAAGAAATAGCTTATCGCGACGCGATTGTAAGCTAAGTTCGTCAATTTTCTCAATCCTTATTTCTGAAGATTTACTGGCGAGGTTCAGCAGGCCAGCTTCTCCTATATATAATTCTTCGTAACCCAATTCAATTTTCCCTTGTTTTATTGACCCGATGTCAGCATTCCCGAAACTCAAATCCAGGGTCACATCACCCGAAAGCCTGTTCGCTTTAAAATCGCCATTTGAAAGGTTAATATCAAATTTACTGCTGTGATCTGTACAATAAATATTACCAAATTTATTTTCAATCTTAACCGGAATATTCTGTGGTAAATACACTTTGTAATCAATCTGGGTTTGCGTTCCTCCACTAAAAACCGTGCTGGCCAGATCGGATAATTCGCTCCAGAAAGCACCCTGATCCTGCCTATATTCTGTCCGGGCAATGATATAATATGTCGAATTGGAAAATTCAAAATCAATGAATTCAAAAATCTTATCGGCTTTGCTCTCTTTGCTTGATTTCACTTTCAGCGAAACTTCAATCTTCACCGAATCCTGTTTCCATGTGAACAGATGGATATTGCCGTACTTGTTATACAGTTCAAACGATGTTTGATCGTACACTTTAAACGTGCGGGTTTCCTGCCTGCTTCTTTCGTAAACCTGGGAAAACAGGCTTGAGGCAGTTAAACCAAATAAAACTAATACCAGGGCTTTATATTTCATGATTGTTTTTATTTTCATTTTTGTCAGAACTTTTTGAAACCTGCATAAGCATTTCCTCAAGTATGGTAAGTTTAAGGCGATAATTCTGGATCATGGCTTCAATCACTTCTTCGTTGTCAGTATTGTCTTTAAGGTCCTTTTTTAGTTCTTCGAACACATGGTCAAGTTCCTTCAGGTCAAAGTCAATCTCTTTTATAAATTCACTGTCATGACCAGAAAGCTGGAAAAGTTCTTCTTTCGTTGAGTTTATTTTTGAGGTGTAAAACATTTCGGCTTCCATCAACATATGAATTTGTTCATTTTCTTCGGATTTTGATCAACCAATTCCTGTCCGTTCATTTGGGTTGGATCGGAATGCATAGCCTCAAAGAAAAGTAAGAAGAAATAAAATAGCTACGGCCGCTGCGGCTTGCCATGTAATTGTTTTCCATTTCAGTTTCCGAATTGGTTTCCGTTTTTGTTGAATGCGCTCCCAGAGTTCTTCACCGGGTTCGAATTCGTTAAATTCGTTTCGGTTGTTTATTATAAAATCTTCGAGCTTATCTTTTTTCATATTGTTTGGTGCTTAAAATTTCTTTCACTTTTTGTTTTGCGCGCATATATTGCGATTTCGAATTTGATTCGCTAATGTTTAAAATGGATGATATTTCCCTGTGGTCGTATCCTTCTAACAGGTAAAGCGAAAAGATCATCTTACTTCCGTTAGGCAATTGTTCCATTGCTTTTTTCACTTTTTCAACAGTTAACCCGGCTTCATATTCTTCTTCCTCTTTTTGCTGGTCGAACAGGCTCATATCTTCAAAGAACTGTAAATCGGCTTTTTTTCGTTTTAACTCATTCAGGCAATGGTTTATCACAATCCGTTTTATCCAGGATCCAAACCCCGACTCATACCTGAACGATTTCAATTTGTCAAACGCATGGGCAAACGAATCCTGCAACATATCTTCGGCTTCTTCCCGCGAATTCATAAACCGGTACGCCACATTGTACATTGCCTTAGCATAAAGCTGGTACAGCCTGTACTGGGCCGCCGAATCGCCCAGTTTGCTTTGCTCAATGAGATCTCTGTGAATATCCGTTTGCGCTATTTCCAATTTACTTTATCGTTTTCAGGGTTTATCGACAACAGAATTTTTTAAGGGTTGCAATTATCTGGATAAATGTAATAAAATTTAAAATTTAGTGTCAAAAAGATAGCTTCAAGATACCATCTACAAATTGATAACTGGAATTGGTAAAACGGGCAAACGATACATTATGATGTTGATGTATATTCGCACCTAAGCACCAAAAAAACACTTTAAACCATGAGAACTATTTTATTAAAATCGAGGAACTGGATTTTTCCGCTGCTTCTGTTTGCTGTTATTGCCTTTACCATAAACCTAAACCTGGTAAGTAAGGTTGACCAGGTAGTAAACCGAATGGATTTTGAGGAATTTTTGAATGAAAAAGTTAAAGGTTTTATAGAATCAAGGGAGACAAATTCAGATGAAGTTCTTGCTGACAGCCCTGATATGGCAGCTTTGCAAGATTACTTAAACACCGTGGATCCAAATTTAAAAAGGGTTCCGAAAGAACGTTTAAAAACAGCCTGGGAACTTACACACGAATTAGCCAGGGAAAATAAGTCAAAATCTACCAAACAATTACAATGGTATAATACCCAGTCAAACATGGCCGGCCGGGTAAGAGCGATCATGTGGGACCCAAATGATCCAAATCAGGAAAAAGTTTGGGCAGGGGCTGTTACCGGTGGACTGTGGTATAAAGAAGACATTACCACCAATGATAATTGGGCAGCCGTTGATGATTTCTGGCCGGGCCTTTCGGTTAGTTGCATTGCCTTCGACCCGAACAATCCTCAGAATTTTTATGTGGGAACCGGTGAAGCACAAACAGCACTGATCATTTACCGCGAATCATCAGGTGTTGGTTTTGGTATTGTGCATTCAACTGATGCTGGTGAAAACTGGGAGATTATGCCTGATACAGAAGAATTCGAATTTATCACAGATATAAAAGTCAGAGATGAAAATGGCACCAGCGTTATTTATGCGGCTGTTGCTTCAGGTGTATATAAAGGTGCATCACATATCAGTAACCCCTCTGATGGGCTATATCGGAAAGTCGTTGGCTCTGAGGACTGGGAACAGGTTTTACCCGATATAAATGGCTTAGATAGCCCCTACACTCCTTCAGACATTGAATTCGGGGCCGATGGGAGAATTTATGTTGGCACTATGCAAAACATAAACGGGGATGGCGGCGCCACAATCCTTTTTTCGGATTCAGGTTTGGAAGGATCGTGGACGGTAAATGATGAGTACAATATTCTTATTTCAAACACCTCCGGTTTTAACCTGCCCGGACGTGTTGTTCTTGCTACAGCCCCATCTGATGAGGACAGGGTGTATGCTTGTATTGCCCAGGGATTTTATTATGGTATACCGGGATACGAATGCCATATTCTTGTTAAAAGTCTGGATAAAGGTGAAAATTGGGATTTTATGTCAACGCCACCCAATGTAAATGGCGGCAACTGGGCTTTTATCGCCTGGCATGCGCTTATGGTAACGGTGGATCCGAACGATGCTAACAAATTATATGTTGGGGCATTGGACATGTTCAGGTCGGATGATGCCGGCGAAACATGGTCGAAAAAATCGAACTGGCAGGGAGGCGCAGTACCAGACTTTGTGCATGCTGATCAACACGGCATGATATACCAACCCGGATCATCTCAAAAGGCAATCATATCAACAGATGGAGGTGTTTTTTATACATTTAATGCCGGATTACCAACTCCTTCCTTTACTGAAAAGAATTTTGGGTTTAATACTTTACAGTTTTATAAATGTGATATTGACCCGACACCCTCTTCTATATTTTTTATTGGGGGAATGCAGGATAACGGGACAATTTTTTACGATGGTAATCCGATTGAAGTGGCAAACCGGATTACCGGAGGTGATGGTGGGGCTTGTTTTATTGATAAAAACGAACCGGATGTTTTCATTACTTCCTATCAAAACAACCGTTTTTTCTTATTTGGAAACTATCAGTATCAGAATGCTGCAACTCAATGGCCCAGTGGAAACTTCATCAGTTCTGTAGATTATGACTATAATCTCAATACATTATACGCAAATGCCGTTACTGTTACTAATTTTATGAAAGATAGCATTTTGCGTATTTCGGGTATTCCATACGGCCCAGTTGTCGGAGAATTTATGAATTTGAATACAGGTACTACCGTACCTTTTACCCATGTTAAATATTCGGAGTATTCTCCTGAAAATATGGCTACTCTGTATTGTGGTTCTCAATCTGGCCGCCTGTTTAAGGTTGAAAATGCCCAGGATGAACCGCTCGTTTCTGAAATTGGTGATGCGGCTTTTCCGGGAGCAGCCATTTCGTGTGTAGCTCTTAAAGGTTCGGAAGATACAATGCTTGTTACCTTTTCAAACTTTGGGGTAAGTTCTGTTTGGCAAAGTTACGATAACGGACAGAGTTGGTCGGATAAAGAAGGTAACCTTCCTGATATGCCGGTTCGATGGGCCATTTATCATCCGGATAATGCAAAAGCGGCTATGCTGGCCACGGAAATTGGGGTTTGGACCAGTTGGAACCTCGATGATGAACAACCCGTTTGGAATCCGGATGTTGAAGGTCTGGCCAATGTACGGGTTGATATGTTGAGGCTAAGGACCGACGATAACATGGTAGTGGCCGGTACACATGGCAGGGGCCTGTATTTTACGACATATGCCAATATTCCTTCAACCGGAATCAGCAATTATTTTCACCCTGAATTTTCGATTTCACCAAATCCAACAAATGGCAAAATTAATGTTCGTCTGGCTGAGCATTCCGGATTGATCTATTCAATGGATGTGATGAGTATTTCCGGCCATCTGATTAAAACCGAGTATGTGCCATCAGGTAAACAATCTGAAGAATTTGACTTTTCGGAACTGGCCAACGGTTCATACATTATTAAAATAAATACGAACAAAGGTATAGCCATGAAAAAGGTGGTTAAACATTAATTCCTCTCATGATCATTTTTTTACTTAAGTTGTTTAAGTAATTGTAATTCGGCTTCACAACGCCCTCTTTCCTTCCCTAGAAAGAGGGCGAAGCTGTTTTATAATAGGATTTTTAGTCCGTAGGTAAACAATCTTCATTCGGGCTTTTAACAATGCAGAAGCGCTATTAATCAGGGTGTAATTGATGAAAAAACGTAATGAAACCTCAGGCTGTCCTTATGCAGGTATTCAATGATCATGTCGTATTCTACTATGCCCTGGCAATAATCAACTTTTATTTGATATAAAAAAAGATCAGGATGCCGCCATTCGCCTTGATAATCTTCAAAAATGTAATCTCCCCCCGTGCCACACCAACCTGAATTCTTTCGTTCAATAAATTCGCCGTTTGGCAATACAGTAAATCCGTATCGGTTTGTCAGCAGGCTGTCAGATCTATGCATAATCTGAGTTTCATTCTCAATATTTGTGTAAATCCATGTGCCTAAGAGTAGGTTTGGATAAATAACATCTCCGGTATCCTGATCTTCCTTATTGCATGCAAGTAGGGAAAAAAAAACAGAAATAAAAACTAAAATATATTTATACATTATAAATCCGATTAAAGGTCAAATATACTAATTTTATTTGACAGAAATATCTTTAATAAATTCATTCTGAAATTATATTTCAGAATTCAATTCGGAGAATAGTCATATCGAAAACGAAGGCTGTCGTTATTTACGAAATCAATTAAAATATTATATTTCAAAAGTGTTTCGTTAAAGGGTACTTGAACTTTATAAACAAAAGCTTCTGGACGTTGCCATTCTCCCTGATTATCTTTGAATATGAAATTCCCGCCTGTTCCACATTCACCGGTATTTCTGCGTTCAACAAATAAGCCATTTGGCAATACAGAAAACCCATATCGATCGGGTATCAGGTTATCCAATTTTCTCATAATTTGGACTTCATTATCAATGTTGGTATACACCCACGAACCCAGCAAATAATTCGGATGATTTATAAATTCTGGTTCCTGTTCTTGCTTTTTACAGGCCGATAGAACAAAGAAAATGGAAAAAATAACCAGCAGCAGTTTTTTCATAATCGATGCTTTTTAGTGGTCAAATTTAATATTTCGTTTTTACAAGGTCAAAAAAAAATTCTATTTACCCCTACATGGGTGTTATTTACATCTCTTTAATCTTAATATTCCTGAACCAAACATCATCGCCATGATCCTGCAAACCGATATAGCCTTCTTCAGCCGTGTTCAGGAAATCATCATAATCCTTGAATTTGCTGTTTAAAACCATATTTTTCCAGTCATCAGTCCAAAGATGATATTCCAACACATTTTCTCCATTCATCCAATGGACTACGGTACCTTTATAAACAAGCACCTTTACATGATTCCACTCCCCTGCCGGCTTAACAAGTTCGGGTTTACCAGGGATTAGATCATACAATGCGCCGGCAGACCGGTTTCCTTTATTCCCTAATTTTGCATCGGGGTGCTTTTCGTTATCCAGAATTTGCATTTCCGGCGCCGATTTCCAGATGGGTTGATCGGGTTTTTCCCGGGCGAGGTAAAATATACCGCTGTTACCACCCTCTGATACTTTCCATTCAAGACTCAACTCAAAGTTTTTGTATTTCTTTTTCGTAATGATGTCGCCACCGCCGCCGGCTTCCCCTTTTCCTGATCCCAAAACATGCACCGTGCCTTCTTCAACGACCCATCCTTTTTCGGGAAAAGACTCACTGTTATACCCTCTGAAATTATCGGTTGTTTTTCCATCAAAAAGCAACACCCATCCATCCTTTACCTCTTTTGCTGATAACGTGTTATCTTCCCCAACATCATCTTTCAAATCAATATTTTCCTGATCGTTTTCATTTGTTATGGATTGCTGGTTTTCACCGGTTGAATTGCAACTTATGATCAGGGCTTGTAATAAAACAATGCTTAAAACTACTTTTAATGTTTTCATTTCCATTTTATATTTCAATCTAATTTACAATCTAAATACAAATATGCTTTGTTACTAATATTATTACACTACTTACCTACAACTCCCAACCTTCCCGGTACGTATGTTTAATGTACTCTTCAGCTGCCGGCTTGGCCTTAATAGTAGCATATTGCGTGTCAAAATGAGGATGTCCTTCAATAACATTAAAGGTATCGGATGTTACGACTCTGATCTCATCCTCATCACTGATGTTGGTGATTTTCATATTTTCACTGTCCCACAACAATTTCCTTTTCAGGTCTTGCAAACGAATGGCCAGATTACCCATGACAACCGTTTCATTCAATGGCCCCGCGTAGTTAAAATTTGAACTGGTTTCCATTCGACTATCAGGACTTTCTTTGCATGCCCTAATCCAGTCTTGTTCATGGCCGCCGCCAAAACAATCCTCTATCCTTCTGATAGTGGGTTCCGGGCGTTTATAATCCTTATTCAGCTGGGTGGGCAATAGAATTGGATCACGTCCATAACAACCAGTCATTAATTTTCCTTTTTTCCCAACGAAAAGGACCCCTCCACTTTGATCACCCATGATTTGTCCGTCAGGTAATTCTTCAGGACGTGGTGGCAGTAATCCGCCATCGTACCAGGTTAATTTAAGTTTGGGCAGTTTTATTTTCCCAATTTTACCCCTGTCGGGAAATTCGTAATGGACAATTTCAGAATATGGGGCGCTTTCGGTATTCACCTGGGTTGAACTGCCATTTATGCTTGTCGGACTTCCCAGTTTTAATGCCCAGAAAGCCGGATCAACGATATGACAAGCCATATCGCCCAGGGCGCCGGTACCAAAATCCCACCAAGCTCTCCAGTTCCAGGGTGTGTAAGCAGGGTGGTATGGCCTCCATACAGCAGGCCCGATAAAGGAATCCCAGTCCAAGGTTGGAGGCAGCGATGGGGTTTCTGCCGGTCGTTCAAGCCCCTGAGGCCAGATGGGGCGATTGGTCCAGGCATGTACTTCTTCAATCTCACCAATCGCACCATCCCAAATCCATTCACATGTTTGCCGGATACCATCTCCCGAATTGCCCTGGTTGCCCATTTGTGTAGCAACTTTGTATTCATTTGCCAGATTCCTCAGGAGCCTTGATTCATATACGGTGTGAGTTAACGGTTTCTGAACATAAACATGCTTACCCATCCTAATGGCCCGGGCGGTTATGATTGCATGGGTATGGTCGGGAGTTGCCACCACCACCGCATCTATCTTATCGCCCATTTCATCGAACATTAGACGGTAATCTTTATACTTTTTGCTTCCGGATATTTTTCAAAGGTGCCTTTGGCATACATCCAGTCAACATCGCATGGCGCTACGATGTTTTCAGTTGCACAATGATTTATATTTGTGGCCCCCACTCCACCTATTCCTATGCCGGCTATATTCAGCTTATCGCTTGGCATTCTATAACCAAAGCCTCCAATGACAGTGCTTGGTAAAATAGTAAAACCGGCTGCTGCGGTGGTTACATTTCCAATAAATTTTCTTCTGCTAAGGGCATTTTTCTTTTTTGATTCCATCGACATTATTCTTTTTTTATTTGATTATTGACTGCTCTAAATCTACCTTTATTGCTTTCTGTTGTTTCGCACTTTTAAAAGCCAGCTCAATCAGGCGGATGACATTTCTGGCTTCGACGGGTTTTACTTCCTGCTCTTCCTCACCCGAAAAAACTTTATAAACATTATTATAAAATTCCATGTAATTTCCAGGCACCGTCTCGATAACCCCATCAAAATCTTCGGATTCTCCATCTAAAGTTATCAATCCATATTTTACCGGATTTTCTTTTCCCCAATTTTCTCCGCCAGGCAACTCCCCTTTTCTTAGGGCATCTTCTTGCGGATCAATCCCGTATTTTATGAAAGAACCGTTGGCCCCGTGAATAATATATCTCAAATCGTGTTCTTCGACCAACATGCCTGCTGTTAATATAACTTCCTTTGTAGGATAAGAAAAAGAAATCTTAAAATAATCATCCACCGGACTATTCTCACGCTGCGATTGAATATCTGCTTTAATTGAATGCGGAATTCCAAATAAACATAAAACCTGGTCAATCATATGCGGCCCCAAATCAAATAAAATTCCACTACCGGGCAATTGTTCATCTCGCCAGGCTGCCCGCTTTCGTTCAGGTGAGTACCGGTCAAAATGGGCTTCGTAATATTGGATTTCAGCTAAGATTCCTGTTTTTAGTATTTTTTTTATAGTAAGAAAATCACCATCCCAACGGCGGTTCTGATAAACAAAAATGTTCAGGTTTTTCGAATTTGCAAGCCCGATGATTTCATCACATTCTGCTGAAGTCGGCATAAATGGTTTTTCAATGACTACGTGTTTACCAGCTTCAAGGCATTGGTTGGCTTGCTGATAATGATAAATGTTGGGGGTGGCAATGACTACCAAATCTATGTTTTTGTCATTAATGATTTCCTTTAAATCCTTTACAATTGTGACATTAGGATAGATTTTTTTTGATTCGGTTTTGTTCCGTTCCAACACCTTTTTTATTTCAAATCCTTCATGCACATGTAGGAATGGTGTATGAAAAGCTTGCCCTGAAAGGCCAAATCCAACGATGGCTGTTTGTATCGGTTTTTTCATGGTTATTGGGGTAAGGTTTTCATGTAAGTAAAACTTTGGGTAAGGCTGTCCCACGGATCCATATCAAAATCTTCCTGTTCGAGGAAGAAATTTTCCATGCCTGACAAATCCTTCATTTCAAATATTTCGGGGAAATTTATCAAACCACGTCCAATCTCTGTACTTTTTTTGTCCTCTCCTTCCGCCATATCCTTTACATGAATTAATTTAAACCTTCCCGGAAAGCTGTTAAAATAATCAATGGGCTGATATCCGCCATAGACCATCCAATAGGTATCAAGTTCCATTGTAACGATGTTCGGATCGGTATTTTCTAAAAGTAAGTTGTATGGAATGTCTGATTCAATCTTTTCAAACTCAAATGCATGATTATGATAGGCAAAAGTCAAACCTGAAGTTTTGCAAAGTTCACCAAACCTGTTCAAATCATCAGCAATCCGCTTATAATCATCCTTTGATTTACGCATACTTTCTGGAACATATGGTTGGACCAGGTATTTCATTCCTGATTTTGCTGTATCTTCAATGGTTTGTGATATATTGGCCCTGGTAACATAACTATGGCTGCTAAGCGGTTTGATGCCAAATTCCCTGACTGTCCTGTTAAAATCAGCAGGGTCGTATCCATAAAACTTACGATCGCTGTATTCTGCTGTTTCGATGATATTAAATCCAATATCGGCAAGGATTTGCATTGTCCCCATAAAATCTTCTTTCACCAGGTCACGAATGGTATAAAGTTGAATTCCTATTTGTTTACCTGTGTTATTTGCCATGGCTAATTGAGGAAATGCTGCTGCAAGAGTCCCGGCTGCTGCGACTCCTTTTATAAAACTTCGTCGTGAGACCATGTGGATTTTTCTTAATTTGCTGTTTAAAATTAATAATAAAAATTAAACGATCAATTTTTTTTCTTTATCCCAATAAACTTTTCTATTTTCATGGTAAGATTTAGTCCCCATATGGGCCGACATGGCCTCTTCAAAAGCAAGGTCTATATTGCAACTTGGAACACCCCCTTCACGGATGCAGTCGAGCCAGTCTTTAACATGAAGATGGGATGTGTCAACACGCTTCCCACCCTGGTATGTATACAATAATCCCCGCCCTGCAAAATATTGTTCGGTTGGCGAAGTAATGGCATCTACTTGTTTCATTCCGGGGGTGAATGAATAAATGGGAATGTTAGGATCAATAAGCCCTTCCTTGATTTTTTCGGCATAACGTGTTGATTCCGAATCGGCATAAATGTAAAGATCACCACCCACTTCCATGTAAGCATCATGCCCCATGATCCTTCTTCCCCTGTTCATATTGCTTGATAAAGAAGCGCTGTACATAAGGGTTAAATCCCTGTCAGGATATTCAAAGGTTTGTTGAAGTACATCGGGTACTGTCCTCCCGTCTTTATAAAAATAAATTCCACCTGAAGCAATTGCTGAATCAGGGATACCCAGATTTAATATTTGATTCATGGCATCGTATTCATGGGTAAACAGATCGCCGGAAAGGCCGGTGCTGTAATCCCACCAACATCGCCACCGAAAAAATCGCTCCAGGCTGAACTCGTGATCTGGCGCCGGGCCGATGAATTGCTCCCAATCTATATTGTGAGGCCCGGCTTCTTTGCCAATGTCGTAAACCCACGCCCCATCCGGGCTATTTCTGTTGGTGGTTACTTCTACCAGGTTAACTTTTCCAAGGATACCTTTTTCATAAGCTTCTTTTGCTTTGAAATAACTTTCGTTTGTCTGTTTTGATGACCCAATTGAAAAACAATTCCGTTTCTTTCACGGCGTTTACAACTTCATATGTCTTCTCAATGGTCCATGTTAATGGTTCGCAATACACATGTTTACCTGCGTTGGCCTTCGATGGTCATGGTTCCGTGCCGGTGATCCGGGCGTTGCCACCGATCGCATCAATGTCATCGGCGGCGAGTAAATCTTTATAATTCCTGCCATCGTTTGGCTGGTATACCCATTTTACTGCCTGTTGGATTGCGATATATTGGCACTTGCTTTAAGGCCCCTTTCCGCATTTATATCATAAATATCACAAACTCCGTTTAACTCAACATTTAGATCATCCTGTTCAAGAAACTCTTCATAGCGTTTGTCCGTCCTGTTTTCTGCCTTGCCTTCGATATAACTATCAATAACTTCAGGTCTGATGAATCCGGTTGCTTTTAGCAACGACCTGCCCCTTCCACCGGTACCGATGATTCCGAGGCGTATTTTCGGCTCAGCAGATACATTACGATTGAGTACCGGATTTTCAGTGCTCAGTTTTATTTCTTCCTGTATGGCCTGTTTGAACAGGTTGTCATATTTTTGTTTTTGGTACCAACTGTAAAACAGTGCTCCGGCTACAGGCACTGTAGCTAAAGATTTTAAAATATCGCGACGACTTATTCTGCCTGATTTTTTTTTCATTCTATAACTTTTTTTTCTTAAAAATTAATCGATCAATGCCAATGAAAGTGCCAGTGCTAAAAAATGATAGAACAATTAAAGCGACCATTTCGATTAAATTTTTGTTTACAATTAAGTAACTTCCTTCGGAAGGCATTGAATACCTAAAGCCAACAAACGGGGGATGTGATAAATAATAAAATGCCAGCAAAACGACACCAGACCAAATAGCCACACGGGTAAACAATCCCAAAATCAATCCTAATCCAATGGCCATTAAACCCCAGACATTCAAAAAATCTACTGTATTTAAGATTGATGGAATTGCAGCCATCGCCTCAAATATCCCTTGGAACCACCCTTCCGAATCCATTAAAAATCCTACGCTTGACCAATTCGGATTCGTTGCTTTTACGAGTCCTTCGTACAAAAAATGCCATCCAATCAATACTCTCAAAACAACAAGCCATATTTTTGTGCTTTTTTTATTTTTATCCATTTTACTAATTTTTCATTCTTCCGTTATAATTCCCTGACAAATATATTTTTCCATTTCACCTTCACACCACCGCCATCATGTATTTGCAGGGCAATTACGCCGGTTGCTTTACCTATTTTTTCATCCGCTAAATCGGCCATCATTTCATTGTTTAGCCAGGTGATAACGCGATCGCCCTTTACTTTGATTACTATATCATTCCATTCACCTTCTTTCAGAATGTTTTCCTTTTCATCAGGAATTTCATATAACCAGCCCCTTCCGTAGGATTCATAAATACCACCGGTATTGTTTCCCGGGGGGGCAACTTCAACCTGCCAGCCACTTATTTTGGTACCCTCCAGGCCTGAACGGAAAAACACGCCGCTATTGCCATTTGATTCCTGAAAAAAAGAAACCCTAAGTATAAAATCCTTGTAGATTTTTTCGGTAGCCAGATAACCATAGTTTTCATCAGGCCCACTTACACAAACCAATTCACCATTTTCGGCATACCATTTTTCAGTACCATGAATTTTCCACCCTGAAAGGTCAATTCCGTTAAATAAAGATTCGCCCTGCTCGGTCAACTCTTTTATTTTGATGTTTTTGAATTTCACAACGCTGCCATGATCCTGCAACCCGATATGTCCTTTTATTGCCCTGCCGTACCCCGGATAATCTTTCCATTTTGACTCTTTTAATTTATCGTACCAGGCTTTTGTCCACAGTTCGTAAGTAACAATCATATCGCCGTTGAGCCAATGTTCAACCCATCCATCTTTTACTTTTATCCGGCTTGAATTAAATTCTCCTACAGGTTTCAACTTTTTATTTTCTGATGCGATGTGCATGGCATAATTTGCACCGGTTTGTTGCCAAAGTCCAAGTTCTTTAGGAAAACCCACATCATCAATGAGCTGATATTCGGGACCGGTGGCGTAAGTTGCCGGGTAATTGCCTTCCAGTACATGAAATAAAATTCCACTATTACCTCCTTCAGAGATTGCCCATTCAAGCGATAACTCAAAATCTTCAAACTGGTCGTTTGTGACAATATCACCTTCCAGGTCACCTCCGTGGCCCAGGCCGATCAATTCTCCATTTTTGGCTATCCATCCTTCAGGAATGCTGTCCATGTTAAATCCACGCCAGCCGGTGGTCGTTTGTCCATCAAACAAAGCCACCCAATTATGTTTTGGAGATTTATTTGTAATTAATTCATCCGAATCAATTGTATTTTCTTTTTTTGAAGTTGAACCGGAAGGGTTGCAGG
>JAWKKL010000066.1:0-18747 GCA_041393275.1 Bacteroidales bacterium
TAATTCCCGAAATTGAAAAGTCAATCGAAGATGGGGTTTATAAAATACAGGAGGTTATAAGAGGTTTGAATACAAAATATCTGACAATCGATTCTTCCCACGGTTTTTATAATAGCCATTTGTTTTATAATGTAAACACACCGGGAGAATTGAGATGTATCGAAGAATATTTAAGCAGGCCAATAAATAAGTAAAACTCATTTTCGTAACAAACCTATTTAGTTTACATTATTCATTGAAAATTTCCGAAATCCTTATTTAAAACCATTTGAAATAATAAATATTTATCTACCTCATGCACTTAAATAGTATTTTTATACGTCTTAATTTAAATTCAAATTTATAGATATGAAACGTAGGGACTTTATAAAAACATCGGTAAATGCCAGTGTGGCGGCAAGTGCAGCCATTACCTTCGGAAATATCAACACCCTTTTTGCCAATCCGGGAGGTAACCCGTTATTACCTTACGACCTGGTGGCCGTCAGAAACGGGGAACCGGATGCTATGTTCGATAAAGCCATTGAATCGCTGGGCGGAATGAAAGCTTTTGTTAAGCAAGGCCAAACGGTAGTCGTAAAGCCAAATATCGGCTGGGATGTTTCGCCGGAACGGGCCGGAAATACCAACCCTCAGCTGATCAAACGTATTGTAGAGCAATGTTTTAATGCCGGGGCAAAAGATGTATTTGTTTTTGATAACACCTGCGACGACTGGAACAAATGTTATAAAACCAGCCAGATCGAAGATCTTGCCAAACAGGCCGGGGCAAAAGTAGTGCCTGGAAATTCAGAAAGTTATTACAAAGAAGTTAGCATACCTAATGGCTTAAAATTAAAAAATGCAAAAGTTCATGAGTTGATCCTCGATTCGGATGTTTTTATCAATGTTCCGGTACTTAAACATCATAGCTCTGCTGATCTTAGCATCGCTATGAAAAACCTTATGGGTGTGGTTTGGGACCGGATGTACTGGCACCGCAACGACCTTCACCAATGCATCGCCGATTATTGTACCCACAGGCTTCCCGATTTAAATGTGATTGATGCATATAGGGTGATGATGAAAAACGGGCCGCGAGGAATTTCGGTCAGCGATGTTGTTGAATATAAAACACAAATTGTTTCGACCGATATAGTTGCCGCAGATGCGGCGGCGGCTAAAGTGTTCGGCTCCGATCCCGAGGATGTTTCGTACATTATAAAAGCGGCCGATCTGGGTGTTGGAACCTACAACCTTGAAAGCTTAAACATCAACCGGATAAAATTATAAATTGCTGATGGGGATTGGGCTGCTGAAAAAAGCGAGGATTGTTGTTTCGCTATTGTTTTTTGTGCTGATCACTTTTTTGTTCATTGATTTTGGCAATACATTTAGCTCAGATTTTATAAAAGGAATTCTATATTTTCAGTTTATTCCATCCATCTTAAAATTTATCCAGGTTTCTGCAATAGTATTTTCGGGGTTCGTTGTGGTGTTGGTCCTCACCATTTTATTTGGCCGTGTTTATTGCTCTTTTCTTTGCCCGGTGGGAACACTGCAGGATATATTTATCGTTGTTGCAAAAAATTTAAAAAAGAAAACTATTCAAATTTCAAGCCTAAAAATAGCTGGCGATACGGACTATTTGCGGGGGTTATTTTATTCTTGGTTTTTGGAAATGTTTTTTTGCTAAACCTCTTGACCCGTACAGCATTTTGGAAAAATCATGTCAAACCTTTTCCGTCCGGTTTATTATGCTATTAATAATATTGGCGTTAGTATTCTTGAACAATTTCAAAACTATACCCTTTTTCCTGTTAGCCTGAAAAGCTTTAGCTGGGCCTCGTTCGGATATGCTTCTTTTATCGTTTTTCTGATCGGCTGGCTGGTTTATAAACATGGGCGCTTGTATTGCAATACGGTTTGTCCGGTTGGGACTTTATTGGGATTTATCTCTCGTTTTCAATTTTCAAAATATCGCTTCACCAGGGTTTATGTACAAGTTGTGGAGTTTGTGGCGCCAATTGCAAAGCCGAATGTATTGATACAAAAAACAAATCCGTTGATTTCTCGCGATGCATCGGCTGCATGGATTGTTTAACGGTTTGTCCGTCGGGAGGCGTATTGTATTCATATACCTCCACCCTTAAGAAAGCCGAACCGGTTAAAAACCAATCAAGCCTAAGACGGCAATTTATTAAAAACTCTGTGGCTGTTCCGCGGGTGTGCTTCTGCTTGCAAAAAAATCTTTTTCAGAAGGTTTGGCCGATGGAAAAATACCGGTGAATAAATAAAATCCAACAATTCCCCCCGGGGCATTAAGCCTTGATCATTATAGAAATTCCTGCACGGCCTGCCAATTATGTGTCAGCGCATGTCCAACCCGTGTGATCCAACCTTCATTTTTTGAACATGGGATATTTGGCATAATGCAACCTCATATGGATTTTCATACAAGTTTCTGCAATTTTGATTGCACCATTTGTAGTGAAGTTTGCCCAACAGGGGCTATTTTGCCCATTGAACCGGAAAAGAAAAAACTGACCCAATTGGGGGTATCAAAGTTTATCAAAGAGAACTGCATAGTTTACACCGATGAAAAAGATTGCGGGGCCTGTTCGGAGCATTGCCCCACTAAAGCTGTAAACATGGTGTTTTATAAAAATGACCTGAAAATCCCCGAAGTCAAAGACGACATTTGCATTGGTTGCGGGGCCTGCGAATATGCCTGCCCAACAACCCCAAAATCCATTTATGTCGAGGGCAATCCCATTCATAAATTAGCCAAAAAGCCTGTTGAAGTTGATATAGAAACAGAGGTAAATCCCGAAGATGATTTTCCCTTTTAAAAATTATTTCTCTTTGCGAAGCATAATTCGAAAAGTGGTCCCTTTATTTAAGGTCGAACTTTTTACAAATATTTTTCCTTTATGATACTCGTTTATAATTCTTTTGGCTAATGATAACCCCAGTCCCCATCCACGCTTTTTACTTGTATATCCGGGATTAAAGATACTTTTATACTTTGATTTTGGGATCCCTTTTCCATTATCATGAATATCGATTATCACCAGGTTTGGTTCTTCAAGAATCTCAATTTCAATGGTGCCATCACCAACAACTGCATCTACTGCATTTTTGCACACATTTTCAATTACCCATTCGAAAAGGTGAAGATTGATGGGCGCATAAATGGTTTCATTTTCTTTGTTTTTTATGGAAATCAAAACTTTCCGTGAAAACCTTGATTTTATATAATCGACCGAATCGTAAATTACCGTTACAATATTTGTTGTTTTAAGTTTTGGTTCGGCACCAATTTTAGAAAACCGGTCAGTAATTTTATGGAGCCTTTCCACATCTTTATTTAGTTCGGTGATGGCGTCCCCTTCAATCCCGTCCATTTTCAACAGTTCGATCCAACCAATCATTGACGAAAGGGGGGTTCCCAACTGGTGTGCTGTTTCTTTGGCCAGGCCGACCCACACCTGGTTTTGTTCTGACTTTCGGGCCGAACTGAACAAAATATAAGCGATAAATAAAAAAACCATGATCACTCCCAACTGTAAATAAGGGAAAAACATTAGCCGCGTTAGTAATTCCGAATCCTGATAATACACATACCTTTTTCCCTGGTCAACCAAATCAATAACAATAGGTTTGTTATCGCTGGCCATTTCTTTCAGGGTTTGCATCATAAACGCTGAATCCTGCGCCTTAACCGGATCAAGCATACCATAAGCAAGTACCTTGGTTTTGGTGCTGTCGGTAATAATAACAGGAACAGAGGCAGAATTTATAACGATCTCCGAAAAAAAGGATTCGATCAGGTCGTCCATCACAACTTTCAATTCGGTAAACAAAGTCGATTCTTTATAAAAAAGGTAATCAAACTTATCAGCACTATAGGCAATTTTTATCGGTGGGTAAACCATAAACTCGTTCCGCAGGTTTCCCCTGAGATATTCCACCGTATCGTAATCAAAATTAACATTGATAGCACTTTTAATTTTCCCCCGGCTATCGGTTTGTATAACAGGAATGGTGGTGTTTTCCGAAGTTACTTTCATAAAAAAGTTCAGGGTTTCATCTTCCACTATGGTAATGATACGGTACGCGTCGGCCAAAAGCTCCACCCGTTTTCGTTCTTCGTCCTGAAGCTGTTTGAAGAATACTTCGGTATAATTTACCAGTTCTGCTTTTTTCTGAATGGCATCAGCCCAAATTTCAATATTGGTCCGTTCATCAAGGGCAATCTTTCGTACCAGGATATGGGTATACCATAACGAAACCGCAACGATAATTACTGCCGATGCAAACAGAAACCATTTCCAGCGTTTTTTTCTTGCGTATAAATTCAATCGAAAAAATTTTTACAATAACGTCCTCTTATCGGATTTATTCCAACTATGCTGTATTAAAAAACAAAAATACTTTTTTTAACGAATGAGGTTGCGTTGCATCTATAGATACTTGTAACTTTACAAAATATTTTGAGGTTTTACTATTTCTAAATAATCCTTATGATTGACAATTCTTTAATTCATTCTGAATTTTTCGCCTGGGTATTGCTGCCCTTATTGATTTTTTTATCAAGGATACTGGATGTTAGCATTGGAACCATCCGGCTGATATTTGTATCCAAAGGTTTAAAATACCTTGCCCCTGTGCTTGGTTTTTTTGAGGTGGTTATCTGGTTGATCGCCATTAGCCAGATCATGCAAAACCTGAATAATGTAATGGGTTATATCGCCTATGGACTCGGGTTTGCCATGGGAAACTATGTGGGCATTGTATTGGAAGAAAAACTTTCCATCGGCACCATCCTTATCAGGGTAATCCCGAAAACCGAGACGACCAATTTGATTGCTCATTTGAGAAACAACCAGTTTGCCGTTATCACTGTGGACGTTGAGGGTATGTCGGGCCAGGTAAAAATGCTTTTATCAATTATAAACAGAAAAGATGCAAAAGAATACATCGGATTTGTCAACCGGTTCGACCCGAAAGCCTTTTATACCATTGAAAATATTAGTGCCGTAAAAGAGGGTTATTTGCGTATTAACAAACCTTTTTCTGTATTCAACTTTTATCAGCTCTTAAGAAGAAGGGGAAAATAATCATTAAAATGAAAACATCAAACCCAAACTCGGCATTATAGGAAGCTGATAAACACGTTCGCCGGTGAGCTGGTCAACATAAAAAATATTTTCGCGGTCATAAACATTCGTAACGCTAACATTTACTTCAATTTTGGTAAACTGGCCGGTATAGAATGTTTTGTTCATACCTACATCAAGGCGGTGGTAATCAGAAATACGCCCCTGATTTATATCATCTAACAAAATACCAAGATCTTCATTGCTTGTAATATAATCAGAATAAATTCCATCCTGAAATGTGAGCTCGGGATAATAGCCCTGCGTGAGTGTAAATGGGAATCCTGAACCATAATTCCAGCGGGCATTTACTTCCCAGGTTCTCTTGTCACCAAATACATAGGTTGCTACTAAATTCACATTATGCCTGCGATCGTAATGCGGATGGTATTCTATTATTTCTCCTGAAATATCTTCGTATTTGCGGATTACATAACCCAATGAATAAACAAACCACAAATATAATTTTGGGGTCTCATATTTCAGGGTAAAATCAGCACCTGTTGCATACCCTTGCTCAACGATAAAATCTTTCACCAAAAGATCAGGAAAATCAGTAGTTTCTTCAGTTTCATCAAATAGCTTTTGGCGGTTCAGGTTGGTGAGTTGTGAAAAATTTTTGTAATAACCTTCCAGGTTAACGGTAATTTTATTTGTCAAATCATACTCAAAACCCAATATTGCATGTTCGCCTGTTTGCAGGTTATTTTTTATTTCTTCACCATCAAAGGTTTTGGGCAGATTATCAGGCCCTGATAAAAATCCATAAAACAGGTTGACAACATCACGGTCATTCCTGGCGCTCATAAGATTTTGTGAATACAAACCACCGGCAAATTTTATCCTGAAGTTATCGGTAGCATTGTATTTCATGGCCAATCGTGGTTCGGGCGAAAGCGTTGACAGGGAAGCATAATATTGGAAACGAAAACTTGGTTCGATTAGCCAGTTGCCTGCAGTTTTTTTGTATTTAACATACATCCCTAATTCGGTGGTGTTTTCAACTTGCGATATTTCGAGACCAACTGAATTATAAAATAAATAATCCGTTTTAAATCCCAATATTTCAAAGCCATATTTCAGTTCATCTTTCCCAATGAAATAAGTGAAGTCGAAACCCATATTAAATCCGTTAATAGAGCTTTCGCGAGGAGGGCTGCTTGCTTCTTCAAGCGAAATTTTATATTGCGAATAAGCGATGTGCCCTTCCATCAATACGGGCGATTTACCTGGAATAACAAGGAAATTGGCCCCACCACCATATGAATCCCATCCAAAATCGGAAAGTGACTTATAATTATTCACCCTGTCGTTAAAATTAAATCCAAAAAGGCTTACTTTGCTTCCATTGGCACCCATAAACGACATCTTTGCATAAATATCTGTATAATCAAAGGGTAATCCGGCTGTATCAACATAATTATAAAAAATCTTAGAACTTTCTTCCAGGTACGAATTTTTTGCTGAAAAAATAAATGAAGAGCTTCCCTTACCGCCATCCACCATTTTTTTCATGGGCCCTTCAATCATTATATTTGCCCCAAAGGTACTGGCCCCCACTTTTCCTGCCATGCGTGTTTTATTTCCATCGCGGGTTGTAATATCCATCACAGAGGAAATTCGGCCCCCATATTCGGCCCCGAAACCGCCGGTATATACATCGGCATTCCTCAAAATATCGGTATCAAATACAGAAAACAAACCGATAGAATGGAACGGGTTATAAACGATCATCCCATCGAGAAGTACTTTGTTTTGAATGGGTGAACCACCCCGAATGTATAATTGGCCACCCTGGTCGCCGGTAAACACTACACCTGGCAACACTTGTAAATACTGGGCCAAGTCGGGCTGACCGCCAATGGAAGGCAATTGTTTTATCTGTTTTGGAGTAATTTTTACAACCGAGGTTCGCGTTTCTGTCCTTGCCTCCGCCCTCTCGGCCGTTATTTGGACCTGATTAAGGGTATAGGAGCCTTTTTCAAGCAACAATTGTTCGGAAATAATATCGTCTGCGTTGATAGTTACATCCATTTTTAAAGTATCATATCCAAGGTAGGTTACAGTTAAAATATATTTTCCGGGAGGAATTTGTGAAATGGCAAAATAGCCATTCACATCGGTGGCAGCACCAAACGTTGTTCCCAGTAAATATACATTGGTAAAAATAACGGGTTCCCCGGTTTCTTTTTCGTAAACAAAACCCCGAATGGTACCATTTTGCGCAAAGGTGCAAGTCGAAATCACAATAAAAAAAATAAAAAGGGAAAATATCTTCGTGCAGGTAAAATATTTTTTCATAGTAAAATTTTATGAACCCATTAAATTATATTTACTACAATGTCTGCTGATTTCAAAATTTGAAAAAATTATTTCAATTTATTAACAGACATTATAATAGTGCTTTGTACATATGGCAAAGAAAATAAAAAAATAAACGTGAGATACCGATTATTTATTTTACCAATGGTTTAATTGGGTTTACCCATGACAAATTCTGGCCGAATGTAGAAAATCAATAGCATTCGTAAGGAAAGCAGATTAATCGTAAATTTTTAATACCGTTCAACCTTTACACCGGAAACCGCAGCATCTACATCAATAAATACCTGATTTGCCGAATCGGAAAAGTTTGGTGTTTGATAAAGTCCGTTTTTTATTTTATTAAATCCTTCCAGGTCGCGGCCCGATAAAATAGTATTTGTATGAACCTCGCAGGCAGATTCGAGAGGTATTTTAATAGTTATACCCGAAGCTCCTGCGTCAATATTTACTTTGGTTTTTTTGAATTTGTTCCCAATTTTTATATCGATATCTGCCGCCCCCCCATCAACATCCAGTTTTTCGATTTTGAAAGTAGAAAGGTCCATGTCTAATTTAGCCGCTCCTACATCAATATTCAAATTCCAAACGGGGTTTTCATTCAAATTCATCCATACTGAATTTTCAATGTCCTTTCCACCCCGAAAGTGCTTTTGCGAAAAGTCAATGATTACGGCATCCTCACCAATATCCTTTGTAATAGCGGTATATGGGCCGGCATTTCCTTCCGTTTCAAATTCAAATAATTTGGATGTAACCCCCCTGATTTTAAAATCTCCGGCTGCCGCATCAAAATTTAAGGTAGCGTATTGAATAGCATCATCGAATTCTTCGCTATGGATTTGATCTTCCCAGTTCTGTTCTTCATTGTCATCATAATCCCGCCCAATTGTAATATGGTCTTTCCAACCATTAAAAAAGTGGTATCCCCTGCCAGGATAGCTTGCCAATAATATAATTGCAACAACCACCGTAACTACCGTAAGCAATAGTTTCATGCCCGATTTTACAGGCAACAGGGAGATGCCCCAAAAAACAAAAACAAGGGGCCATAAACGAAAAATCGAACCCCACGAAAAGAAGTAAATATCAAGGTTACGCAAGGCAAATAAAACACCAAGGGTAATTAATATTACACCCCAGAAAATATTTCCATATTTCATATTTCTTTACTTTTTTGTATGCTGATAACTTTTTGTAATCAAAATTATCCCGATTACGATAAGGATCAAAGGCCACAAATCGCCAAAATCAATGCGTGGCACAAACCTGTCGATCAGGAATATGGCTCCCAGTGAAATCAATATCAATCCGCCCCATAAATTTCCATCATTTTTTGGTGGCTTTTTGTCGGATTCAAACTGTGTATTCGTTTCATTCGTTTTTGTTTCGTCTGTCATAATATCATTATTTGCTGTTTTCGAATTAATAAACGATACATTTTCCTGAGGAATAATTATCCATAGGATAATGTATACCAAAAGGCCGCTACCGCCAACCAGTATGGCTACTACAAACAACACCCTGAAAACGACAGGATCAATGTTTAAATAATTACCCAAACCACCACATACACCGGCGATCACCGAATCGGATTGACTTCTGTATAATCTAGTTTCCTGCATAGAAATACAAATTTAGGAAATTTCTTTTTGTTCCCTTCTAAAAATGTAAGACGCAAAAAGTAAATTCCCGTTACATTAATTATTTTTAATTTCATCTAAATAAGTGAAATTTTCTGATTAGGTAAAAAAATTCCAATTTAGTTTTGTACTTTTACCAACCTTAACATATGTAGGTATTAACATTATTAAAGTTTTTAGTATTAAAAAAGTATGAGTGGAGAAAAAATCAGAATGGAAAATGGGAAACTTCAGGTTCCCGACAACCCGATAATCCCTTTTATAGAGGGCGATGGCACAGGGCCGGATATTTGGAATGCATCGCAAAAAGTATTCGATGCAGCCGTTAAAAAAGCTTATGGCGGATCGAAAAAAGTAGTTTGGAAGGAAGTATTGGCTGGCGAAAATGCCTTTAATGATACAGGCGAATGGTTGCCCGACTCCACTGTTGAAGCATTTAAACAATACCTTGTAGGGATAAAAGGCCCGTTAACAACCCCGGTTGGTGGAGGAATACGGTCGTTGAATGTGGCCCTTCGCCAAATTCTTGATTTGTATGTCTGTTTGAGGCCGGTTAAATATGTTACGGGGGTCCCTTCGCCGGTTAAAAAGCCCGAAGATGTGGATATGGTTATATTCAGGGAAAACACAGAAGATATTTATGCGGTCATTGAATGGAAGGAAGGCTCAGAAGAGGTAAAAAAAGTAATCGATTTCATTCAAAATAAAATGGGTATTAATAAAATCAGGTTTCCCGAAACTTCAGGAATTGGCATAAAACCGATCTCATCAGAGGGGTCAAACCGCCTCGTAAAAGCAGCCATTGAATATGCCCTTGCTGAAAAACGTCCATCCCTTACCCTGGTGCACAAAGGGAATATCATGAAGTTTACCGAAGGTGCTTTTAAGAACTGGGGGTATGATATTGCCAAAAAAGAATACAGAAACGATATTATTACCCAACGCGAAAGCTGGATCATAGGAAATAAAGACGCAAATCCTGAAATTACAGTTGAGGAAAATGCTAAACTGGCCGAACCGGGGTATGGCCTTATGACCCCTGCTCAACAAGCGGACATAAGGAAAGAAGTAGAGCAGGCACTCGATTTAATGCCGACCCATGGCAATGGAAAATGGAAGTCAAAATTAATGATTAAAGACTCTATTGCCGATATTACCCTTCAACAGGTTTTAACACGCGCAGCCGAATTTGAAGTGATTGCAACCATGAACCTCAACGGCGATTATCTTTCAGATGCCCTTGCTGCCCAGGTGGGTGGCATTGGAATAGCACCGGGAGCAAATATTAACTACACAACTGGCCATGCTATATTTGAAGCCACTCACGGAACAGCACCAAAATATGCAGGGCTTGATAAAGTAAATCCCGGATCTGTTATCCTGTCAGGCGCTATGATGTTCAACTATTTAGGATGGAAAGAGGTCCATGATTTAATCTGGAAAGGCCTTGAAGCCTCCATTAGCAATAAAAAGGTAACCTACGATTTTCACCGTTTAATGGAAGGTGCCACGTTATTGAAATGTTCTGAATTTGGCGATGAGATAATTAATAATATGTAATTCACAAAAACAACATATATGGCAACACTTAAAGATAGACTTTATGAAAAAATAGAAGAGTTCAGGCCCAGGACAGAACGCCTGTTAAATGATTATGGCGATGTAGTTATCGACCAGGTTACTATTTCACAGGCCATTGGTGGCATGAGGGGTGTTAAAAGCCTTGTTACCGATATTTCCTACCTCGATCCCGATGAAGGAATTCGATACCGAGGATTTACACTGAAAGAGGTTTTTGAAAAACTGCCGAAACCCAAAGGATCGGAAATGCCTTATGTTGAAGGCTTATTTCATCTGCTACTGACAGGGGATATTCCTGACGAAAAAGAAGTGATGGATGTGGTGGATGAATTCAGCCGGCGTAGGATTATTCCCCGTTATATTTATGATGTGATCGATTCTTTTCCTTGTTGCAGTCATCCGATGACTATTTTCTCAACAGCGATTTTATCGATGCACCGCGAATCTTTCTTTACAAAAAAGTACGTTGCAGGCATTAACAAAAAGGACTATTGGGATCCTATGTATGAAGATTCACTGAACCTGCTTGCAAAATTACCTGAGATTGCCACCTACATTTATGCAAAAGTATACCGGGATGGAAAACGGATACAATCCAATCCAAACCTTGACTTTGGTGGTAATTTTGCTTTTATGATGGGAAAAGATAAACCCTATGATGATGTTTCAAGGCTTCATTTCATCATACACAGCGATCATGAAAGCGGAAATGTAAGTGCACATACGGGCCATCTAGTTGCCAGTTCATTGTCCGATATTTACCTCTCAATTTCAGCTATGGTCAATGGTTTAGCAGGTCCCCTGCATGGTTTGGCAGCCCAGGGCGTATTGCAGTGGCTACACGAATTGATTGACCGAATGGGTGGCGAAAAGGTAATCCCATCAGAAGATGAGATCAAACAATATGTTTGGGAAACCCTTAATTCGGGTCAGGTAATACCGGGTTTTGGGCACGCTGTACTTCGGAAAACCGATCCCCGGTATTCGTTGCAACGTGAGTTTAGTTTAAAACATTTAAAAGAAGACACTATTTTTAAATATGTGGATATACTTTATAAAGTTGTTCCGCCAATTTTGCAAGAGCATGGCAAGGCAAAAAATCCATGGCCCAACGTTGATGCTCAATCGGGCGTAATACAATGGCATTACGGTGTACGTGAATTTGATTTTTATACTGTATTATTTGGCATTGGCCGCGCCATTGGTATTTGTGCAAACATTATTTGGGACAGAGCTTTGGGATATCCTCTTGAACGTCCTAAATCGGTTACAACGGCAATGCTTGAAGATATGGCTGGAATCAATAAAAAGAAACCGGCAAAAAAATAATCAATCAGGGTCCCTAAAAGGACCCTTTATTTTAATGATAAAACAGGTTGAATTTACGTTACCTCCATTTCAACGGGGATTTCATCTTATCACCCATTTGGTTGAAGATCAAATCCCGATTATTTCCGGCAATGGCATGTTGCATTTGTTTATTAAACATTCATCAGCCGGCCTGACTATAAATGAAAATGCCGACCCGACGGTTAGAATGGATTTTGAGACGGTTTTTAATAAGCTCATTCCCGAAGAAGCCAAACACTACATTCATACGTTTGAAGGCGCAGACGATATGCCGGCTCATATAAAATCATCCCTGGTTGGTACATCGGTAGTCGTACCAATTACCAGCGGCCGTTTGAATTTGGGAACGTGGCAGGGGATTTATCTTTGCGAGTTCAGAAATCAAGGCGGAAAAAGGAGATTGGTGGCAACCGTCTATGCCTGATATACATTTATCCATTGAAAAATTTTGTTATTTTGTGACACCATGACATGGATCATCATCTTTGGTTTTTTAATACTAATTGTACTTTGGCTTCTGTTTTCGCCGGTATACTTATATATAGGAACGAGTGAATCAAAATATGAAGCCGGGTTAAAGGGATTGATAAAATTTCGGCTGACACAGGATAATAATGGGTTTCCTGAAATTAAGGCTAGATTTTTATTCTTTCCGTACACGATTTCATTTTACAAATCATCAGAAAAAATATCGTCAAAAAAGAAAAAGTCTAAGAAAAAGAAGAAAATTGGAAATGTAAAATTAAAAACCCTTTGGCTTGTCATGAAAATTGGAAGGAAAATTCACCATTCGTTTAAAATTAAAAAGTTAACATTAACCATTGATACGGGTAACGTAATCCGAAATGCATACTTGATCCCTGTATTTTCATTCTATTATACTAATAAGATTAAATTGTCTGTCAATTATCATCAGAAAAATGAAATAATCTTTCACACAGAATCAACACTTTTTACCATATTATTTGGCATAATCACTATTTTTATAAAACATAAATTAAAAACTTAGTCAAATGGATTTCAAATTGGAAGACATGCTCAGCAAAGTGCTTGAGCAACTCAAGATGATGGCAAAAACCGAAACAGTTATCGGCGAGCCTTTTAAATTAGGTGAGTTTACTTGCGTACCCGTTATTAAAATCGGGATGGGATTTGGAAGCGGCGCCGGTGGCAGCGAGGATGATAAAAAAGGAAACAAAGGAGGTGGTGCCGGAGCTGGTATAGGTATGGAACCCATCGGGTTTTTGGTAAGCAAAGGCGATGAAATATCGATGGTTAGCGTTTCCCGCTCGAAAGGCATGGAGTCAATTTTCGAAAAAGTGCCCGACCTTGTGGAAAAAATTATCCAACTTAAAAAAGATAAGGAATCGAAGGATAAAAAATAAACCCGTTTCAAAACGATTTAGCAAAGGGTACTATTCTTTTCTGAGATTATTGCTAAAAGCTACAATTTGCGGGAAAAACTCAGAAAACTCAGCATGATATAGTGCATAATCCTTTTTCAGGTCAATAATGGCATTTTCCATACCTGACTTGAAGGGTGTCCGCCGGGCCATTCCACTTAACGCCCTTCCCAGGCCTTCAAAAGTACCATATCCCTTCAACCAGTTGTCTTGCGCCATAAAAGGCAGTATACGTTTAGTTTTTGGTGGCAAAATAAAATATTTCCTCATGATGATCCGGTACATCCTTTTGGTAAAAGAATCTATTGATTCATGAGAATATTCAGGCCAGGTAGAGGAGAGAAAATGGTCGTAAAACATATCGGTAACGACCCCTGCATACTTTTTATAATTTACGGCCAGCCTGTTTTTACTTTGGATAAACACCGGGTGAGTGTCGGTAAAATTATCTATTTCTCGATGCAACCGAATGCCTGCCACAATGCCTCCAGAATATTTTTCTATCACTTTACCCTTTACATGATCGGCAATAAAATTACCAATGATCATTTCTTCATCTTCACCCGACAAATATAAATGAGCTAAAAAATTCATCCTGTATTTTCAATCTGTAAAACTAAACAGAAAAGAGCTAAAATAGTTTTTCTTTTATACAGAAGATAAAATTGAACCGTTTATATTTTACAAACTTCCCCTTCTACCCTTCCTACCAATTTACCTATTTTCTATTTCACCTATTTACTAATTGACTAATCTACTATATTACTAATTCACAAAATTCACTTTCGAACTCCATTTTACAACTAACAGGCAATCCAGCGATTATTTCCACATCTGATAATACCCCACTATTTATACTTATTATAGATAAACCAAACCCTTTTTTAGACAAAATATTTATTTAATTTTGTTTCGATTACTAGTGAAAAATAAAGCTATTCAGCACGTTATGGAAAAAGTACTTTTATTAGGAGATGAGGCCATCGCACAAGGGGCAATTGATGCAGGGCTGTCGGGAATCTATGCCTATCCGGGCACACCTTCAACAGAGATCATGGAATATATTCTTAACTCTAAAGAGGCACAGAAAATGAACATCCGGTCAGGGTGGGCTGCAAATGAGAAAACAGCTATGGAGGCTTCCCTTGGCATGTCGTACGCCGGAAAACGTTCCATTGTGTGTATGAAACATGTAGGCTTAAATGTAGCGGCCGATGCATTTGTAAATTCTGCCATCACAGGCGCAAACGGTGGATTGATTGTGGTGGTGGCTGATGACCCTTCGATGCACTCATCACAAAACGAACAGGACTCACGGTTTTTTGGCCAGTTTGCCATGATCCCGATTTTTGAGCCTGTAAACCAGCAGGAAGCATACGATATGATGCACTTTGGATTTGATGTTTCGGAGAAATTCGGGATACCGGTGATGATGAGGATCACTACCCGCCTTGCCCATTCACGCTCAGGGATAATTCGGAAGAATATAAGAAAACAAAATGATATAAAACTACCGGTTTCGGCTAACCAGTTTATTTTACTTCCATCAAATGCCCGTAAACGATTTAAACTTTTATTGGACAATCAGGAAAATTTTATCCGGAATTCTGAAAACAGCCCGTTTAATGTGCTTTTCGAAGGAAACGACAGATCCCTGGGTATTATAACCGGTGGTATCGGGTATAATTACCTGATGGAGAATTTCCCTGACAGGAATATTCCGTTTCCTGTATTGAAAATCGGCCAGTACCCTTTACCAAAAAATAAAATTGAGGCAATTTATAATCAATGTGATGAATTACTTATCCTGGAAGACGGATATCCGTTTATAGAAGATACCTTATCAAGCTATCTTGGACTTGGCAAAAAAATTAAAGGACGATTGGACGGTACCATCCAGCGCGATGGCGAACTTACGCCTAATAAAGTTGGCAGGGCATTAGGATTCGACTTACCGAAAACTATAAGTATCCCGGATTTAGTTACAGCGCGACCACCCAAACTATGCAAAGGATGTCCGCACATATATTCGTATAATGCCTTGAATGACTCCCTGGCAGAGTATACAAAAGGAAGAGTATTTTCCGATATTGGTTGTTATACCTTAGGGGCTCTTGAACCTTTTGAAGCGATAAATAGCTGTGTGGATATGGGTGCTTCCATTACCATGGCCAAAGGGGCAGCCGATGCAGGTTTTACCCCGGCTGTTGCGGTTATTGGCGATTCAACCTTTACCCACTCTGGCATGACTGGTTTGCTGGATGCCGTTAACGATAAATCATCGGTTACGGTTGTTATCCTTGATAATGCAACAACAGCCATGACGGGAGGTCAAACATCATCGGCAAGTGGAAAAATTGAAGCCATTTGCGAAGCATTGGGTGTTGAAAAAGACCACATTATTCTAATGGATCCTTCTCCAAAATGGCACGAAAAAAACATGCAAGCCTTTAAAAAAGAAATCGCCTACCAGGGTGTTTCTGTTATCATTCCGCGTAGAGAATGCCTGCACACCGCTACCCGCCGGATAAGGGACGAAAAGAAAAAGAAAGAAATCGAAAATGTAAATAATTAACAGATAAGGAATCAGTATTTTGAAATACCGCAAAGACGATGTTTGTTCATGCTTAATGACAATTCAAAAGGTATTCCATCTGAACAAATTAAAAGAAAACAAAAAATAAAAAGATGAAACAAGATATTATTCTTGCCGGTGTGGGAGGACAGGGTATTTTATCCATTGCTGCTGCCATAGGAATGGCTGCTGTTGATAAAGGATTGTATTTAAAACAAGCCGAAGTTCATGGCATGAGCCAACGGGGTGGCGATGTGCATTCAAACCTGCGTATCTCTGATAAAGAAATTGCATCCGATCTTATCCCACTGGGTAAAGGCGATTTAATCATTTCTGTTGAGCCCATGGAGTCGCTGCGCTATTTGCCAATGCTATCGCAAAATGGTTGGCTCATTACAAATTCAGTTCCTTTTGTTAATATACCCAATTATCCCAACATCGATGAAATCCTGAATGAAATAAGGAAATTCAATAACCATATCATCATCGATGCAAATAAAATTGCCAATGACATTGGCTCCAGACGATCGGCCAATATCGTGATACTGGGCGCTGCCTCCCCTTTTCTTAATCTTGAATTTGCATCCTTAGAAAATGCGGTTGCTGAACTATTTAAAACAAAAGGACAGGATATAATAGACGTTAATATTAATGCGTTACATATGGGCAGGGAATTTGCGAATAAGTTCAGAAAAAAATAATTTTTCTGATATATTATTAAAAAGTTGTAATTTAGCAGGTTGAAATATCTATACAGGGCAGGTATATTTTGCGATAGAAAAATACATATTAATTAATATTTTGTTTAACTAAATTTTTTATGATCATGAAGAAGATTTTACTTTTGACTTTAGTATTAGGTTTTGCTGTATCAAGCTTTGCCCAGAATCGGGTAACGGTGCCCAAGCATCTTCGCAACAAAGCGGAAATTATGTTACCGGCAACCGCTGAAACAATGAACCACAACGACCAGGCAGTTATTCCTGCCAATCCAAAAAGCCCCTTGTTAACTCCCGAAGAAGAAGTTATGGGCTTAACTTGGTACGACTTACAATCAAACACAAGTATGCAAAACCGTATCCATCTTTTTGATGATGGAACCATTGGGGGTGTTTTTACATTTGGAAATACACCAACAGCATTTCCTGAAAGAGGGACTGGTTATAATTATTTCGATGGCACCAACTGGGGACCGATGGCTACCGAGCGTCTCGAAGGCGACCGCACGGGTTGGCCGGCGTATGCACCCTGGGGCGAGAACGGCGAACTTAGTTTAGCCCACTTCTCAGAAGGAACATACGACGGGCTTGTGTATTCAATGCGCCCTGACAAAGGAACCGGCGACTGGACGTTCTTAGAAGTTTTCGGACCTGCCGGAGGTTGGGAAGGTATGTTATGGCCACGTATGGCAACCGGTGGAGTCGACCATTCTGTTATTCACTCTATTGCTATTACAAGACCTGTAGCCAATGGTGGTGTTATTTACGAAGGAATTGACGGTGCCGTATTGTATTCCCGTTCTTCTGACAGTGGTATAAGCTGGGACCCCGACATGGAATTATATGATGAACTAAGTTCAGATTATTTTGTTGCCGTTAGTGGCGATACCTATGAAATCCAGGCACGCGGTGATGTTGTTGCATTTACTGTTGGCGATGCATGGACAGATTTTGTTTTGATGAAATCAACCAATGGTGGTGATGACTGGGAAAAAACTGTGATCTGGGAAAACCCATACCCACTTTGGACAAGTGGAGTAACTGATACCTTTTATTGCGCTGATGGTGCAAAACACCTCACCATTGATATGGATGGAAAAGTACACGTTGCTTTTGGTATCAACAGGGCATTATCTGCCGATGGAACAGCTCAATCATGGTTTCCACTGGTTGACGGTTTAGGGTACTGGAACGAAGACATGCCAGTTTTCTCCAACGATGTTGATGCACTGAACCCTTATGACGATGCTCCATATACCGAGCTCGTTGAAGATTACAACTATATTGGTTGGGCACAGGACGTTAACGGAAACGGCGAATGGGATATCATTGGCGAAGTTGGGTTATATTATGTTGGAACATCAAGCCAGCCAACCATTGTTATTGACGATCAAAACCGGATTTTTGTTATCTGGGCAGGTATTACCGAAACCTTCAACAACGGTCTTCAGGATTACCGTCACCTTTGGGGACGTGCTTCAATTGACGGTGGTGCAACATGGGAAGCCAAATTTGTTGACCTTACTGCTGATCTGTCGCATATTTTCGATGAATGTGTTTTCCCCAACGTTTCACAAACCAGCGACGATTTTCTTTACCTGAATTACCAGCTTGACCAGGAGCCTGGTCTAAGTGTGAGAGGTGATGAAGATGATCCGGCTGAAAACAAGATTCAGTTCATGAAAGTGGATAAGAATGATTTTATCGTAGGTATCAAAGACACACCAGCTATTCGCGATATTGATGTAGCGCAGAACCAGCCTAACCCATTCAACGGAACATCTACCGTTTATGTGAACCTCAACAAAGGGGCCAACTTAAGCCTTGATGTTACCAACATGATGGGCCAGGTAGTTTATTCGATTGATGCCGGACAGGCTTCAGCCGGATTGAACAAACTTGAAATTGATGGCAGCCAGCTTTCAAGCGGTGTATATTTCTATACTGTAACTGCAGGAAAATCGGTAGTTACCAAAAAAATGATTGTTGAATAAAAATCAACAAACCAAATAA
>JAWKKL010000067.1:0-17857 GCA_041393275.1 Bacteroidales bacterium
AATTATAATTTTTTATAAACCTTCCAGTTTGGCATTTATCTCTTTTAATTTTTCAAGCATATTAAGTCTTGTATAAATTTCTTTTAAAGAAGCCATGGTACTAACATCATCAGGTTGTAACTGGTGAGCTTTTTCAAGATATGGCAAACTATCTTCCAGGTATTTGTCAGCTTCTGCCTTTAACCTGTCATATTCTTCCACTTCATCTAAAGGTAGCTGGTTTGCAATTTCTATAACAGATGATGCTTTATTTACATACAGAGCACCCATATTATAGGCCGGGTCAAAAAATTCAGGATCAATATCAAGTGATTTATTATAGGCAGCAACAGCTTTTTCAAACGCGTCCTGTCTCATTTCTTCAGTCCTTGTTGTATCATCAACAATTTCGTTGTATTTGGCACCAATGGCAAAAAATATGGTAGCATTGGTCGTATCAATTTCCGCAGCCTTCTGAAGGTTAGCCAGTGCTGCTTCGGTCATTTCTTCAGCTAAAAACACATTTGTTTCCATCAATAAAAGGTTAAGGTCATCCGGGAATTTCTCCTGCCCCATTTCGTATGTTGCAAGCGCTTTTTCGACATCTTTATCCTGCAAGTAATAAATGGAAGCCAATGAGGAATAAATGGAAGCTCTTTGATAATCCATGTCGATCAGCATTTGAATTTTTTCTTTGGCTATGTCATATTCTTCTGCTAGTTCTGCAGCCACACTTACATAATATATAGTAGTCGTGTCATTGATTCCAGAGACAAGATAAATTTTGTAGGCCTTTTCGAATGAATCCATCGAACCATGAAATTTATTCTTTGCTGCTGTCGAATCTTGAATATCCTGGGCCTGCATACCCTGATTGAATAAATTTGCTCCCTGGTTAAAAAATGCTTCTCCAACAATAGGCAGATCCTGGGCTATATCATTGGAATACTGATTTTTTTCATCAAGTTCCCTGGCCTTTTGATACGATTCATAGGATTTATTTATAGCATCAGGAGCCAATGCTCTTATGGATGAATCGGGACTATTATATATATCAATATAAATTTTCCCGCTATAATACCAGGTTTTAGCATCATTTATGGTTTTTTCATGAGCCGTTGCTTTATCGATCGCTTCCTTCGCTTTATCAAGCCTGCCCTGCCTGTGATAGACAATGGCACTTTGAAGCTGGGAACTCTGTCCGTAGCCAATATTGGCTATTACTATTAGCATGATAACATACGCAAATCTTTTCATCATAATTTCTGTTTTTGTCATTTATAACCTGTTCGCAAAAATATTAAAATACTTACAACCTATACCAAATACCACACCAATTTTGGAATAATTCTTAATTGCCAGGTGTAAATCAGAATCTTATACTTTAAATAAGTTAACTTTAGTCATTGTTATTCAGTAGTTTCAGAGGCATTATCTTCTGTTTCTACACTAGTTTCATTTTCGGGTTGATCAACGTTTTCTTCTTCAACTTCTACCTTTGCAACCGATGCTATGCTGTCGTTTTCGCGCAAATTTATAAGTCTGACACCCTGAGTTGCCCTTCCCATAACGCGTAAATTAGAAACGGATAAACGGATTAAAATACCTGATTTATTGATGATCATCAGGTCGTCATTTTCACTTACAACTTTTATTGCGATTAATTTCCCTGTTTTGGGGGTAATGTTAATTGTTTTTACCCCTTTTCCACCACGGTTTGTTACTCTGTAATCATCTATTTTTGATTTTTTGCCATATCCATTTTCTGAAACGACGAGGATATCCTGGTTTAAATCATCCAGGCAAATAAGCCCGATAACTTCATCTTTTGGGCCTGATAGGCTTATGCCCCTTACTCCGGATGCATTTCTTCCCATAGGCCTGACTTTTTTTTCCGGGAATCGGATTGCCCTACCCGATTTAAGGGCCATAACTATTTCATTTTCTCCATTTGTTAATTTTGCTTCGAGGAGGCTGTCGTCTTCTCGGATATTGATAGCAATTATACCATTTAATCGTGGCCTCGAATAAGCTTCCAACGAGGTTTTTTTAATGGTTCCTTTAGAAGTGCATAAAACAATATAATTATTATTGATATAATCTTCATCGGTTAAATCCTTCACATTAATAAATGCTTTGATTTTATCGTCCATATCAATATTAATCAGGTTTTGGATAGCTCTTCCTTTCGACGTTTTAGATCCTTCCGGTACTTCATAAACCCGCAACCAATAACATTTGCCTTTTTCTGTGAAAAGCAACATATAGTTATGATTAGTAGCCACAAAAAGGTATTCAAGGAAATCTTCCCCACGAGTATTGCTTCCTTTTGCTCCTACTCCACCACGGTTCTGCCTTCTGTATTCAACCAGTGGGGTACGTTTTATGTAACCCATGTGCGAAATGGTAATAACCACCTCTTCATCAGGAATGGTATCAGTTATATTAAAGTCCTTGCTGGTATATTCAATTTCTGATCGGGCTTCATCGCCGTATTTATCCTTTATTTCCCGAAGTTCGGCTTTTATTATTTCCATCCGCCTTTCTTCATTTGCCAGTATATCCTTCAGGTCTATAATGAATTTCATTAACTCATCATATTCTTCTTTCAGTTTTTCCTGTTCAAGCCCGGTCAGCTTTTGTAACCTCATATCAAGAATTGCCCTGGCCTGGATTTCAGTCAGGTCGAATTGTTCCATTAGTCCATTTCGTGCATCTTCCGGAGTTCGTGAGGCCCTAATCAGGGCTATTACTTCATCAAGATGGTCCAATGCTTTTATAAGGCCTTCAAGGATATGGGCTTTCTTTTCGGCTTCGTTTAATTCGTATTGGGTTTTTCTGATAAGTACTTCATGCCGGTGTTCAACAAAATGCCCAATCATATCCTTTAAATTGAGCAACATTGGACGGCCTTTGACCAGTGCAATATTATTTACACTGAAAGAGGATTGAAGTTGTGTATACTGAAAAAGCTTATTTAATATTACGTTTGGGATTGCATCCCGTTTTAAATCATAAACAATTCGCAATCCATCTTTATCAGACTCATCCCTGATATCGGTAATGCCTTCAATCCTTTTCTCATTTACAAGTTCAGCGGCTTTTTTAATCATTTCCGCTTTATTTACCTGATATGGAATAGATGAAACAATGATCCGTGGTTTTCCCTCGTCACTGTCTTCAATAATGGCCTCTCCCCTCATCATAATACGTCCTCGGCCTGTTTCAAACGCACTCTTCACACCGTCATAGCCATAAATAAGACATCCTGTTGGAAAATCGGGTCCTTTGATCCATTGCATTAATTCTGAAATTGTAATATCACGGTTATCAATGTAAGCAATAGTACCGTCGATTATTTCAGATAAATTGTGGGGTGGCATATTTGTTGCCATTCCGACAGCAATACCTGACGCTCCATTAATTAGTAAATTGGGAATCCGGGCTGGAAGCACAGTAGGTTCTTTTAATGAATCATCAAAATTTAATTGAAAATCAACTGTGTCTTTATTGATATCGGCCAACATTTCTTCAGCAATTTTCTGAAGACGGGCCTCAGTATACCTCATTGCTGCCGGGCTGTCACCATCCATCGATCCAAAGTTTCCCTGGCCATCCACCAGGGGATACCTAAGAGACCAATGTTGCGCCATACGAACCATCGCATCGTAAACGCTGGTATCACCATGCGGGTGATATTTACCAAGCACTTCACCCACAATCCTCGCTGATTTTTTATAGGGCCGGTTCGAAAATACCCCAAGATCAAGCATTCCATACAATACCCTGCGATGAACAGGCTTTAGTCCATCCCTGACATCTGGTAATGCCCTGGAGACGATTACTGACATTGAATAATCAATGTAAGCAGCCTTCATTTGGGTTTCGATGTTTACCTTTATAATCCGTTCCCCGCTTTGTGTGTTTTCTGATTCCATATATTCCTCAAATACAATATTTTAATCTTCTCTTAAAAAAAATACGAATGTAGCATATTTTTACCGGAAATGCCGCATGAATTGTTGTTTTTTATTACTAACATTTTCATGTTAATAATTCACATGCACTTTGATAGATTTCAGTATATTTGTAAATAAATTTGAACGATCCGACAACTTGTCACTGGTTGAGTTGTTATATCTTTTGGGTAAGGTTTTTGTTAAGTATTTAATTTACGCATAATAATGGTAAACATTGTTTACATAAAAGAAACTTAAAATACTTGAATACGAATAATATATTACGGTTTTAAACAAACTTATGGAAGCTAAATTTTCTCAACGAGTAAAAGATGTACTCTCCTATAGCCGGGAGGAAGCGATAAGACTTGGAAACGATTATATTGGCCTTGAACATTTATTGTTAGGAATAATTCGTGAAGGCGAAGGGATGGCCATACAAATCCTGAGCTATTTTGGTATAGATCTTGCAAAACTTAGAAAAGAAATCGAAATGGCTATTGCTAATAATTCTCCGTCAAAAATTAAAGGTACTGATAATATTCCCCTTGTTAAACAAGCTGAAAGAGCGTTGAAAATAACCTATCTTGAAGCTAAACTATTCAATAGCGAATTGATTGGTACGGAACATTTATTACTGGCTATTTTAAAAGATAATGACAATATAGTCACGAGATCCTTTAACAATTATGGTGTTGATTATGATGCCGTAAAAGATGAATTAAAAACCATACTTTCGAATGTTGATGGCGACCTCGGATTAGACCCAAAAGATGAATTGCCAGGTGGGACTGCCCACGATGATCCGGACGAAGGAAAAGAATTTGGCGGGGGATTTAAGAAAGTATCCGACACGAAATCAAAAACGCCTGTCCTTGATAACTTTGGACGCGACCTTACACGTTATGCAGAAGAAGGAAGGCTTGATCCTATCGTTGGCCGCGAAAGGGAATTGGAAAGAATTGCCCAGATTCTAAGCCGTAGGAAGAAAAATAACCCCATATTAATTGGTGAACCCGGTGTTGGTAAATCTGCCATTGCCGAAGGGCTGGCATTGCGTATTGTACAAAGGAAAGTTTCAAGGGCACTTTTTAATAAAAAAATTGTTACACTTGATCTGGCCTCTTTAGTTGCCGGAACAAAATATCGCGGACAATTTGAAGAACGAATGAAAGCAGTCCTGAATGAACTGGAAAAAAATCCCGACATCATTATCTTTATTGATGAGATACATACTATTGTCGGAGCAGGAAATGCCTCCGGTTCACTGGATGCATCGAATATGTTTAAACCCGCTCTGGCAAGAGGTGAAATTCAATGCATTGGGGCTACCACCCTTGACGAATACCGGCAATACATCGAAAAAGACGGAGCCCTCGAACGCAGGTTTCAGAAAGTTCTTGTTGATCCAACCAACTCAGCTGAAACTATTGAGATATTAAATAATATTAAAGAAAAATACGAAGACCATCATCTGGTTAAGTATGCCAGCGATGCGATAAATGCATGTGTGAATCTTACCATGCGATATATTACTGACAGGTATTTGCCCGACAAAGCCATTGATGCCCTTGATGAAGCAGGTTCGCGGGTGCATATTACAAACATTCATGTTCCTGTTGAAATTATTGACATAGAAAATCGCATTGAAGAAACCCGCACAAAAAAAACACAAGCCATCAGCAATCAAAAATTTGAAGAGGCTGCAAAATTCAGGGATATTGAACGAAAACTCCAGGAAGATCTTGAGATAGAAAAAAAGAAATGGGAAGATGAATCAAAAATTCATCGGGAAGTAGTAACAGAAGAAAATGTAGCTGAAGTCATTGCTATGATGACGGGAGTGCCCATTCAACGGATTGCACAGAACGAAAGCGATCGATTGGTCAACATGGATAAAGACCTTGAAAACTCAGTTATCGGACAGAATGAAGCCATTAAAAAAGTAGTGAAATCTATTCACCGAAACCGTGCCGGGCTGAAAGACCCAAATAAACCAATCGGAACATTTGTATTCCTTGGCCCTACCGGTGTTGGAAAAACACACCTGGCAAAAGTATTGGCAAAATACCTTTTTGATTCGGAAGATGCTCTCGTTAGGATGGATATGAGCGAATACATGGAGAAATTTGCCGTTTCACGATTGGTTGGTGCCCCCCCCGGTTATGTGGGATATGAAGAAGGGGGACAACTTACTGAAAAAGTCAGACGAAAGCCCTACTCTATTGTTTTGTTAGATGAAATTGAAAAAGCCCATCCTGATGTTTTCCACTTATTACTTCAGGTTATGGATGATGGTGTGCTAACTGATAGTTTTGGCCGACGGGTTGATTTCAAAAATACCATCCTTATTATGACATCCAACATTGGATCGAGGCAATTAAAAGACTTTGGTCAGGGAGTTGGGTTTGATACAACAGCTAAAAAAACAGCAAAATCATCCTATGCAAAAGGCGTTATTGAAAATGCTCTGAAAAAAGCTTTTACACCGGAATTTTTAAACCGAATTGATGATGTGGTAATTTTTGATTCTCTCGACCGGGATGATATCCATAAAATCATTGATATCGAGTTGGTATCTTTGTTCGATCGTGTAATAAATCTTGGATACTCTATTGATCTTACTGATAAAGCTAAAGATTTTATTGTTGATAAAGGCTGGGATGAACAATATGGTGCCCGTCCATTAAAAAGAGCCATTCAGAAATATGTCGAGGACCCATTAGCCGAAGAAATAATAAAAACAAATTTAAAACAAGGCGATAAAATTGAGGTTGATTATATTGATAAATCGGAGGAACTGGATATAAAAATCCATAAATCGAAAAAAGAATTGACAAAATCTTAAATCAGAAACCGTTTCATTAACTTAGTTTGAAACGGTTTTTTTTATCTCCCTCCTGCCTGGAAATTAAATATTATCAATGTTTTACTAAGAACGGCATCGTTATTTAATCTGACGTGCAAAAGAAAACAAATTCAAACATCTATATTAATAATAATTTTAATTTTGGCGAAAATTAGAGATCGTTAAACTATGAAAGAAATTATCAAAGGAGGTGAATTCCTTGTTAAAGAAACGGAAGCAAAAGATGTTTTTATCCCGGAAGAATTTGACGAAGAACAAATAATGATAGCACAAACCTGCGAAGATTTTCTGGAAACCGAAATATTTCCAAACCTCGGCAGGATTGATGCTCAGGAACCAGGCCTGATGAGAAGCATGTTGCAAAAAGCAGGTGAATTAGGATTGTTGGGAATTTCCGTGCCCGAAGAATATGAAGGCTTTGAACAATCATTCGTCACATCCATGCTGGCTAGCGCTGCTATGGGCGCTGGTTATTCCTTTTCTGTTGCCTATTCGGCGCATACCGGAATCGGAACATTGCCTATTGTATATTATGGAAATGAGGAGCAAAAACAAAAGTATTTGCCCCCCCTGGCTACAGGCGAATGGGCTGCCGCCTATTGCCTCACCGAACCCAATTCCGGTTCGGATGCTAATTCAGGTAAAACAAAAGCCGTATTAACAGCCGATGAGAAATTTTATGTTCTTAACGGTCAAAAGATGTGGATAACAAATGGCGGATTCGCCGATGTACTGACTGTTTTTGCAAAAATTGATAACGACCGTGTGTATAGTGCATTTATTGTTGAAAGCAATTGGGAAGGGGTAACTTTTAATCCGGAAGAAAAAAAAATGGGTATCAAAGGGTCTTCTACAGTTCAGATTTTCTTCAATGATGTAAAAGTCCCTGTTGAAAATCTCCTTGGACGGCGTGGCACGGGATTTCGCATTGCGCTGAATATTCTGCACATGGGGCGGATTAAATTGGGCGGAACAGTCCTTGGGGCGGCAAAAAGGGCTATTACCCAATCAGTAAATTATGCAAATGAGCGGAAACAATTTGGCCAGTTCATTTCGGAATTTGGTGCTATTAAGTCTAAAATTGCCGAACAGGTGATCAGAACATGGGTAACCGAATCAGCCGTTTACCGTGTGAGCAAAAACATAGATGATTTGATTCAGCAACTTGTTGACTCAGGAATGGCAAAACCCCAGGCAACCATTGAAGGCATCGCCGTTTATGCTATTGAAGCAGCGGCGCTAAAGGTATTTGGTTCCGAGTCTCTTGATTTTGTTGTAGATGAATATGTCCAGGTACTTGGTGGTATGGGATTCTCAGCGGAGACAAATGCCGACCGTGCTTACCGTGATTCCCGGATTAACCGGATTTTTGAAGGAACCAATGAAATCAACCGTCTTCTGGTAACAGATACTACAATAAAAAAAGCGCTCAAAACAGGATTTGATGTGGTGAGGTATGCAAATAGCATCGTTAAGAATCTGGAACATGCTGAACTGGAAAAAGTTCCTGAGGATTATATTGCACAAAAACGATTTTTTATTCAAAACTTCAAAAAGGTTGCACTTTTCCTTATGGGAACGCTTTCAGATAAACTGGAAAGAAACTTCCTTTCAGAACAGGAGATATTGATGAATATTTCTGATGTCATCATGATGGTATATGGCTCGGAATCGACCATGCTTAGGGTTGAAAAACTAAAAGACATAAAGGGTGACGATGCCATTTCGCTTTACAAAGATATCCTTGATGTTTACGTTTACGATTGTGCATGTGCGATCAATAAAAGTGCGAAAGATGCTATTAATTCCTTTGTTACAGGTGATGAACTTAACATCATGCTCGAACGGATTGATCAATTTACAAAAGTAGCCCCGGTAAATGTTAAAGACGCGCGCAGGCGAATTGCCAATAAAGCTATTGAAGAAAACACCTATTGTTTCTGATGACTTGACACCATAAAACAATAAAATCCAGGTCATTTCGCAGGCCTGGATTTTTTTATTAATACTTAAATTTCTTTTACTCCTTAAGAATACTTTTCGATATCACAATACGCTGAACCTGGTTGGTTCCTTCATAAATCTGGCATAATTTTGCATCACGCATCATTTTCTCAACCATAAAATCGCGGCTGTAACCATCTCCGCCCATCGCCTGCACGGCATCGGTTGTTACTTCCATTCCAATATCAGAAGCATACAATTTTGACATAGCAGATAGTTTGTTCAACTTACTTTTATCAAAATCATAAGCCCACGCTGCATACCATGTCAGCAGCCGGGCATTTTCAATTTTTGTTGCCATATCAGCAAGCATAAAACCGATGGCCTGGTTTGAGGCAATAGGTTGTCCGAATTGCCTCCTGTTTTTTGTCCAGGCTTTGGCTGTTTCATATGCTGCCCTGGCATTTCCCACGCTCAGTGCGGCAACCCCGGTACGTGTACGGTCAAAGGTTTTCATGGCAATGATAAATCCATAGCCCTCCCCTCCTATCCTGTTTGCTTCAGGAACTTCAACATCGGTAAAGATGATCTCATTTTGTACGGAAGCCCGTTGTCCCATTTTTTGTAAACGTGGTTTCATTTCTATACCGGGCGAATCTGTTGGAACTAAAAATGCAGTTAAACTCCGGGAACCTTTTTCGGGATCAGTCAAAGCAAACACTGTAATATAGGTCGATACTTCAGCATTTGTAATAAACCGCTTATGGCCATTGATGATGTATTTATCCCCTTTTTTTAGTGCCGTTGATTTTATTCCCTGCACATCCGAACCGGCATTGGGTTCAGTCAAACCGTAAGCTGCTACAGCTTTAGTTTCATTCATTATGCCAAAATACTTTTTCTTTTGGTCTTCTTCGGCTGCTATGTATAAAGGTGTAAGGGCAAGGGTGTTTGCATCGATACAAATCCCAATGCCAACACAACCGGCCCCAAGTTCTTCAGATGCCAAAGCACCGTCCAGCAGACTGTGTTCATGCCCGCCATATTTAACATCCATAGGTCCGTTCATAATGCCTTCATCGTAAGCTGCTTTTACAACTTCCCAGGGGAATTCGGCCAGTTCATCATATTTTAACCGGTTGGGTACAATAAAACGATTTGAAAAATCCCGGTATTTTTCAATAATTTCCTGTTGTTCTTTTGTTAAACTAAAATCGATCATTTTTGATTTTTTAAAATTATTACTTATGCATGCCTTACCTGTTGGCAAAAATAAAAAAACAATTCACGTAAAAAATTTTATTCCACATCGGGGCAATCATCGCAATCGAGACTGCGTTCGTACATTTTCATAGCCCTAAAGCTCATACCCATTCCCGAAAATCCACCATCGTGATAGATGTTTTGCATGGTTACTTTTCGTGAAAGGTCAGAAAACATTGCTACGGCAAAATTGGCGCATTCATCTGCATCGGCATTGCCAAGTGGCGACATACGTTCAGTAAAATCCATCAACCCGGCCATCCCTTTTACTCCACTTCCTGCTGTGGTTATTGTTGGCGACTGGGAAATTGTATTTATCCGAACCTGCCTTTCCCGTCCATAAATATAACCAAAACTCCTTCCGATAGATTCGAGTAACGCTTTCGCATCGGCCATATCATTATATCCGTACAACGTACGTTGTGCAGCAATATACGATAAGGCGACAACACTCCCCCATTGATTTATGGCATCGAATTTATAACAGGTTTGAAGTAATTTATGAAACGATAAAGCTGATATATCAAGGGTTTTATTAAAGTATTCGTAATTCAGGTCGTTGTAAACTTTATGTTTTCTAACATTCAACGACATACCGATGGAGTGTAATATAAAGTCAACTTTTCCACCCAAAATTTCCATCGACTTTTTTATCAAATTTTCGAGGTCTTCAATTTTTGTAGCATCGCCAGGAATAATTTCAGAATCCGTCTGTTTGGCCAATTCATCAAGTTCTCCGAATCGAAGTGCTGTTGGCGTATTTGTAAGTGTAAAAACAGCCCCCTCATCATGTGCCCTTTCAGCTACTTTCCAGGCGATTGATTTATGATCGAGTGCTCCGAAGATGATCCCTTTTTTCCCTTTTAATAAATTGTAACCCATAGTATAATAGTTTAGGTTTTCGTATATTTAATATTAGTTTTTCAATAAATGTTTAGCAGATTCCATAGACGCTGAAGTGATTTCCTGTCCGCTGAGTAACTTTGCAATTTCAATGATCCGTTCTTCCTGATTCAATAATTTAATGCCGGTAAAGGTACTATTTTCAAATGTTTCCTTATAAACCAAATAATGATGGTTTCCTTTGCCTGCAATCTGGGGCAGATGCGATATAGCGATCACCTGCATCGAATGGGCCAGTTGTTGTAAAATATGTCCCACTTTATCAGCTACTGCCCCCGAAACACCGGTATCAATTTCGTCAAATATAATGGTTGGCAAAAGGTTTTTTTGCGACAACAATGATTTAATGGCTAACATTAAGCGCGACTTTTCACCACCCGAAGCAATTTCTGACAAGGCCATCAGTTCACCACCTTTGTTGGCATTAAATAAAAATTGCAGGTCATCAATTCCATTAAGACCTGGTTCTGTTAATCTTGTTTTTAGAATCCTGAATTTTGCATCTGGCATGCCTAAAGAATGCAGTAAACCCTCCAACCGTTGTTCAAGTTCAGAAAAAATCAGGCTTCGCTTTTCAGACAATATTTCTGCTTCTTTTGAGGTTTGCGACTTTAACACATCAACCTCCCTTTTCAGCTTTTCGATGGCAGTTTCTTGTGATTGCATGTCGTCAAGCTTTTTATCAATGCTCTTTTTAATTTCGAGCAATTCGCCGGTAGAATTTACCCGGTGTTTGTTTTGTAAAGAAAAAATAAGGTTTAGCCGATCGGTAATCTCCTGAATTCTTGCTGGATCGTGCAATATCGTTTCTTCAATTTTTTGAGATTCCGACAAAATATCCGATAATTCAATATAAGCACTCTCAAGCCGTTGGTTTAATTCAGAAAAGCTTTCGCTGAACGTTGATATTTTGGTAAGTTGTTTTCGCAAACTTGAAAGATTTAAAACTATGCCTGTAGATTCATGGCCCAAAGCCTCAGCAACTTGATAAAGGGTAGATTTTATTTCTTCGGCATGATTGAGCAATGCCAACTCCTTTTCCATTTCATCCTGTTCATCTTCTGTAAGGCGGGCTTCGGTCAGCTCGTTGAGTATAAATTCAAGATAATCTTTTTCTGCCAGTGATTGTTTTTCTTTTTCATTTAGGGCAACAAGTTCCTTTTGTTTGTTGATACAGGTCTTATGAATATCTCTGTAATTTGCGACGCGATCTACAATTCCGGCAAAACTATCTACCACAAGCAATTGGAATTCGTTGTCGTTAATAACCAGGTTCTGGTGTTGCGAATGAAGATCGACTAATTCATCCCCAAGTTCTTTAAGGGTATTCAAATTAACGGGTGTATCATTGATAAAAGCCCTCGACTTACCCTGAGGGGTAATCTCCCGCCTGAGAATGGAGATCTCTTCGAAATCAATATCATTCCGTTTAAAAAAATCGGTTAATAAATTATTTTTGATTGTAAATGTACCTTCCACGACGCACTTCTGCATATTATCCAGTAATACTTTTGTATCCGCACGTTTTCCCAGGATCAGGTCAAGAGCACCCATTAAAATTGACTTTCCCGCCCCGGTTTCGCCTGTGATGACTGAAAACTGATTTTTAAAATCAATTTCCAGATGCCGGATGAGAGCATAGTTTTTTACGGATAAATGAGTTAACATGAATAAAGGAAAATATTTGGTGCAAATTTAATAAAGTAAACAATACTATTTGCGTTGTCCTATTTTTGAATAGGTGGAAGAGTTTGCCGGGTCAATTTCATTCATGATGTTTTGGGTCTCCTCTATTTCTTTAGGATTTCCTTCGCTAAATACATTAACGATTTCATCTCTTTTTGCATCAACCAATAGTTGCAAGGCAAACAGGCCCGGTTTCTCATCATATACCGATTTTAAATACCCTAGGCTTTTAAAAATATTTTCCCTGCCCTTCGTGGCATCATCAGGCATCATATCAAGGCCCATCCGGTGATATTCATAAAGGAATTTCCTTAAACCGGAATAAGTATTGTTCATGTAGTTTTCGAGAAGCCAATAACGATTGTTTGGATCTTCAAAAGCTTTCCATCCTGATTCCGGGGAATTTTGTGCCGCATTTACAATATTTTCGGCAATGGTGAAATAGGGAGTTCCTCCAAACAATGAGAAAGAATCAAAATCGAAAGCTAACAATATATACAAATAATAAGCTATAACAGATGTGAGGTTTGAATTATAGGTATTTTCCTGAAATTCCATGGGTTGAAATTCGACATAATTGAATTCAAATTTTTTGTCGGCATAGTTAAGCAAGGTGGAGGTATAGGATGTTTTAAATACAGGCCGGCTGGCAACAATATTCAGGGTTGCTTTAAATCGGTCAGGTGAAGGCCTGTCGGTAATGGCAATAACGATGCTGCATTCGAGTCGTTCTTCAGGTTCAAAATCGTAATTGGTCCACCTTCGGCTATTAATAAATTCAGTAATGGCCGTTTGCATATTTTCAAACACCCGTTTATCAGTCCCTTCAATTTGTTGCGAATTAACCTGCACGTTACACATAAATTCCTGCGAAATACCTGGGAAAGTAAGAATTATTATAAAACTAAAAACAAAAATGTGTCTTATTTTTTTGTAAGCATTCATTTTCTATAAAAGATTTTTGATTTTATCTGCAATATCTTCAGCCACTAATTTTTTCGATTTTAAATCAAAAGATTCAACATTGTTTTCCCTGTCAATAATAGTAACTTTATTTGTTGGCAGTCCAAATCCTGCCCCTTTGTCTTTTAAGGAGTTTAAAACGATAAGGTCAAGGTTTTTATTTTTTAACTTCAATTTGGCATTTCCCAATTCATTATCTGTTTCGAGCGCAAATCCAACCAACTTCTGGCCAGGAGGTTTATTCTCTCCTAAGAATTTAAGAATATCATGTGTGGGTTCAAGTTTTAGGGTAAGCGCTGATTCTTTTTTCTTAATTTTTGAAGGCGCCTTATCAACCGGAGAATAATCGGCCACAGCAGCCGACATTACAATTATATCAACATCCGGGGCTTCCGATTTGCATGCTTCAAACATTTCGACTGCCGAAGTAACATTTATTCGTTTAATGGAAGGCGTATTGAAATCCACTGATACGGGGCCGGCTATCACAATAACCTGAGCCCCGCGATGTGCAAAGGCCTCGGCAATGGCAAATCCCATTCTGCCTGATGAATAATTTCCGATAAATCTCACGGGATCGATTGATTCGTAGGTCGGTCCAGCTGTAACTAGGACTTTTTTCCCGCTAAAGTCTTTTTTTTTTTCGAAGAAATCAGTAACTGCACTCAGCATTTTTTCAGGTTCCTGTAATCTTCCGGGGCCTGTTAATCCGCTGGCTAATTCGCCAATTTCAGGTTCCAATAGGGTATGGCCATATTCCTGAAGTGTTTTTATATTTTTTTGTGTGGTTAGATGACGGAACATATCCACATCCATTGCAGGCGCAAAAAACACCGGACATTTAGCTGCAAGATAGGTTGCCACCAACAGGTTGTCGGCAATACCGTTTACCATTTTTCCCATGGTGTTTGCTGAAACGGAGCAATTAGGTACAGATCAGCCCAATTTCCTAAATCAACATGACTAAACCATGTTCCATCGGCCTGTTTAAAAAAGCTGGAAAGGATAGGATTGCCAGATAATGTTGACAGTGTAAGGGGAGTAACAAAATCTTTAGCAGTTTCTGTCATAATTATCTTAACCTCTGCCCCTTCCTTAATCAGGAGCCGCACCAGCAAAGGAATTTTATAAGCAGCTATGCTACCTGTAATGCCAATTAATATTTTTTTCCCGTTTAGCACACGAATTAAAATTCGTTGTCTTTCTTAATTGGGTTTCTGTAATATACTTTCCCGTTGATGAATTCATGAACCGCGATGAGTGTGGGTTTCGGCAGGCTTTCATAAAATCGTGCGATTTCAATTTGTTCGCGGTTTTCAAATATTTCTTCCAGGTTATCCTGCGATGTTGAAAATTCCTGTATTTTCTGATTTAATTCTTCTTTCATTTCAACAGAAATTTGATTTGCCCGCTTTGATATGATCGCAACAGATTCGTAGATATTGCTCGTCTCTTTATCAAAGTTTCTGATGGTACGTGTAACCGCTTCTGTGTCTGTTTTTACTTTTTTATAGTCCATATATTAAATTAGATTATTGATTTTGTCTTTCAAGTTCTTTCATCGCCCTGTCATACATGTATTTTACATCCCGGTTATGCTCGCTGTCAGGATAGGTTGTTACAAATAAATTGTAAACATCTGCAGCTTCCTGGTATCTTTCAATCCGCTTTGACCTCACACTTTTCGAGGCATAATAATAATAGGACTGTATGGTATAGAAAAGGGCATCTTCACGATATTTGGTATCAGGATAATCGAGTAAAAGATTTTCAAATGAAGCGACAGCTGCTTCATATTTTTCCATTTTTAAAAACAACTTGGCTATTTCTAACTCTTTCAGTTGAAGTTTATCTCTTAATTCATCAATTAACCGGTTGCATTCTTCAACCCGATCGCTGTAGGGATAGGCATTTATAAACAATTGCATTTTACTAATGGCCTCTTTAGAGCTCGTTTGATCAAGCTTATATTTCGGAGAATCCTTGTATTTACAGTATGCTGCCATAAAGGCACACTCTTCGGCTTTTTCGCTACGGGGATAAGTTTTTGCAAACCGGTCGAAATAATAGCTCCCCATAATATATTCTTTCTGGTTATAATAAGCATAAGCATACTTATAGGCAATGTCTTCGGCTTCATCCGTTCCCCTGAAAAAAGGAATCACCTGATCAAACAAGCTCAATGCACGGAAATAATCCTCCCGTTCGTAATACTCCAACGCTTTTTCGTATTTAAGTCGGAAGTCCTGGCTTTTTTGAATTTTCTGATACTCGGTGCAAGAGCCCAATACAAGTATTATTGTACTGATTACTAAGTATATGACCAGATTTCTAAACATGGGCGCAAAATTAACTAAATTAACGAAACATTAAACGTTATTTTATACTATTTATTTTTGTTAAAAATTTCTGGGAAAGAATATTGATAATCAATGCTATTAATACTTAGTTTTGCCCCCATAAAAACGATAAATAAAGCATCATGGATATTTTTAATAAAATTGATACCTTTTCGGGCCCCTTAGGTCAGTACATGAATCAAGCGCATGGATACTATATGTTTCCAAAGCTTGAGGGTGAAATTTCCAACAAAATGATGTTCATGGGCAAAGAACGTTTGGTTTGGAGCCTGAACAACTACCTGGGTCTTGGAAACCACCCCGAGATAAGAAAGGTAGATGCCGAAGCGGCAGCCCAATGGGGATTGGCTTATCCTATGGGTGCCCGTATGATGTCAGGGCAGACAAAATACCACGAAGAACTGGAAGAAAAACTGGCAGATTTTGTTTCGAAAGAAGCCGCCTACCTTCTAAACTTTGGATATCAGGGCATGGTGTCCATCATCAATTCACTGGTAGACCGCCGCGATGTGATTGTTTATGACTCGGAGGCACATGCTTGCATAATTGATGGAATGCGATTACACTTTGGTAAACGATTTGTTTATCCGCATAACAACATCAGCAACCTGGATAAAGAACTGGCGAGGGCCACTAAAATCACTGAAAAAACAAATGGTGGCATTTTGGTCATAACCGAAGGAGTTTATGGTATGGCAGGTGATTTGGGCAAACTTCCTGAAATTGTTGCCCTGAAAGAAAAATATAATTTCAGGCTTTTGGTAGATGATGCCCATGGATTTGGGACAATGGGAAAAACAGGTGCCGGAACAGGAGAACATTTTGGTGTTCAGGATCAAATAGATATTTACTTTTCGACCTTTGCCAAAGCAATGGCTGGTATTGGCGGATTTGTTGCCGGCGATTACAAAATGATAAGATACTTAATGTATAATATGCGATCGCAAATCTATGCAAAATCCCTTCCTATGCCCATTGTCATAGGTTCTTTAAAACGCCTTGAGATGTTACGAAATGAACCCGAGCACAAAGCAAAACTATGGACTATTGTAAACGCGCTTCAAAAAGGACTAAAAAAAGAAGGCTTCGACCTGGGTGATACCGAATCGCCTGTAACTCCTGTCTTTCTTGAAGGCGGCGTTCCTGAAGCCACGCACATAACAAAAGATTTACGAGAAGAATTTAATGTTTTTTGCTCGATTGTTTCCTATCCTGTTGTTCCTAAAGGAGTTATTATGTTACGATTAATTCCCACGGCTATGCATACAATGGACGATGTGGAATATACGATTAAAGCTTTTACAGAAATTAAAAGACGACTTGATGCCGGAAAATACAAGGATGTGGATTTGGCTGAAATGGTCGTTAAATAAATTCAACGAATAATTCTTAACCTGACAAATTAGTCAGGTTTTTTTCATTCGGTTTTTCAAAATAATTCCTTTTCCCGATCAGTTTGTTCATGAAAGAAAAAACCAAGCGAAAATTACTCGGAAACTGGCTGTACTCGATCTACAGGCGGACCCGCTATATAAGGTACCTTATCAAACTGAAAAGAGCGAAAAAACGGCAGGAAAGATTAGAAAAAATCAGGGAACAAAAAGAATTCAGGCAAAATATTCGCAGGCAAAACAAATTAAACCGAAAACTTGACCGTGAAAAAAGAATACAAGAGAAACTTGAAAGAACCCAAACAAAAATAAATCCCGAAAAGGATAAGGAGTCCGTCATCATTGAAAAACAAAAACCGGTTCAGGCTGATACGGAACAAGAAATCTTAATGCGGGATATGAAAAAAGTGATTAAAGCTCAAAATCGCGCAGAAAGACAACTTGAAAAGAAAAAAAGAAGACAGGAAAAAGAAGAACGTAAAAAAGAACAACAAGAAATTAAAATACGGTTACGCGAAAAAATACTAGCCGACAGAAAAA
>JAWKKL010000068.1:0-16896 GCA_041393275.1 Bacteroidales bacterium
GAATTAACCTTCTATAAACATTATTGCCCCGATGTCTATTCAGGCATGGATGAAATCGTAAGGGTGTATGGTTTTACCGGAATTGAACCCAACACCGTTTTTATGGGTTGGGTGAAAAAACAGGACAGAAAGCTTCAGTTTGAAAGGCTGATGAAGATTTTCGAAAAAAATAATATCAGTTCCGTTTTTTTAAATTATGATAACAGCCGTGCTTTTGGTAACCAAAGGACCATTGATATTTGGTGGAAAGGAAACGACCGAAACCTGGCATTTGCATTAAATATCATCCGCCACCTGACTGCATCGGGTGATTGGAAAGATGCGAAAGTAAGGGTTCTCATTGTCATTAATCGCAAGGCTTTTATCGAAAAAGCCTATTTGGCCCTAAATGAAATTGCAAAACAATTCAGGATAACACTTGAAATTAAAGTGATCAATAACAGCGTTGATGGATACCCCTGGAGCGAAATTGTAAAACGGGAATCGGCGGAAACCGACCTGACTATTCTCGGAATACAGGAAAAAGTCCAGGGACAATTCGAACATATTTACAGTGAAGTGAATACATTAAAACAAAACCTTGGTTCGCTGTTGCTGATAAAAGCAGGGTCGCTGTTTGAGGCGTATAACCTTGGAATTGATGTTTCACAAAAAGAATCTCAAAATGTTTTTGATTCCATGGTTGTTCTGCCTGAATTAGCCATGACAAAGTACCATGTTATTAATGACGATATTACAAAGATTGATTTAAACGGTCAAAAAGAACTGGAAAGGTTTTATAATAAGTCATTTATTCCGTACTATACCGAAAGCCATAATTTCTTCAATGAGTTAAGGTCGCTGGCAGGAAATATCACTGAAAATCTGAATAAAATCTTAAAATACAGTGAGTTGACCCGAAGAAGCCGACTGATCGTAAAAACCAAAAATGATTTTTATTATCATGCAAAAAGGGTGCTTGAAAAGCTATTGAACGAAAAGCTTATTATTCAAAAAAATGCCCTCGAGGATGGAATTGACTGGTATATCGAACAGCTTGACCGTGATATAGCAAAATTCCCGAACTATTTAACGGTTCATTATGATAAAGCGGATTTTCAGGTTAAGAAAACTGACAGCGCCTCGTTGAAATGGTATAAAACCAGGAAACGGATTATCCATCCATTTGCAAAGACTACTATTCCGGTAAGAATAAAATATAAACGGGTGGCCGGATATTACCTTAAAAGCACCCGCTATTATTTTATCCATGAATTATTAAACAAGTTTTACAGCGAACTTGAATCCGTTCATTCGCAACTAAGGCCACTGATAATTTCTGTGGATGAGGGGCTGGAAGTATTAGAGCGTAAAATAAATGAGAAAAAATTCAAACCTGATGATATCGGGGAATTTGAAAATTTCCTCATTGATAGAATTGCCGCTATCGAGTCAGAAATTTCGGATCTTGAAAAGCTTAACCGCAACAGGCTTTTTGTTGAATACCGGAAAAATATTCAAGCATTGATTCATGATTTTGAAAAAATTGATATTAACCACATTGTACTTCGAAAACGGAAAAGTAAAAAGTACGACAAATCAATTATCAATAAAATATCGACTTTTTCTGAGTTATGGTATAACGACTCATTGAGCTATTTTAATAAAATATATCTCGATGTTCTTATGCAATCATACAAAAACAGGATACGGGATAAACTCAGTGAATTTGAATCCCTGTTTATTCAGGAAATTGAAGGGGGGCTGATAAAAAGGATTACCACAATAAAAAGCAAACTGGAAAAAATTGATGCCGATTTTTCAGGAGTTCAGGATATAAGACTTTCCATTACATCGGCCGATGAATATTTTCATATTATTGCATCCTTCGAAGCCATTGCCACTGAATTCAGAAAACTTGAACATGATATTCCCGATAGCCTTACACTTGCTGAAATCGATTCGACAGACAGCAAGACTGCAGAAAGCGGTAAAAGAGACGAAGTGGCTCTACCCCTTCGTAAAATAACAGGGTATGTTGTTGAAACACAATTTATAGGATCGGTAAACGATATATTAGGCAAAACTATGGAAGCATTAAGGAACAGCATTTTTGCGCTAAAAGATTACCTGAGCCTAACCCGCTTTAACCTTGAAAACATTGGATCTGAAACAGAAAACCGGAAAGGCCTTATTGCCCGAATAATGGATGAAACAATAACAAAATTAACGAATATTGAAGGTAAGATTATTGAACAGAGACGTAGTTTAATGCCTGCCATTAATAAAAAACTGGAGGAAACTTTCGATAGTTTGTCGTCATTTAAAATAAAAGAAAGAGTGGAAGAATATTCCCGGTTCAGCATTGACGACCAGGGAAAATTTGTGAAGTCAAAATTCAATATTTCGTACCATTACATCAAAAATTTTATAAAGAAAAAATCAGCCCGACTGCTATATTCAAAAAGCGAGGGTATTTTACTGGCCAGGAAAATCATTTCTGAACGAAGAGTGAAATCGAAAAATGAGAATATCCTGGATATTATTGACAATTTGGTGCCCCATCCCGAAGTGATAAAGGCGTTGCCCCATTATTATAAAAACCTGTTTAGTGGAAGGTCGAGCATTGTTGATGATTTTTGGATAAGCAGGCATGAAGAAGAAGCCCAGTTCGATAAATCCATCAAACGATTCAGGACGGGTGTGAAGGGAGGTATTTTGCTATTAGGCGAACGTAATTCAGGGAAAACGGCATTGTGCCGGTATATTACCCGCACCCGCTTTAAGGAAGATAAAGTACATGCGGTTTTTCCTCTTCCCGGCGGCTCGGTAAATACCAGTGATTTTACTGCACAAGTGCAGAAATCCACAAATTTGTCGGTGGGTTTAAACGAAATTTTTGATACCCTTCCGTTTGGTTCTGTCATCGTTATTCACGACCTTGAATTATGGTGGGAAAGATCGGAACGGGGTTTTGAAGTCATTAAGCTGATCCTCGAACTCATTGCCAAATTCGATTATAAATTCCTGTTTATTGTCAACATGAATCCCTTTGCCTATGAATTGATAAACGGAATGCTGACAATGGAAAATCATTTCATCAGCATTATCAATTGCCGTCCATTTAATTCCGAAGAGTTGAAAGAAATGGTGATGCGCAGGCACAGGTCAAGCGGGCTGAAATTCAAAATCAGGAAAAAGCATGAAGATCATATTTCGGAAATTTCGCTGGCCCGGCTTTTTAATAAATACTTTGACGAATCTGAAGGCAATCCGGGGACAGTGTTGTATCATTGGTTAAGCAATATCGAAAAAGTTTCATCGGGAACAATAAGCATAAAACCACCTAAAAATATTGACCTGCAACCCATTGAAAGCATCGGCGATGAAGCCCTGGTGATATTGGTACAACTATTATTACAAAAACGCATACCACTTCATACCCTGGAAAGAATGTTGGGATTGGAACCACATATTACGGATGAGGTCGTAAATTCAATGATTCAAACCGGTATGATTGAAGAACGGCCCGGTAAGCTTTTGTTGATTAATCCTTATGTTGAGCCTTTTGTAAGGAAAGTGTTAAAACGCAAGGGCCTGGTTTAATTTGTTGACTCTTTTTAATTCTATAAAATAAATATGAAAATATTGATTGTGATTATAAGTGGGGCGATGGTTTTAGCTATTTTACTGACCATTCGTTTTTTCATAACCAAAATAAGTCATAAATTTTTGTACTGGAGAAAAGTCATCAAACTTTATCCGGTTATCGAAATTACCATATGGACAATCTTTGTATTTTGGGCGACCGGATTATTATTCCAGGATCAAATTTATTATCCTTATATTGTGGTTTCCCTCGTTTTGGTTGTTCTCAGTCTGATCACCTGGTTCTTTTTCAGGGATATATTTGCAGGGGCTATATTTAAATTTCAGAATGATTTGAACAAGGGCGATTACATAAAAATCGGTAACATTTCTGGCCAAATTAAATCGGTTCGCCTTACCCATCTTGAAATAATATCTGATAATGGGCAAACCATTAAAATTCCGAATACAAAATTGAGTCAGGATTTAATATCAGGCATGTCAACCCCGGAGGGGATGGAAGAATTTAAATTTCGTTTTGAATTCGACAAACGTTTTTCGAAGATGGAAATTGAAGAGAAAATTAAGTTTGAGGTATCCAATTCGCCCTGGTGCAATTATAGAAATCCTCCGGTAATAAAACTTCAGAATGAAGATGAGCATTCATATAGCTACGATGTAGTTATTTATACGTTAAATGATAAACACCTCAGTTTGGTTGAAAAAACCTTAAAAGAAAAGTTTGAAAACTGGAAAAGGTAATGCTTATTCCCTTCCTTGCATAATGTGCACATCCCTTTGTGGAAAAGGAATCCGAATATCATTTTTTCTGAATTCCTGATCAATTTTAAACCGAAGCTTACTTTTAATATTTTCCACCCTGAATGTTTTTGCCGTCCAAAAATACAATTGAAAATCAAGCGATGAATTTCCAAAATCAATAAACCGGACAAATGGTGTTGGATTTGCCGCAATATCCGGATGGTCATGAGCGCATTCCAGAAGAACCTTTTCAACCAGGGCAGTATCCGATCCGTAGGCTACGCCAACGTTTACAGAAAAACGGGTGCGTGATTCCATATGGCTCCAATTGATAATATTGTCGCTGATCAGTTTGTGGTTCGGGACTATAATTATAATATCATCTCGCGTTTCAATTTTTGACGTTCGCAACTGTATATCTTTCACCATGCCAATAGTGCCATCTTGCATTTGAACCACATCATTTACTTTCAGGTTACCCTCGAATAAAATCAAAATACCCGATATGTAATCATTGAATATTTGCTGTAATCCAAACCCAAGCCCAACCAATAAAGCCGCAGAACTTGCAATTAGTAAATTGTAATGAATACCAATTGTTTCGAGGGCAATACCAATAACAATGATCCAGATAAAATATTTAATAATTTTAAATAAAGCATACCTCGATCCCCCGGTACTTCCAGTTTTCCTTAATCTCCGGTTAATCGCATTCTGGATCAGTTTTAGCACTACCCAGGTGCACAAAATGATGATAATAAAAACCAATATCTGATAAACCGACAATGTCAGGTTTTCAGTTTGAACAATTTTGTAATCAATAAAATCCTTGAAAGTCATTTTTATTGAAATTTAGTGCACGGCAACTAATCCTGTATTCATCTTATTCAAATTAATCGAACTATCTTTTAAACGAATTTAATGAATATACAAAAATAGGTGTTTTGAAAATAATGAAAAATTAAAACGTGAAATCGAATTAAGGGCTAATTGCCTAAATAACTGCAATAATAAAACTTTAACCTAAAAAATCATTCGAGGTTAATCAAATTGTAAAAACCGGTTGACTTCAATTTTTTGCGACAGTTTATTTTCGCTATACACTCCGGTTAGAGCCTCCATCGGGAAAGGTTTGCATTGCGCTACTATGTAAAACACCGCATACAGGGCAGCACTTTTTACCCCCATACGTTCCGAGAAATTAAACGGCCTTACCTCCACTTTGTCTTGTTTAACCTCAATTCCGGAATCAACCCAAATTGTTCCATGATCCATAGATGCCAGAACTTCCTTTCCATAATCCTTGCCATCCCCGGTCAAAACAATAACATGGTCGGGTTCTGGTGAACCCGTGAAATGGATTTCGTCAGGTGAAAGGATGATTTCAGCAGCCGAAAATCCAATACCGACCGTCACCGGGTAACTTCCTTTTTTACTCACCTGGAGGCCCGACCTGACGGCAGCTTTAGCCAGCAGTTCAGCAGCCAGTTGTACGCCTCCACCCGCCGAACCATAGATCATTACCCGCATTGGTTTTTCGAGGAAATGGGTAAATTCGGTATCGAACTTGCCGTTTTCGTTTATCAGGGGTTGTTTTTGGGTATTCAACGGGAGGCTGAAAGGAGCTTTCTCCACATCGGCAAAAACCTTGATATCAAGATTGGCTTCCTGAACCATCTTTATAAGTTTCATTCCGGGGTTAGCCTTTACTCCATAGCTTGGGCAAATTTCCATGACTTCAACAAGGCTAAACCCTTTTTTTGAAATGGCTGTTACCAGGTGTTCGCTGAAATCACCAATGCCATTTATCCGGCTCACATACGAAGCGCCCGCTTCCACCATCAGCGAACAAAGGTTATAATGAGGTTTTACTGAGCCCTCTGGATTTGTTGGCGTTTTGAACCCGGGTGGGGTAAATTCGCTGGGTTGCCCGCCTGTCATGCCATACAGCATGTTATTGTGGACAATGGCAGTCAGGTCAAAATTTCGATGGGCCGCATCAATTAGGTGCTGCATACCGATAGTAGCCCCTCCGTCGCCCAACATAACAATCACCTTTTTCTTATTTCCAAGTGCGGCTGAAATGCCTGCACCCAAAGCCACCGATCTGCCGTGAAGCCCATGGACGGTATGGGTATACAGGTTTTTATCAACTATACCGTGGCAACCTATATCGGTAACAATCACCACATCCAGGGGAGAATATCCCATTTTTTGAAGGGCTCTTTCCAGGTTTTCGTTGATGGTGTTATGGCCGCATCCTTTGCAAAAGGGCAATTGTTCTGCTGTAAGAAATTTATTTTCTACCATGTAATATCTCCTCCATAATTTCTTTTGGTCTGATCATTTTTCCAATTTTGTTGATGCCCGCGATATGAGCGGGGCTTTTAGCCCCGAATAAAATTTGACTGTATTGACCGGTCAGGTTTTCTTCTGCAATATAAACCCTATTGTACCCTTCAATAATGTTATAAATGTCATTGCTTACCGGCAGCAGGGTTTTTACAATCAAAAGAGAAACTTTCTTCCCGGAATCTCTTAGCTTAATAACAGCCTCCCTTGCTGCGCGTGCAGTTATTCCATACGAAACAAGAAGTTCATCTGCCCCATCTTGTTTATCAAATTCATAGTAGGTGTAATGATGAAGGTTTTTACGTGTTTTATTGTGTAATCTTTTTGTATTATCGAGGGCTTCGGCTGTTTTGTTTTGCAATATTCCGGCTTTGTTGTGTGTGGAGGCCGTGAGCCGAACCTGGTGCTCATTACTTTCAAGCGAAACAAATGAAGGGACAAGGTTTTCTTTGGGCTCATAATTGATATAGGGTTGTGAACCTGTATATTGTTTTCTTTCTATTTTGTTAATTTTATTAAGGGCTGCTTTGTCAAAACTTAACAGCGTCATCACCTCTTCTTTTGATGTGAGCAAAATAACCGGGCTTCTTAATAAAACAGCAGTTTTTAAGGCTTTTTCTGCCATATCCCAACAATCCAGTGTATTGCTGATACTAAATGTTGGAATCGCATATCCCCCTGAAATGGCTCCGTTTATCAGAGCAAGATCGCCCTGTGCGCCGCAGGTGGCAGTGCCGGTAGCAGGTCCCAACCGCTGAACCAGGATAATCACCATGGGTAATTCCATCATATAGGCCATGTTGATCGATTCCAACATCAATGCAAAACCGGGAAAAGAAGTGGCTGTAACAGGCAAATAACCGGCTCCTGAAAAACCGCACATCCATTGAAGGGCCGTGATTTCATCCGGAGCCGCCAGGAATGAATCAAACCTGTTGAGGGCATATTGATAAACCAGGTTGGCGGGGGTTATGGGATAACCAATAAAAATATCGGCACCCGACCGAGCCAGAGACTCTGTGATTAATTTTGATCCATCAGTAAATATTGTTTGAATATTTTTTGTCATTGCAATTTCATCATTTGTTTTAAATGCACCAGATCATGGTTCTTAATTACTGCAAAAAACGGCGAAATTAAAAAAAGAAATTACATTTTATTACACCCTAATTAATTATTTTTCATGCCTTTTAGCTATTGTTAATTATTTCACAAAAAAAGATCAAAAAAGCTTTTTAATCCCCTTTTAATTTCTACATTTGCTGCCTGTTTTTTTTAAAATAATTTAATATGTCAGCGAATACAAAATTTGTTTCTCCCGATCACTTTCTTGTGGATGCATTATTTACAGATGAACATAAAATTGTCAGGGATGCCGTCAGGGATTGGGTAAACCGGAGGGTTAGACCCGATATTGAAAAATATTTTGAAGATGCAAAATTTCCGGCCCACCTTGTAAAAGAGCTTGGTGAACTTGGCGCTTTTGGTCCGTTTATCCCCGAACAATACGGAGGTGCCGGTATGGATTACATTTCGTATGGATTGATAATGCAGGAACTTGAAGCGGGTGATTCAGGGATACGATCAATGGCGTCGGTTCAAACAAGCCTTGTTATGTTCCCGATCCATGAATTCGGAAGTGAAGAACAAAAAATGAAATATCTTCCACGTTTGGCGACAGGAGAGATTATTGGTTGTTTTGGATTGACCGAGCCAAACCACGGCTCCGACCCCGGAAGCATGGCATCAACCATCAAGGATAAAGGCGATTATTATGAACTGAATGGAGCAAAAATGTGGATCACCAATTCTACCATTGCTGACATTGCCGTTGTTTGGGCCAAAGATGAACAGGGAATTGTCAGGGGAATGATTGTTGAAAAAGGGATGGAAGGTCTTACCGCTCCTGAAACACATGGTAAATGGTCGCTCCGTGCATCAGTTACCGGTGAGCTTGTTTTTGATAATGTAAAAGTTCCCAAAGAAAATATATTGCCCAATGTAAAAGGGCTTAAAGGCCCCTTGAGTTGTTTGAATTCGGCCCGATATGGCATTGCCTGGGGAGCCATTGGCGCTGCTTCGGATTGTTATGATGCAGCTCTGAAATACGCTCTTGAACGCCATCAGTTTGGTAAACCAATAGCATCATTTCAGTTACAACAAAAAAAACTTGCCGAAGCGATAACGGAAATCACAAAAGCACAACTTCTTGCCTGGCGATTAGGAACCTTGCGGAATGAAGGTAAATCAACCCCGGCAATGGTATCCATGGCTAAACGGAACAATGTGGCTATGGCGCTTAACATTGCGCGTGATTTGCGCCAGGTACTTGGGGCAATGGGTATCACCAACGATTTCCCGATGATGAGGCATATGATGAACCTGGAATCTGTTATTACCTATGAAGGAACCCATGATGTTCATTTGCTGATAACCGGACATGAAGTTACCGGAATACAGGCCTATAAATAAAAATAAAAAATTGATACATATTAAAAATGCCATTTCCCTGATTGGGTAATGGCATTTTTCGTCGCAGAACAGAATCTACTCCTTTTTTCCTTTTGTGCTGATACCAAGTGGAAAGTATAATGGACAAAAACTTACCAGGCTGGTAAGTAAAAAGATAATTCCGAAAATCAGCAGAATAATGCCAAATGTGCCGGAAATTACATTTGTAAAATAAAGAACTCCAATCAGCACCGCCAGGATTATCCTGATCGTTTTGTCGGCTGAACCCATGTTTGCTTTCATGCTATTTTTGTTTTAATTGTTTGTTTTATAACAATTTAATGACCCTTAGGTTCAAAATTACTTTTTTAACGCGTCCATCGATACATTTACCGTTACTTCAATTTCGTCTGCAATATTATCAATTACTGTATTTGGTATTTTAATTTTATAATCTTGTGGTTTAACGATGAATGTTGAAATCGCATCTATTTTTCCATCCAACACAGTAAATGTTCCTGATTCTGCCACTTTCATAGTCACCCCGTGTATGGTCAATTCGCCGTCAACAAGCACTTTGTATTCTCCGGCTGTTTTAAAATCTATTTTGTCCAAATTAGAAACTTTACCCTGAAACGTAGCATTTGGATATTTATCAGACTCCACATAATTTTCATTGAAATGTTCCTGCATCAGGGCTTTCTCAAATTCAAAGGATTTCATCAGAACCTTAAAGACAAAATCGCCTGATGTAATATCCAGAGCGCTGTTTACCTGGCGGTTGTGGGCTTCAATGGTTTCCATTGGGGTTTCGGAATAGAATTTAATATGGCCGTTTTTGGTCATGTATTTCTGGCTAAATCCAACCGATGTTAGAAAGGTCAAACCGAGTATTAATGTTAGGTATTTCATAATGTAGTATGTTTAATTTTATTATTTAATGATTGAGCATTTTTCAAGAATGACATCGGTATCGTTGAAGCCTGTACAATATCCTTTTATTGTGATATTTTTCCCTTCGTAATCAGCCAAATCCTCAGCATGATTTTCCAGCATGGTACAACGGATCCCTTCATCGCCAAATGGTCCTTCATCCAGGGCAAATACTCCTATTGTAAGGTCACCTGAGGTTTCGATTTTCGAAAGTATTCCGGTAATTTTAATGACCTTACCATTGTATTTTTGTTGAGCAAATATTGTATGAATTCGATATTGCTGAAATAGATCATTTGCACTCATCGAAAAATCAACTATTTCAATTTCATAGTTTTTGTGCGGCTTATTGTAAATATATTTATAAGCAAGTCCGGCACCAATTATCCCTAGTATAACTAGCGCAAGCAATATTATTATCCATTTTTTCATGATTATAAATTTATATTTTCTACAAAATAAATGCATTAAATTAATAAATAAAAATTCTATATGGTGAATGGGAAAAATTTAGTCCCGAACGGGAAAATTTCTATTTAATTCATGTTTCCAGCAAGCCACTTTTTAAAATCACCTGACCTTTCGGTGCTGGCTATGGTCTCAATTTCGCAAGGTGGATTCAGTTCAATTTTTACCCTTGACTTCGAATAGGCATACATTTCGCCAATGGCTTTAATGTTAATTATAAACTGCCTGTTAATGCGATAAAAAATATCCGGGTCAAGCATTTCTTCCAGTTTATCGAGGCTGAAATCGGAGGGGTATTCATCGTTTTCAAATGTTTTAAAAAAATTATTTCCGCTTATAGTGTAGAAATAGGCAATGTTTTCAGTCTCAATAACTTTTATCTTTTGACCGTACCTCACCATAAACCGGTGTTGGAATTTTTGAAGATTTAATAATCCGGCCAATGCTGTATAATCAAAGGTTTTAAACTCCTCTGATTTTTTCAACCGGTTGAATTTTTCAAGGCTTTGGGATAGTTGAGTTTTGTTGATCGGTTTTAATAAATAATCAATGCTGTTGACTTTAAACGCCTCAATGGCATATTGATCGAAGGCTGTGGTAAAAATAACCGGAACATCTACCTGAATGGTTTTATAAATTTCAAAACCGGAGCCATCGGCCAGGTGAATATCCTGGAAAATAAGGTTGGGGTGAGGATTGGACTTTAACCAACGAACGCTTGCTTCGATACTGTCTAAAATGGCAACAACCTCCGCCTTTTTTTCAATCTCAAGGATCATGTTTTTCAGGCGTTCGGCCGTCTTTTGCTCGTCTTCTATGATCAGGACTTTCATTATTTCAATATATAAGGCAATCCTACAATAAAGTGGGTGCCGGATTTCTTAATTTCCACCTGTTTGTCACTTAACAATTTATACCTGTTGACAATATTATTAATTCCAATACCCGTTGATGCGACATTTTCTTTTTTGGATTGCAGGTTGTTTTCTACGAAAATACATTTTTTTTCCGGGTCACTATATATCTTTATGGTCAACGGTTTTTCTTTTGAAACAATATTATGTTTTATGGCATTTTCTACAATTAGTTGAAGTGTGAGTGGAGGAATCAGAATTTTCTCAAAATCAGGAGATTTTTTAGTTTCAATGATTAAGCTATCACCAAACCGCTTTTGCTGAATGTTAAGATAATTTCTTGCAATCGTCAATTCTTCCGAAAAACGAATTAAATCCTGATCTTTATATTCCAAAACATTTCTGAACAAAATTGAAAGTTCTTCCACATATTCAACGGCTTTTTTTGAGTCGGTCTCAATCAAGGCAACCAGTGTACTAAAATTATTAAATAGGAAATGGGGATTGATCTGGCTTTTTAAGTTTTCGAACTGAAATCTGATCCTTTCCTGAATGATCTCCTCCTGCTTCTTTACCTGTTTAATGCGTAATTTAACGACCAGGTAAATAATAATACCCAAAATTATAATCAAAAGAAAATAGAACCAAATGCTTGCATAAAAAGGTTTTTGAATTTCAAATTTATATACTACTTCATTGGTTTCGGAATAGTTATCATAAATTCCAGCCCTTGCCCTGAAGGTATATTTTCCAGGTTTCAGGTCGGAATAAACGGCCCGGTTATTTTTCGTCTTTATCCAGGTCAGGTCATGTCCTTCAAGTTTGTAATAATATTCCACTTTTTCAGGATACTGAAACCATAAACCGGTAAACCCAAAAGTAAAATGGTTTTCATGGTAGTTGAATATAGTTTTACTATGATGGTTTATATCCTTCAGAAAAAGGGCTACGTTAGTAAGCCTGGTTTGCGGATATGCCCAAACATGGTCAGATGATTGCTGGTATTTAATTATTCCTTTTGCCGTACCAATCCAGGCATTATCTTTCGAATCAATACTGATTGTGTTCAGGTCGGGATTAATTAGTTGTATGCCTGCATTGTTTTCAAAATGTTTAATCAGCCCCGATTTAATGTTCATTACATCCACCCCTTCATCATACAAAATAATAAGCTCTTCCTTGTTACAAATGATGCCACTAAACGAAAGATTTTTGTGTTCAGGATCGTTGATCACTTTGGTTAGTTCGTTTCCATTATATTTATACAAGCCATCATTGGCTGCATTCATCCATATGTTTCCAAACCTGTCAGACGTGATGGAATAAATTATTTTATTGGTAAACCGGTCGCTATTATTAATGGTATGAAATTTATCATCTTTCAAAATAACCACCCCACTTCCGTCTGTGGCAAAGTAGGGTATTCCTTCAGGTGACATGTAAACCTGGTAAATATAACTGTTTACCAATCCTTCGGCTTTGCCGTAATTAATAAATTCAGCTTTGTAATTCAGCTTGTGAAGTTGGTTATTTACCAAAATTTTGGAAGCGCCACCCAGGGTTCCAAACCATATTTCGGTTGCATTACCGCTGATGGATAGGACATTGTTATTTACCAGCCCATCGCTTTCCGAAAGTTGAACCTGCCGGCCTGTTTTTGGGTCCAATCGGATAATTCCCTGCCCGAAAGTGCCTGCCCAGATAAAACCAAAAACATCACGGTAAAGGCTCATTATTTTTTGCGTTTGCGGATCAATTGAAAGTTGATGTTTTTGTAGATTTTTATCCTTTTTTTTCTCATCAGGATTATATTGGAAAATGCCCTGATCGTTGGCAAACCAAATATCATCCTCCAGATCAACCGTTAGCGCATGAATATTGTTTATAGTGATGTTTTCCCATGAATTCAGAAATTCTATTTTCACAGCCAGCGAAATACAAATCTTTTGGTTGGATAAAAGCCAAACATTGCCTTCAGCGTCTTCCAACATTGATATTATTTTAATAAGTTTATTTTCGGCGCATGGCTCGTTAACATTTATTGTCTCCCGGTTCATATTATAGTCAACCACACCCTTTCCATCTGTGGCAATCCACAAACGGTTATCTAATAAAAGCAAAGCATTAACAACTCCATAATTCCAGTTTTTTAATGCATCAGGTTGATGAAAAGAATTATTTTTTGCATCGAAAAAACAAACCCCTTTGTCATGCATGCCAATCCAAATATTTCCTTTCTTGTCTCTGATCAGACTATGTACGATGTAATCCGGCAACCCATCCTTCACCGAAACAGTTTTAATGGAAAAAGGAGCTACGGATATGTCGCATATATTTATACCATTATCTGTTCCCAACCAAATGTTTCTCCTGTCATCAATTATCATAGAATAAATAAAATTGTCGGATAAGCCTGAACTGGAATTTATTTGATAAATTGAATCGATGTTAAAAACGATCACACCTTCGCCGTATGTGCCCGCCCATACCTCTCCATCGCCGCATTCGATAAAGGAAGTAATACGTGATGATATAGTAAGGTTGGTTGCCGGCATGGTAAACTCTTCGAATCCGGTATAGTTAAGAACTTTTCCATTTTTAGTGCCAAACCACAAGGTATTTTTCTGATCCTGGAAAATAGCGGTAATACTTGCAGTGGCCATTGTATCGGGCAGGTATACCAGCGTAAGTTCATGCCCATCGAACCGGTAAGCACCTTCATCAGTTCCCAGCCAGATGAATCCTTGATAATCCTGATAAATGCAATTAAACTGACTGTTTTCTATGTCGGAATTGGTAAGGATGGTTTTAAAATATGGATTTTGTCCTCTTGTAAATTGAATAAGAAACAAAATGAGAATAAAGAATAAATATATGTTTTTATATCTTCTCATTCCTTTGTAATTGACGTCAGTTGCAAAACCACATCAATATCCACCATTATTTCTTCGGCAATTTTTTGGTAAACCAGTTTCGGAATAGAAATGTTATGGTCATCGAGATTTACAAAAAAAGTGGATTTGGCAATGATCACCTGATTTCCTGTTTCAATATCAACCTTTATAATTCTTTCATTTTTTACGCCATGGATTTCCAGGATACCTTTTGCCCTGATGGTTTGTTTTCCCGGCTTATCAAAGTTAATTTGTTCGATAATTTTACCAGAAAATGAAGCGGTCGGATATTTTTCGGTTTCGATATAATTTTCATAAAAATGCTCTTGCTGTAAAGGTGAATTAAAACCAGTGAGGGTAGTTGTATTAAGTTGAAAGGCAAAGGAATTTTTAACCGGGTCTACAATCCCTTTCAACTCTTCTGACTCAGCGCGGATTATCTCCAGTGGGGCATCGGAAGTAAAGGATACCAGCCCTTTATCTGCTTTAAAAATTGTCCGTTTCGCTTCCTGGCAAAAGGATAAAATTGAAAACAGCATCAAACATAATGGCAATATGAATTTAGTCATCAGGCGAATGATTTTTATGATTCTTATTGTGAAACAAAAAAACAGGAGGTTGGTTTTATAATTTTTTAATCACAAAAGATTATTAAACCCTATTTTTTGTTATAATCAATTTCTTTAACAAATGCCCCATCCTTATCCCAGAATTTCCAGGTTCCAATCCGCTTATCATCTTTAATTTCACCTTCGTAATATTTTTGGCCAGTGTTATGATAAACGACTTTAAGCCCGTTTTCAATGCCATCCGTGTATTCGCCCGAACTCCAAATTGTACCGTCAATGTACCAGGCGGTCCATTTTCCGTCCCGGTTTCCGTTTTTGTAAGTACCTTCCATGCTTTTATGGCCATTTTCCCAATACCTGGTCTCTTTAACAAGTGTCTCCTTCGATTCATCTTTATAGAATTTTACGATTTTAGGTGTTCCATCCTCATGCGTTGATTCAATGCTTTCAAAAAGTTTTGGTTCTGAACAACTAACCATGAACAATAGGGTAAGGAGAAATATAATAAGTTGTTTCATGTTTTTACCGTTGAAATATTAATCGTTGTCCTTTTTTCGTTTCGTCAAAGATACCATTATTATAGACGAGATGGCCATTCACAAAGGTATGCGTTATGGCCGATTTAAATGTATGCCCTTCAAAAGGCGACCATCCGCATTTATACAGAATGTTTGATTGATCCACAAGCGTTTCTCTGCTAAGATCAAATGAAACAAGGTCGGCTACATATCCTTCGCGGATAAATCCACGGTTTTTTACCTGGAAACAAACAGCCGGGGCATGGCACATTTTTTCTGCAATTCTTTCCAGGCTGATTTTACCTTCATGATAAAAATCAAGCATGGCAGGCAGGGCATGTTGAACCAAGGGCCCGCCCGACGGCGCTTTCAGGTATTTGTTTTGCTTTTCCTGCAAGGTGTGTGGTGCATGGTCGGTTGCTATCACATCCAGTTTGTCGGCGAGCAAAGCTTCAAAAAGTTTATGCTGGTCAGAAGTTGATTTGATGGCGGGGTTCCATTTTATTTTACTTCCCAGACGGTTGTAGTCGGAGCTGTTGAACCAAAGGTGATGGACACAAACTTCTGCCGTTATCCGCTTTTTATTTAAGGGAGTTGAACCATCGAATAAATCCAGCTCTTTTTCGGTGGAAAGATGCAATACATGCAATCGTGTATTATAAAGTTTAGCGAGCCCCACAGCCAATTTTGAACTTTTATAGCACGCCTTGTCGCTCCGGATCAATGGATGGGCTTCCATGGGAATATTGTTCCCGTATTTTTCTTTAAATAATTCAAGGTTTGCCTGAATGGTCGGTTCATCTTCACAATGCACAGCAATCAACATTTTGGCTTTTGAAAAAAGTGTGTTCAGGGTATCAATATTATCCACCAGCATATTCCCGGTAGAAGCCCCTAAAAAGATCTTGATCCCACACACCGTTTTCGGATCGGTTTTCAGCACTTCATCTGCATTATCATTCGAAACGCCCATGTAGAATGAATAATTGGCCAGCGATTTTTTCGAAGCGATGATGTATTTTTCTTCCAGCAATTCCTGTGTTAACGCATTGGGGATGGTGTTGGGCATTTCCATAAAGGAAGTTATACCACCTGCAACCGCCGCTTTACTTTCGGTATAAATATCAGCTTTATGAGTCAACCCAGGCTCCCTGAAATGAACCTGGTCGTCAATCACCCCGGGCATTAGGTATTGCCCATTCAGGTCAACAAGTGGAACGTCTTTGGGCCAGGTTGAAATATTTTCATAAGAATTCCCTTTTTCAATCTTTTCAATGACTCCGTTCCGTACCAGTATATTTCCCTGAAAGATGTTGCCTTCATTGATGATGCTCGCATTGACGATCCGGTATGAATTGTTTGTATTCATTGGCATTGAAACGTAGAAAGAAATGCGAAGTTATGAAATTTAATGATGGAAAATTATTTTTCAGAATTTTTGACTTTTTAATTGTTTCTAATCACATCTCTTTACTGGCAAACTTGCAGTCCAAAGATCGAACTCAAAAAACGTAGAACGATTGCTAAG
>JAWKKL010000069.1:0-16336 GCA_041393275.1 Bacteroidales bacterium
GATTATGGACGGAGAAGTGGATGAATATCCTGAAGCCGCTTTCAACCTGGTTGGTACAATTGATGAGGCCATTGAAAAAGGCAAAAAGATGCTTGCAGACAGTAAAAACTAATATCGTTTATCTTCTTTTTGAAAAATTGATACTATGAATGTTGAAATTATTAATCCTGACAAAACCATTTTCAGTGGTGATGCTGATCTTGTGCAATTGCCTGGGAAAGATGGATCATTTGAAATTCTGAATAATCACGCTCCGCTGATTTCAGTATTAAAAGGAGGAAAAGTAAAGATAATAAACAGCAATAAGGAAAAATCGTACTTTGAAATAAAAGGAGGGGTAATTGAGGTTTTAAAAAATAAGGTTCTGATCCTGGCCGAATGAAAAAAAAGCCGTCTTTAAAAGACGGCTTTTTTATTGCTTAATGTTGAAACGTCATAGGCTTCCAGTGCTTTTTTAATCGTATCTTTAACACTATTGCGCATGACTTTCACCATCCTATCCCTATCACTCAAGTTCGAAAAGTGTTTTCTGATAAACAGTTCCGCATTGTAATCAGCTATTGATTCAATCCGTTTCATAGTAGTTAAGTTTTCCCGGGATTGAAATCCCGGCGTTATTGGGGCGCAAAAATACAATTTTTATACCATGAAAATGTTTTTTATGTTTTCCTTAATAAGTTATCAATGATTTTACTGTAAATCAAAGGTTTAAAAATATTATGTTAATTTCGTCGTTTTATTGAATTTACTGACATTTTCCCTTATGAAGACTTACAGGCTCATATTTGTACTTTTACTATTTCCATTTTTTACAGGTTGTATCGAAATTGTGGAGAAAATCACTGTGCACTCCAATAAATCAGGAAAAGCAAGTTATTCGCTCAATACAAATCAAAGAGGATTTTTCCTTAACAACCTGGCCGGATTTTTTGATAATTCATTGCAGGATGAAGTTATACTTGAAGCCAAAAAGTTTGCCAATCAGCTTAAAAATCAACCCGGTATTTCAAATGTCCATATCAATACCGATTTGGCGACAAACAATTTTGAACTTAGTTTTGAGTTTGATAATTCTAAAAACCTCAATAATGCATTATACAAAATGTCGGGAAACAAAAAGACGATGTTTTCTCCGGGATATTTGAAAATAAAAAGGCACCGGTTAAAAAAATTTAACTTTTCCCCGTGGGTTAAACCATATCTTGAACGAGAAAATATAGAAATACCCGATATGTATATAACTTCAATGATCACATTTTCATCGATAATAGAATTACCCGAAGAAATTATAAGTTATAACCCCTCATCAATAAAAATTAGCCATGATTCAAAGATTGTAAAAAATAGTTACAGTTTACAGAATATAATTGAAGGGAAGGTAAACACCGGAATTCGTATTAAATATTAACCTGAAAATTCTTCGTAAAAAATCCTATCCTCTGTTTACCGATCAGTATCTTTATTTTCTTCAAACGGATACCCTAAGCCCACAAGTGCAACAAGAATTATATAATCAGGTAATCGAAAAAATTCTGATATTTTTTTGATTCTTTCTTGTTGGGTTGTATCTCTGACCAAACCGACCCCAGTCGCTATTCATTAGCGGCAAGCAAAATATTTTATGTAGTGGAAGAACAATTTTGAACAATGTAACTTTCTATTGGCTCAATTTCTAAACTTCAGCAAACAAGAATAGCCAGGGTAGCTGAATTGAATATTTTAGCGTAAGGATGAAGCTCAGCTATAGCATCAAGCGGTTTGTAATGTGTTGTTATTAAAAAAAACAGGGTTATATATTTCGTGCCGATGGGGCAAATATCGCTGACCTTGACAAGGTATGAATATACACTTGTGGCACAAGTTCATCTGTAACTATTCGTATGCTCCTTCGCGTAAGGACAGATTCAATTGTATTCATTATAATTCTTAATACAAAAAGAATAATTTCTTTATTCAGATGAGCCGGGTATTGACATATGGCTTTGAACAATAAACCATTCTCCATTTTTCTTTTGCAACACCCCTGTAAACCTGAGGCCCTCATATTGTACGGCCTCGCCCTGATAAATGTAATTATAATTAAGGACTTCTGAAAACCATGCGGTATTTCCGGTTTCATTGATATTTATTACCTGATCATGAACAGAGATATAAGTATCCTCAAAAGAATTGAATTGATTTTCAAGAGCATTGCGAATCTGATCCCAACCCATTAGCCTTTCATTGCTGTTTGTTCCAAAAACAACGATATCAGGTTCAGGGGCCCAAATTTCATGAACCAGGTCAATATCCTGCTTTTCGTTAGCAATTACATATTTCTCCAACACAAGTTCAACTTTTTCAATTTCTGCGTTAAGATCAACGGTTTGCTTAGTTGATTTCATTTCGCAGGAAGTAATAAAAACAAGTCCGCAAAAGACAATAAACAGGTTTTTCATAAGCATATAATTTGGTGTAAATACTGTATAAAATATATCTTTCAAATATATAAGAAACTTATAGGAATTGCAAGTAAATAGATAAATAATATTCAGAAATAAAAAAACCCTGGTGGAAAGGGCCAGGGTATTTGAGGTGTGGTACCACCTGGTTTGGTGAGTTTGGTTTCAGTCCGTTGCTCTACCAACTGAGCTATGAATACGCTTAATGAACGTTTCTAGAGTGCTTGCTTTTGAGATGCAAAAGTAAATACATTTGTTTAATTACAAAAGTTTTTCCAAAAAAATTGTATTTCTAAATGCTGGTTGTGAAAACAATGTACCTTTGCCATAATTCTTCTTATTTTGAATTGATAAATAGTTTTTTATGAGACACTTAATGCTGGTGATTGATAGGGAAATACTCGTATTAAATTAGGCTTGTACAATAACGATGAATTAATTGATTTCAGAACATTTAGTCAAATTTCAAGGTAAACAATTAAAAACTTGCTGATTGATGAATTTGAATTAAGAGGGAACCAACTTTTACCTGTCAGGTATTCTATTTTGTCGTCGGTGGCCAAGGATTCTTCCGAAATTGAAGAAACGCTGGTTTCACGAACGACCTTTTTTAAGATGAATAGTAAATTGCCGCTTCCTTTTTCATTGCATTATAAAACCCCTGAGACATTGGGCAATGATAGAATTGCTGCTGTTACAGGTGGAATGAATATGTTGCCGGGCCAAAACCTGTTGGTAATTGATGCGGGCACCTGCATTACCTATGATTTTATAAATAAAAAGGGAGAATATAAAGGGGGTGGGATATCTCCAGGCATTTATATGCGATTTAGGGCCTTACATACTTTTACAGGAAAACTTCCGTTAGTTGAATTGTCAGAAAACGTTGAACTGATTGGCGATTCAACGAGAAAAGTCTATATTATCCCAGGTGTACAGTACGGGATTATTGAAGAGGTAAAAGGAATTTGTCAGCCGGTATGAAGAGTTGTTTCCTGATATTAAAATTATTTGACGGGTGGGGACAGTAAATACTTTGATAAGTATTTAAAATATCTTTATGATCTCAAATTTGGTATTGACAGGATTAAAAGATATATTAAAATATAATGTTGAAAATTAACCTAAGGAAAGGCCTTGCCGTTGTAATTCTTCTGTTTACTTTATACAATCCGAATTATAGCCAATCCTATAGTAGTTCACCCTATTCGTCATTTGGGCTCGGAGACCTGGTTGATGCAAACAACGAGCGTAACAAATCAATGGGTGGGATTGGTATAAAGTGCGCGATTATTTTACAATAAATTTTAAAAATCCTGCTTCTTATTCCGTTTTCGATAGTACATCTTTTCTCTTTGAAGGAAACATACATTAAGGGTTATACGGTGCTTAAAACCGCAGATTTAAATGAAACCACATCCAATGCCACCCTAGGCCATTTAATTTTTGGTTTTCCCGTTACAAAAAGGTGGAAAACCAGTTTTGGATTAGTACCATACAGCAATGTAGGGTATAGCGTAATTTACAATGATGAAAACGTAAACTTAGGAACGGTCAAATATACCTTTTATGGCGAGGAGGATTAACTGATTTTTATTGGGGAAATGCAATTCAACTTACAAAGTTTTTATCCATTGGGCTTAATGCATCCTTTACATTTGGTACAATTGAACAATACCAAAGAATCAACTTTCCCGATTCAACTTATGTTTTAAGTAGCAGGTTCAACAATAGCACATCCATCAATGATGCTAAGTTTGATATTGGGGCGCAATATTATACGGAGTTGAAAAATGGGCTATAACCTGGTTTGTTGGAGCTACCTATCATCCAAAACAGAAATTATTGGCTAAAAAAGACATTTTGGAAGCTCATATAACGGAGGAGGTAATGGTATTGATTTTATAACAGACACGATTAGTTATATCGAAGATGAACCTGGAAATATTATATTACCCGGAGGATTTGGAGTTGGGTTTTCAATAGCTAAAGGTTATTCATGGTTATTTGGCATGGATTACATTTATGATCAATGGGAAGATTTCCGAAATTATAATGTATCTGATTCTTTGGTAAACTCTCATTTATTTAAAGCCGGGGGGCATTATATTCCTGATGTTAACAGCTTTTCCTATTTTAAAAGAGTAGATTACAGGATTGGTGCCCATTATTCACTATCTTATTTAAAATTACGTGGAGAACAATTAACCGACTTTGGAATAACTTTTGGTATGGGTTTACCTATTAGAAGTGTTTCCATCAGAGGCTCCCGGTCGATGGTAAACTTAGGATTTGAATTTGGAAGCCGGGGCACACTGAACAAAGGATTAATAAAAGAAAATTATTATCTGCTTCATTTTGGAATTACAATATATGAACGATGGTTCATAAAAAGAAGATACGATTAATTTGGAATGATTTTACAGATAATATTAATTTTGTACCTGGTTTTTCCAAAAATCAGACAATTATTTAAAAAATGAAAATGAAAGCATTAGTATTAGCAATTCTCATCGGAAGTATAACCATTAGCGCGGTATACTCGCAGGATAACGAATCGAAATACGGTTCTGACAGTGTTAAATGTGTGATGAATAATTCATTGTACTACGAATTTTTTATGCAATGGAAACAAAGTAATTATAAGAATACTTCGTGGAAAGATGCCTATACACCCTGGAGATGGGTTTTTATCAATTGTCCGGCCAGCACTAAGAATATTTATCTTCATGGTGAAAAACTAATTGATGAAAAAATTAAAAACGAAACCGATAAGAACAAAAAGGAAAAATACATTGACACCCTGATGATGGTATACGACAAACGTATTAAGTATTTCGGAAATGAAGGGTATGTATTTGGCAAAAAAGGTTCTGATTTATATAAATTGAGGCCTTCAGCCTATGAAGAGTCGTATAATTTACTTAAGCAATCAATAAAATTAGAAGGAAATTCATCAGATGGCTCAGTACTGATTTACTATTTTCGTACAGCCGAAAAAATGGTCAAGGAAGGCAAAGCCGAAAAATTTATCCTGGTTGATATTTATGATGAAACAAGTGTTATTGTTGAATACAACATTAAAGAGTATACCGAAAAAGGAGATGATAAAAAAGTAAAAAACTGGGAAAACGTAAAAGGGAATATTGAACTTTCCTTTGAACCGTATGCTACCTGTGAAGACCTGATTAGCCTCTATACTGTTAAATTCAATGAAAACCCCGAAAATATTGAGTTATTAAGAAAGATAGTTAAAATACTTGATAAGAAAAACTGTACCGACTCCGAACTCTTTATAAAGGCACTCGAAAAACTTGTATCCATTGAACCTGAGCCCTCTGCCAGTTCATACGAATTGCTTGGAAAACTTTATATAAAACGTGAACAATTCGATGAAGCATCAAAATTTCTGCAGCAAGCCATTGATTTAGAAAAAGATAACAACGAACGGGCTGATGTACATTATTTACTTGCTAATGTCTATTTCCAGCAAAAGAAATATACTCAGGCCAGGGCTAATTGTTATGAAGTAATTAAGATTAGGCCCGAAGACGGAAAAGCATACATATTAATTGGCGATATGTATGCAGCCAATGCAAAAGATTGTGGCGATAATGATTTAACCACAAAAGTTGCTTATTGGGCCGCTGTTGATAAATATATTAAAGCGAGAAACGTTGATCCATCAATCAGTGAACTTGCTACAACGAAGATCAATACCTTTTCGCAATATTTTCCACAAACTGAAACTATTTTCTTTTACGATCTAAAAAAAGGTGACAGTTATATTGTGGGCTGCTGGATTAATGAAACTACTACTGTCAGAACTTCTGACTAGATTATATTAACGGTGAACCCGGCGGATTCAAGCAATATTTTTGTTTTTCTTCAAAACAAGCTGATTATTTTAGTGATAATTGCATCAGCCGTACTTTGTTCATGCGAGAATGATATTGAAACAATCAACTCCCTGAATTATCAAGATTCACTCCCGGCCGAGTTTGCCAAAGACATTGAAGTATTTTACAGCGATAGCGGGAAAATCCAGGCATACCTTGAGAGTCCATTTATGACAAATGTTCAGGGAGAGGAACCATATATGGAGTTCCCACAAGGATTTAAAGTGATTTTCTATGATTCGATCATGCAGAAAAAGTCGGTGATTACCGCAAAATATGGAATCAGCTATGAAAAAACAGAAATCATGGAAGCCAAAAATAATGTGGTGGTGATGAACCTTGATAAACAGGAGAAACTCGAAACCGAACATTTGATATGGGATCAAAAAAAGGGTATAATTTATTCTGACGTTTTTATAAAAATTACCAGTCCCGATGAGGTAATATTTGGCGATGGTTTGACCTCGGACCAGGATTTCAGCCGTTACGAAATTAAAAATCCCTCAGGCGAATTCAAAATTTATCCCGACGATAAATAAAACTATGGCAAACTACAATGTTGTTTTAATAACGTTACTTTTTTCAGCCTTTTTTTCAGGGATGGAAATCGCCTTTATCAGTTCCAATAAACTTAAAATTGAATTGGATAAAAATAAAGGCCTTTTTGCAGCTCAATTGCTTTCATACTTTGTTCAAAATCCATCCCGGATTTTGGGAACCCTGCTGCTTGGAAACAACATTTCTCTGGTAATTTACGGTATCGCTATGGCCAATATCCTGGAACCGGCTATCATTCGGGTAATTGGCATTGAATATTCAACCGAATCACTTATTTTGGTAATACAAACAATTATTTCTACACTGATTATATTAATTACAGCAGAGTTTATTCCTAAAGCATTGTTCAGGTTAAAACCAAATGCCATTTTAAATGTATTTGCCATCCCCATTAATATTATCTACAGGATTTTCTATCCGTTTATATTTTCCCTTGTGGGAGTTTCCGAATTTTTTATACACCAGATCTTTGGCATAAAACTATCAAAAGAGGGATATACCTTCGGTTCAGTCGACCTCGATAATTATATTAAACAATTTAGTCCGGACAAAAAAGACGAAACCGAGGTAAAGCAGGAATTAATGATGTTGCAAAATGCTATTGATTTTAAACAATTGAAACTGCGCGAATGCATGGTTCCACGCACCGAAGTAACCGCCCTGGAGATCAACGACCCGGTTGAATCCTTAACCAATGCCTTTATTAGTTCAGGCCATTCCAAAATATTAATATATGAGGATACTATTGACAATATCATAGGATTTGTACATACATCAGAGATGTTTAAAAACCCGAAAAATATAAAGTCAATTGTGCGAACTATCCCAATTTTCCCAGAAACTATTTTTGTGCATAGTGTGTTAAATACGTTTATTAAAGAACACAAAAGTTTAGCCCTCGTGGTTGACGAATTTGGGGGTACGTCAGGAATCGTAACCCTGGAAGATATCATTGAAGAAATATTTGGAGAAATTGAAGATGAATATGATGTTGAAGAATTAGATGAAATAAAAGTAAACGATCATGAATTTATCTTTTCTGCCCGTCATGAAATTGATTATTTAAATGAAAAATATCAGCTTAACTTTCCTGTATCGGATGAATATGAAACCTTAAGTGGGTTTATACTACAAAACCACGAAAGCATTCCTGTGGTAAATGAAGAAATTGTAGTTCAAAATTTCAAGTTTATTATTAAAGAAGCAAGTGAAACCCGTATTGAAAAAGTTGTTCTGTTTACCAGCCACGAAAAAGTTTAACAGATAATTTTTCCTAAATATTTCATTTACCATCGATTACCCTTTATTTACAATGCCTTATAAAAATATTTTACATCAATTTAAAGGGTAATTTATTTAACACAAAAAGTTCACAGTTTAATTTAGTTATTGTACATTTGCAAATTCTTTTAAAAATTGAGATTATGGCGGTTATTGGTACTATTAGAAAGCAATCTGGATTACTTATAGTTATTATTGGTGTTGCACTTGCTGCATTTGTATTGGGCGATTTTTTAAAACCAGGCAACAGCAGAAACGTGGCGAACATTGCTGAAGTTTTAAATGAAGACGTTAATTATTCGTATTTTGATGCAAAATATGAATCAAACCTTGAGCTTCAGAAAAGAAATCAGAACAAAGAAAACCTGACAAATGATGAAGTGTTCAGATTAAAGCAACAAACCTATGATCAAATTGTACAATCGATTGTTTTACAAAATGAATACGACGAATTGGGCTTAAAAGTTTTGCAGGAAGAGCTTGCAGAAAAAATCCACGGCAATAATCCTCACGCATATATAAATCAGGTATATTCAACCCTTTCGAATGCAATGGGAAAACCTGAAGGAAGTGCATACGATCCCGCTGTTGTGATTGAATTTATGAATACAATAAAAGACAGGCCTTCAAGCGATCCGTACAAAGATTGGTGGGACAAACTGGTTATCGAAATAAAAGACAATCATTTACAAAATAAATATAAAAACCTGATATCAAAGGCTTATTTTATGCCGGATACATTTCTTGTAAGTGATTTTAATGATAAAAAAACGAATGCCACCATTCGCCTGGTTGGTTTACGTCAAACAGAATTGGCAGATAGCCTTGTAACAGTTACCGAGGAAGATATGCGTAATTATTACAACGATTACAAACAAAATTACAAAAAAGAAGCCTCTCGTGATATTGAATATGTTGTATTTGATGTAAATCCATCGGCCAAAGACAGGCAAAATATAAGGGATGATGTGTTTTCGATATTTGATGATTTCAAAACGGCTGAAAATATTCCATTGTTTGTCAACTCTGAATCAGATAAAAGATACGACAGTACATTCTTTAAGGAAGGTGAACTTCCAATACGTATTGATTCGGTTGTATTTAATACTGAAGTAGGCACTTATATTGAGCCTTATATTCAGGATAATGCCTGGCATATGGCAAAACTCATGGATACACAAATGAGGCCTGATTCGATGAAAGCCAGCCATATATTAATAATGTACAAAGGTGCATTTAATGCTGGTGAAAATATAACCCGGACGAAAGATGCAGCCAAAAAAATGGCCGATAGTTTACTTGCCGTTGTTAAAGCAGATCGTTCAACATTTGAAAACCTGGCTTCTCAACTTTCAGATGACCCATCGGTCGCAGAAAATAAAGGTGAACTGGGATGGTTTGCCGACGGTGCTATGGTTTATCCTTTCAATCAGGCTGTTTTAACTAGTGAAATTGGTGACATTACCATGGCGGAATCGCAATTCGGATACCATATTATTAATGTGACTGACAAACTTGATGCGGTGAAAAAAGTAAGGGTAGCAGTAATTGATATTGAAATTACTCCAAGTCAGGAAACTTTCCAGGAAACCTATGCAAAAGCCAGTGAGTTCCAGGGAAATGCACTTACGCAGGAAGCCTTTGATACCCTGGCAACCAAAGCAGGACTTTCGAAGCGAAGTGCAACCGTGCAAGCTATGAGTAATCGTATTGCCGGGATTGAATATCCCAGGCCAATCATTCAGTGGTCGTTTATTGAAGGTATTGATGTAGGCTCAGTGTCTCATGTTTTTACAATGGAAGATAAATATGTTGTCGCTATCGTTACGAAAGTAATTGAAGAAGGTATTCCTGAATTGGAAGAATTGAGTGAACAGCTAAAACCCCTTGTTTTAAAAGACCTTAAAATTGAAAAGTTGGCTGAAAAAATGAAAGCTATTTTAAGCGATACGAAGGATATTGCAGAAATAGCTGCAAAATTAAATGCAAAGGTCGATACCGTAACAAATTTAAATTATGGAATGCGGAATATCGCAGGCTTCGGCAATGAACCCAGCCTTATTGCTAAAGCCTATTCAGCAGTTCCTGGTGTTGTTGCAGGGCCTGTTAAAGGCAATTCGGCAGCCTTTGTTTTCGTGCTCGATGAAATTACACCTCCAGATGCGAAGGAAGATAATAAGATGTACGAACGTCAAATGGTGATGAACTTCCAATCAAAAGTTAATAATAATTCATTCCTTGACGCCCTGAAAGATTATGCAGATATACTAGATAACCGGGTAATGTTCTATTAATCTTTTATATTAAGAAAATTCATAAAAAACCGCCTAAATAGCGGTTTTTTTGTTTTGGGCCGAAACAAATCATTATATTTGTTCGATGCAAAAGTTGAAATTTCTTCTCCGGTATGTTGAGTATCAACGACAATCAAAAAATAAATTTGATATTCATCCACCTTTTCTGTTCGATTTAGTAACAAAAGTATTTGAAGACAAAAAATCCTATCCGGAATACCTGATCGTTGAAAACATAAAAAAGGAACTTCTGGCGTCAAAAAAAACAATTTCAGTATCCGATTTTGGCGCAGGTAGTGTCGTTGACCGCGGTTCGGAAAGATCGGTATCACGCATTACCAAACATTCGTCAAAACCTGCGAAATACGGGAGGTTGCTTTTCAGGTTGGCGAGTTATTTTAAACCATCAAACATACTGGAATTGGGTACATCGGTAGGATTAAGTTCGTGTTATATGGCGTTGGGAAATTTAAATGCAAAAATAACCACAATTGAAGGGTGCCCGAATATTTCAGCTTTGGCTAAAACTAATTTTAATAAAGCGGGCATTGAAAACATTCGATTAATCACTGGAAATTTTGATCAAATGCTTCCCGATGTCTTAAAAACAATGCCACAGATAGATCTTGTTTTTATTGATGGCAATCATCGCCACGAGCCAACAATAAATTATTTTGAACAATGTATTGAAAATTCAGTTAATGATACATGTATTATTTTTGATGATATCCATTGGTCGGAAGAAATGGAGCAGGCCTGGCACAATATTATCGATCATGAGGCGGTTACCTTATCCATTGACATCTTTTTTATGGGGCTGGTATTTTTCAAAAAGGAATTAACGAAACAACATTTTACAGTTCGATTTTAATTTATCTTTGTGTAAACTGAAAAGGATTGTATATAAAAAATGAGAATAACCGGAACAAATTCGTCATCAATTATACATTGACAATAAAATTTTGCAGACAAAACAAATACACATGAAAGCAGAAGTTATCAGGTTAACTGAAATTAAACGGCATTTTAAAGTCGGAACAGAAGTTGTTAAGGCGCTCAGGGGAATATCACTCACCATTCATAAAAATGAATTTGTGGCATTGATGGGGCCATCCGGATCGGGGAAATCCACTTTAATGAATCTCCTCGGATGCCTTGATACACCTACCAGTGGGCAGTACTTTCTGAATGGAAATGACGTAAGTAAACTTGATGATAACAACCTTGCCGAAATAAGAAATAAAGAAATCGGGTTTGTATTTCAAACTTTTAATTTATTACCTCGATCAACAGCCCTTGAAAATGTTATGCTTCCATTAATTTATGCCGGATTTAATAAAGTGAACAGGATGGAACGGGCGAAAGAAGTGTTAAACCATGTGCAATTATCCGACCGGATGTTACACAAGCCAAATGAACTTTCTGGCGGCCAGCGACAACGAGTTGCCGTTGCAAGAGCTCTGGTCAACAAACCTTCCATTATTCTTGCCGATGAACCAACGGGAAATCTTGATTCAAAAACATCCATCGAGATTATGGGATTGCTTGAAGAAATCCACAAAGCAGGTAATACGATAATCGTTGTTACTCATGAAGAAGACATTGCCCATCATGCCCACCGCATCATTCGGTTGATTGATGGGCATGTGGCCTCTGATGTTGTAAATGAAAACCCGCGAACCCATGATTATTATAAAATAGAAAAATCCGAAGTCTGAACATGGAATTTAAAATTTATACTAAGGGGGGCGATAGAGGTCAAACCTCTTTGCTGGGTGGCACAAGGGTACCAAAATACCATATCCGTATTGAGGCTTACGGAACAGTTGATGAGCTAACCTCATACTTAGGCCTCGTAAGAGACTTTATGACGAAAAGCCATAATAAAGAGATATTGATGAGTGTACAGAATAATCTGTTTACCCTTGAATCGCATCTGGCAGCCGATAGCCCTGAAAGTGCTAAAAACTTACCTTGTCTTTCAGAAGAAGATATATTAATTTTAGAAAATGAAATAGAACATATGAATGAAGCCCTGCCTGAATTGAGATCGTTTATTTTGCCAGGCGGAAACCCGGTTATTTCGTATTGCCATATTGCCCGGACAATTTGTCGCCGGGCAGAACGTTTAACGATCAAGCTTTCGGAAGAATATCCGGTGGATATAATTTTAATAAAATACTTAAATCGGCTCTCGGATTACCTTTTTGTATTGGCCAGAAAAGTAGCATTTGACCTGAATATCCCTGACCCGCTCTGGAAGCCTCATAAATAAAGGATTTTACTGGATTTATATTTTTTTCTTTTTTCTTTGTTATAAGACAAAAAAAATTATTTTTGCAAAAAATTTGTAACCAATTTAACAAAATGTACTGGACACTTGAATTAGCTTCAAAATTAGAGGATGCTCCCTGGCCCGCCACGAAGGATGAGTTAATCGACTATGCCATCCGTTCTGGTGCCCCGATGGAGGTAATTGAAAACCTGAAGGAGATTGAAGACGAAGGCGAAATGTACGATAGCATAGAAGATTTATGGCCGGAATATCCAACGAAAGAAGATTTTTTCTTTCACGAAGATGAGTATTAACATATAAACACAAAAAACAAAAGAGCGGCTGATGGATACCAACAGCCGCTCTTTTGTTTTATGACTTAAATTTCAGGTTATTGGACAACAACCACCAGGTATCTGGACGATTTCCAGAAATTTTTATAATCTTTAATTGTTAGAATTCTCCCGGTATCTTCACCGGTAATTTCATACGAATCCGTTGGATGATTGGTAACTATTGTCGCCTTTTTACCGGGTATGTTAATAACCGTTGTAGTGCGAATATCAATTTTTGTAAATTTTGAATCATCAACATTATCGTTCAGCTTTTTGCTTTTGCCAATTCCAATAAAACCGCCTTCTGCTGTAATAATATTCTGTTCTTTTAGATCTTTACTGGTTCCAACGGTATAATAGGCCGTATTTATTTCGATGGTTTGTCCTTCTATTTCTTTCGCCTGGTTTTCAATGGTTTTTGTCTTCTCCTTGCCCTCGCTATCCAACCTGCTTACATCTTTGGTCAGAGTTTCAATTTTAATATTCATTTCCTGCAAGGCCACAACCAAACCGGCAATTTCTTCATCCTTCTGCTCGAGTTGTTTTGTCATGTTGGCCAGCATGGTTTCAAGCTCTTTAACATAATAATTGGATTTACCCAATTTTTTCTGGGCAGCTTCAAGTTGAGCCCTGGATTCAAGCATCAGATTGTAAATCTTGTTTACATCGTCGTTAATATTTTCCTGAACCGATTTTTGGAGTTCAGTTTTACCTTCCGTTTGTTCCGAGATGATCATTTCCCGTTCTTTAATGGAATCAAGATTTTCCTGGATGTCGTTAATTGCCTGAAGAAAATCAATAATGGCATCGTCTTTTGAGGTGGTTTGTTGCTTAAGGCTGTCGTTCTGTTGTTCCAGTTGTTTTATCTTTTTCTGATTACAACTAAAAAGAAAAGGGACAATAAGTACTAATAAAATTAATTTTTTCATTTCAAATGTTTTGATGTTTAATGTTTTATAAAGTTTGCAAATGTAGTATCAATAAGTTAATATATGTCAGAATTAAAAAATAAAATTGAATTTTTGCGTTTGTGTGCCGATGAAGTAGTAATAAATAAGAATATGATATTCAAGTTTTTATAGGAACATTGCCTCACCCGTAAAAATTTATAATTGCAATTTTTAGGGATGGTAATTCTTAAAACAAATTTAAAATTTTGATTTTTTCAGTTTTTCAATTATCCGCCGCTCCTTTTTTGTTGGCCTTCCCAAACCGCGTTCCCTGAATTCATAATTAACCTCCTGTTTTATTTTCAGTTTATCAAATTCCTCCTTTGGGGTCAGATCACTCATATAAATTTCAACCAGCTTTGCCCCTACCCTGTTCCCAAGCAAGTCTTTCACCTGCACAGTCCTTACCAATTCTTTCAGGTTGATTACAATAACGTCATGAATATGGACTTCACGCGAAGGCTTTACTGCCTGCCCATCAATTAATACTTTATTCGATTTACACGCCTGAGTGGCCAAACTCCTTGTTTTAAAAAGCCTTACAGCCCATAACCATTTATCAATCCGAATGGAAGAATCTTGTTTCATTTTTTCCGGAAATAGATCTGGATTGGGACTCCCGTAAAATTAAATTTTTTCCTAAGTTGGTTTTCAATAAAGCGTTTATACGGGTCTTTTACATATTGGGGCATATTGCAAAAAAACACAAAGGCCGGAAAGGGTGTTTTTAACTGAGTAATGTATTTTATTTTTACGAATTTTCCCTTAACCGATGGAGGTGGTTTACTCTCAATAATTGGAAGTAACATCTCATTTAAGCTGGATGTGCTGATTTTTAATTTTTGATTTTTGAATACTTCCGTACCAAGTTCAAGGGCTTTAAATATCCGTTGCTTTTTGGGCACCGATGTAAATACGATTGGGACATCAGTAAACGGGGCTATTTTTTCTTTGATAAAATCTTCGAATTGAAGATGGGTTTGTGTTTCTTTTTCTACTAAATCCCATTTGTTTACGACAATAACAACCCCCTTCCGGTTTTTATTAATTAAGTGGAAAATATTCTGGTCCTGTGATTCAAATCCCTCAACCGCATCAATCATCAAAAAGCATACATCGCTGTTTTCAATCGCACGAACCGACCTTAGATTTGAATAAAACTCAATATTCTCTGTTACCTTTCCCTTTTTTCGCAAACCGGCAGTGTCGACCAGTAAAAAATCAAACCCAAAGGCATTATAGCGTGTATAGATCGAATCGCGGGTGGTTCCGGCAACCGGAGTTACTATATTTCTCTCATCACCTAAAAACGCATTAACGAGTGAAGATTTTCCAACATTAGGCCTTCCTACGACGGCAAACTTTGGCAAATCGGGGAGTTCATCCGGCGTTTTATTTTCAAACACTTTTACCACTTCATCCAGCAATTCGCCTGTACCGCTCCCATTAATTGCCGAAACAGGATAAATTTCTCCAAGGCCCAATTGAAAAAATTCGGCAATTTCAGGTATCTTATTGGAATTATCGACTTTGTTGGCAACAAGGAAAACTTTCTTTCGGGATTTTCTTAAAATTTGTGCGACATCAACATCCATACCTAATAGGCCGGCCTTAATATCTACCATAAATAAAATTGCATCTGCCTCATCTATGGCCAGGTTAACCTGTTTGCGGATTTCTTCTTCAAAAACATCTTCCGAACCTACTACATACCCACCGGTATCAATCACTGAGAATTCTATCCCGTTCCAATCCGATTTTCCATAATGACGGTCGCGGGTAACGCCACTGGTTTCTTCAACTATCGCCTGCCTCGATGAAGTTAACCGGTTAAATAACGTTGATTTGCCCACATTGGGACGACCTACGATGGCTAATATATTCGACATATAAAATTAATTTTCGTAACCAAATCTCTTTAATTGTTTTTCGTTGTCCCGCCAATCTTTACTCACTTTTACAGTTAATTCAAGATAAACTTGCTTGCCCACAAATTCTTCTATATCTTTTCGTGCTTCTATCCCAACTCTTTTTATTGCTTTGCCCCCTTTGCCCAGAATGATCATTTTTTGTGTTTCCCGGGTAACAAAAATATGGGCTATTATACGAATGATACGATCCTCTTCTTTAAATGAATCCACGACAATTTCCACTGAATAAGGAACTTCCTGTTTGTAGAATAACAATATCTTTTCCCGAATGATTTCTGAAATAAAAAAGCGCATGGTCTTGTCAGTCAACTCATCTTTGGGGTAATAAGGAGGATTTTCAGGTAAAAATTCAATAATTTTTTCCAGTATCTT
>JAWKKL010000070.1:0-15160 GCA_041393275.1 Bacteroidales bacterium
ATAAAGGCCGCGTAACGAGTGGATTAAAGAGATTAATCGCCTATATGTCGAGTTACACGGCAGGATGCCGTTATTGTCAGGCTCATGCCATTCGTGCAGCGGAGAGATATGAAGCCAATACAGATCAACTGGAAAACATTTGGGAATATGCTGTTCATCCGGACTTTAACAATGCTGAACGGGCTGCCCTTGATTTTGCTGTGGCCGCTTCGTCCATCCCAAATGCAGTAGATGACCAGATTGCCGATGAACTGAGAAAACATTGGGATGATGGCGAGATTGTTGAAATGTTAGGGGTGATAAGTTTGTTTGGCTACCTCAACCGCTGGAACGATTCAATGGGTACCCAACTTGAAACCGGTGGCAAGGAATCGGGTGAAAAGTTTCTTGCAAAAAGAGATTGGACGGCTGGGAAACATGCTTATCCTTAGGTTGTAAAAAACCTATTCGATTTGTTACCGATTACAAACCGATTTGAAAGGACAATACTTACAATCTTCTATTTCGCTGGTTTGTTCAAAAGGGATTGAATCATCATAAATTGATGAGAAAATCTGACGAAGAGTATTTTCAAAATGTTCAAAGGGATTTGCGGTATCGTCTGGAAAAGCAACATCCATAAAGCCTTGTTTAAGGCTTCTTAAAGAAATAATTCCAGCCTCAGTATTTTTAACATTCTCATTAGTTCTTGTATACAAATGGTTATAAAACAATACCTGAAAAACTTTGGCTAGCTCTGAATTATCTATTAACTCTTCCCAATCTGTAAACTTCAAATCTCTTTTTTCTAATCGCCCTGTTTTATAATCAATAATCCTGATGGTGTCATTCAATTGATCAATGCGGTCCACAATACCTTTAAGTTTGACATTTTTGATGTCTCCGTTATGATTAAAAGAAAATTCCGCTTCAATCCACTTTTCCAATTCAAGAATTACTAATTCGATTCCTGTTTTGCTATTTGCCGCTACATCTTGCTTTTCCTTCTGAAGAAAATTTTCAACAAAAGATTCAGCAACGTTAACGATCAGATGATTTTTGCCCCGGTCAATCTCTCCACCCGGGTATTTAGCAAGGAAAGATTCCCGGATCAATTCACTGATTTTATCTTTACCAATGGAAAAGTCATTCTCTTTAAGAATCTTACTTTTAAAAGGTGTATATATTTTCTGCAATACATCATGCACAACGGTTCCCAAAGTACTCGATTCAATGGTTTCTTCTACTTCATCGGTCTCTTTTATACCGGCCACATTATTAAAATAAAACTGCAATGAGCAATTCCTGTAGGTATTTAATCCACTTGCTGAAAACCCTTTAATTGCAAGTTCATCAAGCCTTGATAAAATTTCCTGTGATTTATGAATTACAATCGGTTCGGGAATGTGTTTCTGGTCGACAGGAAAGGTTACTATTTTTTCTTCTATATTAATTGAAGGATTAAACTTTGGTAATTCGTATAGAATTTGTTTTAAAAAACGGCTGGCCTCTCCCCCACCCAAATCACCGGCTTCGGTTGTGTATAAAAGGTAAACGTTTTGAGCTCGCTGTAACAAACGATAAAAATGATAAGAAAAAACGGCATTTCGTTCGCGATGTGTGGGTAATTTAAAATTTCGCCTTATCTCAAAAGGGATGATTGAATTAGATGCGGATGAAGAGGGTAAAAAATTCTCGTTCACCGATAGTAAAATTATATTTTCAAAATCCAGTGTCCGGCTTTCCAGCATTCCCATAATCTGGACTCCTTTTAAGGGTTCGCCATAAAATGGAATACTGATTGACCGGCTGACCTGGTTGAATAATTTTCGAAACGTTTTAAAATTCCGGATATAAGAATAGCTATCCAGATAGCTTTCCAACTGATTAAAAAGCCTGGAAAAATGAAAAATGTATTCAAGGTTTAATTTAAGTGAAAAATCATTTTCGGCTTTTGCCAAACTGCTCGAAAAATGAATTTTTAATTCTTTTAAAAATTCTTTTATCCTCAATATTCCCAATTTTATATCATGGCCAAAGGGGGTGATTATTTTTTTTAAGAAAACAGGAATATTTTTCGATTTATCGAAGATTGCATTCAGATCAGACGGAGAAAATAAAACCTTGTTGGAATCCATGAACAATTTTTTTAATTCTATGGATTTTGTCTCAGGGATTAAATCCGAAAACAACCTTGAAATGTAAACATGGTCGAGAATATGAACAATGTCCTTGTAATATATTTTCGGGTCGTTGCTATTGTTTTTTTGAAATTTCAACGCATTGTCATTCAATCGAAAAATTGCCTCCACCAGGCGAAACAGGGCTGTATTTTTTATGTTGAGCCCCATGGTAACATTAAAGTCATCAATGGTATCCGGCAGGGAATTCAACAAAGGAATTAACAAAGATTCATCGTTGAGGATAAGGGCTGTTTTATTTATTTTGGATTTATCAGATGTAATTTTCAGCAACAATTCGCCCGCAGCCTTTACCTGTCCGGTGTTCATGGCAACGCCAATGGTCGTAATGTTTTTTGCCTGATCCTTGTAAAAACTATTCACCCAGTTAAATTCCCTGTCTTTGAAAAGTTTTTTATTTTTTCTCAGAAAATAGCCTGCCTCCTGAACCGGATTTTGATAATAATACGAATCGGCATCCCAAAACATTTCACCCCGACCCTCCTTAACAAAAGCATTAAAAAGTTCCTCCTCCGATTTTGATAAAGCATTAAATCCTGCAAATAGGATAAATTTCCAGGGAATATCAGGTATTTTATTCAGGCAAATTTCAGTCAATGTCCGGTAAGCCAGTCCCTGGTAAACCTGCCCTCTATTTTTCAAATTTTCTTTAAGTAGTTTGTAATATCGAGCCAGGGAATTATAAAAATGCAAATACCCCTTTTCGAATTCTGTAAGCGGTTTTCCATCGGGGTTCCAAAGTGCCATGGCTTTGCTTTCGCTAAGGTGGCCAAATAATTCATCCGGATCAATCAGGTAAAGATCCAGGTCATTAAAATCCCTGAGCACCACGTCGGCCCATCGTAAAAATTCAGTAAACTCTTCCGCTTTTGTGCCGGCAATTTGTTTGTAGGTTTCATAAAATTCAAACAATAAATGAACAGGATCAATTTCTGTAAAACCCGAAACCGAATAAACAAAGTCTTCGATGGATAAAATTCCCGGAGCAAATACCGGTTTATCAATGAGGGTTGAAATATTTTGTTTAAGAAACAAGCCTGCACGCCGGTTGGGCAATACAACACAAATTTCCTGCCTGTTCACCGGAAAACGATCCATCACATACTTTGCAGTTTTTTCGAGGAATGTTTCCATTTTAATATTTGGATTTTAAATATTCTTTAGCGCAACCAATACTCTCAGGTTTTCCGACATCAAGCCAAAACGTGGAATCGTGGCGATAACAGCCAATTTTAAACGCTGCTGCTAAACGAAGATAAGTTTTGATAATTGAAAATTTTCCTGTTTCTGTAAAATGATTAAAAATCATCGGGTCAATAATATGAATACCACTAAATGCAAATTGTTCAACCTTATCCTTTTTCACCAAAATTTGTTCATTGGTTTTTATATTTTCCCAGCCACAAAGTTCATTTCTTTTGTTAAATAATAAATAACGGGAAGTTTTTCTCGACCGAACGGCCAGGGTTGCCATGTTGCCTGATTGTTGGTGATATGTTAACATCTGTTTTAAGTCAATATCCGATAGAATATCCACATTGTGCACCAAAAATGGTTTGCCGTCATCAAAAAACCAGTGCGCTTTTTTAATGCCTCCCCCGGTTTCCAAAAGTTCTTCAGATTCATCTGAAATTTGGATATTTATATCAAAATTATTGTTTTCGTTTAAGAACGATTTGATTTGATCGGGAAAGTGATGGACATTTATTATAATATTGTTGATATTTAATGCGATCAGTTTGTTGATCAATACCTCTAAAAGGGTTAGTTCCCAACTTTTACAAGGGCTTTCGGAATCGTATCAGTAAGGGGTGAAAGCCGTGTACCCAGACCCGCTGCAAAAATCATGGCCTTCATAGGAAACATTAGTTTTTTTTGGGTTTGCATAGCTCTTTCTTTTTATTGGCATTAGCTTTGCATTTTTCACACGAAAATTTGGGATCCTGAATTTTTTTCGATTTTTTCTTTTTACAAGCTGTCTTAGTCATTTCCAATTGCTGATGTTAAAGCCGATAAAGTTAGTTAAAAGGTAGGATCGGCATCATCCTGGTCGAAAAATAAGTTCACACTTGTTACATCGTTAATATTTTTCAAATCGCGCATAAGATCGCTGCTTTTCCTTTTACGTTTATAAATGATTTGATAAAATGCTTCAACACTTTCATCGCCCACATTTTTCAAATTTACCATGCGGTAGGTTCGGCAATGTTTTTTAAGAATAGCCCGAATACCATGCTCATTTTCTTTTTCATTTCCATAGGCAATTTGAAGCAAATATTCCTGCCTTTTTGGCGCCCCAAAATTGAAGGTAACGAGGACAATTATAATTATACTGATGATCAAAGTTCCCATAATGGCTACCACATGAAGTCCAACCCCGGCGGCCATACCAATAGTAAGCGCGAAAAAGATAAAAACAATATCCTGCACATCGCGGACGGCTGTGCGGAAACGAATGATTGACATGGCGCCTACCAATCCAAAAGCCCTCGCCAGGTTATTTCCGATGACAAGAATAACGATGGAGGTAATCAGCGTTAGCATCACCAACGAATTAACATAGGTAACCGAATAACTGGGCCCCTTGTAAATAAACCGGTAAACAAGGGCGATGATGATGCCGCAAATAAAGGCCACCATAATATTGCTGAACACGTCAAAAATATTAACCGGAAATAAATCTATATCTTGAAATTCGTCAAACATAATGTGTTAATTATACCACTTTGATCGTGTATATATTGTTGATTTTGATAAATTGCGAATAACCTTGCTGGAATCCATAGATATTACATATTTCGAGGCTGATTGTTTAAGCAGGCCGAATCTTGATATAAGCGGGTTTAACCAACTCGGGAAATAATTATTAAACTTGACTTCCAGAATAAAATGATCAGCCAAAGATGATAACAAACCCTGCTCCGAATACAAATTTTCGAGTGCCGGGTATCCTATACTGCGAAGATTTTTATCAAATGTAATCCGAACCGTTCGGTCGAATTTGCTGTAATAGGGTTCACGTTCGTAAACCACCGTCACTACCGGACGTAAATTTTTACTAAAAACCTGGAAAAAAAAACGCTTAGAATTCTGGTATCCATCCAAGTTTTCAAATTTATTAATGGCATACCCATTCAAATTTTTTTCCTGGAAAATTTTTAACGCGTTTTCGTAAAGCAATGGGGCACGGTACTTAATAATGGGGATATCATATTTGCGCTTTATCTCCAAAAACACCTGGCTCCCTTTCTCAAAAGTATTATATCCTCTGAGCCTTACTTTCTTTCTATTTTTAATTCCTTCTACCTTTTCGTAATAAAAATCGTACTGAGGTGTATCAAAATAAATTGACCTGACAGTATACTCATTATTTGTCTCAGAAAAAGCAAAATTGTCCAGCTCAAGAAAGGGCAGTACGGCTTCCCTAAGTGGTGCAAGATATTTATTATGGACGATATATTTATATTCAAACCGCATTTACTAAAACTGAAATTGAATACTCCGAGTTAAAAAATTAAAAATACTAATTTTATCACAAACCACGGTACATTGAACAGCCATTCCCGGATAAAGTTTAAATTGCCCGCCATCAATGATCGCTTTTGCCATCACCAGTTGCTGATTCGAAAATAAATTCACATTTTCATCCAAATCAATAAAAGAGGCATGGATCATTTCATCATAACCCGGAATAGAAAACCGGATTCCGGAAATTCGGTCGAGGTATTGAACATTGTTCACTTTTACCGGAATTTTTAATACATATTGCGATGTATCATTTATCGAAATAATATCTTCCACAGCACTATTGTAGGAAACAACACCACCGATTGGGCTAATTACATAGTATTCATTTTTCAGGCGCTTCAGGGTTTCTATCTCCCTTTGGATCGCATCAATTTTCTGGCGGGTATATTCAATTTCTTCGTTTTTTGCTCCCGATTTCAATGAGATCAATTCCGAATTTGCGATATCAAGATTAATTTCGGCAAGTTTATAGTCATTCTCATAAATTTCAAATTCTGCTGTAGAAATGATGCTGTCGTTGTAAAGTTTTTTATATCGATTATAGTTTTTTCTTCTAACTCTTTTTGTTGCTTCGCAAAATTATATCGCTGAACTGCTTCGTCTATCAACGGTTGTTTTTCGCCCGCCAATTTAACTGACATGGCCTCTTGTTCAATCTTTTTGGCATTTTGCAATTTGGTAATTTCATTTTCAATAAAATAGGAATTAATAAAGGCAATGGTATCTCCGGGTTCAGTATAAGCTCCACTGGCCAAATCCTTTAACAGGACAATTTCCGAAATATCGCCCCGTTCGAATTTATATCCTTTAACCAGGCTCAACACATCGGTTCTGTTATTGCGCAATTCGCTGATATAGCTATCATCCTGCCCCCTTTTCAGATGCCATTCCTTCATGGGCAATATCTTTGCGGTCGAATCAAAACTATAATTTGTTTTGATGGGTAAAAACAATACAATAATTGCAATGATAAGTATAGCTAAAAGGACGTACCTCTTGTTAAATCTCATATATTAAATTATATCAACCGTAAAGGTCGCCAAAATTAGGAAAACCCTATCACCATTCCTACATAAAGATAGAAGTTCTGTATAAAAAGTTGCATGTCAACCTAATTAGATCCTGTGTAAAATAAAAAGAACCGGCTTTTTACTTTTTTCTTTGAAAGTTGAAAAAATTTGTACTTTTGCGCCACGGAGAGATGGCAGAGCGGTCGAATGCGGCGGTCTTGAAAACCGTTGAGGGTAACACCTCCGGGGGTTCGAATCCCTCTCTCTCCGCTTTCATCTTACAGCCGAAAGATTTCAGCGGACAAGTCCGCTTAATTTTTTCCCCTTGAGTTTTCAAGGGGTTTTTTTATGTTGTTAATCTTGATTTAACCCACGGGTAAAAACCCAATTGTTTTCGGCACTCATTCGGTCGTTGTAAAAATAATCTTCATAATCAAAAAGTTTTATTTCTTCAGGATCGGTAATTTTCGTATCAATGATAAACCGGGTCATTAAACCTCGTGCCCGCTTCCCAAGAATATGAATAAATTTATACTCACCATTTTTATTCTCTTTAAAATCAGGGGTTATAATCCTGATTCCTTTTTCCTGAATAAATTTTTCAATGGATTTAAAGTATTCTTTGGAAGCCAGGTTGATGATTATTTTTTCATCATGCTTTTCAATTTCAGAAATAATTAGGGAAGCTATAGAATTACCCCAGAAATTATATAAATTTTTCCATTTTCTGAACTTTACGGGTGTGCCCATTTCAAGACGGTAAGCCTGGATCAGGTCTAAAGGTTTTACCACACCATATAATCCTGACAAAATCCGAAGGTGCTGTTGGGCATAGGCAAAATCTTTTTCTGACATCGAATCTGCCTGAAGGCCATTATACACATCCCCTTTAAAAGTGAGGATTGCCTGTTTTGCATTTTCAGTGGTAAAAGGCAATTCCCATTCCTGGTATCGTTCGAAATTCAGTTGCGCCAGTTTAGGATTAATATTCATCAACCTGGCCAGTTTTGCCGCTTTGTACTTTTTTAATTCATTTACCAGAATTTGTGTCTTTTCAAGAAGAGGGGGTTGACTTGTTTCCTTGATAATATCCGTGGGCGAGAAATCGAGTGTTTTGGCGGGTGAAATAATTATTAACATAGATTTTCAAAAATATACAATTTTTAACTTTATAATTCAGTTCATATAATAACAATTAATATTGAACAGCAACGGAAGGTGGCAAATTTAATACATTGCCACCTTTCGATTTTCAGCCTATTTAAATAATAAAAATATAGCCGGTTTTTTATGCAGGTCAGGTTTGTTCCTTTTCCAATCCTGAATACTTCTTGTTTTAATAAATTCCTCTTTCGTATCGGTTATCATGGCAGCAATGCAAAGTTTTGATTTTCCCTGGCAATTGGTTAAAACGGATTCAAAAAGGGGCATATTCCGGTAAGGGGTTTCCATAAAAATCTGGGTTTGGTCCATGGTATAAACAGCCTTTTCAATTTCCCTTAGTTTATGATCGCGTGTTTTTTTATCTATTGGCAAATACCCATGAAATGTGAAGGATTGACCGTTAAACCCACTTCCCATTAATGCCAATAAAATTGACGAAAGCCCCGGTAATGGTACAACTCGTATATTTAATTCATGGGCTAAAGAAACAATAGCCGACCCAGGATCGGCAATACAAGGTGACCCGGCTTCAGAGATAATTCCCAGGTTTTTACCTTGTTTTGGTGCTTTCAGGAAATCTTGAACCCTGTCAGCACCGGCCTTCTTATTCAATTCATAAAAGGTAACCTGGTCAAAGGGTTTTTTGTAGCCGATTTTTTTCAGAAAACGCCGGGTAGTCCTGAGATTTTCTACTACGAAATAATCAAGCTCATAAATAATTGATAGTATAGCAGGCGGAAAGAGATTAATATCGTTGGTCTCTGCCAAAAACGATGGAACAAGATAAATACATCCCTGCTTCATGTTGCAAACTATCTTTTTATTTTATCCAGGGGATTTTTTCAAGGTCAACATTTCCTCCTGAAATTATAATCCCGGTTTTTTTATTTTTAAAGTAATCACGGTTTTCAAGCACAGCAGCAAACGGAACCGCAGATGACGGTTCAACAATTATTTTCATTCGTTCCCATATCAATTTCATTGCCTGCACTATACTTTCTTCTTTCACAGTAAGAATTTCGTCCACATATTTTAAGATGATGGGAAAAGTAAGCGAACCCAATGAAGTAAGCAAACCATCAGCTATGGTTAGTGGATTGGAGGACGGAACTAAGGTTTTACTATTAAACGATTTCCAGGCATCATCAGCACCTTTTGGTTCGGCAGCCAGTATTTTTGTTTTTGGTGAAAAATAAAAAGTTGAAAGGGCCATTCCGCTTAAAAGCCCCCCACCACCAACCGGGGCAATGATCAAATCGAGGTTGTCCACTTCCTGAAAAAATTCATATGCACAGGTTGCCTGCCCAGCTATAATTCGATAATCATTATAAGGATGTATTTCAATAGCACCGGTTTTTTCTTGCACCATTTTTAGCGTCGATTCTCTGGCTTCGAGATTAGGTTCACAAAATGTGATATTGCCTCCATAATGCCTGACTGCATCAATTTTTACACGCGATGATGTGGATGGCATAATAATGTAAGCTTCGGCATTTCGAAGAGCCGCTGCACGCGAAAGAGCAGCAGCATGGTTGCCCGATGAATGGGTGCAAACCCCTTTTGTCAGTTCAATTTCTGAAAGTGAAAAGATGGCATTGACAGCCCCCCTTGATTTAAAAGCTCCCGCTTTTTGGAAATTTTCGCATTTAAAATAAATTTCAGAACCAACCTGATTGTTTAGGTTTTGGGATGTAATAACAGGGGTAATATGTACAAAAGGCTTAATTCTCCTGGCAGCCTCAGATATTATTTTTTCGTTGGGTAAGGTATTCAATTTTCGGCTGGTAATAATTTAATTAAGCAGTTCTTTTGTAATTCCTTTAGCTATTTTTTCACAAGCTGATTTGAGGATGTCAAATGTTTCGTCGGTAGTATCCAGCGAACGGAAAAAAGGGTCGGGAACCGATTCATTATTTCCGGGCCTTATTACATTCATCAGATAATCAACTTTTTTCTCATCTTCCTCATTACGTGCAAAATAAATTGCATTCCGGTAAGCCAGGGTATCCATCACATAAATTTTATCAAAAATATCAAAATCTTCACGCTTAAATAACCTGACTTTCTTTTTTGAAATATCAATTCCTAATTCAAGTGCTTTATTAATTGCTCTGGTATCAGGTGATTCATTTATGTAATAAGCTTCAAAGCCCGCTGAATCAACGGTTGCATCAATATTATTTTGTTTCAAAATAACTTTTAAAAGCCCTTCTGCTAGTGGAGACCTGCACATATTGGCATGACATAAAAATAAAATTTTCATGATTAACTTGCTTAATTCATTACTGTTTTATAATTCTAACCGATACGAAAGAAACTGGCAAGAGGTGTAAGATACAAAAAAATTACTAAACCTATTTAATTTAAAATTATAAGGTAATCTTCTTGTCAAGTTCTTCAACGTAGTTCCTGAATTGTTTATCCGTTTCAATCAAATTATTAACTGTACGGCAGGCATGTAGTACCGTTGCATGATCTTTATTTCCACAATGCAAACCTATGGTAGCCAGGGATGCTTTAGTAAGTTTTTTTGAGAAATACATGGCCAATTGACGGGCTTGAACAATTTCCCGTTTTCTTGTTTTCGAATGGATTGCCTCCAATGGCAGGCCAAAATAATCGCTCACCACTTTTTGGATATAATCTATTGAAATTTCACGGGATGTATTTTTAACAAATTTGTCGATCATCTTTTTCGCCAGATCGAGGTTTATGGCTTTTTTATTCAGTGATGACTGGGCAAGGATGGATATTAAAGCCCCTTCCATTTCACGTACATTTGTTGTGATGCTGTAGGCCAGGTATTCAACAACATCTTTTGGCATTTCGACACCATCTTTATATAGTTTCTTCTCAATGATGGCAATGCGGGTTTCCAAATCAGGGATTTGAAGATCGGCCGAAAGCCCCCACTTAAACCTCGACAACAACCGGGCATTCATCCCCTCCATCTCCACTGGTGGTTTATCGGAGGTAATAATGAGTTGCTTATTATTCTGATGCAGGTGATTAAAAATATGAAAATAGATTTCCTGGGTTTTTTCTTTTTTAATTAAAAACTGAACATCATCAACGATTAACGCATCAATCATTTGATAAAAATGGATAAAGTCATTTGTACTATTATTTCTAACAGCATCGATGTATTGGTTTGTAAACTGTTCAGAGGTTACATAAAGGACCGTTTTTTCGGGGAAGTTTTGTTTTACTTCGAGGCCAATGGCATGGGCAAGGTGTGTTTTACCCAACCCAACCTGGCTATATATAAGCAATGGGTTAAAAGCTGTTTTTCCTGGGTTGCTGGCCACAGCAAAACCTGCTGAGCGGGCAAGCCTGTTGCAGTCGCCTTCAACAAAATTTTCAAATGAATAGTTTTCGTTTAGTTGTGAATTTACTTTAATCTTTTTAAGACCCGGAATGATAAACGGGTTTGGAATTTCATTTGACGACCCTTTGTTCAGGTCGATGGGCATATTAACAGGCGGGTTCACTGTTGACTTACGATGGGATGTTGGGAATTTCACTGTATAGGGTTGTGTTGTACCGTTGTTGGTATTATCCATGATAATACTATACTCCAACCTACCCTCTGAACCAAGTTCTTTTTTAATTGTCTTTTTCAAAAGAGTGATATAATGTTCTTCAAGCCATTCGTAAAAAAACTGGCTTGGAACCATTATCGTCAAAACATTATCTTCCAATTTGACGGGCTTAATAGGTTCAAACCAGGTTTTAAAGCTTTGGAGACTTATATTATCTTTTATTACACGGAGACAATTATCCCAAACTGCTTTACTATTTTTTCTCATTCGTAACTGATCGTGTTAAAGCAATTGATTAACTAAAAACTATTTATACTTATGATGATTCGTCTAAGAAATACTACCAATAGTTATCTTCCGAAGTGCAGAAGATGTTGCAGGCAAAATTCCAATAAAAAAAAAGTTAAAAAAAAAATAAAATCGCACTTGATTTTCAAAAAAAAAACATTGTATTTACAAGAACCAAAAGACACAAATAATATTGCTAATCCTGCCGTAAAAAATTAATTTTTAACCCACTGATATTCGAAAACATATCATAAATGGCCGATGAAGATCGCTTTCGAATGCTGTAAGTTAAATTACATGTTAAGGCAAATTCCTGTCCTATCACTTTTAGTTTCTCGTCTTTAACAATTTTCATCACCTGGTTCATTTGTGGATAATTAAATTCCAGATTGAATACTTCATTAACCGTTCTTTTTACAACCATGGCCTTATCAAGTGCATCAAATGTGGCAAACTTATAAGCATCAATCAATCCCCTGATTCCAAGTTTAGTCCCTCCAAAATACCTAACTACAACAACCAGCACATTGGTCAAATCAAACGATTGAATCTGGCCCATTATTGGCCTGCCTGCGCTTCCTGAGGGTTCACCATCATCATTCATGCGCATTGCAGACTTATCATATCCGAGAATATAAGCGTAACAATGATGCCGTGCACTATGATGTTTGTTCCTTAATTCGTCTTGTTTTTCTTTTATTTCTTCAAGACTTGTAACAGGAAATGCATAAGAAAAGAATTTACTTCCTTTATCTTTATAGATTCCCTCCGTTGGTTTTTTGATTGTTTTGTAAGTGTCCTCAAAAAGCATTAATCATAAATTATTTCAAAGATCAACATCTTAAAAATGTTCGATAAATATATCACAATAATAATAGATTTCAAGTATGAATTAAAAAAAAATAATCATTTTTTGGCACCACAGTCTTAAAAATCTATGGGATAGGAATTTAAAAATATAAAATTAACAAAAAAAAAACAAAATAAAATGCCCTGGTTTTTCGCAGGGCATTATATTTTTGTTTTTAAACCGGTTTAAAGGGGAATTTTTAATCAACACTCATCGCCCGTACCTCGTTTTTCAACACATTGTGCATCCATAACAGCAATCATAACCATATTAACTATTTCGGAAACAGATGATCCAATTTGCAAAACGTGGACTGATTTACTCAATCCGTTAATTACAGGCCCGATTACCTCAAATTTACCCATCGTTTGTAAAAGCTTATAGGCAATATTTCCTGCCGTAAGATATGGAAAGATTAAGGTATTAGCACGGCCACCAGCCAACTTACTGAACGGAAATGTTTCTTCAATAATCTCTTCATTCAGTGCAACATTCACCTGCATTTCACCATCAACAATCAGATCCGGGTAATCGCGATGTAAAATTTTTACCGCCTCCCTTTGTTTCTGTGGGATATTTCCATCATTTGAGCCAAAATTAGAATACGATACAAAAGCAATGCGCGGAACAATTTTAAATTGTTTGATCGCAAATGCTGTTTGAAGCGTTATTTCAACCATTTCCTCAACCGTTGGGTTTTTGTTAACGGTGCAATCGGCCAGAAAATAAGGTCCTTCTTTCGTATTGATAATGTACATTCCCGAGACAATTTTGGCCCCTTCCTTTTTACCAATTATTTCAATAGCCGGCCTCAGTGTATCCGGGTAATGTCTTGTTATTCCGGAAATCATGGCATCGGCGTATCCTGATTCAATCAACATAGGGCTAAAGAAATTCCGGTGCAACATTACATCAAGGGCTGAGGTAAGCGTAACCCCTTTTCGTTGTCTTTTCTTCCAGTAATAATCAGCAAATTCATGCCGCATTTTTTTTACGCCTTTCGATTTTGGGTCAATTATCTCGACTCCTTCAAGTTCAAGGTCGTTAATTTCAATTAATTCTTTAATGTATTCTTCATTGCCTAAAAGTATTGGTATGGCAAGTTTTTCGTTAAATACAATTTCAGCTGCCTTTAGCATTTTATAACTTTCTGCTTCAGCAAAAACCACCTTTTTAGGGTCTCTCTTGGCAGTCATTTTAATCTGCCTGATCAATGGGTTGCTAATTCCAAGCCGTTTGCCTAATTCATCCTTGTATTTATTCCAATCAGAAATAGGCTGCCTTGCAACGCCGCTCTCTATGGCGGCCTGGGCGACGGCCGGTGCAACATGCACAATAAGCCGCGGATCAGTGGGCTTAGGAATGATATAATCTATTCCAAATTTTAAATTTGATGTATGGAAAGCAATATTTACTTCTTCCGGGACCGGAAGTTTAGCCAGATCGGCCAGCGCTTTGCTGGCGGCTAATTTCATTTCGTCATTTATGGTTGTTGCTTTAACATCAAGAGCGCCCCTGAAAATGAAAGGAAATCCAAGAACATTATTTATCTGATTTGGATAATCGGAACGTCCGGTTGCCATAATTATATCATCACGTACTTTAAACGCTTCTTCGGGTAAAATTTCGGGGATTGGATTGGCCAGGGCAAAAATGATTGGGCTTTTTGCCATTTTTTTTATCCACTCCTTTTTAAGTGCTCCGGCAGCAGATAACCCTAAAAACATATCCGCTCCGACAACAGCCTCTTCGAGCGTATGTACCGGCCTGGATGTAACAAATTGTTTTTTTATGGTATTCAGATCAGTCCGGCTGGCATGCAACACACCTCGGCTGTCGAGCATGATGATGTTTTCCGGTTTTACACCAAGTTTAATATATAATTTCGTGCAGGAAACGGCAGATGCCCCTGCCCCATTGACCACAATAACAATGTCTTCAATTTTTTTCCCATTTATCTCCAATGCGTTTAATAATCCGGCTGATGTTATAATGGCCGTTCCATGCTGATCGTCATGCATAACCGGAATATCTACGGCTGCTTTTATCCGGTCTTCAATTTCAAAACATTCCGGGGCTTTAATATCTTCCAGGTTAATACCGCCAAAAGTGGGTGCAATGGCAATCACCGTTTCAACCAGTTTATCAATGTCTTTTTCATTTATTTCAATATCAAAAACATCAATATCAGCAAAGACCTTAAATAGTAAACCCTTTCCTTCCATAACCGGTTTGCTTGCCAGGGGTCCAATATCCCCCAGTCCTAATACAGCTGTACCGTTTGAGATTACGGCAACAAGGTTGCCTTTCATGGTATATTTAAAAACATCATCCGGATTATCTTTAATCGCTAGACAAGGATCGGCGACACCCGGTGTATAAGCGAGTGACAAATCACGTTGAGTAGAATAGGGTTTGGTTGGGATTACCTCCAATTTTCCCGGCCTTCCCTGAGAATGATAATTAAATGCATCTTTTCTGAATAGATTATCCATAGGACTTAAATATTAAACTGTGAATTAATTAACAAGTCGGCAAAACTAATAATTTTGTTACCTGTATTATCATTTTTCCGCACAATTTTTAGTAATATATATT
>JAWKKL010000071.1:0-14938 GCA_041393275.1 Bacteroidales bacterium
TTACCCCGATGCCGGAGTCATTGACTGGTTAGGAGACAATTGGGAACACCACGGAATTTGGGGGGTTGTGCTTGATGATGGGCCACATTTAAACGGTTACGATAACAGGAAAATCCACTGGATGAATAATGGTTCCGGCGTCAATTTAAGAGTAATCCCGATCAACAACTCCTTTGTTGGGAACATGCATTACGATGCAACTGCAGCGAAAAACCAAATTGCATCGATGGGCCAGTATAATATATGTGTTTATGGAACCGATTGGGAAGTGGCTGCCGAAATGAACGAACATGATGGTACATTTTTCCTTGACAATTACGAAGAGGTGCTTTGGTATTGTCATGATAACTACCCGGGAGTAAATGTCTGGAAACTGGAAGATGCTATCCTAAATCCTGATTTCAATGGGACCGGAGCTGAAATCACGCCTGGCACCTATGGTTTGCTTGGAGGAGGCGATGGATATGGAGGAAGCAACAACAGTTGGTACAATAACTGGGCATCAGCCCCATCGCATTCTGACAACCATAACCCTCAATGGGATTATGGAACAGTCTGGAACGATGCTTATATTTTTCTAACAAGTGTTGCCGACAACAGCCTGGCACAACTTGGGTGGTATACCTTAATGATCAATCTTCACGAAACAGGGTGGCATACAAGTGGCGAAATTGCAGATTGGGAGCACAGGTATTCTTCACATATCAAAAACGCAAATGTATATACAGAAGCATCGCGCTGGGCTGATGGACAATACCTTTCTACAACAGGATGTTTTTTGAGTGATATTGACCACGATGGCGGTGATGAACTGGTGATGCACAATGACAAAGTATTTATGGTTTTTGAGGGCATCGGCGGAAAAGCAAACTGGGTATTTTATAAAAATGGGTTTGGCGATGCATATTCCGTAGTCAGTTCCGATATGGCTTACTGGGCAGAAACAGATGGAGATTACAATGAAAGCTCAAACAACCATATGGCCGCTTTATCTGATGTTTCGCCCAATCAGCAAAACAGTATTTATAATATAAACATCTTACAATCATCAGGCGATACAGTGAAAGCCGTCCTCGATCAATGGGGAGTGGAAAAAACCTTTATCCTGATTACCGGAAACGACTTTCTGGATGTGGAATATAATTTCTTTTCACAAACCGGGTACATTAAGTCAGGTTGGTCGCCCGACCTGCTTGATATTATCTGGAGCGGGAAAAGCCATCTTGAAAGAATGTGGGGGCCATATGGATCTTACTGCGGTTATCGGAATTCAGCATCCGGTGCAACGGCAGCTTTGGTATTGGGAAATGGAGGCGCTTCTCACAATCTTGAATTTGAAGGAACCCTGGTTAAGGGTGACGAAATTAAAGGTTATAATAATTTTAAAGTCAGGCTTTTTGCTGGCTATACCTCTCCTCCTACCGGCACTGAAGTCCCCGAACTCAACCTGATCTCTTCTGAGAATATGGATGTATTCCCACCGGTTCCGAATAATCCGGCAGCACTTTTTTCCGAAAATGAAATTATCATTACATTTAATGAGGCAGTTGACATTGCTTCCTCTCAAAACTCCTCAAACTATACGTTCCAGGATTTTAACGGGAATTACACAATTCTGAATGCCGTTCGCCAGGCCGATTGGACAAAAGTCAAACTTACTATTAACGAAACATTTCTTCCGGATGACAGTGGCGAAATTTTATTGTCAAATATTGAAGATTTGCATAACAACAAAGTTCACACCAGGCACTTCCATCGAACTGACGATACCTACCGGAATTACCCCTCATACAATTATCGTGGATGGCATTAACGATTTTATTTCAGAAACAGAATTGATCGAATCCCAAACTTATTCACTTTATTTAACCTGGGACAATGATAATCTTTACATTGGCTTTTACTCGCTTGACTTAGCAACGGCCGATTTATTTGTTAGTATTGATACAGACCAAACCCCGGGTAGCGGAGCAACAAGTGGAAGCTGGGGAAGAGTTGACTTTGTTGACCCCTATTTACCTGAGTTCATGGTCGCTATTGAAGGTGGCGGTGGAAGTATGCAGGTAAATAATTTTGATGGGGTCAACTGGAATTATCCGGGCAACGGAGTTATCGGAAGTTCTTATGAAGGTTGGTCAGGAAATGGACAAACGGAAATTTCAATACCCTGGAGCAATTTGGGAAATCCAGAAGGATTTGCCCTTGCAGTTCATGTATCGGAAGAGGATACTCAAATAGTCCCGGTTATTTTCCCCTCATTAAATTCAACAGGAGATCATCCCACCATTACCCATTTCTATGCATTTTTCAGTCCTTATTTTACCTCGCCACAACCGGTATCGGGTGTCGGGCCCAATGATGTTTTTACAGTGCCCAATTCTTCCCCTCAAATTATATCTTCAATCCCTGATGAAGGCCTGTTGGAAATGGTGGTAGGTGAAACGGAAAATTTCAGTATTACGGCAAGCGATGCTGAAAATGATCAAATTTTTTATACCTGGAAATTGGATGGCCTTTCCGTCGGCATGTCGAATTCATTTGCTTTCAACGCAACGGCCGGAAACATCGGAAGCCATTCATTAATAGCCATCATTACCGATCAGGTGCCAGGAAATAATGCCGACACATTGTTCTGGAATATAGATGTAAATGAATCAGCCCTTACCATCCATACCAGGGTATTTCTGGAAGGCCCTTTTAACGGGCTAACGATGAACACAGAACTTAATACCCTGGAAGTTCTTCCGCTTTCCCAACCTTATTCAGGTGTGCCCTGGAATTACTCAGGAACGGAAGAGGTGATCTCCATCCCGGGCATTAATATCGTTGACTGGTTATTAATTGAACTCAGGGATGCGCCCAATTCAGGAAGTGCAAACCCGGCGACAATTGTTGCCCAAAAAGCCTGTTTTGTCAGGAACAATGGAATTATAACGGGAATTGATGGGAATGCTGATTTGACATTTAATATTTCAATAATTGATAGTTTGTATTTAGTTATCCATCACCGCGACCATCTGGGTATTATGTCAGCCTTTGGCCTCGCCGAATCAGGTGGAATTTACTCCTGGGATTTTACATTATCCGAAAATCAGGTATTTGGTGGAAGTTTAGGTTACAGAGAACTTTCTCCCGGTGTATGGGGCATGGTTGGTGGCGATGCCAATGCTGATGGAGAAATAGATGAAAACGACAAAACTTTGGGCTGGGGTTCTGTTGCCGGAGGATCAGGTTATGTTCAGGAAGATTTTAGCCTTGATGCCCTGGTCAATAATATTGACAAAAACGATATCTGGTTTCCTAATTCTGGTTTAGGTTCACAGGTATTAGAATCAGGATCGAAAAACTTTACATCTCAAATCCCAAAATAAGCATTATGAAACGGTTTATTTTTTTCCTCCTGATAGTTTTATCTTTTCGTGGATTCAGCCAGGAAGACAACATTTCAATCGAACACCTTGAACCCCCATTTTGGTGGACAAATATGGCGGGTACGGGATTGCAACTGATGGTACACGGAAATAATATTTCGAATGCAAATCCCGTGATCAGAGAACCCGGAATTATTATATCGGACATTTCTCGGGTTGAAAATCCAAATTATTTATTCATTGATTTAACCATTACGAAAACAGTTGTGCCCGGAATCTTTCAAATCGTTTTTCGAGAAAATTCGGGATACGAAATCACTTATGATTATGAACTTAAATCACGCATTGCGGGTTCTGCCGAAAGAGTCGGGTTCTCATCTTCCGATGCGATATATCTCCTGATGCCTGACCGGTTTTCGAATGGAAATACAGAAAACGACAATCATCCGAAAATGATTGAAAAAACCAACCGCACAAATCCTGACGGAAGGCATGGCGGGGATATTGCAGGCATTAAAAACCATCTTCAATACATTTCAAATTTAGGGGCAACAACTTTATGGATTAATCCACTTGTTGAAAATAACAATCCTGAATATTCTTATCATGGATATGCCATCACCGATTTTTATAAAATTGACCCCCGGTTTGGGACAAATGATGATTACAGGAACCTTGTTAGTGCCTGCCACGAAAAAGGGATAAAAGTAATCATGGATATGGTTTTTAACCATTGTAGCATATATCATTGGTTTATTGAAGATCAGCCTTCTGACGACTGGATCCATCAGTTTGAGGAATTTACAAAATCGAACTTCAGGGCATCCACTATTATGGACCCCCATGCATCTGAATACGACAGGGAGCTCATGCTAACCGGCTGGTTCGATAAACACATGGCCGATCTTGATCAGCGAAATCAATTTTTGTCGAGGTATTTAATTCAAAATACGATTTGGTGGATTGAGTATGCCGGGCTTGATGGAATTCGTATTGATACACAGCCCTATTCATACAAAGAGTTTATTTCGGAATGGAGCCAGAATGTTTTTTTTGAATACCCAAATTTAAATGTTTTAGGTGAAGCATGGCTTCAAAAGGAAAGTTTTACTGCCTATTTCCAGGAAGACTCCCCAAACACTGACGGGTATAATTCAGGCATTCCGTCTGTAACTGACTTTCCCATGTACTTTGCCTTAAATAATGCGTTCAAGGAAGATGACGGCTGGACAACCGGATTAGCTAAGATTTATTATGTTCTTGCCCATGATAACCTTTACGGCCATGCAGAAAAAAACCTGATTTTCTGTGATAATCACGACCTCGACCGGTTTTACACATCAATTGGAAAAGACGTTAATAAATGGAAAATGGCGATGGCAGCCCTGGCCACATTAAGGGGAATTCCAATGATATATTATGGAACTGAAATATTAATGGAGGGTGAAGAACATAAAGGTCATGGTTATATCCGAAAAGATTTTCCCGGCGGATGGCCTGGTGATGTTCAAAATTCATTCACAAAAGAAGGAAGAACAGATGCGCAAAATAAGGCCTTTGATTACCTCCAGAAATTATTGAATTGGCGTAAAAAAAATCCGGCCATTCTGCATGGAAAGCTAAAACAATTTGTTCCGGATGATGATATTTATGTTTATTTCAGGTATACTAAAAATGCTTGTGTTATGGTAATCTTTAACAATAGCATAAATGAATTAAAAGCGCTCGATACTGCGAAATACAAAGAATGTATTGGAGGATATTCTTGCGCAACAAACGTTGTTACAAACGAAACCATAAAATATTTAGATGCGATTACAATCACCCCAAAATCAGTCCTGTTTTGGAGTTAAAAAATAAAACGATGAAACCTGTGCTGATTTCCACAATATTATTTTTAAGTTTTTTCCTTTTGGGATGTGAGCAATCTATGAAAGAAGAGAAACCCGCTAAAGTTAAGGCTAAAAATATAGTCCTTATGATTGGCGATGGCATGGGCATATCGCAAATAACGGCAGGATTAACGGCCAATAAAGGACACCTAAACCTGGAGGAATTTAAGGATATAGGCTTTTCAAAAACACAATCTGCTTCCTGATTATATTACTGATTCGGGTGCTGGCGGAACTGCAATTGCTACCGGCCATAAAACGTATGATCATGCGATTGGGTAGACATAGATTCTATCCCCGTAAAAACAATTCTTGAATACGCCGAAACAAACGGAAAAGCAACAGGATTAGTGGTTACCAGTGAAGTCACGCACGCCACCCCTGCTTCCTTCTTTGCTCATCAAAAAACCAGGTATATGTATGAAGCAATTGCGAATGATATTTTGAAATCCGATATTGAGGTTTTTATTGGAGGCGGATTAAAATATTTTAACGACAGGAAAGATAATCGGGACCTGACGCAAATTTTAATTGAAAATGATTACCGGTTGGCAACAAACCTAGAAGAATTGAAACTTATTTCCAATGGCAAAGTGGCCGGTCTGCTATATGAAAAAGCCCCACCCAGGTATTCTGATGGCCGTAACGAAATGCTCACAACGAGTACGTTAAAAGCCCTTGAAATCCTCAGCCAAAGGGAAAAAGGATTTTTCTTATTAATTGAAGGTTCGCAAATTGACTGGGGTGGGCATGACAATTCCACCGCGTACATTGTAGAAGAAATGATTGATTTTGATAATGCCATTGGGAAAGTACTGGAGTTTGCTAATAAAAATAGAAATACATTGGTGATCGTAACGGCTGACCACGAAACAGGAGGCATGGCACTAAATAATGGCAATATGGAAACAGGCGAAGTTGACGCACAATATACCTCAACAAATCACACCGGAGTGATGGTTCCGGTTTTTGCTTATGGCCCCGGATCGGAAAAATTTCGAGGGATCTATGAAAATACCGCAATATTCGAAAAAATGATGTCAGCTTTTGGATTCGACAGAAAATGATTCATTAATTTTTACGTCTATTTTTCCCATTTTGGTAATTTATTCCCAAATTATTTCCATTTTTGTAAAATCCAAGGAATATGCAATTAATGACAATTAAATGATTTATTTCCCGTGCTTTTCATGGGCCAGCGCGAAAACCCTGTCACAACCTGCCATCAGAGGCATACCATTTTCTGTTTGTACTTACTACCAGCAAACTTAATTTATTGGCAAACAAATTGCAGTTTCGGTTTTGGCGTTATAGCCTAAACTTAGCAAAAAATAATAAAAATAATTTGAATTGAACAAAATGTCTACCTATTGGAAAGGAAAATTGCGAATGCGAACAAACTTGATGTTTAAATCCTAAAAATCCAAGACCAATGACAAGAGCAAAAAAAATACTGATCTTCATATTAATTATATTCGGATTAAGCCTTTGCAATATTTTCGGACAATCGCCACATAAAAAATTAAAAAAGCCGGCATTAAAAAATTGGGAGATTAATTTAAATGGAGGTGTTTTTTCATATTTTGGCGACATTAGCGGGTTTGATAACAACTTCATTGAAAAACTTAACCAGGAAAGCAATTTTGCCAGTGGATTGATCATTTCCAAAAATATTAGTCAGGAAATTAAACTCTCAGGCCAGATAATTTTTGGAAAACTGAAAGGGCGAAATAATAACCAATCTATTTCTTCTGAAGTGTTTGAATACAATTTTCATGTACGTTTCGATGTCTTGAAAATAGCCAATGTAAAGAAACTTTCAAAATGGCGTTTTGATTTATATGGGGGATTGGGTAATTTCCTGTTTAATACAACGCGTTACGAATACATTGAAGGAGAAACCAAAGAATATAATACCAAAGCCCGGGTTCCTGAGTTCCTGTATTTGATGGGGACCTCACTGAGTTACGATATATTTGAAAAAATGGCTATTTCTGTCGATTTTTCCTTACGTCAATGCCAAAATGATAAGATAGATAATTTGGTTGCCAACAACGATTTCGACTACTATTCATACCTGAATATAGGCATTACATATAAAATTTTCAGGCTGAATAAGGACCTCGATTCAAGGGCGAAATATTCACATTATTCTGGTAATGGAAAATCCGTTTACCGTAATTATTAACGAAATTACTTTCGTGAATGTATAGCTACACGGTTTCCTTCGGTATCAAGAAATATGGCCATATAACCTATATCTTCTGCTATTAACCGTTTGGGAACAATCATTTTCCCTCCGGCCTTTTCAACACGGGATAATTCAGCTTCCATATCTTCACTGATAGTCGAAAAATACACCATTGTTCCGTTTTCGGAAGGATGATAAAATTCAGGATTATACACCAACGAACCGGCTGTGCCAATCGCATCTTCTTTCCAGGGAAACCAGGCCATATCCAAATGACTCATTTGCTGGCGGGTTAGTTTAAATCCAAATACTTTTTCATAAAATGTGATGGCACGGTCCATATCCGAAACAGGTATTTCAAACCAACCTACTACATTGTGTTTTAATTCCATTATTATTAATTTTTGATTTGTTATTTATTTATAACAACATCATCATGGATTTGGTTTAGTCCAAATCAATTCAAACTTTTGTTATCTAATATTATGATACTTTTACCGGTTGAATATTTATGTAACTTTGAAAGAGTTTTGAAATAAAAACGTTTGCATAACATGAAATATATACTCCTTGCCTTTTTGTTTATAATAAGTGGGATTGTTTATACTCAACCTGCCTTTCCAGATGACGGGATTGTTTTTAACGACAGCCTCGTGTCACGTGTTGATATTACCATAAACCCAGATACCCTTGAATGGATTTATAACAATGTTGACAGCAACCAGGAATTTCATGCGGATTTCATTTTTACATCCGGAAATTACATTGATACAATTCAAAATATTGGATTCAGGCTCCGAGGAAACACATCCCGGAATGCAGCCAAAAAATCATTTAAAATTTCATTCAACACCTTTGAACCAGGCCGGAAATGGCATGGCCTGGAAAAGCTTAACCTGAACGGAGAACATAACGATCCTTCCATTTCCCGCTCTAAAATAAATTGGGATTTACTTAGGCAATTTAATATTCCCGCCTCCCGGTCGAACCATGTTGAAGTTTACATTAATGACAACTATTACGGCCTTTACCTGAATGTTGAACACACCGATGAAGAATTCGTCGAATCGCGATTTGGCAATAAAAACGGAAACCTCTTTAAGTGCCTCTACCCTGCTGATCTGGATTATAAAGGATCAAATCCAAACCTTTATAAAGAAGAATATTGGGGACGTCGTGCCTATGATCTGAAAACAAATACAGCCGCCGATGACTATTCGGATTTGGCTCATTTCATTGATGTTTTGAATAACTCAACCAGTGCCGGATTTTTGTGCGAAATGGAAAAAGTATTTAATATTTACGACTATTTAAAAATACTGGTCATTGATGTTTTTACCGGAAACTGGGACGGTTATCCATACAACCAAAACAATTTCTACCTTTACCACAATACCGAAACCGATAAATTTGAATACATTCCGTATGATTTGGATAATACGCTGGGCATCGACTGGATTGGCCGGGACTGGGCAAACCGCGATGTATACGATTGGCAACAGCATGGTGATAATGTCCGGCCTTTGTATACCAGGATTATCAATAACAATGAACTAAGGGATCAATACTCTTTTTATTTCAATCAGTTTCTACAGAATTTTATCAACAGCAACTTTTACAATAAGCTCGAACAACTCAGGGCTAAGCTGGAGCCTTATGTGATAAATGACCCATTCTATCCGATGGATTACGGTTTTGATATTGATGATTTTAACGCTTCATTCGAAGATGGGACCATCGGTCATGTTACCTACGGCATTGAATTGTATTGTAATACAAGAAAATATTCTGCTTTATCTCAACTGGATGTGAACAATATAAATCCGGTTATCAACTATATTTCGCATGTTTTTCCCCTTCCCGGCGAAGATTTATGGGTTAAAGCCTTTGTTGAAGACGAGGATACATCGCCTGATGTAACTTTAGTTTACAGTATAAATGGTGGTGATTTATTATCCCTTGTGATGCATGATGATGGAAATCACCAGGATGGGGAATCAAATGATGGAATTTATGGCGGTGTTGTTTTGAATATTCCCTGGAATACGGCCATTGAATACCAGGTTACGGCAGAGGATGAATTCGGTTATTCTTCGTTTATGCCATGCGATCCTGTACATATTGACTTGTATCCCTCTAATGAACCAGAGCTTTTTATCAATGAAATAATGGCAAGCAATAGCACAACGATTGCCGACGAATATGGCGAGTACGACGATTGGGTAGAAATTTATAACGGTGGCACAGAGAACATTTGGATGGGTGATAAATACCTGTCTGATAATCCAGCTAACCCTGACAAATGGCAATTTCCTGATATAACCCTGCTGCCTGGCGCGCATTTGATGATCTGGACAGACAATGATGAAGACCAGGGCACCTTTCACACAAATTTCAAACTGGATGTTGATGGTGAAGAAATTGGCTTGTATGATTCGGAAACCACTGCCTTCTTTCCTATTGATACACTCTCGTATGGCCCGCAACAAACCGATATTTCCTTTGGTCGAAAGACGGATGGCGGCTCAGCCTGGGTATTTTTTACCAACCCTACACCGAATAGCAGTAATATATTTGAAGCCATTGCTGAGTTTGATGAAAGAATTGATGTGTTTCAAATTTACCCTAATCCGGTGAAAGATGAAATTGTTTATTTTAATAAACCGGTTGATCTATTGCTTCTGAATTCTATGGGAGAAACAGTAATGAATATGAAACAAACCAATTCCATAAATACAAAGGAATTGATCCCGGGAATTTATTATATCCTTACATCTGCAGGTAAATCCACAAAACTTATTATTCAGTAATATGAAATCAGCACATTTATTTACGATTATTTTGTTGGCCGGCCTGTTCTCGTGCCAGCTTCAAAAGAGGGAAACCACAACAAGCTATGAGCAAATTTACGGTTTAGCCACACCCGTAAAACTAAATCCTGATAAAACCGATATTGTTCTGGCCGATTATTTTACAAATCCGAACTTAATTGATTCGGCTTCAATTCCCCGCTATTTTGCCGGAAATTTTTCTGAGAATAAAACAACCTATACAATTATTAATAACCATGAAGAATTTCCTTTTATCAGCACCATCAGCTTTTGGATTGATGGACAACCTTATTCTTTATTATTAAAAAAATCGAAAAAAATTAAATATACCCTTGATTTTGATCCACAGGGCAAAAAATACAAAGAAGTAAAATTGACCGGAGAGATGAATGGCTGGAATCCCAAAGAGAGCGATTTGACTTTTGCTAACGGAAACTGGTCAATAAGTTTAAACCTTACACCCGGTAAATATCAATATCAGTTAGTACTGGATGGCAAATGGGTACTTGATCCCGGAAACCCGATTAAAGTCGAAAACAATATTGGAGGTGTAAACTCATTAATGCAAGTTGGTAAAGATGTAAGTAATAAAATTCCTCACATTTCCACCCTTGCTTATGAAGACTGGAACATTGCACTGGTGGTTGAAAACCGCATAACGGATGTAGTTGCATTCTGGCAAAATAATGAACTCCCCTCCGATAGATTGATTATAAACGACAAAACCATTAGCATCGGTATTCCTCAGGAAGCAAAACATTATAACCGTTCATGGATACGTATCTGGACAGCCAATGAATTCGGTGAATCAAATGATATTTTGATTCCACTAAGCTACGGAAAAGTCGTTTCTTCAGCTTCACAATTAAACCGCAGCGACTGGGAAGCATCCGTTTTTTATTTCCTGATGGTAGATAGGTTTAATAATGGTCAACCCGGCAATGATGAACTGGTTGATGATCCCGAGATTTTACCCCCGGCCAATTATTATGGCGGCGACCTTTCCGGTGTGATAAACAAGATAAAAGACGGTTATTTTAATGACCTTGGCATCAACACCATCTGGCTTTCGCCAATCGCGCAAAATCCGTTGGGTGCTTATGGGTTGTGGCCCGAACCAAGATCTAAGTTTTCGGGATATCATGGCTACTGGCCCATTTCATCCAGTAAAATCGACCATCGATTTGGCACTTCTGCCGAACTGGAAGAATTGATCGGCCTCGCCCATAAAAATAACCTGAACATGATTTTGGATTATGTGGCCAACCATGTTCACAAACTGCATCCCGTTTACCAGCAACACCCCGACTGGGCGACAGACTTATACTTGCCTGATAGTTCACTAAATACCGAACGCTGGGATGAGTACAGGCTAACCACCTGGTTCGATGTCTTTCTCCCTACCCTCGACCTTGAAAACCCCATGGTTTCCGAAGTGATGTCCGATTCAGGCTTATACTGGTTGCAGCATTACGAATTTGACGGGTTCAGGCACGATGCAACAAAACATATCCCGGAGATTTTCTGGCGGAAACTGACCAAAAAGGTCAAAGACAGTGTTGCCATTCCGCAGCACAAAAGAGTTTACCAGGTAGGCGAAACATACGGAAACCGGGAACTTATCGGGAGTTACGTAAGCTCGGGTATGATGGATGCCCAGTTCGACTTTAATGTTTACGATCAAACCGTTAGCACTTTTGCCAGAAAGGATGAATCGTTTAAAAACCTTTCGGCCTCCTTGCAGGAAAGCCTGAACCATTATGGATACCATAACCTGATGGGGTACATTTCAGGAAACCAGGACAAACCGAGGTTTATTTCGCTGGCCGGGGGCGATCTACGATTTGATGAAGATGCTAAACTTGCCGGCTGGACCCGCAATATCGGTGTCGGCGATGAGAAGGCTTACCATAAACTTCAGTCGATGATGGCTTTTAATCTGACCATTCCGGGGATTCCAACCATTTATTACGGCGATGAATTTGGCATGCCTGGCGCCAATGACCCGGATAACCGCCGGATGATGCGTTTTGATGAATTATCCCAAAAAGAAAAAGAAACCAGGGAGATCATCACGCAGCTTGTAAAACTAAGAAGGTCGAATATCCAGTTTACCTATGGCGATTTTGAATGGTTGCTGGTAGAAGATAATACCATGGTTTATGCCCGGACATATTTCGACAAAATTGGTTTCGTTGTTTTTAACAAACAGGATGAACCGGTCAGCGTCAGCTTTAAAATTCCTGAGCGGTTTAATGATGCCAGGTTTAAGTCGAATTTTGGTTCAGACCTCTCAGTTGAGGAGGGATTTATTGAACTGATTGTAGACGCCGGATCGTTTGAAGTGATCATGAACTGATTCTTTCTGCATTTAAACTAAAGTATTAAAGCTCCCGCCAGACTGAGGCTCAAGAAGTAAAGCCCCGGGCAGACTGAGGCTCTCGAAGTCTGTGCGTGGGATTTGGGGTAATTAATCATAAAGTTTACTGCTATGCAAACTTACATTGCCCTCCGCGCTGGCGCGAGCTTGTAGCTCGTGCCTTTATCTTTTCTGCACCGCTAAATATTCCTATTCCAATAAACATACCTTTACCTCCCCTTTTATCCCGGCATAATCCCCGGCACTGCTGTATTTCCAGTGCTCCGGTTCAATCACAAAACCAGCTTCAACCGGATTATTGTGTAGGTAATCCAGTTTTTGGTCAATTACACTATTCGACCAAAGTTCAATGGGTTTGTTGTGTTGTTGCCAGAACTGATAATGCTTTACATTACTAAGCTCCGCAGCTGCCTCCCCCATCATTTTTAGTATCCATTCACGCCGGCTCTCCGTGGGGTTTTCTGCAATAGCCAGTGCAAGTTTCTTTGAGGTGAAGGTTTTAAGTTCTTTCAGTAATTTGGAAAGTTCTTTATTTAAATCCCGAAATATCAAATGAACATGGCTGGGCATAATACAGTAGCCGTAAACAACCATGCCTTTGTTTTGGATACAGTAGTTTAGGCTTTCGGCCATGATACCAAAATAATCCTCCCGCACAAAAACATCAATCCACTGGATAGTTGCGAACGAAATAAAATACATGGCTTGCTTGTCGTGCATTTTATATTTCCGGCTCATGTAACAAATTTATACTTTTTTGCCTGATCTGCAGACTTATATTGTTTAATGGCACGAGCTACAAGCTCGCGCCAGCGAAGGCGAAAGAAAACAAAAGGTAACAATCAAGGGTATAAAGGGGAAGAAATCGTATTATTTTTTTAATTTTATAGTTTGAAAAAATAAATATTCAATTATGAAAAATAGGAATCTATTCTTTGGCTTATTTGTATCTATTTTATTAATTTCGAATGGCTGTAACAAAGAAAATGGAAATAATGCCGAACCTGAAATTCCAGAAAAAGTATATATAACAAGTTTGATTAATCCTTCTATGTATGAATTACAGGAGTTTTATAAAGAAGGTTATAATGTCGTTAATGGAAATATTAAATTGGACAGTACACTTGGTTTAATAAACTTACTTGCTCTTTCAAATTTAAGAATTATAAAAGGTTTTCTTTCAATTAATAAAAATCTTGAATTACTTTCACTTGAAGGGCTTGATAATTTGGAAAAAATTGGAGGGTATCTTGAAATAACTAGTAACTATAACCTTGAATTTATTGATGGATTAAGTAAACTGGAATCAATTGGAGGTTATTTAAGCATAAGTAGCAATCATCATCTAAATAAAATTAAAGGCATCAATAGTTTGGTTGAAATTGGTAGTTATTATAAGTTATATGGAAATATGAATCTAAAAAGTGTTATTGGATTAAATAACTTAAGAATTGTTAATGAATATATGCAAATAGATATGAATGGTAGGCTAATTATAATTGAAGCATTTGATAATGTATTGACAATTGATGGATTTCTTTCTATTAGTGCTAATGGAGGACTAGCTATTAACGAAACCTTACAGATAGATGGATTTAATAAATTGGAAACAATGGGACATCTTATATTTACTGATAATTTTAATATTTATGCTACTCCTGAATTCAATAATTTAAAAAATGTAAATGGTACATTTACAATATCTAATAACAAATCATTAGAGGTTATTCAAGGACTAAGTCAGTTACAAAAAGTAAATGGTTTATTTGAAATTTTGGGCAATAAGTCTCTTAAAGAAGTCAAGGGATTTAATAGTTTGGAGGTTGTAAATGATAGATTTATTTTAGCATCAAATGATAGTTTATTTACAATTGAGGGTTTTGGTTTATTGGAATTTGTTTATGGTAACTTTCAAATGAGTAATAACTATAATAATGAGTTAATAGATGGGCTTCAATCACTTAAAAATATAGGCGGAGATTGTTATCTCTATAATAATTATCAAATTGAAAGACTTGATATGTTACAGAATTTACTGACTGTTAATGGTGATTTAAAAATAGTTGGGAATATAGAGTTATCTGATTTATGCGGGATAATTAATTTGTTGACCACAAATGGAGTTGGAGGGGTTGTTGAAATCATTGATAATGAATATAATCCTTCAGTCGAAGATATAATTGCTGGCGATTGCAGTTTATAGATATTGAAATATAATTTATATTATTTAAGGGACCCGGTGCTGGCGCGAGCTTGTAGCTCGTGCCTTTATC
>JAWKKL010000072.1:0-11181 GCA_041393275.1 Bacteroidales bacterium
TCAACCTTCGAAAAGGGATGTATTCATTGGACAACTTATGGGACGGCCTGGGTGCCATCACGATTTTAAATCCTGAAATAAAATACTTTTTTGGTAAAATTACCATGTATCCTAGCTATGATACTTTTGCCAGGGATATGATTTTATATTTTATGAGAAAGTACTTCCCGGATAAAGATAACCTGATTGTACCTCGTGAACCTCTTGTTTTGCAAACCAGGGAAAAAATATTACGCAGTATTTTTTCAGGTGCTAACTATGACGAGGACTACAAAATTCTGGTTCAAAAAGTCAGGCGCCTGAACGAAGGCATTCCGCCACTGGTTAACGCTTATATGAATCTATCCGGCTCGATGCGGACATTTGGTACAGCCATCAACGAACAATTTGGAATGGTTGAAGAAACCGCCATTATGATTACCATTGCAGATATTTACGACTTCAAAAAAGACAGGCATATTTCCTCGTTTAAATCTGACCCGAAAGAGAAGAAATAATTATTGAATGATTGTAAACACCTCAAAATTTGTTAAAAGCAGCCCCGATTACAGAGACTGCCCGGAAGGAAATTTGCCGGAATATGCCTTCATTGGCAGGTCGAATGTTGGCAAATCGTCTTTAATAAATATGTTAACCGGGCGGAAAGGGCTGGCCAAAATTTCGGGTACACCTGGGAAAACGCAATTGATTAATCATTTTTTGATAAACGATCAATGGTATCTTGTTGATTTGCCTGGTTATGGATTTGCAAAAATTTCAAAAAAAATCAGGTTGACATGGGAAAGGATGATCTTCAATTATCTTGGTGAAAGAGAAAATCTGGTGAATACGTTCATCCTCATTGATTCGCGCCATGAACCCTTGAAACCCGACCTTGATTTAATTTCATGGTTTGGCGAACATCAGAAACCCTTTGTTTTGGTTTTTACAAAAACCGATAAATTATCATCGGCAAAACTTAAACATAACCTTGAGGCTTATAAAAACCATTTAATGCAGGATTGGGTGGAAATTCCACTGTCGTTTATTACTTCAGCAAAAAGTAGCCGGGGAAGGGAAGAGGTGTTAGGCCTGATTGAAGAACTGAATGAGGATTTTATCATTCAGTGATCGCATAAATTTTTCCCTAAAACAAGCTGGCTGTCTAAATAGGCGGTTACAAGCCGTTCAGGGGTATCATCAGGAACGCCCCACATCACTTCAATATTATTCCTTGTCAGGTTTTCAATGGCGTGTTGGCCAATGCCATTAGCTAACACATGGGTCACCTTTTTATTGATAAGCCAATCGGTGATTTCCCGAAGTTGGTATAAGGGTGTCCTAAGCGTGTTTATAGATATAATCTTCAGGTTTTGTACCGTAATAAAACAAAACTCTTTTGCTTTACCAAAGTGAGAACCGACCTTATCTTCGTGAAGTGGAACCGCAAATAAATATTCCATGGGCTCGTGTTTATTTCCACAAAACTAAAAAACTCAATGGAATCTTGCAAGTTTTCATATTAAATTCGTAGTTTTACATTAAAAATCAAGTTTTCATGTCGGAAATCATTATTTCAAATCTTTCTGAAGAAACTATCAAACAGCGGGGAATAAGAAACTGGCCCGTTTGGGAAAAGGAAGTTTCGCGATTTGACTGGCAATATGAGGGCGACGAAGAATGTTTGATCCTCGAAGGAGAAGTTACTGTGGAAACTGAAAAAGACAGATACATCATAAAACCCGGTGACTTTGTAACCTTTAAAAAGGGGTTAAAATGTGTTTGGGATATAAAAAAACCCATCAGGAAATATTATAATTTTCCCTAGCAATAGGTCAATTTTTATATTTTCACATATTGATTTTATTTTTTTACCTTTGTTTGTCTAGTTAACACCTGGCCATTTTTTTTGGATTTGTAATCATTATGAAAAAGTATACTGCATTTCTGGTTTTCATTTTAGTGTATCAATTACTTTTATCGCAAACCATAGTTGATAGTTTAAACGTGTATGGCACATGGACAAAAGCCGAAAGCCCCTATTTAATAACTAATAACATTGCTGTTGCAAGTTATGATACCCTGATTATTGAGCCAGGTGTTGAGGTTATATTTGAAGACTATTATCTTTTTCAGATTTTCGGACACTTTTCCGCTACCGGCGAAATAAATGACAGCATTTATTTTACCGTAGCAGATACCATCGGATTTTCAACAAATAATCACGCAGGTTGGGGTGGATTAGATTTTTTGTACAGCCCCGTTCCGCCGAATTGAACTATTGTGTTATAAACTATAGCAAAGCCTCTGGTGTATATTTGAATAGTTACGGCAATATATTAATTTCCCATTGTAGGGTTCATTCAAACAGTAAAGGAATTAGTACATGGTCTTATCCGGGTGAATTAAATATTACACAAAGTATTATTCACAATAATCGAAACAGTGGGATTTCATGCTGGTTGTCGCATTTTATTTACCTCAATAACATTGTTATTTCAGGTAATGGATCAACAGGTTTAGCCTTGTCGGGTTTCTCAAATATTCAGTTAGCTGATTTTGAAATTTCGAATAATGGTGGCCGGGGAATTTTCACGGGTGGAGATTTATTTAATTATTCCAGCATAAATAATGGAATCATTAATAATAATTCCGGGGGTGGGGTGTACATTGATTGGTTCGACGATATGGCAATGAGCAATATTCAAATTGAAGGCAATGGCCCTGCCTTAACAGGAGGAGGAATTTATACAAGAGGATTTAGCAATTTTGCAGGCCTTACGGTTAATAATAATGCGGCTACTAATGGCGGTGGGATTGCCTTTAGTGAGCTAACGACCATTTCAAATTCGGTATTTGAAAATAATAACGCAACAGATAATGGCGGCGGACTCTATTGCGCTGGTTCTATTTTGTCAGCAAATGTGTACAATGTAAAGATAAGGGATAACAAGGCAAATAATGGGGGGGGTATTTATTTGGAAGCACAGGATATGTATGACCCTTACTTTCAGATTTCCAATGTGGAAATTTCTAAAAACCCTCCTGGAATAAAGGTGGCGGGGTGTATTGCAAAATAGCAAATTTTAACGAAAACAGCAACTTCGAAAAAACGACAATTTATGATAATATGGCCAATGTTGAAGCAGGCGGCGTTATGATTGAAGCATCAAATAAGGGATATATTCAGCTTAAAAACAGTATAATATGGAACAACATCCCTGAAGAAATTTTCGATACAACAAGCAATATCATTGTCTCTTTTTCAGACGTTGAAGGAGGGTGGCCGGGTTTAGGCAATATTAATGCCGATCCTTTATTTGTGGATCCAATCAATGATGACTATCATTTAAAATGGTTAAATTTCCCTCTGGAGGATTACACAAAATCACCCTGTATCAATAGTGGTACGGATGACAGTGATATGGGGGCATACCCTTTTAACAAAGCTTATTTCGAACAATTTCTTCCGGTTATAGATACCATTGAAGATGTTCCTTTCGACCAGGGAAAAAAGATTGTCATCAACTGGACACGAAGCATCCTTGATAATCCGACGGATGGAACGATTGACAACTACACCATTTGGCGAAAACAAAACTGGACAAAAGAACCCTGGGAATATATGGGATTAATTCCTGCCCAATATTTTGAAGAATATGCATTTATAGCCAATACAATCAGCGATTCATCAGGAACGGGAAATCTGTTTTACTCCTTTATGGTATCTGCCGTGGATGAAGAATTAAATAAATTTTATTATTCCTATCCCGATTCGGGGTATTCTGTGGATAATTTTGCGCCCCTTGTACCAATGGGATTTACCGGGAATTATAATCAGGATACAGTGAAGTTATTTTGGCAGGAATCTACTGATGAGGATTTAAGCCATTACTCATTGTATCGTTCCGTTGACCCGGATAATTTCCCCGAAATCCCATACCTGATTATTGAAAATGAAAATTATTACGATGTTAACCTTATTGCAGATACATTATTTTATAAATTAACAGCAACAGATATTAATGGTAATGAGGGTGCATCAACAGATACATTAATGATCATCGTTCCGGACGAGGTAATATTGGATGTAAAGGTGTACCTCGAAGGTTCATACCTTGTTACAGGGATGATCCCATACCTTAACCTTTCCGGTTTATTGCCTTATAACCAGCCGTATAATATACATCCCTGGTATTATGAAGGAGTAGAATCTGTTTCGGCTATAACAAATCTTAACATTGTTGACTGGATGCTTATTGAACTCAGGGATGCTTCCAATGTGGAGGAAGCTATTAACAATCCGGCAGTTGGCAGGGCGGCTGTATTTGTAATGAATAATGGGAATATAATTTCGTATGACCAATCCTCACTACCCCGGATTGAAGCCGACATTCAGAATAATTTGTTTATCATTTTGTATCATCGAAATCATTTGGGTATTATTAGCAGTTCTCCGGCTACTCAAATCAATGGGGTTTATACATACAACTTTGCTTCAGGGCCTGACAAAGTGCTGGGCGGAAAATATGTTATTAAACTCCTTGGTAATGCTAATTGGGGAATGATTTCAGGTGATGCAAGCGGTGATGGTCAGATCAACAATATCGATAAAAATAACTTCTGGTATCCTGAATATTTAAACTTTGGATATATGGTTGGGGATTTCAATATGGATGGTGTTGTAGATGACGAAGACAGGAATGATTTTCTTAAACCGAATTTGGGAAAAGGAGTACAAGGGCTTTAATCAAAAGCCTTTTGTGTAATAATCACCACGAATTTTAAGTTATTATTTTCATTAAATTGCACGGCTTATTTGTTAAATGAAAATAGTATTTGATTTGGTATAAGGTATAATGGAGGGAGTTGTCATAAAATCGACCGGTAGCTGGTTAAGTGTAAGGACCGGACAAGGTGAACTGTATAATTGTAAACTGAAAGGCAAGTTTCGGATAAAAGGGATAAACACGACAAATCCGGTAGCCGTTGGTGATAAAGTTACATTTGATTTATTATCAGAAGAAAAAACCGGTTTGATTAAAGCCATTGAGCCCCGTTTTAATTATATCATCCGAAAAGCGACGAAACTTTCCAAAGTATCCCATATCATTGCTGCCAATATCGATCAGGCATGCATTATTGTTACCCTTGCTCATCCGCGAACTTCTACCGGCTTTATCGACCGGATACTCGTCACTACTGAGGCGTATCATATTCCGGCAAAGATTGTTTTTAATAAAATTGATCTTTACGATGAAAAATTAAAAAGAATTCTGCATGAATTGGAACAAATTTATATCCATGCCGGTTATCCCTGCCTTGAAGTATCTGCCTTAACAGGTGAAAACACAGATGATTTCAAAGCTATGCTAAAAAACAAACAAACACTGGTAACAGGCCATTCGGGCGTAGGCAAATCAGCCTTGATCAATGCCATAGAGCCAGGTCTGGATTTAAAAACAAAGGATCTGTCCGGTTATCATCGGGTGGGTATGCACACCACAACCTTTGCTGAAATGTTTCCATTATCGGTTGGCGGGTATATTATCGATACTCCGGGAATTAAAGAGTTTGGCCTTACTGATTTTACGAGGAAAGAAATCCCGGAACGTTTTCCGGAAATGCGCAAATATATGCATCAATGCAGATTTAGCAATTGCACCCACATCCACGAACCCGACTGTGCCGTAAAGGAAGCCCTTGAAAAAGGAGAAATTGCTTTATTCAGGTACGAAAATTATCTTAGTATTTTATGTGATGATTATTGGGAAAAAACGGAAAAAGATTACCGCTTAAGAAAAGAATAAGAACTTTAGATGCTTACTTTTGTGTACTTATTTATTTATATTCATGTTTATTTAAAGAGGACAAACTGATGATTGCAAAACAATTTATATCTCCCTTACCAGAACCCTCACAGTTTACCGATACAGGGGCTGATGTTCTGTATCATCTTGATGCCAACCGGCTGGAAGATATACCCGTTGTGGAAAACAATATTTTAATTGGTTCTATTCTGGAATCTGAAATATTTGCCATGGCTGATCTGGACACCCCGCTAAAAGATCAGAAAATTACCTTAAAAAAGGTATTTGTTTTTGAACATCAACATATTTATGATATTATCAATGTTATGGCATCTTCGGGGCTTACCGCCATCCCTGTGCTGGATAACCAGGATAATTACCTGGGCTGTATATTGGTGCAACATCTCATAAAACCACTTGCTACTTTACTTTCGGCTGATAGTCCAGGCGCAATTATAATTCTCGAACTTAACCAGAACGATTTTGTGTTATCGCAAATAACCCAGCTTGTTGAGTCGCAGGATATGAAGATATTGAGCCTTTCCATTGAACCCGATAAAGATTCTACAAAAATGGATGTGATCCTTAAATTGAACACCATGGAAATTCAGGGCTTGATTCAAACATTAAATCGTTACAACTATATTATTAAAGCAACGTATACCGAGGATGAAAATATGATGAATGACCTGCGCGACAGGTACGATTCGCTCATGAAATATCTCAGTATATAAATGGAATATTGTTCGAAAAATATTTTTCCTGCCTTTTTGATAATTTTTTTCTTTGCTCTGTTTTTTACATCTCAATGTCAGGAAACAGAGTCTGATACAATCAAAAGTGGTGGTTTTGCAATCATCAAACGCATCATCTTTACAGGGAATAAGGTTACGAAAGAAAAAATAATTCGTCGCGAACTATTATTTTCCGAAGGGGATACTATCTTTAATAATAACCTGGACAATATATTAGAGCAAAGTCAGAAGAATGTGATGAATACTTCGCTGTTTAATTTTGTTACCATCGAACCTACTAATGTTGAAGGAGAACCATATTTTATCCAGGTCAATGTGGATGTGCTTGAACAGTGGTATATTTGGCCGGTCCCGATTTTTGAACTCGCCGATAGAAACTTCAACGAATGGCTAAAAAAAATGGATTGGAGCCGGCTGAATTATGGATTTTTCCTTACCTGGAATAATTTCAGGGGGAGGCGCGAAAGGCTGGTCGTTTATTCACGGTTTGGGTATGATGAAAAATATGAATTAAGCTATCAGGTTCCTTATATAAATAAAAAACAAACTATCGGCATGGGCTTTTCCGGTGGGTTTGCCCAAAATCATGAAATATCGTATACATCGTTTGATAACAAAGAAGTATATTATAAAAACGAAGAGGATCATGCAAGGCGTGAAATATTTGGGTATACCGAGTTGTATTACCGAAAAGGAATTCATAACAAACACTGGTTTAAATTATTGTACAACGATCTTCGGGTAGCAGATTCTGTTGTAATCAAAAATCCGGATTATATGTTTGGTACAGGAACTCAAAATCAGTTTTTTTCCTTTTCCTACCAATACCGGTCCGACCATCGCGATTATGCACAATATCCGTTAAATGGACATTATTTTGACTTTGGACTCGATAAAAGAGGGCTTGGCATTTTTAAGAATCCACCTGTTAATACACTTTCGCTGAAAGCAAATATTAGAAAGTATGTAACGATTAAGGGCCGGTTCTTTTGGGCCTCCGGATTGACCGTCAAGATGTCCCCACTTTGGGATCAACCCTATTATTATATGCGGGGCCTGGGTTATGGACGCGATTATGTAAGGGGATATGAATATTATGTAGTTGATGCACAGCATTATGGTTTGCTAAAAAATAATTTGAAATTTGAATTGATACCACGAAGGGTTCAGGAATTTAAATTTATCCCAACCGATAAGTTCAATAAACTTTATTACGCATTTTACTTAAATGTCTTTTGCGATTTAGCCTATGGGATTGATAATAGGGATAATGTATACAATCCCATGGCCAATGAAATGCTTCCGGGTTATGGTATCGGCCTTGATTTCGTAACCTATTACAATTTTGTACTTCGTGTGGAGTACTCGTTTAATAATCGGGGGGAGTCGGGATTTTTCATCTCATTTATGCCCTCAATATAGTATTTCTTTTAAACAGATATCCTAGTTTATTTTTTCCCTTTCCATGATTCAACAGCTCTGCCCCAACTTTTAATACTTCCCGGAAAACCTATATTCACACATTCATCATCAATGGGGAATATTTTACCCCAGGGCCTGCTTACCATAAATCCGTCATAAAGAATAATAAATCCATTAAGTTGGTCTATGGTAATCTTTTTTTCCTCACCTGTTCTTTCTCCTACACCCGCTGCCTGCCATTCTGCCTCGGTAGGCTTTACATTTCCTAAAATTATAGATTGCGCGCTTCTCGTCCGTGCCATGGTAGACCAGGTTGCCGTGCTATTCGTTCCACGAAGGTAACCGACAATATTGTTAGGATTTTCCGGGGGGTAGAAATCCTTTAAACATTTTTTTAGTTGCGAGAACCATTCTGAATTTTTCATTGTGTAAATTTTAGTTGATATTTTAAGTTTGATCTGAGTAAAGATATTCTTTAATTTTTTGAGATTAAAAAAATTGGTTGATTCAAAAGTATTATTTTTTTTATAATTTGCATTCCTTTTTAGTTATTTTTTTTATAAACTCTAGTGAATCAACAGAAACTGAAAAATTAACAGGCGTAAGAAGGACATTCGAATTTGAATCAAATATTTATTTGCTAATTAAAATAATAATACTAATTTTGCAGCCCTAAAAATCTAACGTAGTTTAATTTAATAGTATATGTACCTAACAACAGAGACGAAAAAAGAGTTATTCAAAGAATATGGTAAATCAGAATTTGATACAGGCTCGGCCGAAGGGCAGGTTGCCTTATTTACCTTTAGGATAAAACATCTTACCGAACACTTAAAGCAAAACAAAAAAGATCATAAAACTGAAAGATCATTAATTTTGCTGGTGGGCAAACGCAGAAAGTTATTAGACTACCTGAAACATAAAGAAATTGACAGATACCGGGCAATCATTAAAAAACTCGGTCTGAGAAAATAATCTGCACAGACAAAATTTTAAAAAGGCAATGGTTAATTGCCTTTTTTCATATTAATATATTTATAAAAATGAGCAAAACTGCAATTCAAAAATCATTAACCCTGGCAAATGGTCAGGAAATTACCATTGAAACCGGAAAGCTTGCCACCCAGGCAGACGGATCGGTTGTTGTAAAAATGGGCGATACGATGTTGCTGGCCACTGTGGTATCAGCGAAGGAAGCCCGCGAAAATGTTGACTTTTTACCCTTGTCAGTAGAATATCAAGAAAAATATGCTGCCACCGGACGATTTCCTGGTGGATTTTTTAAACGCGAAGCAAGGCCATCGGAATACGAAATCCTTATTGCCCGATTGGTTGACAGGGCGTTGCGCCCATTATTCCCTTCCGATTATCACGCCGAAACACAGGTAATCATTAATTTAATTTCAGCGGATAAAAATTTTATGCCTGATGCATTGGCTGCCTTAGCGGCTTCTGCGGCAATAATGGTTTCTGATATCCCTTTTAATGGGCCGATTTCTGAAGTCAGGGTTGGTCGTAAAGATGGCCAATTAATCTTAAACCCGTTAATTTCTGACCTTGAATCGCTTGATATTGAAATTATGGTGGCTGCAACCAAAGAGAATATAATGATGGTGGAAGGCGAAATGAAAGAAATCAGTGAAGCCGATATGCTGGAAGCCTTAAAATTTGCACACGATGCCATTAAAGTTCAATGCCAGGCGCAAGTCGAACTGGCTGAATTGGTTGAAAAAGCCAAAACTAAAAGAGAATACAGCCACGAAGATAACGACGAAGAGTTAAAAGAAAAGGTTTGGAAAGAAACCTATGATAAAGTATATGCCGTGGCCAAACAAGGGACATCCAAGCAGGAAAGGCATGATGCGTTTGAACAGGTAAAACAGGATTTTATTGTTAGTTTACCTGACGAAGAACAGGAAGAAAAAGCCGGATTGATTGACCGTTATTATCATGATGTGGAAAAAGAAGCTGTTCGAAAATTGATACTTGATGAAAGGATCAGGCTTGACGGACGGAAACTAAATGAAATCCGTCCTATATGGACAGAAATAGATTATCTTCCTGCGGCTCATGGTTCGGCAATTTTTACCCGGGGTGAAACTCAATCGTTAACATCGGTAACCCTGGGCACAAAAATGGATCAACAAACTATTGATGGGGCACTATTTGAAGGGAAAAGCAATTTTATTTTACACTATAATTTCCCGCCCTTTTCTGTTGGCGAGGCCCGAATGTTAAGAGGCACCAGCCGTCGCGAAATAGGTCATGGAAACTTAGCCTTACGGGCCCTGAAATTTTCAATGCCAACAGGCGAAGATAATCCCTACACCGTTCGGATTGTTTCTGATATTTTGGAATCAAATGGGTCTTCATCTATGGCAACTGTTTGCGCCGGAACCCTGGCATTAATGGATGCCGGTGTTAAAATCAAAAAACCCGTATCGGGCATAGCTATGGGCTTAATTACTGATGCAAAGACTGGTAAATATGCTGTTTTATCTGATATCCTGGGTGATGAAGATCATTTAGGCGATATGGACTTTAAAGTTACCGGTACAGCTGATGGAATTACTGCCTGCCAGATGGATATTAAAGTAGATGGCTTGTCCTACGAAATTTTAACCGAAGCATTAAACCAGGCAAAAGAAGGAAGGCTGCATATTTTAAATGAAATGACAAAAACAATTCAAAAACCTCGTGAAGATTACAAACCTCATGTGCCGAGAATTGTGAAAATTACCGTTCCAAAAGAATTTATTGGCGCTATTATTGGGCCCGGAGGTAAAGTCATTCAGGAAATTCAAGCCGAAACAAATAGCACAATCGTGATCGAAGAAGTAGATAACTATGGAATTGTAGATATCGTTACAACGGATCAAGCATCCTCTGATGCCGCCAAAGCAAGGATAATGGCAATTATTGCTATTCCGGAAGTTGGTGAAGTTTACATGGGGACGGTTAAAAACATAACAACCTTTGGCGCATTTGTCGAAATCCTGCCCGGAAAAGAAGGTTTATTGCACATATCCGAAATCGATTGGGCACATATAAAAGAAGTTGAAAGCGTGCTTAAAACAGGTGATAAAGTAAAAGTTAAATTACTTGATGTGGATGGCCGGACCGGAAAACTAAAACTCTCAAGAAAAGTGTTGTTGCCTAAGCCCGAGCCAAAATAACACACGAAACCTTTCGTTTACAATCGCGTAAAATATCCC
>JAWKKL010000073.1:0-10122 GCA_041393275.1 Bacteroidales bacterium
TGATCAGCTATCTGGGGTTTAACATTTGGGCTTGAAGGAAACCAAACATCCAGAGGTGTACCTGCCGTTGAATTCTGAGCCAGATGTATATATTGTCTTGTCCGCGAATAACTTGCTTTAAGAGAAGATACGTCATTTAATATAAAGGTAGCACCCAATCTTGGTTCCAGTCCGCCATAAGGACTAAAGAACACACCTGAAGCGTAGTTTGTTGAGTCAACTTTTTCGCTATTATCATTAAAATTATAAATGGTCGCTGAACCCACATTTTGGAAGAATGAGTATCTAATACCATACTTCAAACTCAGGCGAGCTCCAATTTTTTGTTCGTTGCTAACATATAATCCCGACTCAATCGCATTGCTTTGTTGAACTGCATATTCAGTAAAAAATGCTTCCTCACCTAACCCTTTTGCTGTTCCCGGATCGAATTTGTGGTATATCACACTTCCCCCAAACCGTAATGTATTATTGGTATTAAGATAATAATTAAGGTCTGCTTTAACACCATAATCTTTCATTCTAGCCAGCCATTCAAACGATTCGGCGCTCCCCTCGGGTACACCTAATTCATAATCAAAGTTGCTGTATACGGCTGTTACATTTGAAAATATTTTTTTTGAAAATAAATGATTCCATCGAAGTGAAAAGGTGCGGTTACCCCAACCCATTTTGAAATCGGGGTTTTTAAAAATATCGTCACCATAATAGGCGGAAGCATAGAAGCGGTTATTTTCATTTGCTTCCCAATTCACTTTTGCATTTAAATCGTAGAAATAAAGTACATTCTCATTTATGTCGGGGTTGCTGGATAAGCGTAAAAACAGATCCGCATAAGTCCTTCTTCCGGAAACAATGTATGTCAGTTTATCTTTAAGAATCGGGCCTTCCAGTGTCAACCGGCTTGAAATGGTTCCAATGCCACCGGTGGCTGAAAACTTTTTGGAATTTCCGTCTTTCATCCTTACGTCAAGCAATGACGACAATCGTCCTCCGGAAGAAGCAGGAATATCCCCTTTATAAAGTTTTACATCTTTTATTGCATCATTATTAAAAACAGAGAAGAAACCCATGAGATGGGAAGCGTTATAAACAGTTGCCTCATCAAGTTGAATAAGGTTCTGATCTATACTACCACCCCTGACACTGAAGCCTGAACTTCCTTCGGCAATCGTTTGAACACCCGGTAACAACTGAATCGCCTTAATAACATCAACCTCCCCCATAAAGGCGGGAATTTTGCGAATGGTTTGTACGTCAAGGTCAATGGCACTCATTTCGGTATTCGTAATATTGTCGTTGATGGCAGTACTCATTATAACTACTTCCTCCAATTCCTGATTGGCAACAGACATATCAATATTCCATGTCATATCTTCCTTCAATTGAATGATTCTTCTCTGGTCTTCAAATCCGATGTAGCTTACTTTTAAATTATACGTACCGGGTATGAGTGTTAAAGCAAAATAGCCATATACATTTGTCGTTGTGCCGGTTTTCAGTTCTTCAATATAAACGGTGGCCCCAATAAGGTCTTCACCTGTTGCCGCATCTTTAATATATCCGCTGATGGTATGCCGAACCTTTGAATCGTCTTCGCCTTCGGCGATCAGTATTGTTCCCTTTAACAGGATCAATGCTATCAGTAAAACAACTAGTTGATAAGTTTTCATTGGTTTTTTGGTTAAATATGAATGTCTTATCCTTTATTTACAAACCAGCCAAATTCAAATGTCAGGTTGAAAACAGGCTGGTTAAAGTCCTTTGGATTAAAGAAGTCGACAGCATTTCCGTTTTCATTGATGTAGTATTTGTCAAAGCCGGTGACAATTTGGTACCCTGCGGAAGCATTTATTTTAAACCACTTCAATAGGTTTAATTCCACCTCAACTTGTGGCTGAATAACAAACACCTCATCATTTACAATGCTGTAATAGTTATAAGGTTCGTCGTAGCCGCTGTTATTATAACTATAGGTTTGAACGGTAAGTGAAGCACTTCCCCAGCCTAACTTTGTGCTTGCACCAAAATGGACAGGTTTATACGATTTATGAATATAGCCCAGCCAGAAGCCTCCGTGGCCGAACTTTGTATAAACTTTGTCATAATCAATCAAGGTACCTGCATGATTTTCCATTGAGAATCCATTGCTGCTGTGGGAAGTTGATAATCCTGTTCCATAAAAACCGAAAAATACCGATTGATTTAAAAGGACGGCACCTCCTCCGCCATTGTAAACAGCAAATTCATCATCGAAGGCCGAAAATCCAATTGAATATGCTCCAAATCCGGAAACACTAACTTTTCCGCTACCATTGTTCAATAAAAACCGGGGCTCATTGTCGTCTTGCGAAAAAACAGATCCCGAAATTAAAATTGCTGTTGCAAATAATAAAAATTTAATTCGTTTCATGTTACTAAGTTTTTTGGTTAGAAGAATAACTTATTTAATTTCACTTTGTTTAAGATTGATTTATTTTTAAGCAAAGAAAAACAAACACAAACGTTAAAAAATTACAATTCTTATGAAATGATTATTTCAGCGAATGAAATGCCATATTTAATTACCGAAAATCAAAAAAGTAAATAAAAATATGCCACTGATTCGTTGATTAAAAAATAATTAAAAAAATGATCTGCGAATCTGGGGCTATTTTTTCTTATTTGGTAATCCATGCTTTACAAAAAGATAGATTTACACGAAAAAACTGAAGGGCAATATTTTTTTACTATATTTACATCCATTCTTCAAAACCACAAAAATGAACAATTGGCATACTTTTCCTTTTGTCAGGATTTTAATCCCGTTTATCCTGGGAATTATTACAGCCTCACAAATGTTAGTTGTTTCATCTATTATCACCTTTGCTTGTGCTATTTTATTGTTTGCTTCTTTCTTTCTAATTTTTTTAAAAAACAAAATTCAATACAGATTCCGATGGATATCAGGAGTGATATTTAGCTTGTTTTTGTTTTTCATTGCCTACGAAATAACAATTCAAAATACGCCTGTCCTTGCAAGGCATAATATTTCTCATTTTACGGACCCGGGAGATATAATTGTCAGGATTACTGACCCCGTAACGGAACGGCCCAATTCCTTTAAAACCTCAGCAACTGCTTTGTTGGCTGAAAATAAACAGGAATGGATTGATGTTAATGGGAACATGATCATTTATTTTGAAAAATCGGAACAGGTAAGCCAGATACAATATGGCGATGTTTTGATTATTTCGGGTTCTTTGTCGGAAATTAAGCCCCCTCAAAATCCTGGCGAGTTCAATTATAAAAAATACCTAAGCAACAAAGGAATTTATCATTCGGTTTATGTAAAATCTAAAAATTGGCAAATTATTAAGAGTGATCAAGGTTTTTGGTTAAAATCATTTGGGACTCAAATCCGCAATCATCTCCTCGACATGCTCAAATCAAATGGTATAGAGGGCGACGAATATGCCGTTGCATCGGCAATTTTGTTAGGCTACGACGAAAACCTTGATGCAGACCTCAAACGGCAATTTGCCGGAGCGGGGGCTATGCATATTCTTTGTGTTTCAGGATTACACGTGGGAATTATTTATGTGATTTTTAACAGCATCCTGTTTTTTCTAAAACGAAATAAATATTTACGGGTCTTAAAAGTTGTATTGTTAATTCTTTTCATCTGGTCGTATGCTACCATCACCGGGTTTTCACCGTCTGTGCTGCGGGCCTCAACGATGTTTTCGTTCATCATAATTGGCAGAGGACTAAAACGAAAAGCGAACATTTATAATATGCTGGGCGCATCGGCATTGCTTCTATTGGTTATCAATCCGTATATGCTCATGGAGGTTGGGTTTCAACTTTCATATATTGCCGTTACCGGGATCGTTTTGCTTTATAAACCGATTTACAATTTATGGATACCCACGACGTGGGTCATTGATAAAATCTGGCAAATCTCGGTTGTTTCCATAGCGGCAACCATCGCTACATTTCCGCTGAGTTTATTCTATTTTCACCAGTTTCCAAACCTGTTTCTTGTTACTAATTTAGTGGCCATTCCGGCTTCCATGCTGATTATTTATTTTGGCCTTGGAATCATTGCTTTTAGTTTGATTCCTTTTCTTTCCTCCTTTTTCGGGAAATTACTATCCTTTGTTCTAATTGGATTAAATTATTCTGTTGGTTGGATTGAAGGACTTTCATTTGCCACAAGCCGTGGGATTTATATTAACCGGCTTGAACTTATTCTCATCTCACTTTTTATCATTTCACTGATTACATTATGTTTCTACAAAAGCAAACGGCCATTAATAATAAGTACGGTTTTGATGATATTACTGGGTTTTTCATTTTTATCGAGACGGGCCGTAAACCTAAAGCAGGAAAAAATTGTGGTGTATAAAGTGAAAGGCGCAACAGCCATTGATTTTATCTCCGGAATGCAAAATGTTCTATTAACTGACACATCACTAATAATTGATCCGGGTAATCTGGATTATAATGTAAAAGGAAACTGGACAAATCATGGAATTCATAAAAACCTGCATCTTCCATTCACACTTGAAAGTTATAAGAACGATGGTTTATGCATAATAAACAATTTCATCTTATTCAAAAACAAGGTGATTGCTTTAATTGATAATGATAATTTTCCTATTGGCGGCCATATGATCGAGGTTGATTATGTCATCGTTTCAGGAAGACCAAATCTCTCAATGAAAGATCTTAGGGAAAATTTAGTTTGCAAAGAAATTATTTTCGATTCTTCGGTTCCATACTGGAAAGTAAACCAATGGAAAAATGAATGCCAGGAAATTAGTCAGATTTGTTATGATGTGAACGAACGTGGAGCAAGAGTTATTGATATCTAAAAAAACCGTCCTAAACTTGTTGTATGTTTAGGACAGTTTTAAAAAAAACGTTCTATTTGGATAAAACAATTTTCCGGTTCTCCGTTTTTCCATTATGTGAAATACGGCAATAATAAATACCTGATGGCAATTCCGATCCATTAAATGTAAATGTAATCGCACCTTCATTTCCTGAACCGTTAAACTCTTTGACAACCTGGCCAAATGAATTATAAATCAATACATTCACTGGATTGGCTGAATTCGCCTGCACCGAAATACGCGTTGAGCTATTAAATGGATTTGGGAAAATTGAAATTTCTTTATTTGCGGAGGAGTTGCCAAAACCCGTCCCCATATTTTCCACATTCAATTCAAAATCGTCGATGTACATCCCGTCTTCGGTTACATAGGTATCGCTGTAAAAACGGAAACGCAGAACAACGTAAGGTTCGCCAAGATATGCATCCAATGAATATTCCTTCAGAGTCCAACTTGTTTGCATGCCGTTATACTCGTCTATTTCCGTCCATGTATTACCATTGGTTGTGATCTCAAGCCATGTATAATCATAATCTGATTCCAATTCGTACCTGGTCCAGAAGGATAACGATGCAGTTTCGGCGTTCTCAAGACTGAAGCTATACAGTACTGTACTCACTTCAAGATTGTTTTGGTAATCGCCGGTTGGGCTTTCCGTCATTGACTTTGTTGGTGAATGGGATTGACTTTGAGTAAGGCCCCAGGGCAATTCAAAATTCCAGTACATGGCCCCTGTTTCAAAATTATCTGAAAATGGCAAAACCATCGGCGGTAAAGGAGTCACCATTACTATATCAGAAGGGCTCGATTCTTCACCGGTTTCGGAATAAATAACAGTTACATAATATTCGTATGTGTTGAAATTCACCACGTCCTCGTCTAAAAAGTAGGGTTCTGTTGGGCTGGCAACAGGTGTTGTTTCGCCGTTTTTATATACATTATAGTTGTCAATGTCTTCTACATCATCCCACATCAGTTCTATCACCTCATCACCCGGAATGGCCATTAAATTTGACGGGGGAGCCAGGTAGTTGGCCATGGAAGCTACGTTGGCCACCATCGCTTTGATAAACATTTGCGCCATATCAAGGCTGTTTAAACTGGTACCGATGACGTCGCTGGACGTATGAATATAAGGACTATAATGCTGGCTGTCTTCGAACGGGAAAATTCCCATATAACCGGCATTGTTAAACGATGTATGGTCGCTGTCGCCGCCTGAAAGCATGCCTGGTTCAATAATAAAATCCGGCAAATACATTCCGCAGACATCAGTATAAAATTCTACCAGGGGTTGCGCGAAAGAGGGGGCAATCATGTCGGTATGAATAGGGTCGCCCGGATGGCGGTAGCCACACATATCAATATTAAAATAGCCAAGGATATTCATTCCTTCGCCTGCAGCCCAGTCTGCATAGGCTTCACTACCATACAGGCCGTATTCTTCACCCGAAAATGCACAGAAAATAACAGTACGGTCGGTTTCAAAATCGGCCATAACACGGGCGACTTCCATCACTCCACACGTCCCTGAAGCGTCGTCATCAGCACCGGGGGCATTTCCTGAATAGCTATACGAATCGTAATGTCCGCCTATAACCACAAATTCATCAGGGTATTTTGTTCCCAGTTTAGTGGCAATTACATTGTCGCTGGCAGGGCCGTTAGGCATCGAAAAATCAAATAGTTCGACGCTGTATCCATAACCTTCATATTCTGATTTGATCCAGTTTTGGGCCAATATTGATTCAGGCGTGTAAGCATTCCTTGTTCCATAGTTTTGCAATTGCTGCACATTGCCAATATATATATTCGTATCCACCTCATCCATCATGGCTTCAATGTCCGGATCCAAAAGTAAACTTCCTTTTGTGTAACTGAATTTCTTTTCAGGGAGCTTCAGTTCTTTATTATTCACTTTTACAAGTCTGCCATTTACCGGAGGAAACAATTGATCATGGTCGGCAGCAATGATCAATAAATAATCATTGGTTTTCTTTACAATGGTAGTATTTTTTTCCATTTGGGCCACATAATCCTTTTCAGATCCTTTGTGAAACCAGGCGATATAGTAAGTCTGGCCTTTACTCCAGCATTGCTCATCAATGGTAAAACAGTTCCCGCTAAATTCATCCGGTACAGATGCAAGAATAAAACTTTCGCACTGGTAATGCACCCGGATTGCTGAATTGGAATAATACTGTTTAATATCAGCATCATTGTCAACGTTAATCTGGATAAGCTTTTCTGCACATAATGCAGAGGCTAAAATCATTGAAATTAAAAGAATGGATAATTTTTTCATCATTGTTTTTTTAATGGGTAAAACTATACAATCAGACAATTGGTTTCGCTGATATGTTGTATTTCAGGCTTATTTGGAACTTTTATAAATTGTGGATGGAAAATTAATTTATTTGCTTGTATAATAAAAAAAAACACTTACTTTTGCACACCGTTTTACACAAACGTTCATTTGGTCTGGTAGTTCAGTTGGTTAGAATGCCTGCCTGTCACGCAGGAGGTCGCGAGTTCGAGTCTCGTCCAGACCGCAAAAGCCCCTTCATCTGAGGGGCTTTTTTATTTCTCAAAATTCAACTTATTTTATCGTACTAAAACAGGTCAACATATAACAAGAGAGAGGCTGCTTAGAGCAGCCTCCCTCTTGTCTCTTTCGAGAGTTTATAAAAAAGAGTAAATTTTCTGTTAATTAGGAACCTGAGACATTTCACCGAAATTTTCCACCATCACATCGTTTTTATCCTGATTATTCGTTTGCGAGTCCATATCAAAGTTGCCAGCTTTATAACCTGGCAACCCAGCATTATTTCTCCAGATCGCGTAATCAATAGCATCCACGGTGTGATCTCCATTGCTGTTTCCACCAAACATACCCCATGTACCAGCAGCTAAGAATTTATGTGCGGCTGCACCACCATAAACCTGTCCGACTGCCGAAGTAAAATCATAGGTATAAATGCCTCCAATTTGAGTTACAGCATTTGCTGACATTATGGGTAAATGGTTACGATGATAAACCACAACGAATAAATTATTGGTTAAGGTACCACTGAATGTAGGTATTGACGATCCGTCGAGGTCAACAATGGTTCCATCTTCGAGCACAAAGGCTGCTTTTCTGGCAAAACTTGTTGCCGGAGTTGCAGAAGCAGCATTTATCGCATCGCGCAATTCAAGCAAAACCCAATCTACTACTCCAACAGGTATTGACGGTACTGTTTCAGCCCCCCCATAAAACCAGGGAGAACCACTGTAAGGTTGGGATAAAGGAACAACGCCATCTGTAGCGAGATCAGAATTCATGGTAGTGCCATTAAAAGGCCCTTCAAGGAATGCATAGGAATCTAAACGAATATCAACAGGTATTGCCATTGGAGATTCCAGGTCACCCACAGCAAAAGCAGAAAGAGAAGTAATACCGCTTCGGGTAATACTATAAGGTCCACCACCTGCTGCAGGGCCTTCTGAATTTGGATCCCAGGCGCCACCGGTATAATGACCTACAGCACAATGAGTACGATCAAAATTAATACCCTCTAGTGCTGCACTCCAAAATGTAGTAACCGATAGATTAGATCCACCGGCAGTAAATTCACTGATATCCCAGGTCATATCCACACAATCATTGATCTGTGGAATGGTTGCTCCGGTAAGACCGTTTACGCGAACATCCGGAAACACACGTGCCGAATAATAATCAGCAGTTCCTGAGTTATTGAGTGTAACAGGAGTAAAATTTGAGGCTGTCCCGACGGGAAAGACTTTATTGCTCCCTGTCACCCATTGCCTTAAAAAGCCTGCCCCATTAGTAATTATATACCCGCTTGCTCCAGCTCCTAAAATTTGTGTTCCGGGTTGCATGACTACCACCCCATTTCCAAGTGTAAAATAAGTACTTGACAACAAGGTTGCCATAAACAGATATTGCATTCGTAGTCAAATTGGCATTATTCTGTAAATCAAGCGTATTGAAATATGTAATGGCTGTTCCGGCAATATTCTGCGGTGTTGTTCCAATTAGCCTAACAGCGCCAGTTGTACCTGACAACAGTGTTCCACTAGTCTGGTTATTGGTAAAGTTGCCTGTTACAAGAACATTACCCGACATTCACCAACGGTTCCATCTAATTGGTTTTCAAAGTTTCCTTTGATCACAAGAGATGAACCCGATGAAATTACGATGTCTGCTCCCCTGTTTATCAGGTACTGGGCTGACAACATGCTCCAGCATCCGGCAAACAGGATAAGCATTATATTTATTTTTATTTTCATTGTTATAAGATTTAAATGTATTAAATAATCTTTAGTAACCGATTATTCCTGATAATCATCAGGAAAGACATCCGGCGTTTCAATGTTTGCCGCGTTTTCGTTTTCAGGAATTCCTGCACCACAAGGGGCATTCCATGCCCTGAATTTGGAGCCGCCGGTAACCTGGAATCCTTGAAGAAGAACAACCTGGTTTCCTGCTTTGAAATAGCCTTCCTGGCCAACACCTTCGTTAAACACCCGGGTAGAGTTGATATAATCACTTGCCTGGTAATAACTATAACCTGGGCCGGCATCACCGCTTAAAACCCAGGCGGCTCCACAATCTGTATAGGTTGAAGATTCCCAAAGTCCACGGCCGTAAGTTCCTGCAACAATTAAACCGCTCGTTTCATTTATCTCAAGGTCGAATACAGGAACAGTTGGCAGCCAGTTTCCAAATGGGATCCAGTCACCTAAACTGGCATTCCTGTAAAATACACCTACATCGGTACCAATATACACTGCATCATCCGGAACCCCGTCGGTATCCTCAAAAGCAATACAATTGACGATAATATTTGGTAGGGACCCTGTCATATTTGTCCAGGAGGCACCTGCATTGAGTGACCGGTAAACTTTTTGCCCGTCAGTAAACCCTGAAAATGTTACCCAAACTTCTGGTGAGTTATCAGGATTAACAGTTATACCTGAGACCGTATAAGACGGAAGTGAACCACTAATTGTTGACCAGGTAGCCCCGGCATCGGTTGTCATATAAACAGAAGATCCACTGCATGCGTATACCCTGTTTGTATTATTAACTCCATGTACCATGCCACCGCTACCACTGAATGTGGTCGATATACTCCATGTCGAACCGCCATTTGTACTTTTATAAATATCAGAATATCCTCCATAAATAACACTTGAATTAGAGGGATTCATAACATAAGGAGTCACCCACGAACCA
>JAWKKL010000074.1:0-9799 GCA_041393275.1 Bacteroidales bacterium
TGATTGACTGTTTTTGTGTGATTTCAGATACCAGTCGTTATATTCCCGGATGATTTTCTCGATATCGGAAGACCGATAACCTTCTTCCTTGTTGGCGATCCGCTCAGCCAGCTCAGGGAAGTCAGCCACATAGGCACTCATATTTTTTTTAAAGTTTGTGATAAACTTCATGGATGACATGCCAATAAATTCAGCATCATACTTTTTAACAAATGTGTTGGAAGACAGATCATCTTCACTGAAACTCAGGTCAATTTTTGAGTTTAAAATATCCTCTTCATCAAGATCCACCCGTTCCTTCTGTCTGTTTTCAGGCTCGAAATACCACTTATACATACTTAGGGGCCCATCTATCAACTTAAGAAAAAAATGGTAGCCTTTTGTTTCGTTGGTTACATGGTATTTATAAGAATCATATTCCCGGGGACCCACTTTATACCCTTTAATATCTTTCGGTTTGTACTTTTCGGCAGGGTCGGAATCATCGGCCTTATTATAAAAAATGGCCTTTTTCTGATTGTGTACCAGGTTATTCAACTTAATAAATCCGTGAATGGTATCATCCTCCCAGGTTATGATATACCCGGGATAAATACTCCATAAATTAATGGCTGATGTATCGGTTTGTGATACAAGTCTGGTGGCAAATAATGCCAGCAGGCTGATGGTGGCAAGCTTTTTCATGATATAATGAATTTGGGGTAATGTTTTACGGTTGACACAAATATACATATTTTATCAATATGTTTTTGAAAAAAACTTATAAAGTATCGCCCTTTTGGCACAAGTCATGCCTTCTGAAAATAAATGTTCCAACAACGCCTTGTGTGTAAATGTTACTCGAACCTTCCTGTTACTTCAATCCATATAAAACATGGGATTTATAAACAGAATTCAGATACATTAGTATCCTCGTAACAATTATAAAAACAAACAATCCCCTTTATCGTTTTCCTTTATACAGATAATTAAATAATTTGCATAGCCATGATGGACCAAACAAAAAGAATAGCAGAATTTAACAAACTTGTTTACACCAGGTTTAACATATACAATAGTTTATTCCTCAATCTACCATACGACAGCATCATTCATGTGGGTTTGCTCATTCCTCTCATGCACGATGCCTGTAAACAAGGGCTAGCAATGGGGCACGATCCCGGCGACATCCTCGAGTCGTTTTTCCGTACCCACACAAACCTGCTCACCGAACACGAAAAAATTGATTTTATGTTCAGGGTCATCCAGTACGTCGAAAGGCAGGTCGTTCTTTTCGACAGTGTGGAAGAAGCCGCTTTTCCAGCCATTCAGCAATTCGGAAATGATTTATTCATCAAGGATTTTTTTCAATTGCTTGACAGTAAAAAAAACAGTGATAGCATATCCGAAATTTTATCCACCTTCAGCGCCCGCATTGTTTTCACGGCTCATCCAACCCAGTTCTATCCACCCTCTGTGCTTGATATCATCAGCCGGTTGAGTACGCTCATTGCCACCAATCAAATCGATGAAATCGATCTCACCTTGCATCAATTGGGTTTAACTTCACTTATCAATTCAAAAAAACCCACCCCGCTCGATGAGGCGAAAACATCATTTACTACCTGAAAAATGTTTATTACGATGCAGTGGGCGAATTGTATGGTTATATCAAAGAAAATATCAGCAATAATAAATTCGATAACCCAAACATCATAAAACTGGGTTTTTGGCCGGGCGGCGACAGGGACGGGAATCCATATGTTACCGCGGCCATTACCAGTGATGTATCTGATGATCTTCGGATGAACCTGATGGAATGTTATTATAATGATGTGAAACAATTACAGCAAAAACTGAGTTTCAGGGCAGTTGAGGACATAGTGGAGGATTTAGGGAAAAAGCTGTACAAAACCATATATAACACCGGCGAATATCTTTCTTTCCACGAGATTATAAATCCATTAAAGCAGGTGAGGGAATTACTGGTGGAAAAATACCACGGGCTTTATCTCGACGACCTTAACAGCCTGGTTGACAAGGTGAATATATTCAGGACCCATTTTGCCACCCTCGATATCCGGCAGGACCATAGTGTTCACAGGAATGTAATAGAAACCATCCTTAAAAAAGAAAAGATCATTACGGAGCAAATAGATGAACTTGGGCAGGATGAATTGTTAAACCTATTGCTTCATAAAAAAATAAGCCTTGATGCATCCCATTTTAAAGAAGAAATTGTACAAGACACCATTCGTAATATTTCTCAGTTAAAAAGCATACAGGCCAAAAATGGTGAAGAAGGCTGTAACCGTTACATCATAAGCAACTCGGAGGATGTCTTTTCTGTGCTTTTTGTATTTGCGCTGTTCAGGTGGTGTGGCTGGGAAAGCGGTAACATAAGCTTTGATATTATCCCCCTGTTTGAAACCATGAAAGGGATGCAAGATTCGGAAACAACCATGCAGGCGCTCTTTTCAGTTCCTGAATACCGTGCCCACATCGGCCAGCGAAACAATAAACAAACCATAATGCTTGGCTTTTCAGACGGCACAAAAGATGGCGGCTACCTGAAAGCAAACTGGTCAATTTTTAAAACAAAAGAAAATTTAACGGCCGTTTGTGAAAAAAACAAAATCAAACCTATTTTCTTCGATGGGCGGGGCGGCCCACCTGCCCGTGGCGGGGGAAAAACACACCGCTTTTATGCAGCACAAAGCCGGGGCATCGCCAATCATGAAATCCAAATGACGGTTCAGGGACAAACGATAACCAGTAAATACGGTACCAAAGAACAATTCATTAATAATTGTGAACAGTTATTGACAGCCGGCTTGTCGAAAAATTTTTCAGGAAATAAAAATGATATTTCTACTGAATCAAGGCAACTTTTGGAAGAGTTGGCAACCCTTAGTTTTGAAAAATATTCCGCTTTGAAAAACCATAATATGTTTATCCTTACCTCGAAAACAAAAGCACCCTTAAGTACTATGGAAAGGCCAATATAGGCAGCGCCCGGCAAACGAGGCGATAAGGATAAACTCGAACTGGCCGACCTGAGGGCTATATCGTTTGTAGGTTCGTGGAGCCAGTTGAAGCAAAATGTACCTGGGTATTTTGGGACGGGAACAGCCATAAAAGCGCTGGTAGATAAAGGCAAACTTGAATCATTAAAAAAGCTGTTCAATGAAGCACCGCTTTTAAGGCCCTTATGCTCAACAGCATGATGTCGTTGTCAAAAGCCAATTTTGAACTGACTGCATATATGAAAGACGATTGAAGAATATGGCGAATTCTGGAACATTCTTTACAAGGAATTCGAACTTTCAAAAGAGATGTTGCTGCTTATTTCGGCTATAATACATTGATGGAAGAGGAACCCATTTCAGGGCCTCCATTCAGATCATGTGGACAAAATGGTATTTGCCGCTTCTTGTCATTCAGCAGTATGCATTGCAAAAGAATAAGTGGGCATTCGGAGAAAAAAGAGTTATATGAGAAGCTGGTCACTCGGTCGTTGTACGGAAATATTAATGCAAGCAGGAATTCTGCCTGATGGCCCGAAAGGGAGCAAGTGCTAAGATCTGTCCATGATTATATAGTGATTTATTGTATATAATTGCAATATTCGCCAAGATCATATTATGTAGATCAAATAATACTAAAATCATGTCAATTGTCGGAACAAATACAGGGCTTCATACCTTTCATTAATAGTTTAACCCTATAAACAATTCAACCCATTTCCGTTTATTATTACCAAAAATAACAGACCAGGTTTTGAACCGGGTTCTGTTTTAACATATGTACCTTTTTATCCATTAATAGAAACAATAAATGACCCCTTTAAAATCACCCCGCATTGAATCGATAGATATTTTATGGGGCCTGGCTATGGTGATTATGGCACTGGATCATGTGAGAGATTACTTTCATTACGGATCGTTTTTTACCAACCCTGACTGATCTCGATACCACAACCCCTTTTTGTTCTTTACCCGTTTTATAACGCACAACTGTGCACCTGCTTTTTTATATTTCTGGCTGGAACTTCAGCCTTTTTATATGGCAGCAAAAAATCCAAACCTCAGCTTTTTAAGTTCTTATTTTCCCGTGGGATTTGGCTATCTTTCTTGAGGTTGGTGTCAATACATTGATCTGGACTTTTGACCTGACCTACAGTTTTTAATATTTCAGGTTATTTGGGCCATTGGAATAAGTATGATCGCTCTTTCGTTGCTCTATTTATTTGCCAAAAAAGCAATTCTTATTGTAGGCCTTATGTTAGTCGCCGGGCATAACCTGTTGGATGGCATTGTGATGGAAGGGGAGAGTGTTGGTTCTATTATCTGTATATTTTACATCAGCGGGTTCGTTTACAGGTCACCCGATTTTTTGGTTTCACTGGCCTATCTACGGTCATTCCTGGATTGGATTAATGGCCTTGGGGTATTGTTTCGGTTCGCTTTACCAAAAGGGTTTTGATGCAAAATTGAGAAAACGATGGTTGTTGGGAATGGGATTTGGGGCTATTGCTTTATTTTATGTCATAAGGGGAATAAACGGCTACGGCGACCTGGTACCTCTGGTCAGTTCAAAAGATACTACCTTTACCATTTTTATCATTTTTTAATGTTACAAAATACCCTCCATCACTCGTGTATTTATTATTACCATTGGCCCGGCCTTATTGTTTTTATACATCATTGAACCCATTAAAAATAAATTTACCGATGTTCTGTTGGTATTTGGGCGGGTACCTTTGTTCTATTATTTTCTACATATGCTGGTGATTCATTCGTTGGCTATTTTTGGTATAATGATCGCTGGTGGCAACTGGAGGGATATGATCTTTACCGGAAGCGATTTTTTACAAGCCAAGCTTTTAAATTATGGATATTCGTTATTCGTTGTCTACATAATTTGGTTAGCCGTGGTTATTATGCTTTACCCGCTTTCTAAAAAATATATGATTTATAAGGCTCAAAACAGGGATAAATGGTGGTTAAGCTATTTGTAAATTGAAAAACATTACATAAGTTTCGAAATCAGTGGCCCGTGCATCAGCGATACAATTCCCGGAATAGACGTTTCGTATCTGTTTTCTTTTTTTTGAAATATCAGTTAAAGTTCTGAAGTTAAAAGAATGATCAAAAGATCGCCTTGCATTGAAAACTTAAATTGATAATGGAATTGTTTATTTTTCAATTCCTGATATAACACAAAAGGCCAACCCCAAAGGATTGGCCTTATGGCTTATGCTATAAAATTGTATTCGTTGAAATTCACCCTCTACAGATCGATAGCCACACCTACATTGATCCCGAAACTTCCAAAGGGGAGCGCATGTTTTAATTCCTGGCTGGGTTCAGTATCGGATGGCGGTGTCTCATAATTATAGGTATACTCTTTAACGAATTCAGTTTCCCTTTCGTATGTAGTAAAGTTAGGCAACAAATCCGTGCCATTATAGGTCGCCTCCGTCACCTCCCCTTTTGTTGGGGCATACGACATACTGATAGCATTAATTTCAGCGAAAAAATCCAGGTTGTCGCCCAATTCAAAGAGTACACCCAATGCACCATTAATACCAAAGGCAATACCTCCGTTCATTTTTGTTTTCATCATTCCAACATCCCCGTCGTAATTTTCTTCATATTCAAACATAACAGATCCGGTGCCAATCACTGCACCAAATTTTGCATAGGGTGTAACACTTTCATCCCCGGCCCTGACTACAATCGAAGGGATAAACCTGAACATATTAGACGAAAGTGTATAGGTATCGGATCCGTCAGTATATTGGTCTTTTGCTTCTGTTTTTCCACCCATTAAATAGGACAAACCCAGTTCGGCCCCCACATTGTCATTAAACATATAACCTATTGTACCCCCAAAATTAAATCCTTTGCCCAATGACAAATACACTTGTTCAATGGTAGCGGAGTTCTCTCCCCCGGTGTAATTATAAAAATCTTCAAATGTTGTCGCACCCATACATAATGCATAACCAACATTAACATTCACATAAGCTCCTTGTGCCATTATGTTATTGCCAAAGAATACAAACATCGCAATGACAATTAATCCTTTAAATAAATTTAATTTTTTCATTTCTTTTAATTTTTGTTAGTAATAATTGATTAATATTCCAGATTTAACTCTGGCAAATATATAATTTTTATTAGTTATTTCAAAAAATCGCGTTTGTTTAATGCCAATGATCTTAATCGACTTTGATGATTGAAATGAATTGGTTCTGTCCTGTTAAAGATAATACTTATTAATTCCGCTGCCGATACAATGTGGAAAGTTGACAAGGCTCAACTATTTGTAAATCATTAAATTTTATTTACCTTTATAAGCCTTACACACCCTTGCAAACAAAAAAGCCACGCTTTCGCATGGCTTTGTTGCCCGACAAGGGTTCGAACCAAGAGTCTTCCCGGTCAGACCGGAATGTGTTGCCAATTACACTATCGGGCAATATAATCCGCAGAATATAATACCTCAGCGGAACGATTGCAAATGTATAGTTTTTATTAAAAACAACACATGAACAATGAAATCTTTTTGATAAAATTAACCATACGGTTTTTATAAGTTTATGAATACCCCAGAATAAAATTATCCAGGTAAAATTACAGTGTTGAAGATATACCGTCCCTATGGGACTCATTTTGATGTAGAAATTATTTCTATAACTAGTAAGTCCCTGGCGGGACTGCCCCGAAGGGACACAATAGTTTAGAGAATATTATAAAAAAGACAACAAGTCCCGGAGAATCAAAATAAAAAATGGCATTTAAGACGAAGCGAAGAACTGCAAACTTATAGTTCCAATAAAATTCTGTATCCCTTATGCCCTTGATATGGTTGCCATGGTGGGCATAATAGTTAAATTTCCAATTTCAAGCCCCCATGAAGTCCCGGAGGGTCTAAATGTTTGTAGAAATCTAAATTAACCTGCAAAAGTCCCATAGGGGCGATATTATTGACAACCCTTAACCAAATTGTTCGGGTAACAATTGCCAAAATCTTACGGATTGATTTGTAATTTGACTATCTTAGTACCTTGAAATTATCTTCAATCATATGGAAAAAATTACAAACTCCCGTAGAAAATTTCTCAGACAATTAGCCGCCGGAACCGCCGGCCTTGGTGTATTGCCTCATATTTCATCCTTGATGGCATCGCCTGTTTTTGAAAACGGATTATCAAAAAGCAAGGTGGTTTTGGTTAAACATTCCTCTGTAATAAATACCACCGGACAGGTTCAACAAGGGCTGCTTCAGGAAATGCTGAATAAAGGACTCACGACCTTTACCGGTAAAAACACCCTGACTGATGCCTGGTCACAATTTTTTACCAAAGAAGAAAAGATCAGTCTGAAGATGAATGCCCTTGGCCTGGATGATTTGCAGGGAACCGATTTTCTTCAGCATTTTTCTGGAGTAAGTTCGGCTATAACCAAAAGTCTTTCATCCATATCCGTCGAAGAAAAAAACATCCTGATCTGGGACCGAAGTGATGAAGAATTGGCCAATGCCGGATTTACTGTTCAACGAGAAGAAGGAGCCATGCGGGTAATGGGAACACGGGTGGCCCGCCGTGGTGAGCCGGAAGGGTTTAATCCCGAAGTATTTCCTGTTGGGAAAGTCAACCCGTCTATCTATTTATTACTGATGAATGTTCATCATACATCAATATTCCTGTGCTAAAACTCATGGCATAGCCGGCATTACAGGAAGCCTGAAGAATCATTACGGCTCCATCGACAATCCGCGCGAGTTCCATGAATTTAATGCCACCAATCCGGGCATACCTGAAATCAATGCGATCCCGGTCATCCGCAACAAGCAAAAACTGATCATTGCCGACTTGTTGCTTGGAGTCATCGATGGTGGGCCGAGATGGAAACCGGATCAAATTTTCACCTTTGGTGGTATCCTTATCGGAACTGATCCTGTAGCTGTTGATACGGTCATGTTTCATATTTTAAATGATAAAAGACTAGAAACCGGCCTTGAACCCATAGAAACGGCAATTCATCTTGAACTTTCAGAATCGCTTGGCCTGGGAAACAATTCGATGGACAACATTGAATTGATCGATATTGATCTTGGATAATTGTCAGTCTGTATTTCTACAATAGCCATCGCATTGACCATAATAATTTTAAGTTACTTTTGCTTTTTCAGATGATGGCACTTTTAAGGTGGTGATTCAGCCATAGAACTCTCGGGGATGATCGAATTAAACAAATCGTAAATCCAATTGCAAGAGCCCTTCTGAATTCAATATAATTAAACATTCAATCACGTGAAACAACACATTGCACATTTATTAAAAAGTCAGGTCAATAAATACGGGCCAGGGGAATTTTATCGCTATAAAAACAACACATCTGGAAATTATGAATCCCTTTCCTGGGATGACGTTTTTGCTGACGTTCAAAAAGTATCAAAATCTTTGTTAGTCAATGGTTATGGTTTCGAGTCGAAAATTGGAATTTTCAGTCCAAACCGGCCTGAGTGGTCAATTACAGATTATGGCATCCTTGGGACCCGTGGCATTGTGGTTCCGTTTTTTAGTTCGGCCACAAAAGAACAACTCAAATACATTGTAGATGAAACCAGGATGGAATTGATCTTCGTAGGGAAAGAAGAACAATTTGAAAAAGCGTACTGGCTATTTAAAAATACTTCCTCACTTACCACCATCGTATATTTTGATGAATCCATAAAAACAACCGACGAGCGGTGTTTCAGCTGGCAGGAATTTATAAAACAAGGCGACGGAGAAGAACAGGCGATAGCCCTGGAAAAAACCCTGAATGAAGCCCTTCCTGAAGATCTGGCGACCATTCTTTATACATCGGGAACGACAGGAGAACCCAAAGGGGTAATGCTGACCCATGATAATTTTATGTTTTGCTTCGGATTGCATAAAAAACGGCTCGATATCACAGAGAAAGATGTTTCGATGTGCTTTCTTCCGCTGAGCCATATATTTGAAAGAACCTGGTCGTTTTATATGATGCATGCCGGGGTGGTAAATATTTTTCTTGAAAATCCGAAGGAGGTCATCAACGAACTTCCGATAGCCAATCCTTCGGTTATGTGCGCTGTTCCGCGGTTTTTTGAAAAAACCCATGAAGGCATTCAAAAAGAATATAATAAATGGGCAGGATACAAGCAAAAGATATTCGACTGGTCAATAAAAACCGGGCATGCTTTTTCAGAATATAAAAGCCGGAATAAACCTGTTCCGGCTGGATTAAGTATTAAAAATAAAATTGCCGGTAAACTGGTACTACGCAAACTCCGGAATATTTTTGGCCATAATATCAGGGCTATTCCATGCTCCGGAGCAGCAATCCGGCCTGAATTGCTGAGGTTTTTTCATGCCATTGGACTATTTGTAAACTACGGGTATGGGGCAACAGAAACCACGGCAACCGTTTCGTGTTTCAAAACGGATAGTTACAACTTTGATACGTGTGGGTCAATCATGCCTGAGATCCAGGTTAAGATCAGCGATGGCAATGAAATCCTTGTGAAGGGCCGTACCGTTTTTAAAGGGTATTACAACAAACCTGAAGAAACCGATAAAGTTCTTCAGGATGGATGGTATGCCACAGGTGACGAAGGGAGCATAACAGATAATGGCATGTTGATAATGACAGACCGGCTTCGCGACCTGTTTAAGACATCGGTTGGCAAATTCGTCTCTCCGCAAAAAATTGAATTATTGATCGGCCAAAACAAATTCGTTGAACAAGTGATTATTTTTGGGGACAACAAAAAATACATTTCG
>JAWKKL010000075.1:0-8995 GCA_041393275.1 Bacteroidales bacterium
AAAAGTTTGCCCTTTGCCAAACGATGTCGCCTGCCTGATTATAAACCACCACCTTTTCGGGGATTCCAAATTCACCGGTATTTAATATAAAGTATCCTGTATTGGGGTTAGGAAAAATCGAGACATAATTTGAAAATTCTGAATCATGAAGGCCAACCAGTGGAAGCATAACTTCCATGCTGGTCATGTCCTCACATCCAAGGTACGAAGAAGTGAGTGTAACATAATAGCTGCCCACTTCCGCATACGTATGGGTTGGATTATTATCAGTACTGGTATTTCCATCACCAAAATCCCATAAATAACTGGTTGCATTAATAGAGTTATTGATAAAATCAACTGTCAGTTCACTGCCACTAAATGAAAAATCAGCCGTGGGACTAACAGACACATTAATAAAATCTTCCTTCATTTCTGTTAAATCACCATTTATAGTAAGGGAAACTGTTTTTAATCCGGGAGATGCATAAGATACGGTATGGGGCCCTTGTGTAGTTGATGTAGCGGGTGAAGTACCATCACCAAAATTCCATGACCATGACGAAGCATTAACTGATTCATCAGTAAAAGTAACTGTTTCTGATTGGCATATATCGGTTGCATCAGTCGAAAAATCACATACTAAAGGGGTAAATTCCAGTTCAATATCTTTAAAATAGGTTTCCTCAGGAGGTGTGAAGAATTGGGCATCGGGCCCTTTTGTAAATGTTAAATTAAACAATGGTCCCTGGTCATGTTTATCAGTGAATTCAACCCAAACAACATAATCGCCATCCGGAACAATGTTTCCATCCAAATCGGTGCAATCCCATACTACGGTATGCGTTTGATGGCTGGTTAAAGTAACGCCTGTTATGGCATCCACAACATTGTAATTGGAGGCTGCATGCCAGGTATATAAATACTGTTTGCGTTGGTTGGCCATGGCCTTGCGGGTTTTTACAAATCCGTTCACATCTTCAATCCAAATCGCCAAAACATGTTTTGGGGAATAATTACCATTTGCCGTCACTGTTCGGATTGTAAAGGTAAGTTCTCCACTTGCGGTTGTTTTTGATTTATCAATATCAGCCCATAAGATAACCGGGGTTAAAATCACTAAAACACACGTTATCAAAGCAAATTTGTTGAATCGTTTACTATTTAGTTTCATAGATGTGAATATATAAATTTGTAAATGCAATATTATAGAAAAATTTGTTTGCTTAATAAATAAAAAAGTTTGTACTTTTGCCTGCTTCAAAATGGTGGATGTAGCTCAGTTGGTTAGAGCACTAGATTGTGGTTCTAGGGGTCGCCGGTTCAAATCCGGTCTTCCACCCAAAAACGAAGGGGGACTAGTTAAATTGAGTCTCCCTTTTTAAATAACTTGATCCAAATAAATTTATAAACCAGTTTAATAGAGTCGAATTACCTAAATCATTTTAATTTTCCTGAATTAAGGTGTTCTTAAGACAGCTATTTCATTATTATAATAATGTTTTTTTGTATTTTTGGTTATCGAAATTTTATATAAGCTTGTATTAATTTTCACTATTTAGCAATATCGGAATATATATTCCACCTTGTTTAATGAACTTACGCTGGGTACTGTACATCTTTATAATTGTAATCATTCAATTTGGTAATGTTTATACTCAGGATCAAATTAAAATTGATAGTCTTATCCGTTCACTTTCTGAGCAAGATGACAAAGAGGAAAAAGTATTGAACTATTATACCATTGTATTTCACCTAATTAAACAAAATATTGATTCTGCTCTACGGTTTGCAAATGAAGGCTTATACCTTGCAAAAAAACTGGATTATGATTATGGTATCGCACAATTACATGCGGCAATTGGAGATATTAATGTGGTACAGAATAATTTGGTATTGGCGATGGATAACTATCAAAAGTCAATTTCTTATTATGTAAATGCTGGCATTGTAAATGATCTTGGAAAAGTGTACCTTGTTATTGGGAATATATATTTTACACAGGCGAATTATCCTGCAGCTCTTGAATTCTATCAGAAAGGTTTGGTCATAACAGATAGTCTGAATATGACAACTGTGGTTCATCATTTTTATAATAATTTGGGCGAGTTAAATACAATACTTAATCATTATGATGATGCCATTGTAAATTATAAAAAAGCACTTGAGATTAATGAAGACCTGAATGATAGTTTAGCAATAGCATTAATCTTGACAAATCTTTGTAATGTTTATATAATATTAGATGATGTTGCAACAGCAAGAAACTACCTTGAAAAAGCACGTAAAATATACAAAGGGACATCAAATAAAATAGGGCTTCACACAGTTTTTACAATCATGGGAGATATTGAGAAGAATCAGGATAATTGTGAGGATGCAATAGAACATTACAAACAAGCATTTAACTACCTTGAGAATATTGGGAGTGATTATCTGGGCCCGAAATCAATATTATATGCAGATATTTATAATAGATTGGGTTTTTGTTACTTGCAGTTAAATCAATATTTTCTGGCTGAACAAAGTTTGTTGAAAGGCTATAAAATAGCAAGTGAAACAGGGCTATTGGATGCTCTTACTAAAATCACAATTAACTTAAGCGATGTTTACGAAAATACGAATAAGCCTGCAAGATCACTTGAATTCTTCAAGTTGTTTAAACAATATTCTGATAGCATCTCCAAAGAAGAAAATGTAAAAAAGATTACACAACTAGGTATGCAGTTTGAATTTGATAAGATGATGAAGGAGCGGGAACTGGAGGACCTTAGATACAAGCAGAAGCAAAAAAGAAAAGAATTGCTATACCTGTCGATTATTGGAGGATCCATATTATCCTTGATATTATTGGGCATGCTTTTAACCTGCAAAGGCTAAAACGAAAAAATCTCCAGTTGGAAAAAGAAAAACTTATGGGTGATTTGGATTATAAGAACAAGGAACTCACCAACAACGTTATGTATTTGCTGAAAAAAAATGAATTTATATTAAGTATATCCGATAAATTGAAAAATTCAAGGTATTATTTCAAACCCGAGAACAGGAAACTGATCGATGAAATTATTCATGATGTGGAGCAAAGTACTTCACAGGATGTTTGGAAGGATTTTGAAGTGAGATTCCAGGAAGTACACACCGATTTTTATGATAAACTGGCAGAAAAATACCCTGATTTATCGCCAAATGAGTTAAGGTTGTGTGCCTTCCTGCGGTTGAATATGTCTACCAAAGAAATTTCTGCGATAACTTTCCAATCACCAAAAAGCATAACCATGGCCAGATTCCGTTTAAGAAAAAAAATGGATATAGGCAGCTATGAAAACCTGATTTCCTTTTTGAGCCAGCTTTAAGCCAAAACTTACACGTCTCCTCAATAACTGGCCAAATGAATGCAATCTTACACCGGTATATTACAAAATCCCAGGATTATTAAACTTTTTTAACAGCGGCTAAATGATTATCAGTAGCATATATTTTTCCAGCATTCTGTTTTTATAAAACTCTGTTTTTCCCTTTTTCAAAGAGCTTCTTTAAGATCAATCCAGGATTTTCAAATTTATTGGCCACCATTATGGCCGCTATGATGTAAGGCTTGTAACCTGCTTCTTTGTATGTTTCAATGCGGTATTTCTCAAAAACCGGTGCTGATACTTCTCCCTTTTCGCAGGAAACACCCGAAATATCAGCAGGTAAACAATGCATATACAATGCCTCCCCACTTTTCGTCAGCTCCATTTTTTCTTCGTTACACTCCCAATTTTTAAACGTGGCATTTTGAGACAGGCATTGTTTTTCAAGCATTTTTAAACCATCGGAATTTTTGGCTTTCAGTAGTTCGGTTCGCTGCTGCATCACAGAAAAAGGTGCCCAGCTTTTGGGATACACAATATCAGCACCGGCAAATGCTTCATCCATTGAATGGACAATTTCAAACTTTGTATTGTTTGATTTAGCAAATAAAACTGCTTGTTGTTCAATTTCAGGGATCAGGTTATAACCCTCAGGATAGGCCAACGAGACATCCATCCCAAACCGAGTCATAAGGGCAATGATGCCTTGTGGCACCGACAAAGGTTTTCCATAACTGGGCGAATAAGCCCAGGTCATGGCTATCTTTTTGCCTTTCAGGTATTCAAGAGAGCCAAAATAATTTTTCAGGTGAAGTAAATCAGCCAGGCTTTGAGTTGGATGATCCATATCGCATTGTAAATTAACAATTCCCGGTCGTTGCGGTAAAACGTCTCTTTTAAACCCATCATCAAGGGCATCACCCACTTCACGCATGTATTTGTTGCCTTCGCCCAGAAAAATATCATCACGGATACCGATGATATCGGTAAGAAATGAAATCATATTGGCTGTTTCGCGAACGGTTTCACCGTGTTCGATTTGTGATTTTGATTCATCCATATCCTGAACTTCCAGGCCAATTAAATTGGCTGCCGAGGCAAATGAAAACCGGGTACGGGTAGATTGATCGCGGAAGATTGAAACAGCTAATCCGGAATCAAACATCCTGGTTGATATATTATTGTCTCTAAAATCCTTTAACAATTGGGCAAGTTCAAGGATATATTCCAGATCATTTTTACTTTTTTCCCAGGTTAAAAGGAAATCTTTAGAAAAAAGATCAGTTTTCCAAGTGCCTAAAATGTTTATGTTATCCTGTAAATTTTTCATCTTTATTATTTTACTTCTTACCTCATTTAACCGTCATTGCGAATCCTGGGTTATGCTTGGGTGAGGCATGACGCAATCTCAAACCTAACTATCTTAGAACAAATTCAGATTGCATCGCTCCATCACACATTTCATGGCTGATGCTCGCAATGACGAATACGATTAATTTTATATTGACATTGCAAAAGCCGCATAAAATGCCGAAGCCACCACTAAATCATTCACCGGTACCTTTTCATTTGGTGCATGGGCCAATACTTCATTGCCCGGACCAAAACCAATGACTGGTATTCCATACATGCCATTGATGGTGACCCCGTTTGTTGAAAACGTCCATTTATCTGTAATAGGTTTTTTTCCATATAAAGCTTCAAAAGCATCCTCACCAGTTTTTACAATCGGGTGGTCGGCATCCATTTTCCAGGTCGGATAATATTTCTCCATTCCATACTCCAGGCCAGTAAAAGCTTTTTCCTTGTAATCGAGCAAACTTACTTTTGCTACTTCAGGATCAACTAAAGCCTCGATTTCTTTTATGGCCGATTCTTTGGTTTCGCCCCAGGTCAGTCTGCGGTCAAGATGCAGACGCGCAAAATCAGAAACAGCACAAAGACTGGGACTTTCTGAAATAATTTCCGAAATGGTAATACTCCCTTTTCCTAAAAAATCATCGGATTTTAACCGTTCATTTAATTTTTCAATTTCCAGTGCTGCCCTCGATGCCATGTAAATGGCATTCTTTCCTCTTTCGGGAGCAGAGCCATGCGAAGAAACACCATGAAATTCTACATGCATCTCCATTCGCCCCGCTGTCCGCGATAAATATTCAGATTGGTTGGTTCAGTGCTAACCACAAAGTCCGGCCGGATGCCGTCTTCTTCGATGATGTATTTCCAGCAAAGACCATCGCAGTCCTCTTCAATTACACTCCCCACGAAATATATGGTCATGTCCCTGTCAAAGCCTATTTCTTTTAAAATCTTTCCCGCTGTCACAAATGAGGCCACGCCTCCTTTTTGATCGACAGATCCGCGACCATGAACATACCCATCTTTTATTTCACCACCCAGCGGATCAAAATCCCAATTCTTCATATTGCCCAAATCCACGGTATCCATATGGCCATCAAAAGCCAGGATTTTTTTGCCATTCCCAATGCGGCCTATTACGTTGCCAAGGCCATCCATTTTTATTTCATCAAAACCGGCTTCCCGCATTTGATGCATCAGCTCTTTCTGTACTTTTTCTTCCCGTGTGCTGAGGGATTTGATTTTTACTAATTTGGAAAGATTATTTGCTGTATAATCCTGATACTCTTTAGAGAGTTTTAAAATGTCCTGATACATTATTGATTGTTTTTCAGGTTCAAATGTAATTTATTTTTCTTGCCCAAATGAACAATCTTCCTTAAATCTGAGTAAAAAATTTTACCTTATTTTGCAACCTGTAAATTTTCAAATTTCGGCTAATTTGACAATTGAGCGTACACAAGAATTAAAGCGGGCCTCCTGGATTGGGATCATCGGCAATGCATTCCTGGCAATTTTGAAAATAGTCATTGGATTTATTTCAGGCAGCCTGGCTGTGATTGGCGATGGAATTGATACGTTATCGGATGTCCTTACCTATATCATCACGTTGTTTACTGCTCGTATCATCAGCAAACCCCCCGATTGTAAATTTCCGTATGGGTACAAAAAGGCTGAAACAATTTCCACGAAAGTTCTTTCTTTCATCATTTTTTTTGCCGGAGCCCAACTATTAATTTCGACCGCCACAAGGCTTTTGTCAGGAGAAGTCCGTGAAATGCCCTCTGAAATTGCAATGTATGTTACCATATTGAGTATTGTTGGAAAGGGAATACTTGCCGGTTGGCAATTTAAGATAGGGAAACGGACGGATAGCGCTATGATCATTGCTAATGCGAAAAACATGAGGAATGATATTCTTATTTCCTTCAGTGTTTTGGTGGGCCTAATTTTTACTTTCTTATTCCAAATGCCGATGCTGGATATAGTTACGGCAATGTTTGTTAGTTTATGGATTATGAAAGTGGCCTTTACTATTTTCCGCGAGACCAATACCGAGATGATGGACGGGGTAACGGATACAGAGATTTATTTTAAGATTTTTAAAGCGGTTGAGCAGGTTGAAGGGGCTCATAACCCTCACCGCGTGCGTGTACGTAAACTGGCTGACCTTTTTTTGGTGGCCATGGATATTGAGGTTGATTCAACAATTACTGTTTTTGAAGCCCATGAAATTTCAAGACAAGTGGAGGTTAAACTGCACGAACATATTCCAAATCTTTATGATGTTTTTTTAATTCATATCGAACCCGAAGGAAACATAGAAGAAAATGAAGTGTATGGTATTTCAAAATCAAATATAAACAGCTAATAATGTCAGATACAACCCTGGTAATAGTTATTGCATCCATTATCCTTCTTCACTTTGTGGTTGGAATAGGATGGGTAATATGGAAATTGAGGAAATAGAGATAATTTATTCCGGCAATTTTTTCATTTCAAAAATATGGTTTGATTTATAAAAAATCCGCTCCGGGCAATTACTGCCTGAAGCGGACAAATACAAATGAAAAGCTAGTTGTTTTTAAGAATTTTATAATTTCTCCATTCCTGATAGGTATTAATTCGAATAAAATAAATCCCATTGGGCTGACCATCAAAATCCAGGCTAAACTCATAACAGTTAATTGAAGGGTATGTATAAACCGATTGACCCACTAAATTAATTACTTCCACTTTAGTAATCATATATTCAGAGGTAATGGTACATTTGTTTTTAACTGGATTTGGGTAAACAGAAAAATCATTAGTTGAAAAACCTTCACTGATACCTGTTTCTATATCCAGTTCAAACATTTCTATTTCCCGGGCTCCGAAATTTCCACCTATAAAATAAATTTGTTCATTCGGGTCTTTAATTCTGTAATAACCAAAGCCGCTTTCGCAACATAATCCATCACCTGCTGAATCATAAATAATAAATGTATAACAATCGCTGGTTTCCATTATCCAATTAATGGAATAGGTAGAATCATTTTCGTAACCGCTTCCCGAATATAACTCTTCTCCCTGACTGTTGAGCAATTGCCAGCTTGTTTCGCTTCCAAGATTGTCTGTCTTAAGTTCCAATATCAGATTCTGGCCTGATATAACCTGCGACTGACTAAAATTCCTACTCATTGAATTATTATCAGGATTTTCATCCGCTACTCCATTAGGCATACTAACCTCAACTTCAATTGTGTTCTGGTTTTCGGGCACAAAACTTACGCCTGGCAAAATAATTTCAGCAACTTCTCCTGTAGCAAGCTGTCCATTCCAGTTGTATTGTGATTCAATCCCATTAACGGCATACATAACCAAACAATTAAAAAGAGTATCAATACCATAATTTTCAATCTCAATTACCGGCGAAAGAACATCATAGCAATAACTGTTTCCGGGATATACAATATTTTTCAATGACACATCGTGGTTGTATATTAGCGATGAGAGTGAAAACACTTGTGCCTGAACTACCTCCAACGTAACTGTATCCTGTATAAAGGCAATCAATTCGCAATGTTGCATTACCCAGTTTGTATCCATTTCAAATTCAAACTCAATGCCCGGGGAAACTGACAGAAACGGACTTCCATATTGGTCAGGGATCATCAGTCTTTCTGTATGATTCAGCTCATTCCCACCATACCAGGTTTCCGGAATATGTGATTCGGTAAGTACCACATGCAACACTTTTGTTTCCGGGGAGGGTGCGCTTATTTGTCCAGCATTGATCACCGCTTGAATTGTACTTCCCTCCCGTTCAGCATCAATCGAAATGGAATAATGGGAGGAGAGGGCAATTTGATCTTCATATCTTTCAAGAATGGCATCGTAAGAAAAGTCAAAGGATTGTTCTCCATCAATCATCACATGCGGCAACCCCAACATATTATAATATTCGGCCCTGGCTTCCGAATAAACATTTGTATAGGCATCATTTATGTGATACCCTATCACAGCAAGTTCTGCCCCTTCTGCCAGCAACTGCTCCAAATCTTCAGCTACCGACCCACATGTTACTCACCAGGTACCAGTCCCTTCTTCAAGAACAACTTTGTTTTTTGGGTATTGGGAAAATCCGCTTGCTGCAAAAAACAAAACATGTACCAGGAGAATTAGTTTTTTCATTTTATGATTTTTAGAATTTAAAGAAAAGCCGGTAGCGATACCGTTACCGGCTTTAATACCAAAATTAACCTAAAATAACTATTATGAAAAGTTTGCAAATGAAGAAAGGCTATGCAAGCCTTTCTTCATCA
>JAWKKL010000076.1:0-8448 GCA_041393275.1 Bacteroidales bacterium
TGATTTCATTAGCCAGTATTTTATTGAACCGTGGGGAAGCGGACTTTATTCAATTCCTTTGTTGGCCGGTATTTATCTCACTGGATCAAAAAATAGCCGTCACCGAAGAATTGCATTGACAGGTGTAAAAGCATTTATTTTAGCTGGTGGTGCTACATTTATTATAAAACATTTAGCGCACCGGCACCGGCCATATGAAGATGACCCGCCAAATCCCTATTTATGGGATGGCCCGTATCCTTTCACTTCCGATTATACCTCATTTCCTTCTGGTCATACTGCAACGGCTTTTGCCATAGCTTCTGTACTGGCTTTTGGTTATAAAGACAAACCCTGGATTGGTATATCGTCCTATACGGTTGCAAGTTTGGTAGGGTTATCACGCATTAATGATAGAAAACACTGGGGAAGTGATGTACTGATTGGCGCGGCCCTGGGTAGTTTTATTGGTATTACCCTAAGTAAAGTTAATCTTAAAAGAGTTCATATGACTCCTACTGCATTCAACGGTGGGTATGGCCTTTTGCTTACTTATTCGATGCCCTGATCAAGTGCCTTTTCAATGGATGCCCATAACCTGTCGGCAGATTTTTGCCAGGTAAATTTTTTCTTTTGTTCCCGTCCCTTTAAAATAAGTTGATTCCTAAGATTTTCGTCGGATGATATTTTTTTCATTGCCTCGGCAATGGACCCGGGCGAAAAAGGATCAATGAGCAAAGCAGCATCCCCGGCAACTTCAGGCATAGAAGTTACATTGGCTGTTATCACAGCCGTTTCTGCATTAAAGGCTTCTACAATTGGTATCCCAAATCCTTCGAAGTAAGAAACATAGGTTAATGCCAATGCTGAACCTACCACTTGTGTAAGTTCTTTCATTTGTAAGCGCCCTGAAAAAATTACATCATCTTTATGGTTCATTTTTTCATAAGCCTCTTTTATGGAAGGAGTCCACCACATTTTCTCCCCGACTATCAATAACTTAATTCCGCTTTGATCCTTCTCTTTGAAAAGATCAAAACCGGCAAACAAATTCACCAGGTTTTTACGTGGATGCAAAGCTCCAACAAAAACAAAGTAGGGATATCCCGCTGAATGATCTTTTCTAACTTGTCCGCTTTCATCTTCCGAAACAGGCACAAACAATTCGTTTGCCCCGTTATAAACCACATCAATTTTTTCCGGGTTTACTTTATATTGGGTTACAATATCTTGCTTTGAATATTCAGAAACCGTAGCTATACGGGTTGCTTTTTTTGCATATTTTGGAAAGAAATGCTTGTAATGTTTACGCGCTGCAAAAGGAATATCTTTCGGGAAGTGTTCAAAATTCAAATCATGCATAACCACCAGCGTTGGTACTTTTGTTTTTAAGCTTAAGTACCCATCAGGCGAAAGAAATAGATCTGCCTTCAATCGTTTTAGTTGCTTAGGGATCATCAATTCAAACCAAATATAAAATAATACAGGATGCCTGGCAGGTGGTGAAACTACAACGGGCACTACATTATCCGAAAAGATAAATTCATCTGAATAAGGCCGGTCGAAAAGGAAAAAAAAAGTGTGTTCAGGGTGTTGTTGGGTAACCCGGCTTAATGTTTCATAAGTAAACCAACCAATACCTTCAAGTTTGTTTTTTAATAATAACCTGGTGTTTACAACAATCTTTTTCCCCATAAACAAAACAGAAACTAAAACTTTTTGCTAATGTATTTGATTCTGAACAATCAAATGATATATTTCTTTAATATATTTTAACAGGGCTTCGAAATAAAAATATCATTGGCAAGATTTCAATAAAATTTTATTAATGATATTGATCTATATTAGTTTCCCCATCCATTCGCATAATTACAAAATCTACTTACTTTTGCTCCGGTTTTGTTTAATTATATTATCCATCGAATTGAAAGAAAGCATTAAACTTCTTTTGCAACGTTTGCTCGGAATCGAGCGGTATTTGTACGTTTTTTCCCGGTTTACAATTTTAACTTTACGGTTTAATAATCGAGAGAAAGATTTTTTACATTTTGTGAACATACTGGATGATGGTGGTATTATATTGGATATTGGAGCCAACATTGGCGTAATGACTTATTATCTTAGCAAAAGAAAACCAAATTCACTAATAATTGCTTTTGAACCCATACCTGAAAACCTGAAAACCCTGAATAAAATTCTGAATCACTATAAATTAGCAAATGTAACAGTGGTTGACAAAGCCCTGGGCGATAAAAGCGGCAAGGTTGAAATGGTTATGCCAGTTTTGAATTCTGTGAAAATGCAGGGTTTAAGCCATATTGTCCACGAGAGTTTAACCGATTTTAACGAAGGCGATAAATACAAAGTTGACGTTGAGACCCTTGATAGTTTTATTCCCGCACTAGAAGAAGGTAAAAAAGTAACCGGGATGAAACTTGATGTGGAAAATTTTGAATATTTTGTTTTAAAAGGCGGGGCTAAGTTGATTGATTTATTTCAACCCATCATTTATACTGAACTTTGGGAAAATGAAAACAGGAATAAGTGTTTCGATTTACTAAAACAAAAAAGATATTCTATTTTTGTTTTAGATAAAGGCCAGTTAGTTGATTACAATATAAAGAGCCACATTACGCAAAACTTCTTTTTCGTACCTTCGAAAGTGAAAAAATAAATTTTCATGCAAAAAAAATTCCTTACAAACCTTGGGTTGCTTCTTTTCCTGAATCTGCTCGTAAAGCCATTCTGGGTTTTAGGGATTGACAGATCGGTGCAAAACGCTGTGGGTGCAGAAGATTTTGGGTTTTATTTTGCGATTTTAAACTTTTCATTTCTTTTTAATATTTTTCTTGATTTGGGTATCACCAATTTTAATAACCGGAATATTGCCCAGCACAATCATTTGTTAAACAAACACTTTTCGAGTATCCTGATTTTAAAATTAATACTTGGCGGCTTATACATTTTGGTTACATTTATTATTGGATTTATTATAGGTTACGATTCAAAGCAGTTTGCAATTCTTGGCTGGGTTGCCCTTAACCAGTTTTTACTTTCATTTATTTTATATCTCCGGTCAAATATTTCTGCCCTTCTGCTTTTTAAAACCGATAGTATAATTTCTGTGCTCGACCGACTTTTGATGATCTTGTTCTGTAGCCTTTTGTTATGGGGCAATGTAACCGAACAGAATTTTAAAATCGAATGGTTTGTTTATGCACAAACGAGCGCATATGCCACAACCCTAATTATTGCCATGATTGTGGTGATAAATAAATCAGCATTCAGAAAACTCAACTGGAACCGGCCCTTTTTATTAATGATCCTGAAAAAAAGTGCCCCATATGCATTGCTCGTTTTTTTAATGGCTCAATACAATCGCATTGATACAGTTATTATAGAAAGAATTTTACCGGAAAATATTGGTGAACATCAAGCCGGTATTTATGCGCAGGCATATCGCTTGTTGGATGCAGCCAATATGATTGCTTATTTGTTTGCTGTTTTGCTCCTACCTATTTTTTCGAAAATGATTAAATTGAATTTATCCATTGTGGCGCTTACTAAACTATCTTTTTCTTTGCTTTTTACCATCAGTATCACTGTAGCGGTTGCTTCCTGTTTCTATGCAACTGAAATTATGACCCTATTGTATTCGATGCATGGATTAGAAACCACAGATGCTTATTTTTTGCGGATAAACCAGTCAGCCCATATTTTCAGTTTATTGATGTTTGGGTTTGTGGCTATTTCAGCAATTTACGTATTTGGTACGCTTTTAACGGCAAATGGCAGTTTAACATATTTAAATATTGTAGCGGCCAGTGGGGTTGTCATTAGTATTGTTCTAAATTTTTCCCTTGTTCCCCAATTACAGGCAACCGGATCGGCTTATGCCAGTTTGAGTGCACAACTATTTACGGCTTTAGCACAAGTGATTGTTGCGATTAATATATTCAAACTCAAGCTAAATTTAAAATATATAGCCGCACTTATAGTGTTTGTGATTGGTATTATTTTATCGGGATATTTTTCACGGCAATTATCTTTTGACTGGAAAATAAATATAACGTTGATGATTTTGGTGGCTTTTGTACTATCACTTATTCTTAGGCTACTCAACATCAGAGAATTTATTCGTATTATTAAATCGGAAAAGGCCTAAAAAAAGCCCCCAATTCCGGGAGCTTAAAAGTAAATTCCTTTGAACTACATTTCTTCCATCATTTCATCTGATATTTCGAGGTTGTGATAAACAGCCTGAACATCGTCATCGTCTTCAAAGAGATCAATTACTTTTAATATTTTTCGGGCATCTTCTGCTTCAAGTTTAACGGTTTCATGCGGTATTCTCTGAAGTTCTGCACTTTCGGGCTCAATGCCCATGGCTTCCAGTTTTTTCTGAACTTTGCCAAAATCCTCCATGGCGGTTGTTATGGAGAAAAAGCCATCCTCCAATTCAATATCTTCTGCGCCGGCATCAATCATTTCCAATTCAAATTCTTCTTCATTAAGTTTTTCTTTCGGAACGGTAAAAATTCCTTTCCGGTCGAATAAAAAACTCAGCGAACCATTGGTTCCGAGGTTGCCGCTATATTTATTAAAAATCGCCCGGACATTACTTACCGTGCGTTGTTGGTTATCTGTTGTGCATTCAATATAAACAGCCACTCCATGAGAAAGATACCCTTCGTAGGTAAGCTCTAAAAAGCTGGCACCGTCTTTATCTTTTCCTTTGTTGATGGCCCTTTCGATATTGTCCTTAGGCATACTTATCCCCTTGGCATTCGAAATCGCTAACCTCAGCCTCGGATTCCCATCCGGGTCAGAGCCACCTTCTTTTACGGCTACTGTTATTTCTTTTATAACCTTCGAGAACAATTTTGACCGCTTTGCATCGGCCGCCCCTTTTTTTCTTTTTATGGTTGACCATTTACTGTGTCCTGACATATATTGAGAATTTTGTAATTAGTATTTAAACCTTAGATGAATTGTATTCTTTGAAAAATATCCTGTCTAATTCGGGGAGTAAAATTAAAAAAAAGTTGAATTAAAAAATGACGGGGAAGATTTCATTCAATAGAAAAAGTGGGATACCGGATTTATTTCCGATCATCCCACCATTGAGGAAATTAATTTAGTCTTTATCATAAATTTACAAAGGTAATCCCGATTGTCAGGGATATAATTCAGGGCCTTTGTCTTTTTTGAACATTTCATTTACCGCGAATAGGTAGCAAACAGGTTGATAAATCCCCAGCCTATTCTTACGGTAGCATCAATTTAAATGGTTGCAGAAAAAAATCATCGAATTCTTTCGCCTTAGAATATCCCGGAGAAGTGATATCCCCTGCATATTCATACTGATCGGTTGCCGGATTATACTTTTCAACATAAAAGTCTTTGTTCAGCTCGTTATAATATTTTTTTGTGTGGGATGATAAACGTGCGCCGAATACCATACCTGTAGCCACATGGAAACTATTCTTTTTGTGCCGGCTGTTCGTCTGAAATTCAAATAAAACCGGAACATTTAAGTGAAGGGTAACCAGTTTGTTTTTCCGGATGCTAATATCCTGATCAACAAGGCCGACTAAATAAGAAGAATCGGTTACCAGGCGCGTATCACGGCTAAACCTGTAGTTATGCCACTCCAGGCCAAGGCCAGTAACCATTCCCCATTTTTGATTTTTCGAAAAGGCAATGTTTTGTTCGAAGAAATTTATGTATACAGCTATTGATTTTGTCATTCTTAAATCAAGGTATTCGTATTCCTTGGGGAAACTTTGGTTAAAATCACTGTTTACATAACCGTTGATTCCCATTTCAAAGCCCGCCCAATGTCCGTTGAATTTAGGAACCTTGCACCGGCTAAACCGTACATTTCCATCATCATCAACAGTCAATTTCCGGTCGCCGACAATCACCCTCACCGAATCATCTCCTTCGTAAACCTCAACTTTAATTTTTCCCACTTTCACTTTCACCGAATCGTAATAATTATTGGAATATGCCTTATAAGTAACTTCATCGTCCTTTTTTCCCGATGATATGATACTTTTTGTTGGTTCTCCAATGATAGAAACCGAAGCCACACCTTTCTTTTCGCCAACCACTTCATCGGTTACATTAATTGCGGCATCGGAAGCACCACTTACATTATATATTGCTTTTGATGACACCAGTCCTTTCGCCTTTAAACTACCTGCCCCACTTAAATCCAATTTATGGGTTTTGGCAATTCCTGCAAGTGTTACATCTGCAGCACCCGCTACTGAAGTTTCCAGGTATTGAACATCCAAATCAAGGGAAACGCTGCTTGCACCACTGGCCGTCAATTTAAATTCGTCATTCACTACCAATGAATTACCCTTTACCTCAGTGGCTCCTGATGCATTCAGATAAATCAGTTCAGGCATCGAAATGTAAGCATTTAGTTTGGTTGGGTTTTTCATGGTATTCGACTTAACGTACAAAACCGCGTCTATCACTTCGGCTTTTACATTGTCCTGTAAGTTTTCGTCCGTTTCGATTTTAACCGAATATCCATCCGAAATTTCAAAAAAAACGTTTAATGCCCCGCCTACATTCAAGGCATTAAAATTAGTAAGATCCCTGGCCTCTGTTGTTACTTTTTTATTTCCGGGTTCCTGTCCAAACAGAGCCATACCGGAAATAAAAAATGCGACTGAAATGAAGATCGTTTTAAAATTATTCGTGTTCATGGTTTAAATTGTTTTCACGTTTAACATCTGATTTTGGGTAGGACGGACAGCCAAATTAAAAAGTTACAGAACCAAAATTATTCAGCAGATTTTGGGTTTACCTTTCTGGAAAATGAGATGGTTTCTCCTTTTACATTATACGCCGAAACCCGGCCTGAAGAGGTATATTCCTTTTCTACTTCTACCTCCCGGTCGGCAATCATATTGTATCCACTCACTGTATATTCAAGAAATGATTTTTTTTCAGGTCTTTCAACATCAAATAACTTTGAAGTAAAACCGGAAACAAAACGTCCAAAAAACGATTTATTAGTTTCAATATTTGCCTCAGTTATTTGAGAATTTTCCACAGGCAATTCGAAATTACCCGGACTTTCAATTTTCAATTCAGAGGCAGTTGATGCAAAATCAATTTTGATATTTTCTCTCAAGCCAGGTATTCGCTGAATTTCTTTATTTTTATGAAAAGCAATTTCCCCAATGTTTTCCGTTTTACTCTCTGCTTTATATTTATTTCTTTGAGAAGGTGATTTTATGTCTGCCAAATCGATTGAAATATTTTCAACGGAAATAACCGGTGCCTTAAAGTTTACTCCAATCTGAGTAATCCTATTCGATGTAGATTGACCCCTGTCATCCCCAAAATAAAATCCGATGAATAGTAATAGAAGGGCTGCTATGGATACAGCATAAAATATTTCAGAGGGATACAGCAAAAACAATCCTCCCTTTTTCAATGATCTTTTATCCTCGTATGTGATATTTTCGGGAAATAATTTTGTTTTCTTCAAAAGATTTAGCTCAAGTTTTACTTCAGGATTAATTGAAATAAAGTGTTTTAATTCGTCGGTTTCATCTGGTGATAAATCATTTTCAAGATCAGCGACCAAATACTGTTCATAATTTACGCTATTAATATTTGGAGTAGGTTTGAGTACTTTTTTCTTCAGTTGATCTTTCAGCTGAAATAGTATGGGTTCATCAGGCAGGGTGATCATCTCAAACGATTCAAATTCTTCTTTTAGTTCGGGATGGGATTCAAGAAATACCAGAAGCTCGGCTGTCTGCTCTGTTTGCAGCCGGTTTTCGTAGTAGTCGAGAAAATAAACTTCGTAGTTGTTCTTGTTTATACCCATTTGTTGTTAACTGTTATTCTTTATTAGAATTACTCAAAATTTATAATTTAAATTACCCGGTCCATGCTCACCAGGTAGTTTTTCATAAAAATCCGTGCTCTGTATATATATACTTTAACCTGCGATTCATTTAGCCCTGTAATCTCTCCAATCTCCTGGTATGAATAGCCCTCATAATCCCTTAGCATTAAAACGGATCGCTGGACATCAGGTAATTTTTCAACCGCTTCTTCCAGGATTTCTTTTAAATCAGAATACCCATCTTCATGAAAATGTTCCGATTCAAGCCGTGCATCGAATTCTACTTTATATTTTTCTTTTCGTATAGCGTCAATCATGGTATGATAAGCAGCTGTAAATAAATAAGATTTTGATTTGCCATACGAAATATCCTTTGCCTTTTCCCACATTTTGGCAAAGGCATCCTGCACGATGTCGCGGGCACGTTCCTCATCTTTAATATTTTTGAGGATAAACCGGTAAACACCGTCAGCGAACTTATTTACGCATTGATTGTATTCGGCAACTGTCATTTACAAATCATCTGTTCGACCAACTTAACTCTATGACGCATATGTTTGTTCAATTGTTACAAACTTAAAATATTA
>JAWKKL010000077.1:0-8098 GCA_041393275.1 Bacteroidales bacterium
TAAGATGAAAAAAATTCTCATTCTGGGGGCGGGGCTTTCTACGCCCAGTTTAATCAACTATCTGCTTGATCATGCTGAAGCGAATGAATGGCAGGTTTGTGTCGGCGATATGGACGAAAAAGTTGCCCAAAAGCGCATAGGTAAAAATAAGCACGGCAGGGCTTTTAAATTTGATGTTTTTGATGATGACCAGCGAACAACTGAAATCAAAGATGCAGAAATCGTCATTTCTATGTTGCCGGCGCGTATGCACTACCTGGTTGCAAAAACATGTGTTGATTTTAATAAAGACATGGTTACCGCGTCCTATGTATCTAAGGAAGTATTGGAATTTCATGAACAGGCGAAGGAAAAAGGCATTTTACTTTTAAATGAACTAGGCCTTGATCCGGGCATTGATCACATGTCGGCAATGCAGATCATTGACAGGATAAAACTGGAAGGCGGTGAATTGATCGCATTTAAATCATCAACCGGTGGCCTGGTCGCACCAAAGTACGATAATAATCCATGGAATTATAAATTTACCTGGAATCCACGGAATGTTGTCCTGGCCGGACAGGGCGGTGCCCAATTTATCAAACGGGGGAGCTATAAATACATTCCTTACCATAAACTTTTTTCACGGATTCAAACCATAAATATTAACGGATATGGCGAATTTGAAGTGTATCCAAACCGTGATTCACTGAAGTATCGAAGCGCCTATGGCATTGATGCTATTCCTTCGATGTTTCGGGGCACCATTCGCCGGCCTGGATTTAGCAAAACCTGGGATGCCCTGGTCCAGTTAGGTGCCACAGACGATACATATATTGTCGAAAATTCAGAAAACCTGACTTACAGGGACTTTTTCAACGGATTTTTAAAATATGATAAAGTCAGGACAGTGGAGGAAAAACTGGCCGAATATGTTGGTTTCGCTCAAGATAGCTTCGATATGTATAAACTCCGGTGGTTGGGAATTTTCAGTGAAGAAAAGATCGGGAAAAAAAATGCCACTCCTGCCCAGATCGTTCAACAATTATTGGAAAAAAAATGGGCTTTGTCTCCTGAAGACAAGGACATGATTGTTATGCAACACGATTTCGAATACAAATTGAAAGATAAATATTATAAAATATTGTCATCCATGGTAGTGGAAGGAAAAGATAATGTTGAAACTGCTATGGCATTGACTGTCGGGTTGCCTTTGGCCATTGGGTGTAAGCTAATCCTGGAAAGGAAAATTACCACCACAGGTATACAAATTCCTACTGTTGCCAGTATTTATGAGCCAGTTTTAAACGAGCTGGCCGATTATGGGATTAAGTTCAGTGAAATCAAAAAAGAAATCAAAGAACCAAACGGGAATTAATCATTTTTCTAAAAAAGAAACCCGCATTCCCACTCAGTGGTTTGCGGGTTTTTCTTTAATTTTGACGCCTTATTCTTTCAATTATAATCTTTAAAATCTCATTATGGCAAAATATGGAAAATGGGTTGGACTTGGCTTAGGTTGGGCTCTTGGCGGGCCTATCGGTGGTGTTCTTGGGCTGGTATTCGGTTCTATGTTCGACGGAATGCAAAGCGGCACTTATCAATATCAGCAAGGGTCTCACCCATATGGTCATCAAGTTGCAGGAGATGCCAGAACACGCCCTGGTGATTTTGCTGCCAGTCTTCTCGTTCTTGCAGCCGCAGTTATGAAAGCTGATGGAAAAGTCCTGAAGTCGGAACTTGAATTCGTGAAGAAATTTTTTCTGCAACAATTTGGCGAAAAACTGGCGGTTGACAATATGCTGGTGTTGCGTGAAATTTTAAAACAAGAGATCAATGTACAGGAAGTGGCTCAACAGATCAGAACCTATATGGATACGTCCTCGCGTTTGCAGCTACTGCATTTTTTGTTTGGGATTTCATCAGCCGATGGGCATGTGCATTCAAAAGAGGTAGATGAAATCCGACGGATCAGTGATTTTATGGGAATTCGGACAGCTGACTTTGAATCTATTAAAGCCATGTTTTATAAAAAGGATATTTATGCTTCTTATAAAATCCTTGAAACGACACCGGATGCAAACGAAGAAGAAATCAAAAAGGCGTACCGTAAAATGGCATCCAAATACCATCCCGATAAAGTGAGCCACCTGGGTGAAGAATTCCAGAAAGCAGCCAAGGAAAAATTCCAGGAAGTGCAGGCGGCTTATGAGCAGATTAAAAAAGAGAGAGGGCTGAAATAGCAAGCAGCTTGGAGCTGCGAGCAGGGAGCTTAGGGCAAGAAAAGTTTTACTCTATACCCTAAGTTCTTCGCTCTTGGCTTTTATCTGGTTTTAATTATTTTCTTAGTTATTGAATCATCGCCAGCATTCACATGCAGGAAGTACATACCCGCCGGAACCTCTTTTAAATTTATCTGAAATTCTTTTTGCCTTGATTGATCAGCATTAAACTGCCAGCTTTTCAAACATATTCCTGAAGTGTTGTATAAATAAATACCTATTGATCCTGTACACATTGAACCAAAAGTTATCGCAGCATTTTCAGTTACAGGATTAGGTGAAATTGAGAAATCCAAATCACTTGAATAATCACTAACATTAGTAATATTGCATAAACTATCAACCTCTTCAGGGCTATTGCAACCGGGGGCGTTATCCCAGAAATGTATGATTCCGTTAGGATTGGCTAAATAATCACAGATACTTTGGACATTACAAATTGACAGTAAGCCGTTTGAGCTGATGTAAAGATTTGAAATTGACTCTTCCTCAATATTTTCCAATCCTGTCAAGCTGATCAGGGAGTCATTATAATCAATAAAAAGTTCTCCACCGATGGAAGTCAGGTTATTTAATCCCACAAAGTTAACGAGTGAGCTGTTATCCCTAACATTCAAACTTCCGCCTAAAGATGTAAGGTTGTTTAGACCTTCCAGTGAAATTAATGACCAATTTCCCCAAACAACCATACCGGTTTGGAACCCGATTTCTAAATCTCCCCCAATTGAAGTCAACCCTTCCAAACCCGACAAGTTAACTAGGCCGTGATTTCCTCCAATTTTACAACTCCCGTCTACTGAGCTCAAATTATCAAGCCCTGTTAAACTAGTCAGGGAATCATTTTGCCAAATTGTAAGGTCACCTCCTATAGATGTAATATTTTCAAGGTCTGATAAGTTGGTCAGGGAATCATTATCCAGAATGATTAGGTCACCCCCAAATGAAGTTAAAACACTCAATCCATTTAAATTCTTTATATCGCTCTGCAGCCACTCTCCTATGGTCACATCCCCTTCAATTTCATTACAGTTTGGATAATTAATCTGGAAACTGTCAATCTCCGCCTGGGTCGTAAAAGTGATACCTTCCGGAAGGCAGGAGGTAAACATAGGAGCCGGCGGCATTAAAAGTGAATCCAAAAACTCCAGTGCATTTATTCTGAATTCGTTTGGCATGGCGTGTCCACCATTGTGAGAATAAAAGGCATAAGGAATGTTATAAATATCCAATGAATCTTTAACTGCCAGTGTTCCCTGATATAGAAATAATTCATCATTGCTGCCAGCTCCAAAATATATTCCCAAACTGTCGGCAGGAGACAGCTGGTTTACAAGGTATGCTATATCATGCGGTTTAATCTTTGCCACAATGGTGTCAATGAAGTTTCCGCTTTCATCAAGTCCAAATTCAACAATGGCCGGATTGATATAGGTTTGTGGTGTATTGTAAGTGGGTGAAAATGCTCCGCCCAGTAAAAAATATCCCTGGGTGAAGAATCCTCCGGTATTGTAATTATAAAAATAGGGTGGTCCGGAGGTGCCATTCAGTATTGTTTGTCTCCATTGTGCCATAACATATTCATCCAAAAAGTTGATCAAACCAGCATGGGATGTAATTGCCCGGTACTTTTCTTTATGGAGTATCCCATACCTGAATGCTCCATAGCCTCCCATGGACTGCCCGAAAAGGCCCCTGTAATTCCGATCCGGCATAGCCCGGTAAGTGCTTTCAATCCAATCGGGCAAATCTTCGGTCATATAGGTTTCATAGTCTCCCCATAAAATGGAATTTACATACATACTGCCATCAAATGGTTCGGGGCTATTGTCGGCACAAACCATAATAACCGGATCAATAGTGCCTGAATTGATCAGGTAATTTGCTGCGACCATATAAGCATTTCCTGCATTTTGATCTCCACCCCATGCATGCAAAATATAAATAACAGGATAATACAAATTGGGGTTGTCATTATAACCGGGTGGCAGAAAAACATCCACCATTTTGGTTTCCTGAAGGGCTTCGCTGTAAAAGGAAGTGTCGTTAATGTTGATTTGTGCTGACAGCAGATTTACTGTGAGCAGAATTGCTGTGATAAGTGTAAAATTTTTCATAACCTGTATTTTAGTTGTTCATTATTTTGATTTACAGGCTAAATTACTTCAGAGCTATACCTTATATGAATGAAATACCTGAACGCCGGGAAAGAATTCCTGAACGTGCGGGAAAAATGTGCGAAAGATATTTTTAGCTATAGGATGTTTGGAGTTTCATTCCAACCCAGTACATTGATTTCGTTGTATACCATATTTTTTTTGCCCCCGTAAACTAAATATAGATTTTCTGATTTTGTTCCTGAGAGAGATGACCAATTTTTAAGTGCTTTAATAAAGTCGTTTCTAAAGGTTTCACCGGATTTGATTTCGATGGCAAGTTTGTCAATTCCTTTGTTAATTATTAAATCGATTTCATTTTGATGGTTATCACGCCAAAACAAAAATTTGTAGTGATGTCCCCGATTTATATTCATTTTTATTAATTCGCTTATAATAAGGTTTTCAAAAAGGTTTCCACGAAGGTAATGCAATGGTACCTCAGCTTGATTTCTAATTCCTAGCAAATAACAAACTAATCCGGTATCATAAAAATATAATTTGGGTTGTTTTACGATTCGCTTATTAAAGCTTTCAAACCAGGGCTCAAGTCGGTATATTATATAAGCCGTTTCGAGTACTGAAATCCATTTTTCGATTGTCGTATGAGAAATGCCTGCCTCAATAGCCAGTGCATTTTTATTCAGCAATTGCCCTGTTCTTCCGGCAAGTAATTGGACAAATCTGGTAAATCGGCTGAAATCAGTAATCTGGGAAATACTAGGAATATCCCTCTCCAAATATGTATTAACATATGTTGCATAGAATGATACCGGACGGATTTCTCTGTCAAATATGGGGGGATATTGACCAGTAAACATCAATTCATTTGAATTGTACTGTTTTTTATATTGAGATAATTCATTAAGACTAAACGGCAATAAGGTTGCAATACCTACCCTGCCCGAAAGTGATTGGCTGATTTTTTCATTTAAAAGATAGTTTTGTGACCCCGTGATAATGAAATTTCCTGTTGCTTTTTTTTCATCTGCCAGTGTCTGTAGATACGAAAACAAATCAGGACAATATTGTATTTCATCAATGATTACTTTTTCATTGTATTTATTAAAAAATCCCCTTGGATCAAGTGTTGCGAATTCCCTTTCATCAGGATCTTCGAGTGAGACGTAATGATGGTTTGGAAAAACAAGTTTTGAGAGTGTTGACTTTCCTGATTGTCTGGGGCCAAGAATGGCAATTATAGGAAATTCTTTGTTAAGGTGATAATTTCCTTTTCAATGGTTCTTTTGATAAACATTGTACAATTTGAATTTCATAAGTTCATTTTGTACAAAAGTAGGTAAATAGTTTAGATGTATTAAATTCATTGATTATTTTTTTTTTCAAACCTTCAACTCATCCAGGTCATACGTAAGATTCATATCTTCATAAACATGGTCCTGGCTTTTTCGAGGTATTGCTCCCCGCTATGGCCTTTTATTTTATGATTTCCATTTGACATCATCCGCTTACCCAGTTCAAAGTAAGTCCGGGAAAGTTCAAGTTTGCTGTTAACCTTTTCGCCGGCTTCCATAGATTTGAGATAATGCTTTATTGCTGTTTTCTTTTTCCCGACCATCCACATTGCATTGGCGGCTATCCGGTGCGATTCGATCAGGTTGTTGTGAACCATTTTGGCTTGTTTAAAAGCCGATTTGCAAATTTTTTATAAGGTTAGATTTCAAACTTTTATTTTCCGGGTCCCCTGTCTGAATTCTTCTGTTAGTAGACAGGCTTTGGCAAGAAAATAAGTGCTATACCAGATTTTGATTTTTTTGAGTGGAGGCATCAGTTTTTCAATCTCAACCATATCCAACCTTGCTGATTCCAGATCATTGATCTTTGCTGATGTGATCAAATGCATACAGTAAATAATCTGTAGCATCCTCTATGGCTCCGTACCTTGGTATATTCAATTCCTTTTAATGTTTCTGGAATGATCTGGTCATTTTTTCGAATTTTGCAAGGCTACCGCCTTTAAGCGGTGATATTGTGCAAGGCATGGTCACTTTCAAATTCCTCGCCAATTTTTTTCATCGATTCAATGATGGCAAAAGTTTCTTTTTCATTACCAAGTTCGGAACTAATAAATCCACAAAACAGCAAGAAAGGTGCAAGGTTAAAAATGTCTCCTTTTTCCACAATGGAAGATTTGATTTTTTCCATGTCAGGTTCCATTTTCCAGTTTCCTTCAAGAAATTGATGCATTTTCGAAAACATAAAATACTCATGTTGCAAAAACGGGGTTTTGGATTCAATGTTTTCACCGCTAATTTTTAATATTTTCCTGGCCATCGAAAGTGAAATTCCCGTCCAGTTAAAAAGAATGCTGTAAGCTGAAAGAGTTACCTGGCCGTATTCATTCGAAGAAAAACTGAAACGGGAGAAGAAATTAAATGTATATACTGTTTGGAGAAACCAGCGTTTTGAATCATAGGAGTATAATGCCTTACCATTAAAGTAGAGGACCCTTAAGAGCCATCTTTCAAGATCAGTGGCTTCTTTTTTGAATCGGGTTGTTGGAAATGTTGTAAAAAATAAAATTGAAATAAAATTGGTAAAGACCTTATATAGATGGCTAAATTTTGTTTTGGGTGAATTTATTTTATAATGCCTCAGAACTTTTTCATAATATTCAATGGCCTCCATATTTTTACCACCTAACTGATAGGCATCCCCCATTTTACTATATAATTTGGTAACTTTTTGAGTATCGGGTTCATCCCCCGAATTCTTCAGGTAAACTTTAAAGGCTTCCTGGTAAAATTCAATGGCTTCCAATGATGCTGCTGATTTATAGGCTTCATCACCTGCCTTTAAAAGGTATTCCTCCGCTTTTGTATAATTTTCGGCCTTGCTATAGTGCATGGCAAGTGTACCGTAAAATTCATTGATCCTTTCCGGAAAAACCTTTTCAATGGACTCGGCAATTTTCAGGTGAAGTGATTTTCGTTTCCTGTCCACCATTGCATCATAGGCAGCCTGGTGGGCAAGCGCATGTTTAAAAACAAATTCAAGGTTGTCCTGGTCACCACTTTTCTGGATCAGCTGCATGTTCTTAAGGTATTGCAAGCGTTCGCTCACTTCGCCAATGGTATCAGCTGCTTCATCCAAAACCTTGAAATAGAAATTACGGCCTATTACCGAAGCTGTGTCCAGCAAATTACGGGTTTTTTCGTCCAGCTTTTCAACCCTTGACAACAATACTTCATTGATGGTTTTGGGAATGTTAACCGAATTGATCTTCTCGTTAACCGTAAATGTTTTATCTGCAAATTCAATGATCCCCTGATCAATAAGCGATCGCAGCACTTCTTCGATAAAGAAAGGGTTCCCATCTGTTTTGGAGATCAGGGCCTGTAAAAAAGCATCAGGAAGCCGCCCCGATAAAATCAGGTTATCAATAAGTTTTGTGGATTGTTCGGTATCCAGATTTGTGATTTGTATTGTCTTTGTGTATTCTTTATAAGTTGACTCGATGGATTTTAACAAGGGTTCAGTTGTTTCTTCATATCCCGGACGCATGATATTGATATAAAGTATGGGATATGACCGGGCAAGTTGGTACAATGATTTTAACATGGACAAACTTGATTGATCGGCCCAGTGAAGATCTTCAATAGCGATAATGAATGGCCTCCGGGTAGCAGCTTTGATCAATAATTCCCTGAGGGCTTTCAACAT
>JAWKKL010000078.1:0-6294 GCA_041393275.1 Bacteroidales bacterium
AAAAGTTCGATTTTTGTCATTCATAAAATATCTCAACTCAAGGTTACAACCTAAATGCAGCGATTAAAAAACAAAGTAATCCTGTTTAATCCCAGGAGTGCCCGATGGAAGCACCGGTTGCCTAATTCGATATTACAGGTTGGGGCATCCATTTATGGAAAGTATGACCTGGTGTTTGTGGATGGAAACCAGGAAACTGATCCCTGGAGAAAGATTGAGGATTTGCTGGCCAGCGGAGAATTTAACTATTTTGGCTGTACAGTTATGCCGGGACCCCAGTTGAAGGAGGCCATTCCGATAAGTAAAAAAATACGGGAACAATTTCCGGAAGTGACCATTATCTGGGGCGGCTATTTTGCTACCAACCAATACAAGGTTTCCCTTGAAAGCGGATTTGTTGACGTTGTGATCAACGGGCCGGGCGATCGCGCTTTCCCCGAATTATTAGATGCGTTGGAGCAGCAGAATGGATTAGAAACCATTCGAAATTTGATTTTTGTAAAAGATGGTGAAATTGTAAAAACCAAAAAGGAAGAGTTATTGGATCAGGATGAACTACCCACCTTGCCGTATGATTATTTTAACACCTTTTATCCCATAGAAAGTTATTTGCAAAAGACTTTTCTGGGAAATAAAACCATGGGCTATCATTCAAGCATGGGATGTCCGTTTGCCTGTTCTTTTTGTGGCATTGTTCCCATATTTAATGCACGCTGGAAAGGGCAGTCTGCCGAAAGGCTATTTACCGAGATTAAATTACTGAAAGATAACTATGGTGTTGATTCCATAGAATTTCATGACAATAATTTTTTTACCTCTCGCAGCAGGGTAGTGGAGTTCTCGAAATTGATACGTAACGAAAAGATTCATTGGTGGGGAGAAGGACGGATTGATACCATTGATAAATATTCGGATGAAGACTTAAAATTGATGAGTGACGCCGGTTGTCGGATGATTTTTCTGGGGGCTGAAACAGGCAGCGATGACGTGCTGAAACAAATGAACAAAGGAGGAACACAATCGGCAGCCCAAATCAAAGAATTTGCAGTCCGGCTCAGGAAATTCAATATCGTGCCTGAATATTCTTTTGTGCTGGGGCTTCCGGGAGAATCCAAAGAAAAGGTAATGGACCAAATTGATGCTGACATTCGATTTATTAAAGAGATAAAAAAACTCAATCCTAACACCGAGATCATCATTTATCTTTACAGCCCGGTGCCTGCTGAAGGATCGGAATTGTATGACCAAATCACAAAGGCCGGTTTTGCCTTTCCTGAAACCCTTGAAGACTGGTTGAACCCGGCATGGGAAAATTTTGATTTGCGCAAAAACCCATTAACGCCATGGTTAACACCCAACATGATCGATAAAATTAAAAACTTCGAAACCGTATTAAACGGCTATTATCCAACAAGCTCTGATTTCAGGATCAGGGGGATTAAAAAAAAGTTGATAAGAACCATGTCGTGGTGGCGTTTTCGTTCGGGCATTTATTGCTACCCATACGAGATTAAGCTTTTACACAAAGTCTGGAAATATCGTCAGCCGGAGATTGAAGGGTTTTATGGCGAGTAGAATTAACATTATGAGAAAATTAATAATCAGGTTTATATTTCCCTTTTTCAGGTCCTTTGTAAATTTTTATTTCTCAAAGCCACGCAATTATAGATATAAGAAAATAAAGGCTGTTGTTTTACCGGGCGTATTTTTCCCTCATTTTACCATCAGCACAAAATTGTTGTTGCAGTTTTTGGAAACAAAAGAACTTGAACATCATACCTTTTTAGAATTGGGTTGCGGTACAGGAATAATTAGTGTGTTGGCCGCCAAAAAAGGGGCCAGGGTGGTCGCCAGTGACATTAACCCGACTGCCATTGAAAATGCCAAACTCAATGCGACAAAAAATAGCGTTGAAATTACCACTTACCTTTCTGATCTTTTTGCGGAACTCCCCCGGCAGCAATTTGATTTTATCATCATTAACCCACCATATTATCCAAAAACTCCTAAAATCATGGCAGAAGAGGCCTGGTTTTGTGGCGAACATTTTGAATACTTCGAGAAACTGTTTCTTACCGCAACAAACTATTTCCATGATAAATCGGAAGTACTGATGATTTTATCAGAAGATTGTGAACTTGAGAAAATAAAAACAATGGCTGCAAAAAACGGACTGAATATGATAATTCTTGTAAAGAAGAAAAAATGGGGCGAGATGAATTATATTTTCAGGTTGTTTGACATATCCAAAGAAAGTAATATTCTGTTACAATCCTCATCTGTTCAATACAAAAAAAAGTAAATATAAAAGATGGCCAGAAAATAAAAAAGCCGATAAAACAATCGGCTTTTAGCGCTCCCCTTCTTGGACTCGAACCAAGGACCTACTGATTAACAGTCAGCCGCTCTAACCAGCTGAGCTAAAGGGGAATTTTTATTTATAAGAACACCAATTTTAAAAATTGGAGTGCAAAAGTATTTATTATTTCCAAATAAACAATACATTTGCTGAAAAAATTTAAAGAACATCATCTCAGCGATTTTGTAATGATGATCTTAAATATAGAATTTTTTAATTTAATAGTCAGTGGATGATTAAATTGCTTGCTTTTTGGCAATTTATTTTTTTTGCAAAACTTAAAAATAAATCCGCCTGACTTGTTTGCTTACAATCAATAAATTGCATCTTATGTCAAAAGTACTTGGAATTGGAAATGCACTGGTGGATATAATGACCCGCCTTGAAAATGATAAAACACTGCAAAAATTTAACCTCCCAAAGGGAAGTATGCAGTTGGTTAATGCAGCCATAAGTAAGAAGGTTGACGAAGGCACAGATAATCTTATTAAACAGGTGGCTTCGGGTGGTTCGGCGGCAAACACCATACATGGTTTGGCAAAAATGGGTATCAAAACCGGTTTTATCGGTAAGGTGGGTAACGATAAATTCGGCGAATTTTTTGCCGAAGACCTGGAAAAAGCGGTATTAAACCTTTGCTCCTGAAAAAGCAATACGCCAAGTGGTAAAGCAATAGCATTGATAAGTCCTGATTCTGAAAGGACCTTCGCCACATTTTTAGGCAGCTGTTGAATTATCATCAAAAAGATTTGTCGGATGATTTATATAAGGGGTATAATATTTTCCATATTGAGGGGTATCTTGTTCAGAATCATGAACTCATCGAAACGGCTGTAAACTTTCCAAAAAAATGGATTAAAAGTATCCATTGATATGGCCAGTTATAATGTGGTAGAAGATAACCTGGAGTTTTTGCAAAAAATTGTTAAAGAGTATGTAGATATTGTTTTTGCCAATGAAGAAGAGGCAAAAGCCTTCACCGGAAAATCCCCCGAAGAAGCGGTTCATGAATTTGGAAAGCTTTGTGAATATGCCATTGTAAAAAATCGGGAAAGAAGGGTCATTGGTCAAACATCTTGGCAACCTTACAAAAATCAAAGCCATTAAAGCTAAAAGCATTGATACTACAGGCGCTGGCGATTTGTATGCATCAGATTTCTTTACGGATTAATTAAAGAGTTTCCAATTAAGAAATGTGGTTACATTGGTTCCGTTCTTGCCGGAAAAACCATTGAAGTGATTGGCCCTAAAATGGATGAATCAACATGGAAAGAAGTGAATGAAATGATTTCCCACCTTTAGTCTTTAAAGGTTGCAATATAACGTAAATAATAATAATAGTTAGTTTAATAATTGTTTATATTTTTTATATTTTTGGCGCTCATTTTCAGATAGTAATATATAAATATTTAAGAATCAGTATAAAATGAAGGTTTACCAAACAAAAGACATTAAGAACATTGCGCTGGTAGGAAGTGCAAAGCAGGAAAAAACAACCTCGCTGAGGATATGTTGTTTGAGGGCGGAAAAAATCAACCGCAGAGGTTCGATAGATGATAAAAATACCGTTTCGGATTATCGGCCAATTGAGCTGGAAAGGCAAAATTCTGTTAGTTCAACCGTTTTGTATACAGAGTTTAACGGAAAAAAGATTAATATCATTGATGCCCCTGGTTTTGATGATTTTGTTGGAGAAGTAATTGCTGCATTAACTGTTGCAGATACTGCTGTTATAGTTCTTAATGCTCAAAACGGAGTTGAGGTTGGTGCCGAAATTGCCTGGAGGTATGCTTCATTAAATTCAAAACCGGTAATGTTTGCTATAAATCATCTGGAACATGATAACTCAAACTTTGATGAAACCATCAATGAGATGAAATCATTATTTGGTAATTTGGCCATTTGCCAGTATCCTGTTAATTCGGGAGTTGGATTTAATTCCATTATTGATCTTTTGAAAATGAAGATGTTTAAATTTCCGGCTGATGGTGGAAAAGCTGAAATTTTAGATATACCCGAAAGCGAAAAAGCGAAAGCCGAAGAAATGCATGCCACCATGATCGAAGACCTTGCCTCAAGCGATGAAGGACTGATGGAAAAATTTTTTGAAGCAGGTACACTTACCGAAGATGAAATGCGTGAAGCGCTTAAAGTCGGTTTACGAACCAGGGAACTCTTCCCGGTATTATGTGTTGGTTCAAAACACAATATGGGTGTTAACAGGTTATTGGAATTTATATCAAACAACGCTCCTGCTCCTGATGAATTGCCACCGGTTAAAACCAAAAAAGGAAAAGAGCTTACATTCGATCCGAAAGCGCCTCCTGCCGCATTTGTTTTTAAAACATCCATCGAACCCCATTTTGGTGAAGTATCGTTTTTTAAACTTTGCAATGGCGAAATAGCAGAAGGAACCGATTTGGTAAATACAAAAACTGATGGCAAAGAACGGCTTGGTCAGCTATTTGCTGTTTATGGTAAAAACCGCGACAAAATAGAAAAAGTAGTGGCTGGAGATATTGCAGCCTCCGTTAAACTTAAAGAAACCCCCACCAACTCAACATTAACAACATCAAAAAATACCGATGATGCGGTTGTTGAGATCGAATTTCCGGAGCCAAAACTAAGGATGGCTGTAAAAGCCCAAAATCAGGGTGACGATGAAAAATTAGGTGGCCTGCTAAATATCTATCACAAAGTCGATCAAACTTTAATTGCCCAGTATTCAAAAGAATTAAGACAACTTATGTTGGGCGGACAGGGCGAACTTCACCTGAACATTATTAAATGGCAACTTGAAAATCTTGAACACATTCCTATCGAATTTATTGCTCCTAAAATTCCTTATCGCGAAACCATCACACGTTCGGCTAAAGCCGTTTACAGACATAAAAAACAATCAGGTGGTGCAGGCCAGTTTGGCGAAGTTCACATGATGATTGAACCTTATGTGGAAGGGATGGAATGGACTACTGAATTCCCGGTGAGAAAAACAGATGAAGTAAAACTTGATTGGGGTGGAAAACTGATCATGAACTCATGTATTGTTGGTGGGGCCATTGATGCCCGATTTATGCCGGCCATCTTAAAAGGGGTAATGGAAAAAATGGAAGAAGGACCGCTAACGGGATCATATGCAAGGGATATTGTATTTTATATTTACGACGGAAAAATGCACCCGGTTGATTCCAATGAAATTTCCTTTAAACTTGCCGGAAGAAATGCCTTCCGAGAAGCCTTTAAAAATGCCGGCCCTCAAATCCTGGAACCAATTTATGATGTGGAAGTACTTGTTCCTGAAGAAAGAATGGGCGATGTTATGACCGACCTGCAAGGAAGAAGGGCAATCATTATGGGAATGGGCCGCGAAGGAAAATACCAGAAAATTGATGCCAAAGCACCTCTTTCTGAATTGAATAAATATTCAACGGCACTGAGTTCAATAACAAGCGGACGTGGCATGTATTCCATGAAATTTGCAGAGTATGCCAATGTACCGCCCGATATCCAGCAACAATTGCTCAAGGCGTATGCCGAATCGGAAGAAGATGATGACTAAAACGCTTCTGAACGAATATAAAAAAGAGGTTCCATTAATGGGACCTCTTTTTTTAACCATTATTCGCAGGTGGTTATTTTTTTATTAAAATCCGATGGGACTAATAAATGATTTTCTGGGCAAGAACCTGAATATGAAATGCCGATCCATTCAGATTATAGTTTCTGCTCAAATGGAGTTCGGTTTGTTTTATTTCTTCTACATCAAAATCAGGAATTTGATCATCATCAATAAGTGGGTTTATTAAAATTCCATTGCCAAATTCATTTAGTTCCAGAAATCCTGCATCATATAACAGATACCTGATCTTTTTTGGTGAATAGAGAGTTAACGTTTTTTCATTTTTTCCGAGGTAAATGATCTCTTCTTCCTTCCG
>JAWKKL010000079.1:0-5884 GCA_041393275.1 Bacteroidales bacterium
TTTTCCCTTTATGAAGCAAATAATGAAACGTTGATATGGGATGAACACCAGGGCCTGGATTATGGAACTAGAACATTTCAATACCTTGAACCATTGGACGATGAATATTTCTATGGGGGTGGTATGCAAAACGGATATTTTTCGCATAAAGGAACGAAAATCAAAATTTCCAAAGAAATCCAGAACTGGGACGACGGGGCAGTGCCAAATCCAGTCCCGTTTTATATAAGTACGAAAGGTTATGGCGCGTTCAGAAATACCTTTGCTCCGGGTGAATATGATTTCAGAAACATTACAGGTGTTAGCCATAATGAAAACCGCTTTGATTGTTTTTACTTTTATGGTCCCTCCCTAAAGGAGATTTTGAATGGATACACAGAACTTACCGGCCGGCCAATACTACCTCCCCGCTGGGGACTTGAATTGGGCGATGCAGATTGTTACAATGCCTCAGGGCAGACAACTCCGGATGTAATTGAACTTGTGGCAGAAAAATATCGTGATTTTGACCTGCCCGGGGGTTGGATACTTCCTAATGATGGCTATGGCTGTGGTTATACCCAATTGGAATATGTAGTTGAGGAATTGCATGATTTAGGATTTTATACAGGCCTATGGACTGAAAATGGTGTTAGCCAGATTGGCTGGGAAGTTGGTACCGCCGGAACACGCGCATGCAAACTTGATGTTGCCTGGGTTGGTTCAGGTTATCTAAATGCCCTGAACGCATGTAAATCAGCTTATGAAGGCATTGAAAATAATTGCAATGACCGCGGTTATGTTTGGTCGGTATGTGGCTGGGCCGGAACACAACGCTATTCGGTAGTTTGGAGCGGTGATCAATCGGGAAGTTTTGAATACATTCGTTTTCATATTCCTACGTTTATAGGTTCCGGGCTGTCGGGTTACAATCTTGCATCAAGCGATCTTGATGGTATATTTGGCGGAAGCAGTGCAACCTATGCCCGTGATATTCAATGGAAGACATTTATCCCCGTCACCTATGCCATGTCAGGATGGGCGCAAAACGACAAACATCCATGGAATTATGTAGCGACTGTAATGAACATCAGCCGTGATTACCTGAAACTGAAAATGAGGCTGACGCCATACATGTATACGTATTGTAATGAAGCCTATGAAACCGGTGTACCGGCTATCAGGGCGATGGTTTTGGAATACCCTAACGATCCGGTAACATGGGATAAAAAAACACAATATCAGTTTATGAGTGGTGAATGGATGCTTGTCGCCCCTGTGTATACTCAGGGAAATGAGCGGGACAGTATTTATTTCCCCGATGGGAAATGGATCGACTATTGGGATGGCACTGTATATGAAGGATCGCAATTTATTAACGATTATCAGGCCGATATAACAAAATGTCCGGTTTTTATTAAAGCCGGGGCGATCATCCCTATGTACCCCGAAATGCTATATGATAATGAATTACCGAAAGACCCTGTGACGTTTGACATTTATCCAAATGCAATAACCCAATTTGAGCTCTACGAAGACGATGGTATTTCGCGTGAACATCGCGAAGGAGCGTTTGCAAAAACCATTATCCAATGCACTGGGCCGTCTTTTGGTAATACCAGTATCGTTGAAATTAATGTTGGAGAAAGTAATGGTTCGTATGAAGGGAAACCCGTTGAGCGTTCATATTGGTTTGAAGTTCATTTACATTTTAATCCAAGTCAGGTGCTATTAAATGATGTTGCGTTGGAGGAATATGATTCCCTTGAAGGACTTGAACTTGCTGATGATGGTTGGTATTACGATCCGGATGTTAAACTGGGACTTGCTTATGTAAAAACACAATCATTGCCAACCGATACAGCTTTTACCGTTTTGATTGATGCGCTATTGGGACAAAAAGAAATGAAAAACAAACAGAAAATTGAAATTGTTCCAAATCCTACATCAGGGATAATTTCAGTCAAATCAGGTTTTGGGAACATCAAACAAATATTGATTTATACTTCAGCTGGAAATTCAGTATTGGATTCGGTAAGTATTAATATCAGGAATAATTCCTGTTCACTTGATCTTTCCGGTTTGCCAAATGGAATTTATTATATTGAAGTGACTACCTCACAGGGAAAATTCAGTGAAAAGATTTCTTTGATGAAATAAACTAATTTTGCGTTGTATTGTTTGATTAAAATAGCGCTTAATTAATTGTTTCTGTTAATGAACTACAAACACATCTTCATCGACCTTGACCGTACGCTTTATAACTTTGATAAAAGCACAAAAGAAACTTTTTTTGAACTTTATACTAAGTACGGAATGCGTCATACAGGTGTTAAAGATTTTGATGAATTCCTGGCATTGTATTTAAAAAATAATGTCGAATTATGGGAGCAATACAGGCAGGGAAAAATCAAAAGAAAATTTTTAAATGTTGAACGTTTTCATGTTACACTTTTGCATTTCGGTATAAACGACCGCGCATTTGCCGGACGTTTTGCCAGCGAATATTTACATAAAGCGCCATTGAATAAAGCTTTATTCCCGGGTGCGGTAGAAGCGCTTGATTACCTCTTCAAGAAATATACCCTCCACATTATCACCAACGGCTTTGATGATGTCCAGCGGATAAAAATGGAAGCCAATGATTTGAATAAATATTTTAAAACCATAACCACTTCAGAAGAGGCAGGGGCCAAAAAACCCAGCGAAAAAATATTTTGGTATGCCCTCGAAAAGGCGAATGCCAAGCCAAATGAGAGCCTCATGATCGGAGACGATTATGACGTGGATATTGCAGGTGCCAAAAAAGTAAACATGGACCAAATGTTATTCCTCGACAATAATCTGGTGGATGGGTATGAGTGTACGTTCATTATCCAGGAATTAAAAGAAATTCCTACTTTACTATAATATACCTGTCCCCTTTTTTATATGTTGATGAAAAATAAATTCAAAAATATTTGGTTTATATTATAAACTTATTTATTTTTGTAACTTATTTACAATAAAAAACACTAATCATGGATGAAAAAAATAAAGCAAATTACAAATCGGGTGGAATAATATTCGTTGGATGTATGTTTATCGGCATGGGAATAGGGTATTTTCTTGGAGAATTACAAACCGGATTATTTCTTGGGATGGGTGTTGGATTTATAGTTATGGGATTTCTTACAATCCGGGCTTCGAAAAATAAATAACATTAATATTTTAATCATGGAAACAAATTTAACTCAACAACAAAGCCTGAAGATTATTCAGGAGATGATTGCAACTTCGAAAAACAATTTAAAAGACAACAGCTTTTTCTTTCTTTTGTGGGGCTGGCTGGTGTTGATTGCAAGTTTATCCCATTTTGCATTGCTTCAAATCGGGTGGCAATATGCCTATCTTCCCTGGCCGCTATTAATGTTTTCCGGCGGAATTATCTCTGTTATAGCCGGCTACCGGTTGGGTAAAAAAGCCCAGGTCATTTCCCATGTTGATAAAATGATCATTTACCTCTGGTGGGGATTTTTGGTGGTTATGCTGATCATTCTTTTTATGGCAGGGTTCAATAAGATTGACTGGAATTTAACCCATCCAATAATAATTACCCTTTATGGACTGGGCACCTTTGTGTCGGGTGGTGTGTTAAAATTTAAACCATTGATAATTGGGGGTATTGTCAGTTGGGTCATAGCTGTAATCGCATTTTTTACCGAACCTGAATACGTTCTATTACTCATTAGCCTGTCAATTATCATTGCATATCTGATTCCCGGCTATTTGTTAAAAGCCAAAGCCTGAACCTTATGTTTAAAGCACTTGACCCATTATTGCACAATCAACTTCGTCTGTCCATTATGAGCATCCTCATCAGTGTTGAGTCGGCTGAGTTTTCCTTTTTGCTCGAAAAAACCGGGGCAACAAGAGGAAACCTCAGCGTTCAAATCAATAAACTGAAAGAGGCGGGTTATATTACCGTTAAAAAAAGTTTTCGCGATAATTATCCGCTTACAACCTGCAAAATAGCGACAACCGGAATTGATGCCTTTGAAGACTATGTTGATGCGTTGCAAGATTATTTAAATACGACTTAGACTTAAATATGATATGTTAATATATGAAAATTTCGGTAATAAATGTGTAAAATACGTTCATTACCGTATTTTATTTATTATTTTTAAGTCGTAATATTGCCATAAAGAATCTTAAACTATTTGTTTACTGTTTTATATAAATTTAATTTTATCATATATAGCATGATTTACATATTAATAAATCTGATTTGAACACTTTTAAATCTTTTTAAATAAATTAACAAAAGCAAAAATAGAAATCCCGGCAGAAGAATGGACTTCAAAAATTGGAGGTGGGTTTGTGCAAATTTAAATTTATCGATGATAATAAAGCAAATATTGCTACCTAATTAATTATTCATTCTTACATTAAATCTTTATAAAACAAGGAGGACAAAATCATGAAAAAACTAACACTTCAATTAGCAATTGTATTTTGCGCCAGTGCACTTTTCGCGCAATGGGTACCTGTAAATAATGGCTTACCCGAATACCCACCAACATCAATAATAAATTGGGTTGACACGATGGTGGTCAGCACTTATGGTGGCGGGTTATATTTAACTTACGACCAGGGCCAAAACTGGATTGAAATGCCAGGAACCATTCCAAACTTGTTCGTAAATAAAATAGAATACCAGGGCACCCAATTCGATCCCATTGGTGTTTCGACTGATGGAGGGCCTATAGTTTGTGTTAACGGTGGTTATATCGATTGCACTGGCACCGGGTTGACGAATACCAATATTAACTGGTGGAGTGCAGGTTATGGAGGCATTGTAAAGGATGCTGTTGCGGGAACCCGGGGCAGTGGCGTATTTGCTGCCGATTATACATCCCCTTTTATTTATGATTGGTCTCCGGCCAATGCAGGATTATCAGGAGATGCATTATTTATAAATGATGGAATTGTTGGGGAAAGTATTGCTATTCTTGCAACTGATGGCGGAATATTTAAAGCTGAAGGCAATGAAACTGAATGGACAGCCTTTAACAATGGACTAAGCGGCGATGCACTTAAGGTTCAGGATATTTACTGGCTTGGTGTAACGCTGCTTGCAACTCATGGTGGCTTGTATTATACACTTGATATGGCTGATGGTTGGTCACCGATAATACCCGACGAAAAATTCAATGTTACATTTTATTTGAATACCGATCTTTCTCCCAGCGGTTTTATAGTATATGCTTTTGGCGAAAACGGTTTTTATACCCTGGATTTTGAGACATGGATTCAAATGGACTTTGGTGGAATAGAGGGCGAAGTAACAGCCGCTTCTGCTGACGAAGAAAATGTTTATATTGGTTTTACTATTGATAGCAAAGGCGCAAAAGATAGTGGAGGCCTGTACAAAAAACCATTGGAACAATTTTTAGTTGGTATCGATGAATTTAATATGGAAGGTAAAGAATCTTTGCTTGAACAAAACTATCCAAATCCATTTACCAAAGCTACCCGGATAAATTATACACTAAAAAATCCAGGTTTTGTTAATTTAAAGGTTTACGACCTGTTTGGGAAAGAAGTTCAAACCCTGGTAAACGAATATCAACAATCAGGTTCTTATTCAGTAAAACTGGAATCAAGCCACCTACAGGCAGGAACCTATTTTTATACACTTCAGCCTGGAAATAATAAGCTTGAAACAAAAAGAATGGTGTTGATCCGATAAGTAAACTATTTTATTCCTTATATGACAAGGGTGTTTCAAAAGTCAATTTCCTAGATAAATGGTCATGTTGAGCCTGTCGAAACATATTTGGTTACCAGAATGGTATACATTTCGACAAGCGTTCGACTGAGCTCACGCCGAAGTCTCAATGTGACCATTCTTTTTGACTTA
>JAWKKL010000080.1:0-4747 GCA_041393275.1 Bacteroidales bacterium
CTAAAACTATACATTAATCCACCATCAACCTGTTCCTGAATACATCCTGCATCCAGACTATTTATATAAATTGACGGGGTACCCAGAAGAGCCGCTTCAGAGGCCATAGTTGCCCCTTCTCCAATGTATAGTTGGGCAAAATATAATGCATCATGCATTTTTTCCGGAGGAATATTAATTTGATACGCTGAAAATTCAGCAGGAAGTTTTCCCTCTGATGAAATAAACACTTTATATTTCTTTGATAACATTGAAACCAACTTCATTTTATCTTCATACGTTAATCCTGTTGCCCCAATATCATGATTTGCCGTCCAGCTAATGAATCGTAAAATGACATATTTAATATCTTTTGAAATATTTAAATCATGGTAAATGCTGTTATCCGGTGAAAAATACTTTGGTAATAAATAACACAACTCCATATGGCTGTTAAATCGGATTTCATTCACACTGTGTACAACCTGAAAGCTAGCAGGGACAAAGATTGTATCAGTAAATTTTTTAGCAATCCCATTGGAAAATTTAGCATGTTCGGTATCATCAAAACCGATAACAGGAATTTTTAATAATCTTCCGGCAATGCCTGCAAAGGGTAAGAAAAAATTAACAATAATATCCGGTTTTACCTTTTTTGCATATTTATAAATTTCCCAGGTCGTATTAAATAATGTATAAGCCTTATTGAACAGACCTGCCTTATTTTTACCCGTACGATAAAAGGGAATATTATAAGCTTTAAATAATTTGAGTGTTACATCCTTGTCACGTGTTGTAAAAAACGTTTCATGACCTTTTTTTTCAAGAATTTTAGCTGTATTTCTAAAATAATGCAAATGCCCGGGATGGCCGATATCAAATAAAATTTTCATTTATCGATTGAAATAATTTCTAGCCTTCGTATTTTGCAATGATTGTTGATCCGGCATGTACCTGTTCTCCTTCCCGAACCATTATTTCACAATTTCTTGGAATGATCATATCTAATTGTGAACCCCACCTAATTTTGCCTATGATCTGGCCTCTTTTAACTTCATCTCCTTCATTCATAGAAACAATGCACCGGTCAACCCATCTTGCAGCGATCTGTACAATACCTGCCATTAATCCATCCTCTCTTTCAATGACTATGGTATTTCTTTCATTTTCAATGGTTGATTTAGGTGTATTTAGACCTATTGCTGTACCAGGTGTGTGTTTTACCAGGGTGATTTTTCCATCAATAGGTGCCCGGTTCATATGAACATCCCAAAGAGTCATGGCAATTCCGATCAGATAACAGGGTTGTTTCAGAATATCTGTTTTTGTTATTTCACTGATGTTCGCAATTCTTAATTTTTTTATTGATACTGGTATTTGATCAGCTTCCAATTCTTTAATATAAATTACCCGGCCATCCGCCCCGGATACAATGTCGTTTTTATCACCAGGTATATTGCGATGGGGGTTTCTGAAAAAGCGGAAAAAAAATAAGGCAATGAATAATGCCAGTATAATGGTTCCGGAAACGAATGGGACCAAAAGCCAGAAAGGCATATGAACCAAATAATAAAAGGCATATACAATCAATACGGAAACCAGACCTAATAAAAGGTTATCGGTATATAAGTATTTCTTGTTGAACCCAAGTTTGGCGACTGAAAAGACAAACAGGCCGGTCGTCATCAGGAAAGTTGAAAGCAAGATTACAAGTTGTTCCATTTTTTATCGATTTTATTTAATTAAATAATTCTTTTCCTTGCCAAATAAAATGAAAGTATTAGTAACATAACCCAGGGAATCGAATCAGACACAGAAAATACTGCCCTGATTTTTTTACCTTTTAATGATTTTATGTATTCGGTAATACTGATTTCTTTTTTAAAGAGCATCTGGATAGATACAAATGTATCAGTCAAATAATTGATCCATTTCAACCCAATTATATATTTACTTGGGTAATTTATTGGAATGTTGTTCAAATAGTTATATATAATTTGTGCATAATCAACACCACAGGCCCTGGCAAGGCCCACCCATAACCAGGTGCGGGCATTGATCTCGATGAGTTTGTACTTTCTGTCCCGTGGATCAAGCAAAAATTCAACTTCACAAACACCGGTATAGTTAAGTCTTTTAAGAAGAGGCTTGCTTAATTCCATTAGTTCATCGCGTTGAATACTTTTACAATAAGTAGCTGTGCCAAAACGAACAGGATGTCCAGATTTTTCTCCTATCCAATATGCTTTTATTTCTCCTTCATCGCAAAAAGCAGTAAATGAAATCGTTTTATTCGAACTGTCAAATGGAATTACCTCCTGAGTAAGTGTATTTTTAATATTAACTTTTTTGTTTATCTCTACCAGCAATTGTTTTAATTCCTGGATATTTTCCGATATAAAGCTTTCTTACCCGTTGCCTTATAAAAATTCAATCCTTCCCTGCCTTTTGTTATTACCGGAAAAGTCAAATTCGATTCAACATCGTCCACTGAATCGAAATAAATAGTTTTTGGAATTGGCACCAAACATTCCTCAGCAATATCAAATAGTTTCGACTTATCGTAAATATTATTAATGATGGATTCATCCGGAGTAATTACCTTATAAAACTTAATTAATCGTATTCTGTTTCTTGATAATGTTTTAACGGCATGATCATTCGAAGGGATTAAAACCCAATCTTTTAATTTTTCTTTTTTGCCAAATCAATTAAAAATTCAGCAAAATCATCCGATTTAAATGCAGGACAGATAAAGAATTTTTTGCAATACTTTGAATAACGTGCAATACAGGTGTTAATGTCCACCACATAAATAGGAATGCCCATGCTTCCAAGTGCCCTGGTATTGGACAAACCCTGGACATGGCCTTCGATAATAATTGCTCCTGTTTTGTTCTCAGCCTTTGATCGTCTCATAAATATTCATCAACCTTTTCGCAATTAAATCATCGCTTAAACCAAGTTCAATAATTCTTTCTCTTCCTGTTGTTCTTTGATTATTTTTTGAAAAGATTATAGCCATTTTTAATTTTTTAGCTATATCCTCAGAATCAAATGTCGTAATATAACAACCTTCTGTATTGCCAATCACCCAGGAAACATCACCCACGTTCGTTGTAACGATAGGACGACTGCATGCCATGGATTCCTTTATTACATTTGGGCTTCCTTCCCATAGACTTGTCAACACTACCACGTTAGCTGCATTCAGATATAAATAAACCTGATCATGTTGTAAATTAGAAAGTGTATGGATCTCGATATTAAAACTGTCCCTCATCAAATCAATGGATTTTTCAAACAACGGATAATTTTTCACAGCCCTGGATGGGAAAGATGCAAATAAAACATGATCCATATTCTTATTCCATCCAAGTTCATTAATTGCAGATTCTCTGGAGACCGGAATGAATTTTTCAAGATCAACACCATTTGGAACAATTTCTGTTTTCTTGATGTTGATACTTTTGCTCATATCATCTGATTTAACGATACATTTATCCCAGAAAAAGTAATTAAAAAGAAATATCATTCTTTTTAATAATCCTGAAGATTTCACGTCACTGCCCATCAGGGATACAATGATCGGTCTGGCCCCTGCCAATGACGCAACAATTCCAGGAAGGGAATAATGAGCATGGACAACATCATAGTTTTTTTTCAATTCTTTTCTTAAACCTGGAATTGATGTTAAATATCCCCATATTCCTTTTCCGTTAATTGTAAAATATTCTATCTCTATTCCGGTTTTTGACAGTGAATCTCCCTGAGCTTTTATAATTGGGCTTACTCCCCACATATTATTTCCACTGCTAATAAAAAGAACCTTCATTTAAATATCTTCCAATATATTGCTTAAAGACTACAATAAAATACCTTTAAAAATATTTGTGTTTCATCGAATTCATCCAAAACACCAACGAATTGATATCACAGGAGTATTTGTCATTCAGCTCCGAATCCAAAGATAAACTATGGGAATCTGTATTAGTTGAAGATTGTCTTAAATGGTTTAGAAATATTTCATCAGTTGGTTTTGTATTAAACCCATCAATGGCTACATTTTTTATTCTGTAATATTTCTTAAAAAAGATCTTTAATTTACCTACTGCTGTTATTGAATCATGCATCGAATAACCCCTTGTGCTATTGTAGTAAACTAAGGGTTTGTAGTTCATTTGAGTTAATCTGGCATAAAGTAAAGTGGTTTGCATTTTTAACTTTAGATCATTTGAATTAAATGGGTAATGAATTCCAAAGTACTTCGTTTGTGCCAGGGAATTTATAAAATCATAGTCTATGAAAGGTGAAAAACTATAAACATAATCATTGTAACTATTCACTTCTGCACCAAAAAACTTCCTTAAATTAATCTCAAACCGGAAATAAAGAAATTTTTTATTTAATGAATCAAATGCAGTCGTTTTATCATTTATAATGCTCAATCTGTTTCCAAATTCTTCTTTTATACTGGTGATATTATATTTAATACTTTTTAAAAAAGAACTTTTATTGAATCTTTCAATCGTTTTATCTACATTAAAATCCGATCCAATAAAATCAATTGCATTTTGACTTATTACTGAACCACCCGATACCTGAGCAATCTTAAAAACTTCATCACCGAAATTTCCATTGATTAATAAGTCTGAATTAAGCGCTATTTGTTTAATCGCATACAAATAATGGCTTCTTTTATAATGCCTGGTTCCATTTGACAATAATATTGTATCAATGGATGAGGGTATGAATTGATTTGCTAAAT
>JAWKKL010000081.1:0-4593 GCA_041393275.1 Bacteroidales bacterium
AATTTCTTTAAGTGGCAATATGACTCCCACAGAATTTGAAATATGAGTTATAGAGATGATTTTCGTTTTCTTATTAATCAGCAATTTGAAAGCGTCAATATCCAGTTCACTATTATTTTTGAGTGGAATTACTTTAAGAATTGCTTCTCTCTCCTCACAGATCATTTGCCAGGGAACAATGTTGGCATGATGTTCAAAACTTGAAATAATAACTTCGTCGCCTTTGTTCAGAAATTTCCTGCCAAAAGAATTGGCCACCAAATTTATTGAATCAGTTGCCCCTTTTGTGATAATGATTTCATGGCCGTATTTTGCATAAATAACATCACGAATTGTTTTGCGGGCTAACTCAAATGCATCGGTAGCCTGCTGGCTTAAATAATGAACACCGCGGTGTACATTGCTGTTGATGGTTGAATAGTAATTTGTTATCGCATCAATAACTACTTTTGGTTTTTGCGATGTAGCGGCATTATCCAAATAAACCAAGGGCCTGCCGTAAACTTCCTGATGCAATGCCGGAAAATCATTCCTGATATTATCAACGTTGAAATTCAACAGATTAAATTTTACTCATGTCAATTTCGAACTCGTATTTATTTTCCTGATTTTTACAATGCAAAACACACTGGTCACACACAGCCAGTTCACCACGTAACCTTTTCTTTACCAAATCATCAATTCTATCCTGCAATGGTTGCAGTGTGATTTCATTTATCACTTCAGCAGCAAAGGCATACATCAATAATAATTTAGCATTATAGGCACTAATTCCCCGTGATTTGATATAAAACAACGCATTCTCATCAATCTGTCCAACAGTGGCGCCATGACTACATTTTACATCATCCGCATAAATCTCAAGAAAAGGTTTTGCATTTACGGCAGCTTTATCTGTCAGCAATATATTCCGGTTTGTTTGAAAAGCATTTGTTCGCTGAGCATCTCTCCTGACGAGGATATGGCCATTAAAAACCGCCGTTGCCTGATCATCCAAAATACCTTTGAATTTTTCATTTGACGTACAATCGGGCTGAGCATGGTCAATAAAAACCTGGTTGTCCACATGCTGGTTTTTATCCATCAGGTACAATCCAAAAACATCTGCATGGCTTCCCCTTCCGTTCAGTTTTACTCGTATATCATTTCGGATCAGGCCGCCATTCAGCGATATGGCAAAGGTTGATAAATTGCTGTCTTTTTCCTGGTAAAAAAATGTAGAATTTATCAGGGATGTATCATTATTCAGGTTCTGAAGCTTATAATGTTTCAGGTTGGCCCCTTCATCAAGGTAAATTTCAGTTACCGAGTTCGACAGCGAGGATTGATGATTGTGTGAATCGTCGCAATGAACCAATGTAAGTTTGCTGTTTTTCCCAAGGATTACAAGGTTCCTGTTCTGAACAAAAAAATCATCTTCTTTGTCAAGAATATTAACCATTTGAATGGTTTTATATGTCTCTACTCCATCCGGAACATAGATAAAAATACCATCCTGGGCAATGGCAGCATTTAGTGCATTAAACCCATTAAGTTCATTGTTTACGTATTGATTATAATGTTTCAGGACCAGGTCAGGATAATCTGTCATAGCACGGGCAAAACTCCCGATAATTGTTCCACAGGGTAAGGTTTGTAATGATTTATCCCTGGAAATATACCACCCGTTGTACATCGAAATGATGTGGGTATCAAAATCAGGAATTTCGCATTGAAAAACCTTTTCCAGGTCAATATGTTTGTTGTCAGGTTCAAAACTGATGCTATAGTCGCGTTCAAGAACCTTTTTCATGTTTGTATTTTTCCACGATTCAAGTTTTATTGTGGGAAAATCCTGTTGTAAAAAACTCCTGAAAGATGATTCCCTGACAGATTTAACAAAGGGCGGATCATTCGAATAAATCTTCTCCTTGTTTTCCTGATAAAGTAGTGAAATTTTATCTTTTAATGTCGTTTCCGTTATCATTTCATTAAATGTTTTGCTCAATTAATTTTTGAGCCATTCATAGCCTTTTTCTTCGAGTTCAAGAGCCAGTTCTTTTCCCCCTGATTTAACAATCTTTCCATCAAACAATACATGTACAAAATCAGGGACAATATACTCAAGCAATCTTTGATAGTGAGTAATTACAATGGTTGCATTGTCTTTCGACCGAAGATGATTTACCCCTTTAGCCACCACTTTTAGCGCATCAATATCAAGCCCTGAATCCGTTTCATCCAGGATGGCGAGTGTGGGTTCAAGAATGGCCATTTGAAAAATTTCATTCCGTTTTTTCTCGCCTCCGGAAAATCCTTCATTCACCGACCTGTTGGCCAGCTTTTCATGAATCTCAACCAACTTTTTCTTGTCTTCCATCATGGCCAGAAAATCATGGGCTGTAATGGGATCAAGACCTTTATATTTGCGATGTTCATTCAAAGCAGTCCGCATGAAATTGTTCATACTCACACCTGGAATTTCAACCGGATACTGAAATCCGAGAAAAATACCTTCGAGTGCACGCTCTTCTGTCGAGAGATCAAGCAGGCTTTTATTTAAATATTCGATTTCACCTTCTGTAATGTCGTAGCCTTCTTTCCCTGCAATGACTGATGCAAGTGTACTTTTGCCGGTACCATTAGGGCCCATGATGGCATGAACTTCTCCGGCATTTACTTCCAGGTTTAATCCCCTGATTATTTCTTTCCCTTCTATCGAGATGTGAAGATTTTTTATGTTTAGCATTTGACTCTTTTTGATAATATCTTTTAATTTAATTTCTTATCCGTCATTGCGCGTTTTGCGATGGATAAGCGAGATGGCACGAAGCAATCTTATTCATTTTGCGGTATATTTCCATAAAAAACAGATTGCTTCACTCTTACCCACTTTCCATATGTTGGGTTCGCAATGACGGCATAATATTTATTGTAACTACCCAACACTTCCTTCCAAACTAATTGACAATAGTTTTTGTGCTTCAACAGCAAATTCCATAGGCAGTTGACGAAGGACTTCCTTTGCATATCCATTAACGATTAATCCAATGGCTGTTTCCGTATCAATTCCCCGCTGTTGGCAATAAAAAAGCTGGTCGTCCGAAATTTTTGATGTGGTGGCTTCATGCTCAACAATAGATGAACTGTTCTGTGTATCAATATATGGAAAGGTATGTGCTCCGCATTTATCGCCCAACAACAAAGAATCGCACTGACTGAAATTTCTTGAATTTTCCGCTCTTCGGCTGATCTTAACTAAACCACGGTAACTATTATTGCTTTTGCCTGCCGAAATACCTTTGGAAATAATTGTACTTTTTGTGTTTTTGCCAATATGGGTCATTTTTGAACCGGTATCAGCCTGCTGAAGATTATTGGTAACAGCCACCGAATAAAATTCACCAACTGAATTATCACCCAATAAAATACAACTTGGATATTTCCACGTAATGGCTGAACCGGTCTCCACCTGTGTCCAGGAAATTTTTGAATGGCTTCCTTTACACATACCCCGTTTGGTTACAAAATTATAGATGCCCCCTTTTCCGTTTTTGTCGCCGGGATACCAGTTTTGTACGGTGGAGTATTTTACTTCAGCATCCTTAAGTGCTACAATCTCAACAACAGCTGCGTGAAGTTGGTTTTCATCCCGTTGAGGTGCTGTGCAACCTTCGAGGTAACTCACATAACTGCCTTCATCACCAATGATCAATGTCCGCTCAAACTGGCCGGTCCCTGCCGAATTGATGCGGAAATAGGTACTTAATTCAACCGGACAACGAACCCCTTTTGGAATGTAACAAAATGAACCATCCGTAAAAACGGCTGAATTTAAGGCGGCAAAATAATTATCGCCAACGGGTACAACTGACCCCATATATTTTTTCACAAGCTCCGGGTGGCGCTGGACGGCTTCGCTAAAGGAACAAAAAATAATTCCATGCTTTGAAAGTGTATCCTGAAATGTCGTTTTCACCGAAACACTATCAAATACAGCATCAACAGCCACTCCCGAAAGACGCTTTTGCTCTTCCAATGAAATACCCAGTTTTTCGAAGGTTGCCAGCAATTCAGGATCTACCTCATCCAGACTATCGAGTTTGAGTTTCTTTTTTGGTGCAGCGTAATAAATGATGTCCTGGTAATCAATGGGTGGAATTTTTAGATGGGCCCAATCGGGCTCCTTCATCGTTTTCCATTTTTCAAAGGCCTTAAGCCTGAATTCAAGCATAAATTCCGGTTCCTTCTTTTTTTCTGAAATGAAACGAATAATATCTTCATTCAAGCCCTTTGGGGCGGTGTCCATTTCAATATCCGTGAAGAAACCATATTTATAGTCACTCTGTGTTACTTCGTCGAGTATCTTATTTTGATCTTTTTCCATATCTTAAACTCCTCAATCTTATCTTATTTAGAAAAACTTTAAATAATGCTGCAAAATTACAAATTCTGCTCATCAATCGGCACATTTAAATCTTAATAAAGTAACAATTAATTCAGGCATTTGTTGTGGTATTTTCCCAATTCTAAAATGCCTCCACCTGCATTTATCGTTTTGTTTTTCCTAACTTTGCCCCGATTTAAATTTTTCATTATGAGTATTTTCGAGGA
>JAWKKL010000082.1:0-3408 GCA_041393275.1 Bacteroidales bacterium
GCGATGGGACGATATATTATGTGTTGGAATGGATTCGTATTTATGATATCCGGCATTTCTTATTACTTTATTGTTTGCCCGGGTAGAAAAACGGTTTAAGTGATCCATTGTTCGGTTGGTGTAATTTCAGTGTCGAAATAAACAATTCATTCAATTTTCGGTTTTATTTAAAAATTCACTAATGGCACGAAATGTTTTCGGAACCGAATTAAAACCATGTAGTATAAATCCGCTTACCGGCTATTTCCGCGATGGAAGTTGCAATACCGATGAAACCGATTTCGGATCGCATACTGTATGTGTGGTTATGACTGAAGAATTTCTTCGGTATTCGTTTGATATGGGTAATGATCTTATCACACCACGTCCGGAATTTAATTTTCCGGGACTTGGGCCTGGTGATCATTGGTGCTTGTGTGCCCTTCGGTGGAAAGAAGCTTTCGATGATGGCAATGCCCCCCTGGTAAACCTGGAAGCTACCCATGAACGGGCACTTGAAGTTTTACGAATGGAAGACCTGATTGAGTTTGCCATCGTATCGCCCCAAAAATAAACCCCGGACGAAAATCCAGGGTTTATCATACAACTAAGTTGAATTATCTTTAGTTCCCCGTGTGGTCATTAACCGGTTCGGTTCGGTTCAATAAATCCCTATCTGGCACAGGACGTTTTGAAACAATATCCATTTCATCAATCAAACGGTTTGCCCTTGCAAACTTATCAATGATAAACAATACATAACGGATATCCACATTGATGGTCCGCTGTAGTTCAGGCTCAAAGGCAATGTCTCCGCTCATGGCTTCCCAGTTGCCATCAAATGCCAGTCCGATAAGCTCCCCATTTCCATTGATCACCGGACTTCCTGAATTACCACCGGTTATATCATGGGTAGTAAGGAAACAAACTTTCATCACATCGCCTTCTCCATACCTGCCATAATCTTTATTTTTATAAAGTTCTTTTAATTTATCCGGCACTACAAATTCCCAGTTGTTGGGGTCTTCTTTTTCCATAACCCCTTTTAGGGTGGTAAAATATTCATAATGCACGGCATCGGCTGGATAGTAGTCCAATACCTCGCCATATGTCAACCTCATGGTAAAATTGGCATCCGGATAAAAGGTTTTGTTGGGTTGCATTTCGCGTAAACCGGCAACAAATAAACGATTGCCTTTTTCGAGCTTGTCATATGCTTCGTTTATCTTAGGTTGAATTTTAGTAATGTAGTCGTTGTTAAATGCCTTCATCAAAGCATAAGCGGGGTCTTTATCAATTTTTTTGTCAGAAAGGTTTGAAAGCAATTCTTCTTCTCTTTCCTGACTCACAAAATAAGATTTTTCAAAGACCATAGCGGCATAGTTATTAAAATCGCCTTTGTATTTTTTGGCAATCTCTTTAAAGTAGTCCGGTTGCAGGTCGGAGGGTACATTTTTGAAATACATCTCAAGCATGGCAGCCAATAGCTTTTCATCTGTCGGTGCATTGTAATCTTTAAAATATCCCACTGAATTCGCCCTTATTTTTTCAACCAATTCATTGATCTTTTCCTGGTCGGGTTCTTTTTCCATCAATTCCTTTTTAAGGGACGAAAATTGTCCGGCTTCTGCCAGAATCTCACTTCCGCGACTAATGGCTTCGCGTTGGTATATTCTGGCCACTTCATAATTACTGATTTGTTCATAAGCTTCCCGGATGAGGGTCAAAGCCTCGCCATACTTTTTGCTGGCTGTTTTATTTTGGTTCACCCATTCGGTAAATTGTTTTTCCAGTTCTACTTTTTTGTCATATACTTTCAACCTTTTCAAACCTTTGGTCTGGCCGATGAAATATTTCCAGTAATTTGATGTTCTCGCATATTTTGTAGCATATTTAATTCTGATGGCTGGATCGGATTGCATATCTTCCATCATGATTTTTAACTTGACATCCCTGATATCCACAACCGTTTGATTTGAAATATCAACAGCCATTTTTACTCCATAAGATGTCATATAACGATCGGTTCCGCCGGGATATCCCATGATCATAGCAAAGTCGCCTTTCTTAATACCGGCAATGGAAACAGGTAAATGATATTTCGGTTTCAAAGGAATATTTTCTTTTGAATATTCTGCCGGTTTGCCATCTTTATCAGCATATACCCTGAACAATGAAAAATCGCCGGTATGCCGGGGCCACATCCAGTTATCGGTATCGGCACCAAATTTTCCGATGGAGGATGGAGGGGCGCCCACAAACCGCACATCTTTAAATGTTTCATAAACAAAAAGATAATATTCATTTCCTTCATAAAAGCTGCGTACAGATGCATTATAATGATTGCCTTCTTCAGCAATTTTGGAAATTTCTTTCGATTTTTCCCTGATTTTATCAGACCGTTCTTCTTCCGTCATTTCATCATTAACCACGCCCAGAACTTCTTGCGTAACATCAGCAATACGAATAAGGAACGTTGCTGTAAGACCTGGATTTGAAAGTTCATCTTCTAAAGTTTCTGCCCAAAATCCGTCTTTTAAGTAATCGTGTTCAACAGATGAATGTGCCTGGATTTGTCCATACCCACAATGATGATTTGTAAGAATTAATCCCTGGTCAGATATTATTTCACCGGTACAACCTCTGCCAAAGATAATTATGGCATCTTTCAGGCTCGAATTATTTACACTGTAAATTTCTTCCGCTGTTAATTGCAATCCCATTTTTTGCATATCAACATAATTAAGCCGCTCGATAAACAAGGGCAGCCACATTCCCTCGTCAGCTTTTGCCAGGGGTTGAAGCCCGATCAGCAAAATCAAAAAACCTAATAATTTTATTTTCATCCTTTTTTAACTTTAAATATTAATAATCTTTTTGTCTATTTTTATTTAATTCGAATATTAAAATAATGAGTAAAAGATAGAATGCGAAAAAGATTAAATAAACTCCAATAAAATATTAAATCATAAGCCAATTTAAGCATTCCTTCATTTAAGCATTTAATCATTCAAGCCTTGCCACTAAACAAATTGGTCTCCTTTTTCCAGTTTTACCGTATTCACTATATCGCGGATGTTTTGTTCATCTTCTTTGCGGCAAATCAATAGAATATTGTCTTCTTCCACCACGATGAAATCATCCAGGCCCTGCAATACAACCAGTTTATCATTGGGCATATTTACAATGCAATTATTTGAATTAAACGTTAATACGTTTTTGCCAACAACTGCATTTTTATTGTCATCTTTATTCCTGATATCAAACAACGAACCCCATGTGCCCAGGTCCGACCAACCAAATTCAGAGGCCAAAACATACACATTTTGCGCTTTCTCCATCACCCCATAGTCAATGGAAATATTTTTGCAAACGGGATATGTATCATTGATAAAATCAGTTTCCTGATCCGTATTATATTTACCCTCG
>JAWKKL010000083.1:0-3331 GCA_041393275.1 Bacteroidales bacterium
AAAGCGGTGATCAGTTCGATAAACTAATCGGTGTTACCCATATCAATTCGTTTTTTGATTGATCGAAAAAGTTTATTCGAAATAATGTACATTTGAATCTTGATTTTACTAATCCTTAAAAATAAACCCTATGATCGGTGATCTGTTTTCAAAACTCCAGGAAGCGAGGACAAAAATTGAAGAATCAAAAAAAAAGCTTAACACCCTGATTGTCGAAATGGAATCGGAGAATCGTGGTGTAAGTGTTAAGGCCAATGCTAATAAATTTGTTACCAGTATTGAGTTCCAGGATAGTTTTTTAAAAGAAACGCCAAAAGATAAAATCGAGGAGATCGTTTTGGAAACAATCAACAAAGCCCTTGAAGAAGCCGCGCGGAAAGGGGAAATTGAAATTAAGGAGATCACGAAAGATATGTTGCCCAATTTCCCGGGTTTGGTTTAAACAAACATTCTCCTTCAACCGATATTTATGAAATTCAAACTCAGGGAATCTTTAAAATTTTTCGATTACAAAATCGGACTGGCCGGAGGGCTTGTCATGGGCATTATTGTTTTCATCATCAATTACCGAATGGCAGGCGATGTTGCTGGTTCGTTTACTGCGGCGTTAAAACAAGGTGTTTATACATTTTTCTTCGGCGGTACTATTATGAGGCTTTGCGAAATAATTGCTATCAAACTAAATCCAGCTTTTTGGGCAGTCTTTTTAGCGATGCTTATCCCATCCTTTATTTCCCTTGTGCTTACTTATGGGGTTCACAGTTTAAAAGGCACGCCTAAACCCATTGAGTCAACTATTCCAACGGCTATTTTTGTTATCCCTTCAACGTTTATTTGGGGTTATTTGAAACGTATGAAGATTACTATAAAATAGTGTTAAATTCTTTTTTCTGGCAATATTTCATCTAAGATTATTTTTCGTTTTTCCAATTTGGAATTCTAATAATTCTATTGCTTTGGATATATTTGGATCTTTGTGCTTTATGTTATTAAATTCATTTTTTGAATTCGTTAAATATTGCTTAGCCTTTCTAATATCTTTTAAGGCTAAATAAAGTTTTGCTGCTACCAAATTTAATAATACATATTCTGAGTTTATTGCTGAACAATTTAATTCATTATATTGAAAGGACTTGTCCAAATATACTAAAGCAGAATCATAAATACCTTTATATACATAGGCCTGGGCAATATTACAATATAGGATTATGAAATCGTTGCATGTTTTCTTTCATCAATGAATTCAAACATCCTCAGCCCCTCCTTATATTTGTTGATCGCAATATCATAATTTCCCTTATTGTTATAGATATTTCCTAGTCTTACAACAATTAATGAAATTTCATATTTATCTGGCGAAATAGAGCTATTTAGAATATTATATGATTGCATATAACAAGACAGCGATTTGTCAAAACTAAGTTTATCAAAATAAATATCTCCCAAAATTTTGTAATTTTTACCTAAATTATTTCTATTTGAATCCTCTAAATTTATAGATATTGCTTTCTTTAAATAATATATTGCTAAACTATCTTGGAGATTATCATGGAGAACTCTAGAATAATGTGAATACATATTAGCTAATTGATCTTCTTTTTTATCATCAAATTTTTCATAAATATCAATTGCCTTATGATATGATTCTATTTCATTAAGAAATAAACCTAATTTAAAGTAGTTTTCAGATTGTAATGAATAAATATTTATAATTAAATTAGTATCTATTAAATCTTGATATGTTAATGCAAATTTTGTATTTTCAATTGATTTACCATAATTGCCCATTAAAAAATATACATATGCTATTCTTGAAAATATTCCTGCTAAGATTGCGTGATCTTTATTTCCAGATTTTATAAACGATTTTCGAGCGGAATGTAATATGTTAATTGCTTTAAGATAATTAGAATCTGCAAGGTAGTACTGAGAAAGTTTATCTTTAGCTATATATAATTCATAATTATTATTCTTCGACATTTCAAAGATTGAAATTGCTTTTTTTGAGCACTCAATTGCATGATTAATATTTCCTTTCTTGAATAATAATTCTCCTCGATTATCATAACAAATTCCAAGATTAGTAGAAGTACTATCAAAAATATCTTTCCTAATTCCAATTGCTAAATCAATATACTTTAGTGCGGAATCTAACTCATTTTTTCTATAATAATAAACTGCGATATTATTGGAAAAAGTTGCTTCCATACCATAGTTTTCTTCATATCTACTTCTTGCTAGACCAACCTGATTGTATGCTAATGCTTTTTCTTCCTCATTTATCATTTGATATGAATAACCTATTTTATTTGCCAAGGTTAAACTCATAGAATTCAAATTTTCAGAAATAAAATTGAACCTCTTTAATGCTTTATGGTAATCCTCTTTATCGTAATAATATAATCCATCAATCCAATAAATAATGAAATCGATATTCATTTGCAAATAGCCTTCTTCGATTTGTTTTAGAGATGCCGGCATATACTTACTATAGCTGATCTCATTTTGTAAGTCTCCCAATGGTATTTTATCGGTTGTAACATAATTAATACAATATTCCTCCTGACCTGCTTTACAGGCCTGAGACTTAAAATGTCCAAAAATTAGAAGATCAGCTTCATGTTTATTTAATAAATAAGAGGCTGAATCTGAGTCGAAATTTTTTGAAATTGAGTAGTCATGATAATACACTTCTAATTTTAAGTTTTCATCATTTATTTTATCTTTTAATCTATTTCTTATTGTCCAGCCAACATCTGCATTATCTTTTTCATAAACTTCATTAAATGGTAAGATTAAAACTTTGAAATAACTTTGATCCTTTTTAAAGAAATCTTCCTTTTTCTTTTTCTCATGAAAGCTAATTACATCTGAACATCTATCCCATACAGAACCAAATAAAAATGCCAAAATGGTAATAATAACTATAATTTTATGCCTTTTTATATAGTCAAATATTTTCCATTCTTTCATTATTATATAGAATTGTGTTAATGAATTAAGGATAAAATACTATATGAAATAAAAAGAATTTTATACCATAAAGGTGGCTTGTATGCTTCAATGAAATATGCTAAATCAACTTATTATCCACACTTCGAATAACCGCACTCTTTGCAAACCAGACAGCCTTCTTTAAACATCAGGCTCTCTTCGGCATGGCATTCGGGGCAGTTGCTTTTTTTATCTACTGTCCCATCGGGGATGAATTTTTTTAAGGCTCGTACTACCCCGTTCTTCCAGGTGTTGATGGATTCGTTATCAAAGGTAAGATTGTCAACGAGGTTAATGGCATAAGGCAATGGCATGCCATGCCTGAGTATTCCGGAAA
>JAWKKL010000084.1:0-3326 GCA_041393275.1 Bacteroidales bacterium
AGTTTCTACCAGAAAATCCCAATACTTCGAAACCGTATCAATTTTTACTTTTTCATCTGGCGAATGAGGGAAGCGAATGGTAGGGCCAAAAGAGATCATATCCCAATGAGGATAAATTGCGCCGAGAATTCCACATTCAAGTCCGGCATGAATTACTTTCACTGCCGGAATTTTCCCAAATTTGTTGTTGTAAACATTTTTCATTGTTTCCAGAATCGGAGAATTTACATTAGGTTTCCAACCCGGATAAGCACCGAAGTGAGCAGTTTCAGCCCCGTTTTCGTTAAATACTTTTGCTATTTGCGCGGCTGCAATATCACGTTCAGCATCCACAGCACTGCGTGTTAAAATGGCAATTTCAACAACTCCATTTTCAGATTTTATTATAGCCAAATTCGACGAAGTTTGAACAACCTCTGGCATATTTGGGTCCATGGCAATGACCCCATTTGGGCAATCAGCCACAGCATTATAAAAATTGTGCTGGGTTTTTACATCAATTACACTTTTAGGGATATTTGTTTTTTCAACTTTTATAGAAACACCTGGATCAGTTTCTTTCAGCATTTCTTTTGCTTCTTTGTCGGCTTCAGCAATGTAATTCACAAAATTCTTTTCTTCGGCGGCAGGAACCACAACGGTTGCAAATGCTTCGCGAGGGATAGCATTTCGCAAACTCCCGGCATCAATGCTTGACAAACGAATTCCATATCGTTCACAAGCATTCAACAAAGCTTTATTTAAAATAAGGCAGGCATTCCCTTTCCCAAGGTTAATATCTAATCCTGAATGGCCGCCTTTTAAGCCAATTACATTTACTTTATAGGCTACCATTCCCGAAGGTACCGCTTCCTCTGTATAGGTGAATTTAGCTGTAGTATCAACACCACCAGCGCAACCAATATACAATTCGCCTTCGTCCTCGGAGTCCAGATTTAATAAAATATCGCCATCAAGAATTCCGGGCTTTAAATTTTCTGCCCCTGTCATGCCGGTTTCTTCATCTGTTGTGATCAACACTTCAATAGGACCATGAACCAGGTTTGTTGCTTCCAGAACAGCCATGCCGGCTGCCACGCCCATTCCGTTATCCGAACCCAGGGTAGTACCATTGGCCCTAACCCATTCGCCATCAATGATGGTTTCAATCGGGTCTTTTTCAAAATCATGGACTTTGTCGCTGTTTTTCTGTGGAACCATATCCATATGGCCTTGCAGAATTATCCCTTTTCTATTTCCCATGCCTGGGGTTGCCGGCTTTTTTATGATCACATTTCCCACTTCATCAACAATGGTCTCAAGGCCAAGATTGCGGCCAAACTGGGCAATAAACTCACGAATTTTATCTTCTTTTTTCGACGGACGCGGAACCTGGGTTAAGCTGTAAAAATGTTTCCAAATCACTTTAGGTTCCAGTTTTAATATTTCCTGACTCATAATTTGTTGTTTTGAAAGATTTAAATTTTATCAATAATGAACGCTAAAATTACAATAAATTGTTTGGCAAATAAAAAAGGGTTGCCAATAGACAGCCCTTTTTTACGAATTTTTAATATTCTATTTCTCAATATTTGGCAACTCGAGGCCATAGCCTTTGCGTTTGTCCTCAGCTTTAAGCAAGAACCCAAATATAACAGCAGCAATTGTGAGCCCAACAAAAATTAACCAGGTACTGGAATAATCGAACATAGGAATTTCCCCGGTTATTCTTAATTCTTGCACGCGATCGGCTATTTCGTTAGCCGGAACCCCATCGGCCCTGAAGGCCTTTATAGCTAATTCAGTCTTTTCGTTTACTCCTGGATTTGTTTTATCAAGGACCACACCCAATAAAATCGGGACTAGCATCAATCCAATGTTTTGTACATAGAAAATAAGTGCATATGCAGAACCCAATTGTTTATCAGGAATAATTTTGGGAACTGAAGGCCACATGGCTGAGGGCACCAAAGAGAATGCAATTCCTAATAATACAACCGCAAAAATGGCTGTCCAGGTTTCGGTAAGTGATGGTATATAAAAGATTGTATGTACTATAACCAAAAGCGACGCACCAAGTATCATAATTGAGGCTCCTTTACCAATTTTATCATAAACAAATCCAAATATTGGTGTTAATAAAATTGTTCCAAATGGCAGAATGGAAGGAATATCTCCGGCAGTACCGGGGTCAATTCCGAATTTATTTACCATCAAGCCTGAAGAAAATTTATAGAAGGGGAAAACAGCAGAGTAAAATAGCAAGCACAAAATGGCTATGTACCAAAATCCTTTACTTGAAACAATTAGTTTAAGGTCAGATAACTGGAAAGGTTCTTCTTCAACAAAGGTTCCTTTTAATTGCTTATCTAATTTAGTATCCATTATTGTATAGACAATAAATAATATTAAAGCAATGCAAAGGGCAATTGCACCTACCAATACGGAAGTCGGAATATCATAAGCTTTTGCTATACGCGGTGCACCAAAGAGGGCAATAAAAGATCCGAAACGGGCCAGGGCCATTTCTGTACCCATAGCAAGAGCCATTTCTTTCCCTTTAAACCACTTTACAATTATTCTTGAAACTGTTATACCGGCACCTTCAGCGCCAACACAAAAAATTGCAAAGCCGGAGGCAGAAATAAAAACCCTGGAATCGATACCGAGTATCAATGTCCCAATTTCAAAATTACCTGCAAAAGCCCAATATTTAATAATTGCACCCAGAATCATTACAATTCCTGAACTTACTGCAGTAAATTTTATCCCCATTTTGTCGAGAATAATTCCGGCAAATATTAACATAAATGCAAAAACATTTAAATAACCCTGTGCACCTGTTACAATTCCCCATTCTGAACCACTCCAACCATAAGTGCTTTGGATTAATGTTTGAAGGGGCGATAAAACTTCCATAAATGTGTAAGCTATTAACATACACAACGATACCAATACCAGAACAAACCATCTCACTCCGGTATTTTCTCTTAATGATTTTTTTATTGATTCTGTCATAAGTGTTGATTTTATTTATTGCGGACGAAGATAGTAAAAAAGGAACTCAGGTTTAGATTTGTTTATAATTCTGGAAAGAATTATTATTATGTTGTTTAAATCCAGAATTAATATAAATGAACAAGTTTTTTTGTTTCAAAAAAATCTTCATTATAGTAATCAGGGATATTATATACCGAACTCTTCATTTTACTTCTTCTTAATTCCGATTTTAATTCGCCCCCTTTCAAATATAAGATTCCATTTTTAAGTTCATTCCGGCTGTATGGTAATATTAATGGTTTTACCCATTTTACTAACTCTCCAAGGGTTGTCACGGCCCGGCTCAC
>JAWKKL010000085.1:0-3305 GCA_041393275.1 Bacteroidales bacterium
AGCATTAAAGGCGAAAAAAAAGCAACTGCACCCAAAGCAATTGCTGAAAAGGAAACAAAAGAAGAGATTAAGCAAAAAGAAACTGTTGCAGAAAAAGTCCCGGAAAAAATAAAACAAACCCCCGCAGAAACGGAACTGAATATTTCGCCGCTTGCCAAAAAATTAATGAAGGAAAACAATGTTTCTGAGGAAGATTTTATAAACTTCATGAAAGGATTCCGGGTGGGTAAAAAAGATGTGGAATTTTTTCTGTCAAAAGGAGGTCAAACATCAAGTTCGGTTTCTTCATCACCATCATCATGGGGTGGTACGCGTGATATAGAAAGAAAAAAAATGTCAACATTAAGGTTAAAGTTGGCCCAACGGCTGGTTTCTGTAAAAAACGAAACGGCTATGCTTACCACCTTTAACGAGGTGAATATGACACCCATCATGGAGATCAGAAACAAATACAAGGAGATTTTTAAAGAAAAACATGGTGTTTCACTTGGATTTATGTCTTTTTTCACCAAAGCAGTTACAGAGGCACTGAATATTGTTCCGGGTGTTAATGCACAGATTGATGGCAACGAAGTAGTTTATTATAATTATGCCGATATTGGGATTGCTGTTAGCTCGCCAAAAGGTTTAATGGTGCCGGTATTACGAAATGCCGAGCAAATGTCGCTGGCCGAAATTGAATTGACCATAAAAGAACTTGCTAACAAAGCCCGGACAAATAAAATCACCATTGATGAAATGACAGGTGGAACTTTCACAATAACAAATGGTGGTGTTTTTGGATCCATGTTATCTACACCTATCATTAATCCTCCGCAAAGTGCTATTTTAGGAATGCACAATATTGTTGAACGGCCCATTGCCGTAAATGGCAAAGTTGAAATCCATCCCATCATGTATGTTGCCCTTTCGTACGATCACCGGATCATTGATGGCCGTGAATCGGTTACTTTCCTGGTGAATGTTAAGGAGATGCTGGAAAATCCTGTAAAAATGTTATTTGGTGGGAAAGAGCCGGAAAAATCATTGCTTAACCTGTAATATCTCATGCACAAAAAAGTTGACTTTCTTGTTATCGGTTCCGGAATAGCCGGATTAAGCTTCGCCCTCAAAGTGGCGAAATATGGGAAAGTATGTGTGGTAACAAAGGACAAAGCTGATGAAACGGCAACAAAATATGCCCAGGGTGGCATAGCTGCCGTAATGTACTCACCTGATACGTACGAAAAACACATTCAGGATACCCTCATTGCCGGCGATGAATTATGCAATGAAAAAATCGTTAGAATAACCATCGAAGAATCCACCGAACGGGTGAAAGAACTTATCGAATGGGGAACCCAGTTTGATAAAACGGAAAGTGGTAAATTTTCGCTCGGAAAAGAAGGGGGGCATTCGGAAAGCCGTGTTCTTCATCACAAGGATAGCACGGGATCGGAAATCATACGGGCCTTGCTGAAAGAGGTAAGAAACCACCCCAACATCGAACTGCTTGAAAAACATTTCACCATTGAAATATTGTCGCAACACCATTTGGGCATCGGGGTTTCGCGAGGAACGCCCGGAATAAAATGTTTTGGGGCTTATGTATTATGCCCTGAAAGCGGCGAAGTATTAACAATTCTGGCTAAAAAAACCCTGCTTGCAACAGGAGGAGCCGGGAATGTTTACAGTACAACAACCAATCCTGAAATTGCAACCGGCGACGGAATAGCCATGGCCTACCGGGCAAAGGCCACCATCGAAAACATGGAATTTGTCCAGTTTCACCCCACCTCGCTTTACAATCCCGAAGAAAAGCCGTCATTCCTGATTTCAGAGGCATTACGCGGATTTGGCGCCGTACTCCGGACCCGAAGCGGAGAAGATTTTATGAAAAAGTATGATTCCCGTGAATCGCTGGCCCCACGGGATATTGTTGCACGCGCCATCGACAAGGAATTGAAACAAAGCGGGGATGATTACGTTTACCTGGATACTACCCATTTAAATAAAAACGAACTCATAAAAAACTTTCCAACGATTTATGCAAAATGCCTTAGCATCGGGATTGATATATTAAAGGAAAAGATTCCGGTTGTACCGGCTGCTCATTACCTTACCGGAGGGATAAAAGTGGATGAATACGGGCGCACTTCCATACTAAATTTGTATGCTACCGGCGAATGTGCTTCCACAGGATTGCATGGAGCAAATCGCCTGGCATCAAACTCCCTGCTCGAATCGGCTGTTTTTTCTCACAGGGCATCACAAGATGCAGTTCAAACCCTGGCTGATTCTGATTTTTGCAATGATATTCCGGATTGGGATGCTGAAGGAAAAGTTTTGAATGAAGAAATGGTATTGATTACCCAATCCACCCGTGAATTGCAAATGATCATGTCGAATTATGTGGGCATTGTAAGGTCGGACCTGCGATTAGCCCGCGCCCTGACCCGGCTGGAAATAATAAACAAAGAAACAGAGGATTTGTATAACCGCTCCATCATCAGTGTCCCTATATGCGAACTCAGGAATTTGATCAACGTTTCGTATCTCATCATAAAAATGGCCCAACAACGCAGGGAAAGTCGCGGATTGCACTATTCCATTGATTATCCTGCAAAAGCACCCATTAAAATGAATTCCCGGAGATAGAACCACACGATTTTGTATTTTTGTGGCCTCTAGTATTCATTGTAAAGTTTAGCATAAAATGGCTCTTATAAAATCGGTAAAAGGTATTTCGCCTGTTTTCGGAAAAAATTGTTTTTTGGCTGACAATGCTACCATAACAGGTGATGTTGTGATGGGAGATGATTGCAGCGTTTGGTTTAATGCCGTGGTTCGTGGTGATGTACATGCCATCAGGATTGGGAACAAAGTAAATATTCAGGATGGGGTAGTTGTGCATTGCACCTACCAAAAGGCCTCAACAACCATTGGAAACAATGTATCCATAGCGCATAACGCCATTGTTCATGGATGCACTATTCACGATAATGTACTGGTAGGCATGGGTTCCATTTTAATGGATCACGTGGTTGTTGAAAGCAATTCCATAATTGCTGCAGGTGCAGTCGTTTCAAAAGGGACTATTGTTGAATCAGGAAGTGTATATGCTGGTGTGCCGGCCAAAAAAATAAAATCGGTAGATACGGCACTTCTCGAAGGGGAAATAAACCGGATCGCGGACAGTTATAATATGTACGCCGGATGGTATGATAAGTAGTTTTGGGTTTCTGGTTTTGATTTTTAAATTTAATTGTCAATAATGATTACTATTTGAGGATGATCCTTATTTATACGGATAAAATAACAAACCG
>JAWKKL010000086.1:0-3282 GCA_041393275.1 Bacteroidales bacterium
CTCAAACTCAAACACCATACGCAATACCAAAATAAGCATATACAAAATTGCTGGCAGTGCAGTACAACTTTTATATGTTTTATGCCGTTATAGCATCTCTGCTGACAACTACAATGAGTTGGAATGCGTTAAAGTAACCAAAAGAAAATAATTTAACCAGCTACCTGTTATGTATGAAATCACAGATACAAATCAGTCGCTGCGCTTTATATCCTAAACCCGGAGAGCAATTTGCGTAAACGGTGTACAATGAAAGTTTAACCCGGAAAAATGAAAATCAAATAACTTATTGATATAACAAAGTCAGAGAAAACAAAGGGTAAAAAGAATGAACAGCGAAAAAAATAGTTTTAGGTTCGGCCTTAGGTGCTGCAATCGGAAGCGTAATTGGCGTTTTTAACAGACAATTTTGCCCTGTGTATTAGCCCTGGAGTTGCTTTTGGTGTTTTAATCGCACTGGTTCTAACTAAAAACAGAAAAATGACAAAAGCGATAAAAACACATCGTCTTGAAATAGTATGAAAAAAAATCAAATAAAACAATTACTCAGAATAGTATTTATTATTGCAAGCATATCCTCTTTGTGGTTCGTACCATGGATTTTGGTAAAGGCCTGGGTATTACCCCTGCCCGATACAGTTCAGGAACAATTAAATGAAGCCATTGGTTATGGTTTTGATGGAATAATTGTTTACGCTGACCAGGCCGGGAAACCACCGGAGTTTTATGCCGCTGGCTGGCACGACCGGAAAAATAAAATACCTGCCTATCCGCAAGCCTTATTCAAAATTGCCAGCATTACCAAGTTATATATCGCTGTTACTACCGCAAAATTAGTAAAAGCAGGGCGTTTATCTTTGGATAAAACACTCGCTGAATACTTTCCTGAACTTGCGGGAAGAATTGAATATTCCGATAAAATTACCCTGAGAATGATGCTGCAACACCGGAGTGGTATTCCCAATTTTGTCGACCATCCTGATTATTGGACAAAACCTCCAGAAAGCCGACAGGAAACACTTGAATACGGCCTGGATTTACCGGCAGATTTTGAACCGGGTGAAGATTATGCTTATTCAAATACCAACTATATGTTGATTGAAGACCTCCTTGATAAAACCCTGGGCTATCCCCGCCAGCAATATATCAGGGAGGAAATTTTGAACCCGCTTGGGCTGAAAAATACCTTCGGCTCGCTTAGTGAAGTGGATATCGACGATGTGATGAGTGGCTATTATGTTGGTCTTGATAAAGATTTTAAGTATGAAAACACCGGCTTAATGCTCGCTACGGCAGAGGATGTGGGTATATTCCTGCGGGCCTTAAACGATGGTTCTGTATTTAATGAAGGGGAACAGGAAATCTATTCCTCTATTTATGTTTACGAACATACAGGTTTGCTTCCCGGCTACCAGAGCATTGCAAAATACCACGACGACATCGACATGGTTGTGGTTCAATTCAATAATACAACCAACTTTAATGGATATGACTGGAATTTGGCGGAAATCATGTACAATCGCACAGTTAAAATATTGAAGAGAAAAAAAAGTTAACAATCTTGAATAAAAGGCATTAAAAGCCACTTATTCTTTCCGTTAACAAGTGAAAGTAATATATGAAAAAGCTGTTAATTTCATTTTATAGTCTATACTGCGTAGGATTTTTTTTAAAATTCTTTCATATTCATTACAATGCTGTCTTCATGATTATAGGGCTTGCAGGCGTTTTTATCATTGGTTTAATTACCCTGTTCTACAAAGAAAAAAGGCACACTGCAATGTTAAATTTGGCGCTATTCAGTTGGCTTTTATTATTGTTTATCTCCGTTAAATTCCTGCCCGTGGGAATTGCGATATTAATTATCGCCACATTTTTTTCTTTGTTTGTTACTATTACTTTTTTACGAAAACAACAAATGATGAATTTATTTCCATTAGTGGCAGGTTCAATAATTGCGGTAATATTTTATGCAATGCCAACAGATACCAGGTATTACATGCTCAATGTTAAATGGAATTACGAAATTGAAAACGATTTTATCACGCTCGATAAATACTCATGGTTTCTGTACAAGAATGGAAACAGGGAGGAAGCATTAACCACATCCGATCAGGCTTTGAAAATGGCAAAAAATGCAGGTCAAAAGCAATGGATAGAATTTATTGAAGAACACAATAAGTTGATACGAATAAAAAACTGGCAAACCTATCGTTGATACCCCCAGCCGGCTCAAACATCCCATTCATTCCTCGTCCTTTGAAGCTTGTTTCACCCATCGGTCACCATTGGCTTGCCGAAGGCGGTTCTCTACAACATTAGCGAAAGAGTTTAGCCAAGGAGGATTCACGCAATCCCGGCGAACGGTGCGGGGGGCCTCCTTCCGGATTTATGACCGATTCACTGACCGGAAGGACACACAACGTAACGGCCACAGTACCCGAAGATGAAAACTATTCCCCTCTCTGGACGGTTAATATTTATGACAATGTGGATTTCTATAATGTAAATGATCTGACTTCTGCTCTGCAAGCTACAATATTGGTACAAGGTGCTGCAAATGTAAACTGTCCGGTCGTCAATTTTGATGAAGTATCCTCAGTTGATGAAAGATTGATAGCTTCTAACCCGGTTCTTTTGGATCAGAATTATCCAAATCCTTTTTCGTACTCCACCAATATAAAATTCTCAGTTGATCGCAGCGAAATGATTTCTTTAAGCATATTTAATTTACACGGTCAGCAGGTTGCAGATCTGATTGACCAACGATTGGGACCTGGAGAATACTCGGTACAATGGGAGCCCCGGAACGAGCCGGAAGGGATTTATTTCTATACAATTCGTGCCGGTAGCTACCTGACAACCAAAAAAATGACACTGCTCAGATAATCTATTCGCATGGATCAGCAGAACAAACCAAATTTTAAAAGACTTCCGGGCAAAGAGTTCGTCCGGAAGTCTTTTTTTTTAATTACGACAAGCATTTATAAACCATTCGTCAGGGATAATATATCGCGGCGTGTTTTTTTCATGATCTTTGGATCATATCATTTATGAATTTGATATTCCACCGCCGCCATTTGCAGATCAGGCGTAGGTTTCACTGCTTTTGATTTTACGGTAAAGCAATTGCAGCAGATAGCAGTGGTTTACTTCATCGAAAAAGGTTTTCAGGTGAATATCTTCGGGATGCTGAAATCCATCATTGATGTATCCCTGTGCCTTTAATACTGCTTGATGTAGGTTCTTGTTTGGACGAAAGCCATAGCTGGATTCTGAAAA
>JAWKKL010000087.1:0-2975 GCA_041393275.1 Bacteroidales bacterium
CAGCATTTAGAAGCTTTGGATAATTTTGTAGCCATATCTTCTCATTATATCCAATGTATTTTGTACCGTTACGTTTTCATGTAACGGTTTTTTTTCGACTGTATGGAATCCAGCCATACTCAGAATCTCGCTATTTAATAACAGGTGTTTAACCTTATTCGGTATATGCATGCTAACTCGAACCTCGTGGTCCTCATTCCTGCGGTTTATAAATCACCCCTTTGCTTTTTCTGCCGTTAATTTTAATAACAACCGGGGATTTGAATTTTATGTGCCTGATAAATTCATCTTCAAATTCTGCCTTAATACTTTTTAAAAAGTCTACATCATAAAATCCATCATTGATAAACGGATTGATCGTAAAATATCCCACTCTGAAAGAGGTAAGGTTTTGGAAAAAATGGGTTCCCTGGCTTGGGTCAATCCGGTAGTTTTCTAATCCCGATTCCACAATTACGCGGGCAAACGAAATTTGAGGCCATTTAACCGGAATACCTAACCAAGGGTCGGTGGAACCCCACCGACCAGGCCCAACCAAGATATAGTTTTTGCTATTATTCTTAAATTCTTCATTTATTTTACCGACCTCTTCTGCAATTTTTGGACTTTTCGAAGGATCAAAAGCCTCTGGTTTTACATAAACAAAATCAAAAATATCCTCAATAATTCCATTACCAAGAGACGAATTAGAAACTATAATGGTATCATTAGGATCAACATCATCAATTTCCACTTCTGTTGTTTCTTTATTGTTAACAATTGGCCGGATCTGTAAAAGATTAAAAATGTGAGGTTCGCTTTTTTTCTTTCCAAGGCTTACGGCAAACTCAATTTCAACGGGCTTATTCATTTCGCGTTGACCGATTTGTAATGTTAAATCCAGAATTTTAGCCAATGGAAAAACATTATGCTGTAAAATATTATTAAAGGTTATCACTCTTTTTCCTTCATGGGTTGTACCATCACGTAAAATATGATTGTGTAAATCGTAGGTTGATGCAATCTGGGCTAATGAAAAATCATTCCTGGCATCTTTTACCCTGAGCTTTAGAAGGTTTGCCCCATCATCAACAGAAGGTTTAAAATTGCCGGCGTTCAAGTCTAATGCATAAAATACTTTTTGTGTTTCACGCAATGCCATTTCCGGGCTTGTTAATTGCAAAATCTTTTTGGGGTATTTTGGCGAAAACCGTAATGATAATCCTCCATCCACAATATATTTTCCCAATCCCAATGCTACATTGGCAATGCCATCATCTGCTTTTTCCGGTTCGATGGGATAGAAATTGATCGACCGGGCTACACCGGAGAAACTTGGATAGAATATATTATCATGTTGTTCACCACAAACTTCTTGCAATACGATGCCCATTTTTTCCTCATCAATCACATTTAATGTGGCCGCCATATAGGCTTTACTGTCTTTAAAAAGCGTCACGCAGACACATTTGATAGCTTCCGATAACATTTCAATCATCAACCGTTCATCGTTTTCAACAAAAGGGATCATATATGTTGAATAAATCCCGATGAATGGCTGATAATGCGAATCCTCTAAAAGACTGGAAGAGCGAACTGCAATAGGGTTTCGAATAACCGAGATAAATGTGTAAAGATCTTCGTGAATCCGAAATGGAAGGCGCGATTTGACAAAAGCGTCGAGCAGTTTTTCATCCGTGATATTTTCTGCCAGCGCAACCGAATAAAGATTGTTTTCCTCCATAAACTCATCAAATACATCCGTGCAAAGCACAACGGTTTTCGGAATGGTAACAACAACATTACTGAATTTATCCAGTATTTTATTTCGCATGATCAGCGAATCGAGAAAAGCTAAGCCACGGGCCTTACCACCTATCGACCCTTCTCCGATGCGGGTAAAAGTAAAATATTCATCAAACCGTTCACGGTAAAATTCTGCAATAACCCCACGTGCCTTATTTAGCCTGAAACTTGCAATGGAATCAAACATAAACTTCCTGACTTCATCCAGGGTTTTAAAATCTTTTATCCGTAAATCCCTAATCAGATCAGCCAATGGGAATAATGCCCGGGCACGAAACCACTTGGAAAAATGATTTCGGGTAATATGATACTCAAGCGATGAATCCGGAACCCTGAATAAGATTTCCTGAAACGATTTTAAATCAGCCGCCCGTAATACCTCTCGCCCATCATCAGGATCAACAAAAACAAAATCACCGAATGCAAAATATTCGAAAATAAAATTTCGTAACTCAATGGATAGGGTTTTAGAGTGTTTATTTATAAAACCAACCTTAATTTTTTTTGCCAGTTTTTCACTTCCTGCATCCGATGATTGAAGCAAAATGGGCATAAATTTATCATCTTCTTTAATTTTTTGGCTCAACTTAATGCCAGCATGTTTATCATCTACACCATTCCTTCTGTAGGTCATATCAGTTATCACCCCTAACAGATTATGCTTGTACTTTTCATAAAAGCTGATAGCCTCTTCGTATGTAGTGGCCAGTAAAATTTTTGGACGGCCCCTCATGCGCAACATTTTTTGGTGTTCGTTCAGGCCCTCAGTCATAAATTTCAGCGATTGTTTAAATATGATCTTATAAATATTGGGTAAATAACTGGAGTAAAACCTGATGGAGTCTTCCACCAATAATATGGTTTGTACACCCACCTCATTTACATCGTGCTCCATATTCATCTTATCTTCGATGAGCTTTATAATGGCCAGTAAAATATCGGCGTTACCCAGCCAACTGAAGATATAATCAATAGCGCTTAAATCTGTCTGGTCAACAGTTAAGCTGACTTCACGCGAAAAAGGGGTTAATACGACGATGGGTTTGCGTGGATATTTCTTTTTAATTGCTTGTGCTAATTCAAAGGTATCCGTTTTATCAGCACTTAACATGGTTATGATCAAATCTATATTTTCTTCATCGAGCTTTGCAAAGGCTTCTTCACTAGTATTGGCCAGGATAAATTGAGGT
>JAWKKL010000088.1:0-2633 GCA_041393275.1 Bacteroidales bacterium
CTGAGTTTATCAAGTTGATCACTAACCAATGCCAAAATGTTGCTTCCTTCTTCCTCAAGATAGAGGAATTTACTTTTTAATTTTAGCGAAAGAGAAACTTTGTAATTATGCGAATTTACTTTTGAAACATACACCTCTAACAATAAATTTTTTCTATAATTGGACAATACCCTTCTCAATAGATTCATTTTTGTTGAAACTTTTTCTTCGAATGAATTTTGCTGTTTCGCACCTCCGATCAAGTTCTTATTGTGAATTATATATCTCATAATGACTGATATTTAGGTTGTTATATAATTAATATGCATATTGATTTTGAAAACTCAATTTGAGTTTATTTATCAATTCTTTTTGACCCTGGTTTAATTTTTTTGGCAACTGAACATTTAATTTTACAATCAAATCACCAAAACCCGGTTTATCGTAAACAGGCATACCTTTCCCCTTTAATCTTAGGCTTTTACCCATTTGAATACCTTCGGGGATATTAATATTTACTTCACCGGAAAAGGTTTGTATTTTTTGTTTTCCTCCCAGCATAGCCGTGAAAATATCTATGGATATCTCCATAAAAAGATCATGGCCATTACGCCGGAACAAATTATGGGGCTGAATACGGATAGTAAGAAAAAGGTTTCCCGATTTACCAGATGTACCTTTTTGCCCCCTGCCCTTTATCTTCAACTTTAATCCATCATAGGCACCGGGTTTTATTTTTACCCTTATTTTCTCATTGCCCAGGTCAACAATTCGTTCTGTCCCGAAATAAGCTTCCTTTAGCGAAATTGAAATTTCCCCTGTGAGGTCGCTGCCTGATGTTTCCCGTCCAAAGTTACCAAATCCACTAAACCTGGCCCCTGATCCACCAAAAAAGGACTCAAAAAAGTCGGAAAAACCACTTCCTCCAAACATTTCTGACGGATCGCCATGAAATTCATAGCGATAACTGCCACCTGGCCTCCCTCCGGAAAACCCTTGTGCCGATGGATCAAAACCTGCCTGTTGGTATTGTTTCCAATTGGCCCCAAGTTCATCATATTTTTTTCGTGATTCAGGCTTCCCAATTACTTCATATGCTTCGCTAATGTTTTTAAATTTTTCTTCGGCTTCCTTATTATCAGGGTTTTTATCAGGGTGGTATTTCTGGGCCAACTTGCGGTAAGCCTTTTTAATATCACCCTGAGAAGCCTTTTTATCAACCCCGAGGATTATATAATAATCTTTGTATTCCATGTTTGCTGAAAAATTCAAATATTGTCAGGCAGTATAATAAATTGCGTTTCTTATTCATTCCCGTCCAGGTCATCCAAATCAGGATTTGGAAACTGCCTGTCAAAAAAACTGTTTTTCATGGAATCCATTTCCCGGAACAAAAGGTCCATGTATTCCATATTCCTTCGAAACCTGTTTGAGAAAAAATCATGTTTAAAAAAATCGTAATGCAACAATGAGTCTTCAAAAAAGTAGTTGTCGAAAAATGGCTCATTTGAAAACCTATACCGATTATTGAAATAGTTTCGGAAATTTAGAAAAACACTGTCTTCCAGGGTAGTATCGTTTTCAATATTTGAATAGAAATATGAATAACTCGAATCGTACCTTATCAAGTTGCCATTTTCATCGTACTCTTTATTTACCCTGATATTGGTTTCCGGATTACTTGCGTCTGTTTTTCTATTTTTTGTTTCTTGTTTTGTTTGCCCATTGCAACCAGTTATAAGAAATGATAATGCAAGGGCAATAATTCCAATGCGTATCATAACGTTAAATTTTAATGGTAAAACAATAGAACGGGCAGGTAAATAAAGGCCTGCCCGTATTTCAATTTATGAAATTTTAATTTGTTTTGCAGGTTTGGGTTTTACTTCTTCGCGCTTCGGCAACGAAACATAAAGAATCCCGTTATTATATTTGGCTGCAATCTTTTCGGCATTAACAATGTTTTCTGCAACATTGAAAGAACGCTGGAACGATGTGTAACTGAATTCCTTTCGTGTAACCTTTTCACCCTCTTTTTCGATTTTTTCATCCTTTTTTTCTGATGAAATGGTTAACCTTCCATTGTCGAAGTTCAATTGAAAGTCCTCCTTTTTTAATCCGGGTGCTGCAACCTCAATCAGAAATTCGTTGTCGTTTTCCTTCACATTCACTGCCGGCAATGTAGATTGCTCACCTGCAAAATTTGAATTGTTCCAATCCATCAAATCCCCATCAAAAAATCTGTCAACTAATGAAGGAAATGATGGAAACCAATTGTTTGATAATCTTGCGAGTGTCATAGTTAATTCCTCCATTTTTTAGTTATACATTTTATTTAATTTGTCAATTAATTTTCATCAAATTTTATTCCACCCGAACAGAGCATCATAGCTAAATGTTTGACAATGTTAAACTTACTTGTATTTTCAGAAGTTATATGGTTGTAATTTTGACAGAATCCAGCTGTCAAATTGACTTTTTAAAGACCATGATTAATATAGTGAAAGCATTGTCCTCAACTCTAATGTCCTAAAAATGAACACATAAATAAACATGTAGAGAGTAATTATAGCTGCACTTCGAGGGTACATTTCAAGGAGTTTTTCATATAAAATTATTGTATTAAATAACTTTAAATTGTCCACCATCACTAT
>JAWKKL010000089.1:0-2568 GCA_041393275.1 Bacteroidales bacterium
GATTCTCATCGTTGGTACCTGAATATTTAACCATAGGATCACCAGGAATGTTATCATCATCCTGTACTAAGTTCCACTGGAAATATTGAGGAAAACTTCCTCTTGAAGCAAGTAATTCATAGGAGGAATTATTTTTTATTTTCTGTGTGACTATTTCATGATCTCCTTCAATATGCACAACACTTCTGTTAAAACATTTAATACCTGTTCCATTTAAATCAATCACATTATGCAGGATATCAGTAGTAGTACGGTATACCGTTATTCCAGTACCAGAATTTTCGGAAATAACATTATTAGTGATAAACTGTTCTTGATTACCATATCCACAATTATATAATGAAATTGCATCTGAACAATTTGTAATCGAACAATTTTGAATCTGATAATTTGGATAATTATCAATATCAATAACAGGTGATAATGAGAGTCCACTAAAATTACAATTATTTGTAATACTCACCAGTTTGCTATTCGTAGATGCGTTTGCAATTTTGATGCGGGAAGATACAAAATTACTTGTACTAATCAAAAAGGTACCATAAAACCCATAGAGGGCACTTCCTGTGTAAGTACAATTTGAAATTATGGATTCATTATTATACGCAAACAAAGCTGTATTGGTAAAATCGCAATCATCATAAGTCAGGTTCAGCGACAGGTTGTGGATTTTTACGAATAGTTGGGCGTCCCCAGTTCCCACGAAATCAATATCTGTGCCTAATTGCACTTCTCCGTAAACCAGTATTTCTGAATTATTCAATAAGGAGTTGAAAGTAACCATATCGCTTACAACCAGGGTGGCCCCTTCCTCAACAATCAGTTTTGAATTTTCCTCAAAGGAAATTAATGAGTAGCTTCCAATTTCCATTAAGCTACCGTTTTGCAAAATAATTTCGCTGCCATCTTTTAAATGAATAGTTGAACCTGTTTCCATTTCTAATCTGGAATCGGTTTCCAATATTAACTTACTTTTATCCTCCAGTGTCAATGTTGATGATGGCTCCACATGAAACCATGAATCGGGCCTGCATTTAAAATGTGTAGGTGAGGCAAAAATCTTATTACCTTCAAACATTACTGGATCTAACATTCTGGTTGCAGTCAAATTTTGATTCAATAGAATTGTATTTCCAGATTTCAGGTTTAACGAATAACCGCTTGTTGTTTGCACAGGCGAAAGCACGATGGTATCAGCACACCATCGTACATCATTGTCAACATCAACGTCATCAAATTCAATTTGCAGCTTTATGCCAAATGTATCTTGCTCTAAAATTTCTATTGAGACACCATTTAAATAAACTTTTCTAAGATTATTTTCACCAGGAATTGGTTCATTTTTACCCACCATACTCATCATAGAAGCCGAAGAAGGGTTTGTACAAATGCCAACTTTATTGTTTCCTTCCAGTGTAAAAACATGGGAAGTATGCCCATACTGAAAAAGATTTTTAAAGTAATCCCCATTAAATTTTTGGACATAGTTTAATTGCTCATCTTCATACCTTATCATATCATCATCATTTGCATCAATTGCATAATGGCCCTGGTCGCCATCACCCGTTAAAGGATTTGGATATATTTCGGTAAATGCGTGTTGCTGCCCCCAGTCAATACAAGCATTTTGAACCGTTGTTTTTTCCCGTTCGCGGTCATGATACCCATCGGCTGTTAATGGCCTGATATAACCTGCATAACCTCCCCATACCTCCGAAAACACTGCTGATGTTTTTATCTCCTTATCAATTTGAAGATACATCATAATTCCCGGAATAAAAGGTTCAATACAAGGGTCGTTGGGCGATTGCCATTGCCATTTGTCAAAAGGGCTGCCATTTATATCAGTGCCATTGTGGTTCTCAATCCATATATATTCAGGGAATTCGGTATTGGGGTCAATAAATGGAAGTTTTATGCTAATTGCATCACCCGTTGTAACAAAGTCGCGCAGGTAATAAATTCCTGCACCGGAAGAGACCATTGCATCAAGGTCACCGCTAACTTCCAGGGTGTTATTATAATTGCGTGCTGCCGGATTATATACATTTCCTGCTGCTTTCCATGCCAACCGTTGCCTGTCCCAGGCATTCCATGTTAACAACGAGCTTCCCCCCAAACCCATATTGCTCCACCCGCCTGCACGGGGGATGAAATAATTTGTGTGGCTTCCACCACCACCGGCATGAAAATAATTATCGCCATACATTAAATGGCCATACTCATGACGGCAAGTTGATAACGGCATTCTGCTAAAAGAGCCTTGTTGACTATAGGAACTTACAGGGTTGCCAACTATCAGGCTTCCGAAACTATACCAGGCCTGGCCTGTGCCATTAAAATCCGGATGGTTTCTCCATAAAAACATAACATGGTCTATTCTTTGCGGATTGTCCTGGCTTGGTGTAATGTTTGCTTTGCCAAATTCAGTCATAGTCCAGTTATCAAAATAGGATACATTGTTTAATCCATTAGCAGTTATAAAATTTCCGTTCATGGTTTCATCAATGGCATCACAAAGTTCATCCAGATATCCTCCGCTTAGTTCGCTTTCAAGTACTTTAAATA
>JAWKKL010000090.1:0-2479 GCA_041393275.1 Bacteroidales bacterium
CAGTTTCCGCATTAAAAAATCTGAGAGTAAACTGGCCATCTTCTATTGCGTCAGCATCTTCTAATTGATCGCGCATTTTGTCGATCTGCGAAAATGAAATCAGGACGTAGCCTAACATAAACAGGGTGAGGAATAAGATCTTTTTCATGGTATGAATTTTTTAAATTTTATTTTCTGACTATGATTCCAAATTGTTCAACTGCCCTTTCATCCAATGGAATTTTATAAATCCAGGTCATGATATTCTGAACATTTGGAGTTTCTAAAAAAGGAATATCACTTTTTGTAAAAACAAAAATCAATAAATTATATTCTTTGCTTTTTAATGGGTCATCAATTCCAAAGTAATAACCATCCATATGGGTATTTACAGGAAACGTTACCTTTTGATTTTTATTGAAAAGCCTGCTTTTTTCATCATTGAGTAATTTATTTTCAGCATCGTCAAACGGATAGAGAAGAAAAGCCGTAGCATCGGTGACATTAAATATTTTTAGGAAGCCATCCTGGCCAGGTAAAAAGGTAAAGTTCAAGGGGTCGTTATCCATGTAAAATTCACGTATTCCATCAACTTTAAATACAAATGACCTGTCAGGATCTTCTTTGTGTTTAAAAATTACTGCTTCAATTTCCACTTCGATGAGGATATTTCCAAACTCATTGATGTCGCGACGGGTTTCGGTTACTTTTTCTACGATGATCTCTGCCCCGGTTTCGGTTGAAACAAAGGATTGAAAAATATCATGAAATTTTTCATTGTCCTCAAAGGTATACAGGAAGTCTGATACGGTAACATTTTCCGAGATACCTGCTTTTATCATAGCATTTTTTTTGGCATCGTCAATGGCCTTTTTTTTCACTTCTTCCAATGTCAAATCTCGTGCTTCGTATTTTCCGGTGGCCATTATCTCTGTCTTTTTTTGAGCTGACCCAAAAAGAGAAGACAACATAAGCATAAGGAGGAAAAGGTATTTCGTTTGCATAGTCCTGTTTTTTAATTAATGTTCCATTCTCGCCAGGTTGCCTCAACAGCAGTACTCACATTTACTATTGGGTCTTGTTCTTTTTGGTTTATCCGCAGCGATTCGATGGACACATTTTGTGAAATATAATCCGCCAGTTCCCCGTAGGTGATTTCTCCTTTTGATTCTTTTATCTTTTTAAATAAATAAAAGGAAAATATCCCATGTTGTTCTTCTTCGATGGGCATGGCCGATTGTTCTCCGGTACTTGCAGAAAACACTACCAGATTTCCGGTTATCATATTCTCTTTAGGCTTTACCTTTACGCTACGGGCGGCAATTAAACCGGCATCGCGCCCACCACCACTAAAACAGGCATCCAAAAACACACTTACTTTTCCGGCGCCACTTTCGGCAAAACTTTTGTACATGTCGCTTAATTTTATAGCAGAATTTAAATTTGTGCCTGAAACATCAACCGGGATCAGGTAAGGTTCACGAGTTACTTCATCAGGTAAACCGTGGCCGGCATAAAAGAAAATGATCTCGGCCTGCTCTCCTGACTTTGAAGCCAGTTTAGAGATCAAATCAATCTTTTGGGAAATCTCACCGGCTGTGGCATCCTGCAGCAAATGGGCATTCATGTCATCAACGCCAAGGGTTTTAACGGCATATTCTTTAAATACTTTTGCATCGTTTCGGGCAAATTCCACATTGGATTCACTGTCCAGTCCACGCTGATAACGTGAATAATCTTCGTTACCGATAATTAATGCATACCTGTATGGATGTTTGGTCATATTCACCGGAATATTCTTATCGACTTCGGAAGTGAGGGACGCCCTGACTATGTCGGGAGTTTCGGTGGCAATGCCGCTGATCACCACTTCATTTTTTGCAGTTAATTGTTGTTCCAGTCCGACATACAAGGTAGAATCTTTGCTGTATTTATTTAGTGACTCTGAAAGATCAACAACAACAGGGATTTCATTCAGGGTATAGCGGCGTGTGGCTGTAAAGAGAAATTCCAGTTCCTTGCTTTCTCCCCGTTGTAACAATCCAACATCATAACTATTTTGTTCACCTAAAAAAACGCAGTTGGGATTTGGCAGGTTAAAATCCGCCTTCACCGATTTTGCATCCCCCTGGCCAATATTTTGAACGATCACTTTCAGGTTTATGGGATAATTTAATTTGATCAATCCCCCGTCTTCAGTACTAAACTCAGCATCTGCAATGATCACATTGGGCGTTGCAAATGCCCTTGTTTCAATTTTTATTTCCAGTGGAAAAGCATCGAAACCACGATCTTCAATGACCTCAATCATAAATTCCGCCATTCCCTCTACTAACTCAAGTGTACTACTCATTTGTATGGTTGCGGTTATCACACTGTGTCCAGCAATATCACCAAGCTCAATATTTTGCTGATAGTAAAGACCAGGAATATTTCCACTTTTTGTGGAGACTTTGATATTGACATTTTCGGCAATCCCATCACCGATGTTTTCGACGTT
>JAWKKL010000091.1:0-2308 GCA_041393275.1 Bacteroidales bacterium
TCGTGCGAGCCGGAAGTGGAATGGCCCTGTGGCTGTGTTAATTCAGTAATATGAAAAATGGCCGGCCGGTGGTCTTTACGGCAGGTTGCAATTCCTTTTTCATATATTTTAACAAGGTTTGGATAGTCCCAGCCTTTGGCTCTGTAAATGTGGAAACCTTCGCCGGCCTCATTCTTCTCAAATCCGCTGAGCGCTTCCGAAATGCTTTGTTTTATGGTTTGAAATTCTTTCGATACAGAAATGCCATACCCATCATCCCAAATTGACATTGCCAGCGGAACCCGCAATACACCGGCTGCATTAAGGGCTTCAAAAAAATAGCCTTCAGACGTGGATGAGTCACCAATAGTGCCAAAAGCCACTTCATTTCCATTATTCGAAAATTTATTATTCTTGTTAAACGTTGATTTCAGTTCTTGATTTTCACGAAAATACTTTGAAGCAAGTGCCAGGCCAAGCAGGCGTGGCATGTGACCGGCGGTCGGGGAAATATCAGCCGAGCAATTTTTAATTTTTGAAAGTTCAAGGAAGTTTCCTTCTTTATCAATGGTTTTTGAAGAAAAGTGATTGTTCATTAACCGGCCTGCCGATTGCGGGTTAAATACTTCATCTGTATCGCCATAAAGCTGGGCAAAAAATTCCTCAAGGGTCATTAATCCGGAGGCAAACATAAAGGTTTGATCGCGGTAGTAACCGGCCCGCCAGTCACCTTCTTTAAATACTTTAGCCAGGGCAAGCTGCGGAATTTCCTTTCCATCCCCAAAAATTCCAAATTTGGCTTTTCCGGTCAGCACTTCACGCCTGCCTAATAAGCTTACCTGACGACTTTCGTTGGCTATCCGATAATCGTTCAATACCTCCTCAATATATTTTTTTGTAAATGATCCTGATTTCCCCATAGGATGAATTGTATTTTTGGCAAATTTAACGAAAATGAAAAATACATTGACTAATAATCCATCTTTCAAATTATCTTTAATAAATATCCGCTACTATACCTTTCTTAATACCGCAAGTTCAAATTTCTGATGAAAGCCATTCCGCATTTGAAAGGGTGCCCGATTTTTGATTAAAATCTATGCATCAAAATTTTAAATACTTTTTATCCTTTGGGCCGATTTGCGGATATTGAAATATGTTATTAACAAAAATATAACCCGATTCATTATTTAGAACATATTTATATTACCACCATTTTTTTAATAAAATATATCTGTATACATTTGTTGACTTCTTGATGAACGGGAATGAAGTAAAATGAAAACATTCAATTGACAAAGTTGTAACCAAAATTAAACAGATAATAATAAAATTGATATGGAAACAAAAAATAAGGGATTCAATTCAAAATTAGTACACGGCGGAGGTTTTAAAGATAAATTGCACAGCGCTGTTACACCCATTTATCAAACCTCAACTTTTTCATTTGAAAATGCAGATCACGGGGCAAAATGTTTTTCAGGTGAGAGTGATGGATTTATTTATACCCGGCTGGGCAATCCAACCATAATTGACCTGGAAAAGACAGTGGCAGAACTTGAAAATGGATTTGGTGGTATTGCTACATCATCGGGCATGGCAGCGGTAAATACCGTATATCTTGGACTTCTCGAAGCAGGAAGCCATATGATTGGTCATGATGCCTTATACGGCCCATCAAGGGCTATTATGGAAAGCCTTTATCCTAAGTTTAACATTGAATCTACATTTGTGGATGCTACGGATGCAAACAATGTAATAAATGCAATCAAACCAAATACCCGCTTAATTTTTCTTGAAACACCCGCGAACCCAACTATTGGCATTACGGATCTGGCCGTGATATGCAGCCATGCCCGAAAACATAACATCCCGGTTTGTGTTGACAATACATTTTGTAGCCCATATATACAAAACCCACTTGATTTTGGCGTTGATATCGTGGTCCATTCCATGACGAAATTCATTAATGGCCATGCTGATATTGTAGCCGGAATGATTGTTACAAAAACGGAAGAAATGTACAAACTCCTGAGAGGGGTTATGATGAATGTTGGCTGTAATATGGATCCCCACCAGGCATTTTTAACCCGTCGCGGGCTAAAAACACTGGCCATTCGAATCGACCGGGCACAGGAAAATTCTATTAAAGTGGCCGAATTTCTTGAAAACCACCCAAAAGTTGATTGGGTTCGTTATCCCGGATTAAAATCGCATCCGCAATATGAATTGGCTAAACGACAAATGCGTGGATCGGGAGCGATGATAAGTTTTGGGCTGAACGGAGGCCTTGAAGCAGGAAAAAAACTTATGGATAATGTTGAGTTGG
>JAWKKL010000092.1:0-2163 GCA_041393275.1 Bacteroidales bacterium
AATTCTTCATCAAAAGTGGCAGCCAAAGCAATTGCTTGTGGGAAAACCGTTGCCTTCCCTGCCCTGCCAACTCCATGCAGACACTCATTCCACCAATTATATTCTGGAATTCCAAGCCGCTCAATGGCCGGGCTGTCGTACAACATGAGTGAAACTTTTTCATCTGTCGATAATTTCGAAATGAGGTCGTTTATTCTATCATCTACAGTAAGTTCAGGATTCTGAAATGGATAGCTATACCTGTAAGCTTTTTCTTCAACTATTTGATTGCAACCTAAAAAAACGACGAATTGGAATAAGAAAAGGGTTTTTTTCATGAGCCAAAATATTCAACAGTAAAAATAATGAATTGCATTGAATAGGATTTCCCAAAACCAGATTTTTATTAACTTTGAAAAAACAACCCGCTATGTGGACTTGCCCAATATGCAGCAGACAATTTAAAAACACCAACCAGGATCATAGTTGTGTTGTTACCGCAATAGAATCACATTTTCTGAACAAACACCAGAACGTCATGAATACATTTGAAAAACTCCAGAATGAGGTTTTGAAGTTTAAGGCTGTCCGCGTAAATTCTGTAAAAAATGCAATCCTGTTTACAGCTAAAAGTCATTTTCTGGCAGTCAAACCAAAAAAGTCATGGCTGGATATTGAATTTGTTTTAGATGAAAACCTGGATGGGTTTCCCATTCATAAAACAGTGCAGGCAACCAAGACTAAATGGGCCCATTTTATGCGGATTCAATCTGTGGAGGAAATTGATGAACAGCTAATTACATGGTTAAAGCGGGCTTATGAAATATGTACTTATTAAATTAAAAGACCTGGTAAAAAATTCTGACAAAGCACTTTATTGTCAACGTGTTAAATAATAAATAAAAAACTAACTGGCCGCATTAATAAATTTGTATTTCGGGCTGGTTGCAATATCTTTTTTCCATAAGATGGCTACCGGGTATAAGGTGTTCGTCCAGGATGAATTTAAGGGAATTTCATAATCGTTTTCGATGTTTTCTCCCTCCATGGGATTTGTTAAAATAAGCTCACCATAGGCATTGCCTTCAATAGACGATGCCCTTAACACAAAATCATGTTGGTAGTATGAAGGGTTTGCTGTCCCGGTTTGTGCATAGGCACCTGCTGAAGAAGTGCCATCAATGCCACTTTCCAAAATCAGTACTGATAAATAATACTCGCCAGTTGCATCTTCAAAAAACTTAACATTTGTATTGACTTTTATATTAGTTTCACTTTTTGTATACATTATCCCAATTCCGGCAATTGGGATTTGATTTAAAAGTTCAGTCATGGATTCCGGTTGATAGGTTTTTATATCACCAACCCAAAAAGAAGGGATGGCACCACCCGTAGACCGGTCATCAGTAAAGCTTTTGTAAAGATTTGCATCGTACATCGGGTCGTTGGAGGCATGTGCAGCAATGGCAACTACCTTACCGGCTGCAGCAAATTCGTGGATCAGGGGGCCGCCCCAATCACCACAGTAACCTCACCATGTAGCCGTATAATAAAGGGCCAACCCCCATTGAACTTTCTCTGGTGTGGTTTGGTTTTCAATATCCGGAACTTTATGTGTTTGTTGCTCATTCTCATCTTTTTTGCAAGAACTAAAAACAATGGCGATTAGAAAAATTATTAATAAATAAAGACGCATACTTTTTATTGAAATATTAATCAGCCAAAACTACAATTTAAATTTATTTTTGTTCAATTTCCGAACCTGCAATATATGAAGGAAGAAAATTAGTTTCACAAGATCAATTAAAAGACAATCTTATAACTGATGTTCGGAATAATGATGGTTTGCTCATCCAGATCAATTGAATCATTTTTATAGTTGTAGCGATACCCAAAATATTCAGGTGCACCAAAGGCATTTAGAATCTGGAAACTCCAGATGCTGGCATGTTTAGGTTTGTTCTTACGGTAATTAATGGTAAAGTGTGCATAAAAAGAGGTTGGGTTTTGGTCTTCAAATGCCCGAGATTCATCATAAACTACTTCCTTTGTTAAATAGGTGAGGTTCTTGTCCACAGGTGTTATCCTGTCACCGCCATTTATACTAAACTTTCCGTTCAGGCTGATGCTGTTATTTTTATGTCCACGGCCAACTTTCCACTCCTTACCTCCCAACACATTAAA
>JAWKKL010000093.1:0-1995 GCA_041393275.1 Bacteroidales bacterium
AGCATTCCTGTTACCAACACGTCAGTTAACCCGGCTCGTAGCACAGGTGTTGCACTATTTGCAGGCGGATGGGCTGTTGAACAATTATGGTTGTTCTGGGTCGCCCCGATTGTAGGTGGAATCATCGGCGCTCTCCTTTATAATTTTTTTGGAAGTTCTAAAGGCAAATAAATAGTTAAAAGGCCGGCCGAAATCTTAACACATTTTATTTTGGCCGGCCTTTTTATTGCTACTTTTACTCTTCATTAATGACTAAAATGAAAAAAATTTTGTTCTGGGTTCTCGGTTCATTATTGGGAATCATTATACTGGGGTTGATATTACTTCCCGGAATTGTAAAAAATTATGCGGTAAAACATAGCAAAGAGCTTATTGGCCGGCAGATTGCCATCGATAAACTTAAACTCAACTATTTGGCAGGAAAGCTTAAAATCACAGATTTTAAAATGTATGAAGCCAATGAAAAAGACATATTTTTTTCGTTCGATACCCTGTTCGTCGATTTTATTCCGTTCAAGTATTTTGTGGATGAATTTGTGATGGAAAGTTTTTACCTGAAAGGACTGAATGTAAATGTCGTTCAATATGATTCAACCTTCAATTTTGATGACCTGGTTACTTTCCATACAAGCGGCCTGGATACCGTTCCAGCTGATACATCCAACATTGATCCATTTAAGTTTCAATTATCAAACATTGAATTAAAAGGGGCTGTATTTAATTTTGATGACAGAACCATAAACAAGGTAACCCAGCTAAATGATATTTCTTTTTTCATCCCATTCATTGGCTGGAACCAGGAAGAAAAAAGCGAAGCTGGATTGCGTTTTGCATTTAAGCATGAAGGATATTTTGAATCGGCCATGAATGTTGACCCAATAAATGGTGATTTTGATGCAGAAATAACCATCTATCATCTCTACCTTAACGCGTTCAGGGAATATGCCGCCAATTATGCCAGGATCAACGATTTAAACGGAATGTTCAATTCAAACCTTACGATTTCAGGCAATATTTATGAAGCTGAAAAATCGTTGGTTTCAGGAAATATTGAAATCCTTGATTTTTTAATGAAGGACCAAAAAGATCGTGAATTTCTCGGAACAAAAAAACTCGATTGTTTGCTTAAGGAGGTAGATGTGGCCAATATGTCGTTTGTTTTTGATTCAGTAACACTTGTGGAGCCATATGTTTATTTTGAACTTGATTCCACTTCCAATAATTTCTTCGACATATTTGAACTTAACACAGCAGATTCCGCTTCAGCGATGATCGCTGAAAACTCTTCCGATACGACGTTTGATGAGAATTCCGATTCATTGTATTATGCCCTTAATTTCCTTCAGATAAAAAAAGGCATCGTTGATTATACCGATAATCTTACCGGCGAACCGTTTGATTATCATTTAAGCGACATCGAACTGAGCGCCGATAGCATAAAGAGCAATTCTGAATGGATTGACCTGTATGCACAAATGATGCTGAACAACAGGGGTACACTGGTGGCCGAAGTAGCCTTTAATCCCGCAAACCCGTTGGATATTAACCTCGAATATGTCATTTCTGATTTTCAGTTAGGCGACCTGAATATTTATTCGCGCCATTACATGGGATTCCCCATTGTTTATGGCGATATGTATTATAAGTCGGAAACGCAGATTATGGCTGGACAATTGATAAGTGAAAATAAACTGGTGATGGAACATGTAGAACTTGGTGAAAAATCCGGAGGTTTATACAGCCTTCCATTAAAATTTGCCCTTTTTCTGCTTAAAGATAAACATGGTGTCATCAACCTGGATATCCCGGTACGTGGCGACTTGAATGATCCTAAAGTAAGCATCGGAAAAATCGTCTGGAATACATTTAAAAACCTGATTGTTAAAGTCGCCTCGGCGCCCTTTGATTTCCTGGCAGGTTTGATCAGTGTTGATCCGAAAGACATCAAAGAAATTGAATTTGAATACACCGATACAACCCTCTCCGATTCAAAAC
>JAWKKL010000094.1:0-1980 GCA_041393275.1 Bacteroidales bacterium
AAAACATGGGGGAATTATTCTTGAACAACTAAAAAAATTAGGCGCTTCCTGCGATTGGGAGAGAACCCGCTTTACGATGGATGAAGCTTTGTATGAATCGGTGATCGATGTGTTCATTGATCTATACAACAAAGGATTGATCTATCGTGGTGTAAGAATGGTAAACTGGGACCCCAGTGCCCTGACAGCTTTGTCTGATGAAGAAGTAATCCATAAAGAAGTTCAATCGAAATTATATTATTTGCGATATAAAGTGGATGGCATAGAAGATGAATGGGTCACTATAGCAACAACCCGTCCGGAGACAATCCTTGGTGATACAGCCGTTTGTATAAATCCGAACGATGAGCGGTTTCGTAATTTGAGAGGGAAAAAGGTATTTGTGCCCCTGGTAAACCGCCTTGTTCCCATTATTGAAGATGATTATGTTGATATGGAATTTGGAACAGGTTGCCTTAAAATTACCCCTGCACACGACATCAACGATTATGAAATTGGCATTCGCCATAAACTCGATACCATTGATATATTTAATGAAAACGGGACTTTAAACAAAGCCGCCGAATTATATATCGGGGAAGATCGTTTTGTTGTTCGCAAAAAAATATTAAAAGACCTGGAAGCTGCCGGGAATCTTGTAAAACTTGAAGACTATGTAAATAAAGTTGGCTATTCGGAGCGGACAGATGAAGTGATTGAGCCCAAACTTTCGTTGCAATGGTTCCTGAAAATGGATGCCATGGCGAAACCGGCCCTTGATGTGGTTATGAATGATACAGTTAAATTTCATCCGGCCAAATTCAAAAATACCTACAGGCATTGGATGGAAAACGTAAGGGATTGGTGTATTTCAAGGCAGTTGTGGTGGGGACAACGAATTCCGGCATACTATCTGCCAAATAAAGAAATTGTGGTTGCCAAAAGCAAAGAAGAAGCTTTCGAAATTGCAAAATCGAAATACGACCTTCCTGATTTAAAGATGGAAGATATTCAGCAGGATGACGATGTACTGGATACCTGGTTCTCGTCATGGCTATGGCCAATATCTGTTTTTGATGGCATTCGTAATCCTGATAACGAAGACATTAAATATTATTATCCAACGAACGACCTGGTAACCGCTCCCGAAATTTTATTCTTTTGGGTAGCCCGAATGATTATGGCTGGTTTAGAATATAGGAATGATATTCCGTTTAAAAATGTTTACCTCACAGGTATCGTTCGCGATAAGCTTGGCCGAAAAATGTCGAAACAGTTAGGCAACTCACCTGATCCTATTGAACTCATGAATAAACATGGGGCAGATGGCGTACGGGTTGGCATGCTGTTAACTTCCCCGGCAGGCAACGACTTGCCGTTTGATGAAGTGTTGTGTGAACAAGGTCGGAATTTTAACAATAAAATTTGGAATGCTTTAAGACTGATAAAAGGCTGGGAAATTGATGAATCACTTGAGACTTGTGAAGCTTGCAATGTTTCGATAAAGTGGTTTGAATCGAAAATGAATGAATCCATCAAAATTATTGAAGATCATTATTCAAAGTACCGGATTTCGGATGCACTTATGGCTGTTTATAAATTGATTTGGGATGATTTCTGTTCGTGGTACCTTGAAATGGTAAAACCGGCCTATCAGCAACCCATCGATCCGTTGACATACAAAAGAACTATTGGTTTTTTTGAAGAGCTTATGAAAATTGCCCATCCATTTATTCCATTTATTAGTGAAGAAATCTGGCATCTGCTTAATGAAAGGTCAGAATCGGAGTCAATCATGGTAGCAAAATTACCCGAAGGAGGAAAGGTTGATCAAAAATTACTTGACACCTTCCAGGTGGAAGAAGAAGTTATTATGGCCATAAGGAAATTGCGGGCTGAAAAGAATATTCCCAATAAGGAAGCCATTGAACTTTACATCAAAAAAAATAACGATGAAGAGGCCGATCATACATTCGACAGCATCATTTCAAAACTTTGCAA
>JAWKKL010000095.1:0-1939 GCA_041393275.1 Bacteroidales bacterium
TGTTAGGATAAGTATAGTATATTATTTTAGAATATGGATATTTGAAAAAGTTTTACCCGGGGAATCGATGGCCACTCAAAATATGGCTACCATTGAATTTATTTTAAATATGTGCAAAAATTAGAATATCCATTACCGTCACCGCATAAAAATTTGAAGATTTATGACATTAATGAAGGAAATTGAAAATATTGAATTAGCGTTTTTGAGTTTGGATGATTACCAGGAGCTTAAAGAAGCCATGATTGAATCATATACTTCGATGCCTAATTCATATTGGAAAGAACACCATATAAAATCGTTAATCGATCGTTTTCCCGAAGGACAGATCGTAATCAAAGTAAATAACCAAATTGCCGGATGTGCCTTGTCGATTATTGTAAATTATTCACAATTCGAAGGCCGTCACACCTATAAAGAAATAACAGGGAACTATACCTTCAAGACTCATACACCAGATGGCGATATGCTGTATGGAATTGATGTTTTCATAAAACCGGAATTTCGCGGTTTACGTCTGGGCAGAAGGTTATACGATTACAGAAAAGAGTTATGCGAACGGTTAAACCTGAAGGGGGTAGCTTTTGGTGGAAGGATTCCAAACTATCATAAATATGCTGACAAACTAACACCAAAGGAATACATTGAAAAAGTACGTAGAAAAGAGATTAACGATCCGGTGCTGAATTTCCAGGTTTCCAATGATTTTCACCCGGCAAAAATACTCAAGAATTATCTTGAAGGGGATAACGCATCAAATGAATACGCTGTTTTGCTTGAATGGGATAATATTTATTATGAAAAACAAACCATAAAGGCAAATATTACAAAAAAACTGGTTCGTCTGGGGCTCATTCAATGGCAAATGCGGCCTTATAATAATCTGGATGAATTACTTCAGCAAGCTGAGTTTTTTATTGATGCTGTGTCAGGTTATCGTTCTGACTTCGCCTTATTCCCCGAATTTTTTAATGCACCATTGATGGCTGATGACAATCATTTAACTGAGTCGGAAGCCATACGCAACCTGGCAATACATACCCCGGCTGTTGTGCAGAGGTTTTCAGAATTGGCTATTTCATACAATATTAATATCATTTCCGGGAGTTTGCCGGAAGTTCGAAATAATCGATTGTACAATGCCGGTTATTTGTGTAAACGTGATGGAACAGTAGAACGATACGAAAAACTTCATGTAACCCCTGACGAAAAGAAGGTTTGGGGCATGGATAAAGGAAAAGAATTGAAGGTGTTTGATACGGACTGTGGAAAAATAGGGATCTTGATCTGCTATGATGTTGAATTTCCTGAGCTGAGCAGGTTGTTGGCCGATGAAGGAATGGATATTTTGTTTGTCCCTTTTCTTACCGATACGCAAAATGGATATTCACGGGTTAGAAACTGTGCCCAGGCAAGGGCTATTGAAAATGAATGTTATGTGGCTATTGCCGGCAGTGTCGGGAATTTACCAAAAGTACACAATATGGATATTCAATATGCACAATCCATGGTTTTTACCCCTTGCGACTTTGCATTTCCAGCCAACGGGATAAAAGCTGAAGCCACACCCAATACCGAAATGATCCTTATTGCTGACCTTGATATTGATTTATTGAGAGAACTTCATCAGTTTGGAAGTGTTCGCAACCTGAAAGACCGACGTAAGGATATTTTCGAATTAAAAAAAGTTAATAGTACTAAGAAATAATACATGTTTATGAAGAATTATAGTCTGGTAATTTTTATTGCATTTTTTCTTTTGTTGGGTTGTGAAAATCCAGCAGAAAAGGAAAATAAAAATGTGGAAGTTGTTAACAAGAATTATTTTGATAATTCAGGACGGGACGATATTTTATCAGGTGGAGTAAAAATGATTCCAATCCAAACCCCTTCAGGCGAATTTAAGGTATGGACCAAGCGGGTTGGGAACAATCCACGT
>JAWKKL010000096.1:0-1865 GCA_041393275.1 Bacteroidales bacterium
TATTAACATCAAACATACGAGCCACTTCACCGATGGAATAAAATAATTTATGGGATGTTGAAGATTCGGTTGACATAAGTATTTAGTCAAGCGATTGTGTAGGTTGTGTTGATAATTCAAGGACTTCCTCGTATTCCGCAGGGGTTAGATCATTAAAGAAATAATAAACCGGATTCACCTTTTTCCCGTCTTTCCAAATCTCATAATGAAGGTGAGGGGCTGTAGATTTCCCTGAATTTCCAACCGTAGCAATCAATTGTCCACGTTTCACTTTCTGTCCTTTTTTAACCTTAAATTCATGAATGTGGGCATACATGGTCACGTATCCGAATCCATGATCTATTTCCAGGTGATTTCCATAACCACGCCGCGACCTTTCCACAGTTTTCACAATACCATCACCTGTAGCATAGATTTCAGTTCCGGTTGGGGCAGAAAAATCAATACCCGGATGAAATTTTTGTACTTTATAAATGGGGTCGGTACGGTAACCATAATAGGACGATAACCTTTTCAGGTCTTTGTTGGCCAGGGGCTGGATAGCAGGTATACAGGCCAGCATTTGCGATTTATTGCGGGCAAGGTCAAACACTTCATCAAATGATTCCGACTGCACCACCAACTGGCTGTGTATGACATCAAGCCTTTGGGCCATATCGATAAACAGGCCGGCATTTTTGTAACTTTCAAATTTTGAATAGCGGTCAGCACCTCCAAATCCGGCTTTTCTGATGGATGAAGGAACCGGTTCCGCTTCGAAAATTACCCGGTAAATATTGTCATCGCGTTCGGCCAAATCTGCAATAACGGCTTCGTGCTGAGCCATTCGTTCATCCATGATCTTGTACTGTTCCTTCATCTGCGACAATTCTCGCTTTAACATTTTTTCTTTGGGGCTGTCAATAAAGGTATAAGCAAGAAAAATCACAACGGCAGCAAACACACTACCGGTAGCTAGCACATAAAGAACCTTTAACAACCTGTCTTTAATGGTTATTTTAGCTTCTTCAAACTGAAGTGATTTTTTATTAAACTTATAATTTGTCTTCGGCATATTCTTTTATATGTTAAAACGCTGCCAGAAGTTTCGCGATATTGTACTTTATTTCAGCGGCAAAGTTAGACAAATAAATTAATTTTGCATCCGCCGTATAAATTAGTAATTAACTGATAAATGTTAATTTTTATTAAATGAATATAGATTCAACACAAGTAAGAGAGATATTTTTTGATTTTTTCAAATCGAAACAGCATAAAATTGTACCCTCCTCACCCATGGTTATTAAGAATGATCCAACCCTGATGTTTACAAATGCGGGTATGAACCAGTTTAAGGATATTTTCCTGGGAAACAGAACATCAGTTGACAATCGTATTGCCAATACGCAAAAATGTTTGAGGGTTTCGGGCAAGCATAACGACCTTGACGAAGTTGGGCACGACACCTATCATCATACCATGTTCGAAATGCTGGGTAACTGGTCCTTTGGCAACTATTTTAAAAAAGAAGCCATTGAATGGGCATGGGAATTACTAACCAGGGTTTATAAAATAAATAAGGAAAATTTATACGTTACAGTATTTGGCGGCGATAAAAGTGATGACCTTGATATAGACTCAGAAGCTTATAACATTTGGAAAACCATAATTCCGGAAGATCGGATTTTATATGGGACGAAAAAAGACAATTTTTGGGAAATGGGCGATACAGGGCCATGCGGGCCTTGTTCAGAAATCCATGTGGATTTACGCGATAATTCAGAAAAAGAAAAAATTGCAGGAAAATACCTGGTAAATGATGATCATCCCGAAGTGATTGAAATATGGAATCTGGTGTTTATTGAATTCAATCGCAGGTCGGATGG
>JAWKKL010000097.1:0-1846 GCA_041393275.1 Bacteroidales bacterium
GGTCTTTAATGGGATTATTCTGACTTATTTACTAATTTTGCACCCGCTAAAAATTTAAAATATATGTTTGAAGGTTTATCAGAAAAACTGGAACGGTCGTTTAAGATACTCAAAGGGCACGGGCACATTTCCGAGGTGAACGTCGCTGAAACACTTAAAGAAGTACGAAGGGCATTACTTGATGCGGATGTTAGCTTTAAGATTGCAAAACAGTTTACGGAAGTTGTTAAAGAAAAAGCAATTGGTGAAAAAATACTTACCAGCGTTTCACCCGGACAATTAATGGTAAAAATTGTTCATGACGAACTTACCCAATTAATGGGTGCTGAAACAGCTGAACTAAATTTAAAAGGATCTCCGGTTATTATTTTAATTGCAGGTTTGCAGGGGTCGGGTAAAACTACCTTTTCGGCCAAACTGGCTAATTACCTTAAATCGAAAAAAGGTCGAAATCCGTTGCTTGTAGCTGGCGACGTTTATCGGCCTGCAGCTATCAACCAGTTGAAAGTTTTGGGCGAGCAAGTTGGTGTAAAGGTTTATACTGAAGAAGATAATAAAGATCCTGTGAAAATTGCAAAAAATGCCATTCATCATGCAAAAGAATTTGGCCATAACCTTGTTATTATTGATACGGCAGGCCGTTTAGCAGTTGATGAGCAAATGATGAACGAGATTGCAAACATTAAACAGGCTGTCTCTCCTCAGGAAACCTTGTTTGTGGTCGATTCAATGACCGGACAGGATGCTGTAAATACAGCCAAAGCTTTTAACGACAGGCTCAATTACGAAGGTGTGGTTTTGACGAAACTGGATGGTGATACTCGCGGTGGTGCTGCCCTTACCATTAAATCGGTTGTAAACAAACCAATCAAATTTGTTGGTATTGGCGAAAAAATGGATGCCATTGATGTTTTCCATCCTTCCCGGATGTCGGACAGGATTTTGGGCATGGGAGATATTGTATCACTTGTTGAGCGTGCACAGGAACAATTTGATGCGGAAGAAGCCAGAAAACTCCAAAAGAAAATTGCCCGTAACCAGTTTAACTTTAACGATTTCCTGAACCAGATTAAACAAATTAAAAAAATGGGAAACGTTAAAGATTTGATGGGAATGATTCCGGGCATTGGCAAGGCTATAAAAAATATGGATATTGATGATGATGCTTTTAAAGGAATTGAAGCCATCATCTATTCCATGACCAATGAAGAAAGGGAAAATCCGAAAATTCTAAACGGCAGCCGCAGAAGAAGGATAGCTGTTGGAAGCGGAACCGATATACAGGAAGTAAATCAATTGATAAAACAATTTGCCGAAACGCAAAAGATGATGAAAATGATGTCGGGCGGAAAGGGAAAAAATCTTATGCGGTCGCTGTCGAATATGAATAAAATGCCCGGCAAATAACCTTTATTAAAATAAGAAAACATCATGAAATTAATCGATGGAAAAGAAACGGCAAATGAAATAAAAAAAGAACTGGCAGCCCAGGTTGCGGAAATGATTGATACTGATGACAGAAGACCCCATTTAGCCGCTATTCTTGTGGGGGAAGATGCAGCCAGTCAGACTTATGTGAATGCCAAAGAAAAAGCATGTAAAGAAGTCGGATTTATGTCATCAATTTATAAGTTGCCATCAAATGCTAGCGAAAAAGAGGTCCTTGATCTGGTCGATTTTTTAAATAATGATCCCGAGGTTGATGGTTTTATAGTTCAGCTTCCATTACCCGGTCAGATTGATGAAAATAAAGTTATCCAAAGGATAAAACCAGACAAAGATGTTGATGGCTTTCACCCTGTCAATTTTGGCCGGATGGCGCTTAATCTTCCAGCATATATTTCAG
>JAWKKL010000098.1:0-2754 GCA_041393275.1 Bacteroidales bacterium
ATTCTGGATATTTTTATCCAATTATCCTGATCAGGGGGTCCGATGATCTCTCAAACAGCCGAATATGCCCTGAGAGCAATGGTCTTTCTAGCCATGAACCAGGACAATGCCCAGGTAACCGAAAGGATCGCCGGTGGGACCAAAGTTCCTGCCAGCTATCTCTCCAAAGTGCTTCAGTCCCTGTCCCGCGCCGGGCTGGTGAAATCCCAGCGCGGTCTGGGCGGCGGCTTCAGCCTGGCAAAGGCTCCCGCGACCACTACGATTCTTGAAATCATCAACGCTGTCGATCCTATAAAAAGGATAGAGACCTGCCCCCTGGATTTGAGTTCTCATGGTGTCGTTCTCTGTGCGCTGCACAAGAGATTGGATGAAGCTATAGCATCGGTAGAACAAGCTTTTGAGAGAACCACCCTCGAAGAGATCCTCGCCAGACCGACTAAATCTGTTCCTCTTTGCGACACGTCAGCGTAAGAGCGTTTTTGCCGATAGTCTCAAGATATCTACTGTGACGAAAGAATACAGTGACAGTAATAAATAATTCGGCGGATAGCCCTCCTTATCAACCACAAAACAGACGCCACCAGACCAAGGTTCCGAGGATCTTTAGTCAGGTCTACTAAAAAGTGAAAATCCCCCGTCTCTGTTATGGAGCATCACAAAATCCCCAGAGAATGGAGGATTTTATGATATGCTAGCGAAGTGACTACAATATGTATTCATATGACTACATTTTTGATTACGCATACTACAAAGACAAAAAAGAACAAAGGTTAAGACCAAAGAGATTCCAAAGGGCGGTATAAAGGCTCTCGTGCCCAGAGCACATTTAGCCACCTGACTTTATCTCTAAACAGTGAAAAAAGGCGGCTGCTACCTGAAAATGCTTTTGAAATGCCGCGACCATCCAACCCAAGACACGGAAAACTGACAAAAACATGCTCGGACCTAAAGTATCAGCGAGGCGGGTGATATGACTGAATTCATCATACTCTTCACCGTATCGTTCCTAATCTCTTACGTTATCCATATTCTGGGAGTCTCCATCGGTTACCACCGGCTCCTTTCTCACCGTTCTTACAAGTGTCCGAAGTTCGTGGAGTACTTCTGGGTAACTGCCGGCTATCTGGCTTTCCAGAGTTCTCCTCTCTGGTGGGCGACCATGCACCGTGCCCATCACCGTTATTCGGACACCGAGCTGGATCCCCATGCCAACCTCTACGGCTGGCGGCGCAGCATCTATGGCTGGATCTTCGACGAGAAGTATCCCGACCATGTCGATCCCCAAAAATGCGGCAAAGACTTAGTAGATGATCCTTACTATCGCTTCTTAGATCGGGGCGGCAGAGTGCAGGAAGCTCATCTTTTGAACGGTGTTCTCTGCTTTCTATTCCGCTTTGTTCTGCTTGCCATGTTCGGCCTGCCTATCGCCCTGGGCAGCCTTTCTGCAGGACTCTTGATGCAGCAGGTCACCCTGATATTCAACAAAATCTCTCACATGGAGATCTTCGGCTATCGTAACTTCGATACCACCGATGATAGTGTCAATATGACCTGGCTCAGCTTTGTGACCATGGGCGAAGGATTGCATAACAATCACCATGCCAATCCTGGTTCGGCCAACAATGCCCTGGCAAAAGGTGAGTTCGACCTCAGCTATATGACCATCAAACTGATGAAGGCTCTTAGATTGACCTCCTGGGTGAATGACGGCTCGACTGCCAAACGGGCGTTGAACAAGTCAAGAAGGATGCAATCGGTCAAAATTCCTGTAGAATCTAATCTTTAGATCCGCCTGTATATAGAAACGACATACCCATATCATGACAGCCTCTGACATATTCATATTGACGATATCCCTTGTCACCATCTTGACAGTCATCATGATGTTGATCATTCCGATTGGCGGGATAGCAGTCTGGTTCGGAATCAAAGACAGCCTCTAGGAAGCTGACTCTGAATCTAATAGAGAGCCCGATAGGAAGAATCCTTGGGCTGACGATAGATGCTGTTCACATCGACCGTACCTTCATCACTCAATAGACCGGCTAAACGTGGATTGCTCAACACGTCGCTATAGCGCATCGGCTGTCCATTGACGAGGACAGTTTCGCCTACAAAACGTGCTCCGTGGCTATAGTCGACATAAAGATTGTCGTGGGGTCCGCCGCCGGCATTTTGAATGGCTGTACCATTGGCACGGAAGAATCCATAGAAATCGAGCCGGTCAGGTCGTGATGCGGCAAATCGGCTGAAGATTATGTCTTTCTTGTGCCCGGCGACCAGAGCACCATCAGGAGTGCCACCTAGCTGCCTTTCAATTTTCTGATTATGCGTCAAATAGAAGCCGTTGCCTGTCATGTATTTTTGATCTCGACTGTTGGCGACCATGCCCTCTGCGGTCAGCCTGACATCAGCCTGGCTGTATACGGCGTCGGCAACTTTCTCAGTGGGCAACTCCAATCCATAACGGTCAGCGATGGCCCTGGCTAATATAGGCGTCATCGGCACCCGCACCCAATCTTCATTGGTGCCGATGGCAAGATAATCAGGCATCACCGAGATCTCTGCGGTATTGCCGTTGGCGTCTCTTGTGACCACCTTCTTAGGATGGCGAAGGAAATCCGGGATATTACCGGCTTCTACCTGCCTCAAAATAGCCATTTCTCGATTAAGACCGGTGACCCCGTTCTGATATCGGTCTCCATTTGGATTGATGCCGAGCACGTCGCGGAAAAATTCGCTGCCGCCTAGCTG
>JAWKKL010000099.1:0-3551 GCA_041393275.1 Bacteroidales bacterium
ACTTCTGCCGATAGGCACTACGATCATCAGCGCCCGTGGCACCGTAGGCAAATGTGCAATCGTGGGTGAGCCGATGGCTATGAACCAGTCCTGTTACGGGGTCAGGGGAGCTTCTGGTTATCGAGACTATTACATTTACTACACGATACTTCTCAGGGTTGCAGACCTTCAGCAGCGAGGTCATGGATCGGTCTTCAATACAATTACGAGAGACACTTTCCGCTCCATCAAGACGGTAGCATGCCCAAGTGAGCTGAGTAATTCTTTCGATAAAGCGGTGCAAGAATTTCTGGACAAGATAGTCGCGAATCTGCGCCAGATAGACAGCTTGGCTGCCCTGCGAGACACCCTCCTACCCAAACTCCTCTCCGGCCAACTCCGCATTCCCGATGCCGAAAAACAGGTAGCCGAGGCGCTATGACCAAATTCACGGAAGAAAAACTGGAGCAGGCAATTATTACCCTGCTCGAACAACAGGGATATCCTTACCATCCCGGCGGCAGCCTGGTGCGCGGCCCGACCGAGGTGTTGCTGCAAGACGATCTGCGGGCTTTTCTGTCCACCCGCTATGCCAGCGATGGGATCACTGACGGCGAGATTGATTCGATTATTCGCCAACTGGAGGCCTATTCTGCTGCCGATCTGTACGAATCCAATAAGGCCATCCACAAGCTGGTGGCCGATGGCTTTCTGCTTAAGCGGGAGGATCGCTCGAAGAAAGATCTGTACATCCAGCTGATCGATTATGCCGGGCTGCCCTTGCAGCGTCCGCCGCGCGCGGGCGAGGTGGCAACTATTCTGGGTGAGAAACGGGGCCGCTATAACCATGATTCCAACCGCTACCGCATTGTTAACCAGCTGGAGATTGAAGGCACGGAAAAACGCATCCCGGACGCGATTCTTTACATCAACGGCCTGCCGCTGGTGGTGTTCGAGTTCAAGAGCGCGATCCGCGAGGAGGCGACGGTTCACGATGCCTATGTGCAGCTTACCATCCGTTATGTCCGCGATATCCCGGAGCTGATGAAATACAACGCTCTGTGCGTGCTGTCGGACGGGGTGAACTCGAAAATGGGTTCGCTGTTCGCACCCTACGAGTATTTTTACACCTGGCGCAAAGTAACGGGTGACGAGGCCATTACGGCAGAGGGCATCAGCTCGCTGCACAGCATGATCCAGGGCTTGTTCGACAAGCAACGGCTGCGGCAGGTGATCCGGCATTTTATTCACTTTCCCGATGTGTCGCGCAGGGAAGAGAAAATCGTCTGCCGTTATCCGCAGTTCTACGCCGCCACCAAGCTGTACCAGCATATCCTGCAGCATCGCAAACCGGCAGGGGACGGCAAGGGCGGTACTTACTTCGGTGCGACCGGCTGCGGTAAGAGCTTCACTATGCTGTTTTTGACGCGCCTGCTGATGAAGAGCCTGGATTTTGCGAGTCCGACCATTGTGTTGATTACCGACCGCACCGACCTGGACGATCAGCTTTCGCGCCAGTTCACCAACGCCAAGGACTATATCGGTGACCAGACGGTGATCAGCGTGGAAAGTCGTGCCCAGTTGCGCGAACTGCTCAAGGGCCGCACCAGCGGCGGCGTGTTCCTGACCACCATCCACAAGTTCACCGAGGACACCGAGCTGCTGACCGAACGCGGCAATGTGATCTGCATCTCCGACGAAGCACATCGCAGTCAGGTCAATCTCGACCAGAAAGTGCGGGTGACCGCAGACGGCGTAAAGCGCAGCTACGGTTTCGCCAAATATCTGCATGATTCATTGCCGAATGCCACCTACGTGGGCTTTACCGGCACCCCCATCGACGCCACGCTGGATGTGTTCGGCGAGGTCGTGGACAGCTACACCATGACCGAGTCAGTGCAGGACGGCATCACCGTGCGCATCGTCTACGAGGGTCGTGCCGCCAAAGTTGCGCTGGACAACGCCAAGCTGGAGGAGATCGAGGCGTACTACGTGCAGTGCGCCGAGGACGGAGCCAGCGACTACCAGATTGAGGAAAGCAAGAAAGCCAACGCCAGGATGAACGTCATCCTCGGTGATCCGGACCGCATCAAGGCCCTGGCCGCTGATTTTGTGCAGCATTACGAAAAGCGCCTGGAGGAAGGCTCCACCGTCAAGGGCAAAGCGATGTTTGTGTGCAGCAACCGCGAAATCGCCTATGCCTTCTGGCAAGCCGTGGTAGCGCTGCGCCCGCAATGGAACGACGTGCTGCCGGCTGAGGAGGGGGCCGAACTGACCGAGCAGGAGAAGAAAGAGATCAAGCCCATGGCGCGGATCAAGATGATCATGACCCGTGGCAAGGATGACCCGAAGGCGCTGTACGACCTACTCGGCAGCCAGGACTACCGCAAGGAACTGGACCGCCAGTTCAAGAATGCCAACTCCAATTTCAAGATTGCTATCGTGGTGGATATGTGGCTGACTGGTTTCGACGTGCCTTTCCTCGATACCATCTACATCGACAAGCCGATTCAACGCCATAACCTGATCCAGACTATCTCGCGGGTCAATCGCAAATTCGAGGGCAAGGACAAAGGGCTGGTGGTGGACTATATCGGCATCAAGACACAGATGAATCTGGCACTGGCCCACTACAACAAGGCCGATCAGCAGAATATCGAAGAGATCGGACAGTCGCTGATCGTGGTGCGCGATCACCTCGACCTGCTGGGTAAACTGTTCCATAAATTTGATGCTTCAGCGTATTTTTCCGGCAATCCGCTGGCGCAGCTCGACACCCTGAATAGGGCGGCTGAATTTGTGCAGATCACGAACCCGGTCGAGAAGCGCTTTATGCAGCTGGTGAAACGCCTGAAAGCGGCGTATGACATCTGCAGCGGTTCGGAAGCGTTGACTCAGAACGAGCGTGACCTTGTGCATTTCTACCTGGCGGTGCGTGCCATCGTGTTCAAGTTGACCAAAGGTGATGCGCCAGACACCGCGCAGATGAATGCCAAAGTGCGCGAGATGATTGCCGAGGCGCTCAAGGCTGATGGCGTGGAAGAAATCTTCAAAATGGGGGATGACGCTGCCAGCGCTGTGGACATCTTCGACGATGATTACCTGGCGAAGATCGAAAAGATCAAACTGCCGAACACCCGGATCAAGTTATTGCAGCAGTTGCTCGCCAGAGCCATTGAGGATTTTAAAAAAGTCAACAAAGCCAAGGGCGTGGACTTCTCCCGCCAGTTCAAGGCATTAGTGGATCGCTATAACGAGCGGGTGGAAGACGATGTGCTGGTTGCCAATGTGCTGGAAGATTTCACGGATGAGATTATTGACCTCCTGCAAGCGCTGAAAACGGAGAAGGCTTCGTTTGCTGATTTGGGTATCGGCTTCGAGGAAAAAGCGTTTTACGACATCCTGAAAAGTCTGGCAGTGAAATATGATTTCACCTACCCGGAGGACAAGCTCATTGCGTTGTCCAAGGCAGTGAAAGACACGGTGGATGACAAGGCCAGGTACACCGACTGGAACCAGCGCGATGACATCAGGGCGGAGCTGAAAGTCGATCTGATCCTGTTGCTTGCCAA
>JAWKKL010000100.1:0-1926 GCA_041393275.1 Bacteroidales bacterium
ATGGCGCGAATAGCGCCTGGACGTTTTGCATCAGCTACGAAGATACCAATGCCAGCAAGAAAACTAACGTCGTGGGCAAAAGTAAAATCGATTACCGGGATTTGCTCAGCCCGGAAGATTTTTCAGTGTTCGTGCAACTCAGAACCTTACGCAAAACGCTGGCTGAGAAAGCAGGTATTCCACCGTTTGCAATATTCAGCAATGAGCAACTCGCCGAGATGGTGCGTCGCCGTGTGGTATCGACCAAAGGGCTGAGGGATATTGATGGCATTGGCGATGCGCGCATAGAACGCTACGCCGAAGCTTTTCTCGCATTACTGCGTAAAACATCGGGCGATGAAGCGTAATCCCTTATCACTGACAACAGTGGCTGATTGGCATAATCTCATGGCGGCGTTTTATTTGGCGGCGCGCGGTAAGTCAGGGCGACCCGATGTCGAAGACTTTCGCAGGATACTGTTTGCGCAGATAAACCAATTACAGAACGACGTATTGAGTGGCGCTTATGTTCCAGGTCCGATGCGCCAGTTTAGGATTCGTGATCCCAAACCGCGCATTATCCACGCCCCGTGTTTTCGTGATCGGGTATTGCACCATGCCTTGATGGCGCATGTCGGGCCTGTGCTTGATCGGGCACTGGTGTTTGATACCTACGCTTGCCGTTTGCAAAAAGGGACTTTGGCTGCGGTGCTACGTGCCCAGCGGCACATTCGGCGCTATCCCTGGTACGCTAAAATTGATATTCGGGCTTATTTCGCCAGCATCGACCATAAAATATTAATGGCATTACTTGCCCAGCGATTCAGGGATCATGGGCTGCTCAGTCTGATGGCACGTATTATCGCCGCACATCAGAACGCATCCGGCACGGGGCTGCCCATTGGTGCGCTGACGTCGCAGATTTTCGCCAATTATTATTTGTCATCGCTTGACCGGCTATTGTTGGAACAGTATCGCGTAAGCGGCATGGTGCGTTATATGGATGATGTGGTCTGGTGGGGACAGAGTCGAGAGCAGGTGCGAACGGCATTAGACGCCGCGCGCACACACACGCATTCAGCCTTGCATCTTGGTATCAAATCGCCTGTGCAAGTAGGCCGCAGCGAGCAGGGCGTACTGTTTTGTGGCTATCGCATTCTGCCAGGTGCATTACGCTTATCGCGTCGCCGTAAACGTCGTTATATTGAGGGGCGGCGACGTTGGGAAACAGCCTTTTTGCACGGTGCTATCGATGAGAAGCAATTGCAAGCCGGTTACGCGGCTGTGCTGGGAATGACGTTGCATGCCGATGCAGTTGTCTGGCGTCAAAAGCAACTGCAGCAGCAACCCCTTGCCACCGAACTGGAGCAGGTCTAAAGTGATGTCCTTACAGGGCGGTGGTCGAACTCTGACGGCGGTCGTGTGCTGCGCGGCGGGTCCTGGAACAACAACGCGCGTAACGTGCGTGCTGCGTCTCGCAACGCAAACGATCCGGACAACCGCAACAACAACATCGGCTTTCGTTGTGCCCGAGCTCAAGCATGGATCAGCAGATCCGTATCTGAACAGATCACTTTCCTGGCTGTCCGTTAGCGCGGTTCGGCAAAACCCAATGGGCCGCCGGTGTGCCAGTCGTCTGCAGCAGCAGATAAAAACTCACCGGCGGTCAGTCTCATGACCGCAATATGCCCGCCTTCCTCTAGCAGTGATCAACATCCCTTAGCCGATGGGCATCCGCCAACCTGGGCTGATGCCTGGGGACAGGATCGCTACAGCCCTTGGGCAGGTTTTTCTATCAAAGCGGTACAACAGCGGCTGCGCTGGATCGCACCGGGGCGGTTTATGATGGGCTCGCCGGGGCATGAAACCGGTCGATTGGATAATGAAGGCCCGCAGCACGAAGTGATCATTAGCCGGGGTTACTGGCTGTTTGAAACGCCGTGTACG
>JAWKKL010000101.1:0-31785 GCA_041393275.1 Bacteroidales bacterium
ATTATTTAAAAACCCGGAATGAATGTTCCGGGCTATTTAAAAAACAATGATATACTTTTTGAATTTATGGTATATTCTTCTATAATTTCTTTAAGTATAATACGGCATAATCGCCATATGGTGAAGTGAAGGATTGTACGCCTCCTCCGGAAACATTTTGTCCGGTCGTTACATCAGCTGTTTCAGGATTCAACCATTCAACGGAAAGTTGTCCACTGGTAGCTGAAAGATCGACATTTGCCGTTGACATATTTGCCGGGAAATATACCACATATTCTGAATCGGATGCCAGGCAAAAGCCAGTTGAGCTTTTTGCCGGTTGAGGTGTCGTCTCAACAAGATTCATTCTATCGGCCAGTTCCCGGGCAAATCCCATATTGTAACGTACCCAGTTATAAATTGAATAATAGGATGTTCCAAGTAACCGACCCGAAATATTGCTTCCACCACCCCAGTCATCCATGTGTATAGCATTGATCCCCCCTGTGAAACTTTTCCAGACAAAATCAATCGGATGACCACCGTTAGTATACCATATGTAATAAAAGTGATCGGTATCACTGATAATTACCTTATCACCATTTGCAACAGGTGCATCTCCATCACGGCAATCGTATCCCCCATCTGGATTTGGGGAAATCCAATCAGCAGGGCTATTAAAAAGGGCATTGTTTGATCCTCCATCATTCTGAAAGGTTTTCCCAACCGGGCGGTTAACTCCGTAAGTATTAAATTCGTAATCATGTATGTAGTCAATCAAATCATTTTGCCACAAATCTGATTCTATAGTGTACGGTATTTCATTTCCAATTTCATAAAGAACATTATTCAGGTTATAATAATTTACAATGTCGATTACTTCGCGAACATAAAGTTTTTGAGCTGTCACAACATCAGGGTTAAGATTTGTATGAACATCATACCTGCCAACGGATATCCCGTTAATGTTATTTCCTGCCTTTAACGGGTGGTAATTCCAGGCATTTGATGCATGCTCGGCGCTAAAACCTTCGAAAAACATAATAGCAACATAAATGCCCCGTTCTTTTGCATCCTGTATACGTTGAATCAATCTGTCAAAATATGCCTGGTTCAATTGGGTAACATCGTATTGCGAACCAACTTTTACATAGGGAATGGGTGATATCGTATAATTTATATTATTTGCCCAATCGGTACCTTTTGGTGTTTCCCAGGCCCATAGCCTGATGAAATTATGATTCAAATCTTCCATCCAGTCTAGGTAGTCAGTAAAATTAAAATTTACTGTACCAATATCCTGCAAGTTGTCCCATGTATGCGATCCGGTCATGAATACTGCTTTATTACCTTCGCAAAAATAGCGACCATTCGTCGAACAAACTTTTAATATACTATGAGCACTCCTATTTCCCATGCCAACATTAAAAGCCCACTTACCGGTAATGTCAGTTATATTAACTTCTCCATCCATATCATAGTCACCTGCATGGTAGCCAACCAATCCGTTTTGAGGGAATAGAAACGAAAGCGTTCTTATCACGGTTATCAATTTGGTAGCTCAGCATCCCCATCAGCAGCAATCATACACCAAACACCTGCCGAAACTTGCTTTTGGGAACCTTAGCCACCTACTGCTGTTTCAAATCCGGTAAGAAAAATCATAAGAATATTTTCACCCGATTCGGTCAATGGAACCGATGATGTTACATGTAAATGATTTCGATGATTAGTATCTGAATATGAAACTCTGTGGCATTATTTACCGGCATTTCAATATATCCAATCCCATTGATATCTCTTATATAGCCATCCTTCATAAGAAATCCCACTTTGCGCGAGATAATCTCAAATGAATTATTTTCGGGGCCGTTTGTAGCCTTAACCAATTCTACCAGTATCCAATCAACTACATTTACATTTGGCATTGCCCCTGACATTTTCATCGCCACTGTATTTCCAGGGATCAACAAAATAAGGTTGATTTAGGGGAATATAAGCCCCGACCATTTAAATCTGTCGTCATTTGTCCGTTAAAAAACGGCCCTTCAAGAAATACTTTAATATCAGATTAACAAGTTGCAAATGTAAATTGCATCACAAAGTAAATACAAATAGTAATAAAAACTTTTCATCGACCTACCTTACTATGTTATTTAACCACAGAATTATCCCTTTCTTCAATTGTTCAATTTCCGATTTCATCCATTGAAACAGACCAATCAAAGTATAATGCCGCAATCGATTTTATTTTTAAATTTGACAGAGAATATCTTATGGAATTAATAAAGAAGGATTTATAAAATCAATGCGGAGTCTCCGACCCCATATTTTGATACTGATTCTCTGTCAATTTGAAAGTAAAAATTTCTATTATGAAAATAGAATACATCTCTTAATGTTATTAATATAGTACTAAAACAAAAATAGCCTCTCAACAAGGCTATTCGATTGTCAGGGGTGGCAGGATTCGAACCTGCGACCTCCCTGCTCCCAAAGCAGGCGCGATAACCGGACTACGCTACACCCCGTAAATTATTAAATCCAGAAAACAACGAACAAATTCACTCTTTTTACTACTTCTTAAAAAGTATTTCATTTCAACAATTCCGCCCATTTTAAAAGTTCGATCCCTTGCGGAGAGGAGGGGATTCGAACCCCCGGTACCCGTTAAGGTACGGCAGTTTAGCAAACTGCTGGTTTCGAAAGCCACTCACCCACCTCTCCAATTTGGGAGTGCAAAAAATATAAAATTAATTCATTTAGCAAGAAAAATTAAGGGTTTTCGATAATGCCAATTGTTATTAATTTGTAATTTTGTAGAAAACTCCCGCCAACTTATGACAGCTAAGACAAGATTAACAACCTTTTGAACGAAATCCCCAATAGTGTTAAACTCGTAGCTGTTTCTAAAACAAAACCGGTTTCTCTAATTTTGAAATTATAAAGCCGGGCACAAAATTTCGGTGAAAACAAAGTTCAGGAAATTATAGCAAAACAACCTGAATTGCCCAATGATGTTGAATGGCATTTTATCGGCCACCTCCAGCGAAATAAAGTTAAATATATTGTACCTTTTGTTAATTTAATTCATGGAGTTGACAGTTATAAACTTTTAAAAGAAATAAATAAACAGGCGAAAAAAATTAATCGGACAATTGACTGCCTTTTACAATTTTATATTGCCCGCGAAGAGAGTAAAAGTTTGGATTTGATTTATTTGAAGCAAAGGGAAATGCTTGCATCCTCAGAATTTAATAAACTTACAAATGTAAGTATAAATGGTGTTATGGGAATGGCCACCTTTACAGAAGACAAACATCAGATCAAGAGCTGAATTTCGAACTCTTTATTCAATTTTTCAGGAGTTAAAAAAATCTTATTTTAATAATTCATCAAAATTTGAAGAAATCTCAATGGGAATGTCGGGAGATTATCAAATTGCAATTGAAGAAGGCAGTACAATAATCAGAGTAGGCAATAAACTATTCGGTTAAAGTATTAGTGAATCTATTATTCAGGAATAAAAGTTGATTTGCCGCCGTTAACAAACCAACGCTCATTTTTATCTGTATTGTCGATATTCATATTGTGGTTTCCGTCTGCATTATTATACGCACTTTTACCAGCGTTTTCTTTCCAAATATTATCAATGTCATCAATATTTACTTCACCATCGGCATTATAATCGCCAGATATCATTCCAAAGATTCCACCCCCAAGATCCGTTTGTGCAAGTAATCCGCCACGGGCCGATGTACTTCCACCGGCGAAATTGTAGAAATATACCCCACTTGTTTCAGAAAGCTGGTTTGCGGAGATTATACCCAAATGGTTTCTGTGAAATATAACTGCAAAAATGCCATTTTTAATAATGGAATTAAACTCCAACTCCATATTTCCATTTATATCTACTATCTGTCCAGTATTCGTAAGCAAGCATGCTTTCCGGTCTATTCTGGTTGACGGGTCAGCAAAATCCACATCTGTTGTATCCCTAATTTCTACAAGTACCCAATCGACTATATTGGCGGGAATTTCTGACACACTTTCGGTTCCAGGATAATTCCAGGGGGCAGTGTTAAAAGGTTGCATTAATGGCATCTCAGACTGGAGGTTAGTATTCATGTCCACCCCGTTAAATGGCCCTTCCAAAAACACTTCAAGGTTCACCCGGTATCCTTCAGGTAATCCAATGGCCAGGTTTATTGCTTCCCGCCACTTCTGAGCCATTTTTTCTTCCCCGGCTGTATTCGGATGAACCCCATCGAAGGTGTCTGTTGAGCCATCAAATCCATCAAACTGATCAACGATGACTATGGGGCTGTCAGGATCGTCCATATCAATAGCTATTTGAGGAATATCTGCATTCAATAGAGGGATTTTATCAACCAATAGTTCATTTGTGGAAGGAATGAGTTTAGCAAGCAGAATAATGATATTTGGGTTATCATTACGTAATGCAGTAATAATACTTTTCAATTCGTTAATGGTGGTTGAAATATTTAACGGGCTTCCATCACCCTGATACAGGTCATTTGTTCCAAGATGCAACAACACTATATCGGGTGTGTACGAACCTAACCATACAGGCAATTGAGCCAAAATTTCATCGCATCGCCAACCCCAATGGCCTTCATGGTCCTGGTCAAAAGTATATCCGTTATAATTGGGCCAGGTGGGATTTCCTCCATTATTAGAATTTTGATTTCCGACAAAATCAAATGTATAATTATCATCAATTAATTTTGTCCATAACGGATACCTGTAACTTACGTTCATATTATTCGATTGAGTTATTGAATTGCCCAATGGTAGAATGTTGATGACTTGTGCACTTCCTTCAAAGATGACAATACAAAATAAGCTTAATGGCAGAATTTTTTTTAGAAAATTGATCATGACAATAACTTGATATCAAAAATAAATATTAACTATAACCTGATAAGTGATGAAATGTTTACCAGATTACAAATTGATTTTTGGCTTGGATTTTTAAATGAATTATTTCGTTACAAAATTAGAGGAAAAAATGGAAATTAAAAAATGAAAACTAATAACTGGCCGGAATTATTTCGCATTATACATTATGGATTGCTGTTGAATATCATAAATGCACCTTTAAATTCTTTGGATTCATACTCCCCATCCGCCTTAAAGTAATAAAAATATGTGCCATCCACCAAACCTCCGCCATCCCAGTCATTATTATAATTGTCTACTTCATAAACCTTTTCGCCCCAGCGATTGAAAATAATTAGCGTATTGCTAATGTAATATTTGTTCAGATCGATAACATCATCCCCGTCTGCTTTATAAAACGATCCTTCGCCGCCACCTTCCGAACTTCCTGATCCTTCAAAAATTACAAATTTATCATTGCTTCCATCGCCATTGGGGGTTATGGCCGAAGGGACTATAAGATCAACGGGTTTAACAACTACGGTAACCGAATCCGTATCAGGACAACCCATAAACGTAAAATATTTCAATAGAACGGTGTAGGTTTTTGCCGCCGGGAAAGTATGAGTTGCCACCGGTAATGTAGATTTTGTACTATCGCCAAAGTCCCATTGAAACGATTCAACATAAAAAGTATCTACCCCGGTTGAATCATAGGTGTGATTGACGTACGAAAATGTGATATAGGGCTTTTGAATATACACCGTATCTCCCGGATCTCTGAATATTTCAAGGTCAGGCAAAGGAAATGCTTCAATTGTAAAAGCATGATCTATAAAACAGCCGATGGAATCAGTAATGGTAATTATTTTGTCGCCATCGGTAAGTCCTATGGCAAACGACGGATCTTCCGGAAGTGCAATGGCCTCAGCAGGCCAATCATAGTAGTAGGGTAAATTTCCGCCTGAGACTTCAATTTTTATTTTTGCTTTATTTTCATTCGGACAACCCATGCCTAATTGTAATACCGTATCAACTACCAAAAGTGATTCTACACCCACTTTTACACTGTCAATACAGTACAAATGTATCGAATCCGGGTCTTGAATTTCCGCATAATAATATATTGTATCTTTCGGGTAAATAAAAATGGAATCACTCTCTACCATATCAGGAAGCCAAAAATAGCTATATAAAGTATCCGTTCCATTTAACCTGAGCGTATCACCACACAGAATGCTTGTATCATTTTGTTGGATGCCAACATTTAAAATCCATACTCGAAAATCCTTTGAGTCCGTTACCGAATCGCCTTCGGCATATACACTGTACAGCCCTGAAGTTTTAATCCATATTACCTGGGTTGTATCGCCGGTGCTCCATAAATAGTAATTAAATCCCGGCCCGGCATTTACAAGTAAACTATCTGCATAACACGACCGGATTGTATCGGGAACTAACAATTCTTGTGAACTACTTTCGAAAATAAAAGCAAAACCAAAAATGATGGCCAAATATATTTTTAAATACCAATATCCCTTAACACTAATCATTGCTAAATCGCATATCAATCATTTGCTTAGGCTAAACAAAAGTAATTAACGCACAAAGATGGCTAAAATTTTAAAACCTGGTTGTAAATGTGAATAAATATATTCCTTCAGAAAGCAGACAACTAACTGTATATTTATGCATAACATATTCACTTTCAAGCCATATTGGCATTTTAAAATAAAATTTATATGCCAGGTTATCCGAATTTGTTTTTAAGAATTTCATTGGCAATAAAATTGAACATGTATGAAAAAATAAAATTAAATCATGAATTTTAACAACTATACTATAAAATCACAGGAGGCAGTCCAGCTTGCTAAAGAGCTAGCTTCAGGCTCTCAGCACCAGGCAATTGAAAGTATCCATTTACTAAAAAGTATCATTCAGGTTGATGAAAATGTAATCCCGGTAATTTTAGGCAAATTAAATGTCAATATCCAGGTTTTAAATCCAACAATCGACAGTCAGTTAAAATCATTACCAAAAGTTACAGGTGGCGAACAATACCTTAGCCACGATGCAACAAGAGCATTGAATAAAGCAACCGATTTTTTGAAAAAATTCAACGACCAGTTTGTTTCAATTGAACATATTTTGTTAGGAATATTTTCCGGAAACGATGCTGCTTCAAAAATATTAAAAGACACCGGTATCACTGAAAAAGACATTATCGAAGCGATCAAACAATTGCGAAAAGGGGCGACGGTCAATAGCCAATCGGCTGAAGACAGCTACAACGCTCTTAACCGGTATGCCCGAAACCTTAATGAAATGGCGCGAGCCGGAACCCTCGATCCGGTCATTGGCCGCGATGATGAAATAAGACGGATTTTACAGATTTTATCACGCCGTACAAAAAATAACCCGATACTTATTGGTGAACCAGGCGTTGGAAAAACGGCCATTGCCGAAGGGATTGCTCACCGGATTATCAATGGGGATATTCCTGAAAACCTGAAATCGAAACAAATCTTTTCACTTGATATGGGTGCCCTGATTGCTGGGGCCAAATACAAAGGGGAATTTGAGGAACGACTTAAAAGTGTGGTAAAAGAAGTGATAAACTCAGATGGCGAAGTTGTCCTCTTTATCGATGAAATACATACATTAGTAGGGGCCGGGGCCAGCGAAGGGGCCATGGATGCAGCTAATATTTTAAAACCCGCACTGGCAAGGGGAGAATTACGTGCCATTGGGGCCACCACTTTAAAAGAATACCAAAAATATTTTGAAAAAGACAAAGCCCTTGAGCGCCGTTTCCAAATTGTAATGGTAAACGAGCCCGATACCTTGTCTTCGATCTCTATTTTAAGGGGATTGAAAGAACGATATGAAACACACCATCATGTGCGCATTATGGATGAAGCCATCATTGCAGCAGTGGAATTATCACAACGGTATATCGCCGACCGGTTTTTACCTGATAAAGCCATTGACCTGATTGATGAAGCCGCATCCAAACTTCGAATTGAAATTAATTCGTTACCCGAGCCAATCGAAATACTGGAACGAAAGATCAAACAACTTGAAATTGAACGGGAAGCTATTAAACGTGAAAAAGATGAAAAAAAACTTCAAAACTTAAACAAAGAGTTAGCAAACCTGAATGAGCAACACAATCATTTGTATTCGAAATGGAAAGCTGAAAAAGATATTGCCGAACAAATTCAACAATATAAAAAAGAAATTGAGAACCTGAAATATTTGGCCGACAAAGCAGAACGGGATGGTGATTATGGCCTGGTTGCTGAAATCAGGTATGGTAAAATCAAATCGCAAGAGGATATGATAACTACCTTTCAACAAAAATTAAACGATCTTCAGGCAGGATCACCCATGATCAACGAAGAAATTGGAGCGGAAGAAATTGCGGAAATCGTAGCAAAATGGACGGGTATTCCGGTAAATAAAATGTTGCAAAGCGATATTGAAAAACTTCTCAAACTCGAAGATGAACTTCATCTGCGGGTAATAGGTCAGGAAGAGGCAATCAGCGCCGTATCGGATGCAATTCGAAGAAACCGTGCAGGCCTGCAGGATGCCAAAAGACCCATTGGATCATTTATTTTCCTCGGTACAACAGGTGTCGGGAAAACGGAGTTGGCAAAAGCATTGGCCGAATTTTTATTTAATGACGAAAATGCACTCATCAGGATTGATATGTCGGAATACCAGGAAAGGCATTCGGTTTCCAGATTAATTGGCGCCCCACCGGGCTATGTTGGCTATGATGAAAGCGGTCAGCTGACGGAAGCCGTAAGACGCAAACCTTACTCTGTGGTGTTACTCGATGAGATTGAAAAAGCCCATTCTGATGTTTTTAATATATTGCTTCAGGTGTTGGATGACGGCAGATTAACCGATAATAAAGGCAGAATGGTTGACTTTAAAAATACCATCATCATCATGACCTCAAATGCCGGTTCGCATATTATTCAAAAAAACTTTGACGAAGCCGGTCAGAATAAAAAAACGGTTGATTATGAAAAAACCCGCAAGGAAGTATTTGCGCTGCTAAAAACAATTCTTAAGCCGGAATTTTTTAACCGGATTGATGAGATTATCATGTTCAAGCCATTAACAAAAGAAGAGATCAATGAAATTGTCAGATTACAATTTATTGATCTGCAAAAAATATTAGGTAAAAATCAAATCAACATTGAAGCATCTGATGAAGCCATTGAGTTTGTTGCCAATGCAGGATTCGATCCTCAATTTGGTGCAAGGCCGGTAAAACGGATTATGCAAAAAAGCATATTGAATGAACTATCAAAGATGATACTTGCCGGAAAAGTATCGAAAGATTCAACCATAAAGATCATTTTAAAAGGCAATGATTTACAGTTTGTTAATAAATATTAACAAAGCTTTATTATTTTACTATTTTTGTTGAAACCAAAAATCTATACATCTGTATAAACTTACAGTTTTTATTTTGGTAATTCAACTAATAATTAAGGTAAAAAGTCAATCATGAAATTAACGTCATTTAATATGAAAATAGCTAAATTCCTGGTTTTAAGCATCCTGCTAGGAACATCCACTACAATGCTTGCCCAAATAACTGGAGGAGGCCGGGTGGGTGTTAACTTTGCTAATCTTCGGGGGTCATCAGTGCAAAACAACAGCATGATGATCGGTTATAATATTGGGGGATTTGTAAACTATGGCCTGGAGGATTTGTTATCGGGAGATATTTCCGAGATAATGAGTATACAGGCAGAACTAAGTGTTCAGACTAAAGGGGCTACACTTGATTTCCCTAATACTGATGGAACCCTTGAACCGCCGGTAAAAAGTGTTGATCAGGTATTTACTTATGTTCAAATTCCTTTGCTGGCAAAATTCACTTTCAAAAACAAAAACGATATGAAGTTCTTTGGTGAAGGTGGTATATTTATGGGATCTCTTTTTGGGCTAACCATTGATGGGGAAAAAAGCTGGGATAATGATGGTGACAAAGGAACCGACTCCAGAAAATACAGGGAAGAATATTCAGGATTTGATTTTGGTGTAACAATTGGTGGTGGGGCTGCCATTCCTTTTGGCGGACGAAAAAGCCCGTGGGAAGCTTTTGCAAATGTAAGATTCAGCCCTGGCCTGATAAATATTGGTCAGGCTAAGGAAAAAACCGACGAAACCTTAATTCCCTATTTAAAGGATGTAAAAACAACTACCATTAGTTTACTGGTTGGTGTAGCGTATAAGTTCTAAACAAAACTCGAAAAAATATATGAAAGGCTGTTTCGTTGTGAAGCAGCCTTTTTTATTTTTGTAAAGTTAAATGATTTAAATTGGAACAGGAATTAAAAGATATTGCCAAAAAAATAAGAATAAGTATAATTAGCAGCCTGGCAGCTGCAGGATCGGGTCATACCGGTGGATCACTAGGTTTAACTGATATTTTTACTGCACTTTATTTCAACATTATGCGGCACAATCCAAAGAATCCTGAATGGGCCCATCGCGACATACTCATTCTTTCCATTGGCCATGTTGCCCCGGTCCTCTATGCTACCCTTGCTCATGCCGGTTATTTCCCGGTTGAAGAATTACAAACCTTGCGAAAATTAGGGTCCAGGTTGCAGGGCCATCCGGGTCGGGATCACGGATTGCCGGGCATAGAGCTATCGGCCGGATCGCTTGGGCAGGGATTGTCAGTAGCGGTTGGAATGGCCCTGGCTGCTAAAATGGATAAATCATCGTCAGCCATTTACACGGTCATGGGCGACGGCGAACTGCAGGAAGGATCGGTATGGGAGGCAGCCATGAGCGCCGCCCACCACAAGCTGGATAACCTGGTTGCCATCGTCGACAAAAACGGCCTTCAGATTGACGGGAAAACCTCGGATGTGATGGAAATTGAGCCCCTGGCTCAAAAATGGGAATCCTTCGGGTGGGGCGTGTTTGAATGCAATGGCCATGATTTTACCGATATCCTTAAAACATTCAATAACGCAAAAAACCAAACCGGTAAACCCTCTGTGGTCATTGCTCATACAATAATGGGTAAGGGCATTAAAGAAATTGAAAACGATTACCGCTGGCATGGCAAAGCCCCGACCTCCGGAGAAGCTGTAAGGTTTATTGAAGAGTTAAAGATTGTATAAAAGCTGTCCAATAAATGTTTAGCTTCCATTTTACGGCGGCAAATCTAATTTATATTGGTTCTAAAGCAATCTTTTCTTATTTTTGATTTTTCATAAAAACCGAAGGATGGACGTGCTTCCCAAATTGAGTGTTTACAGAGAGAGAGAGAGAGAGAGAGAGAGAGAGAGAGAGAGCTATTGCTCACGCAGGCTTTGTAACCATGTACGCCCCGATGTCGGATTTTTACGAAAAACTGTTCTATTTGTTTGTTATTTTCCCTTACCCCCATAACTAAATGAAGTTTTTGCATGTCAATAAATTTTTAGTTATCCATAAAACAAATAAAAGATGAAAAGAATAAATCAAATCGTAGCCCTTGCTACATTAAGTGCAATTTTCTTTGTTTTTTCCTGCTCGAAAGAGGAGGAGAAAAGTGAAAGCCAACAACAAGTGGTAAGAACTGCATATGAACAACAGGTAACCCAGGCCATTAAAGACTTTGAACAGAAAGTGGCCCATTACAGTGAAAATCCCGGTTATAAAAGCGGAGAAACCGTAAGTGCCGACTCGGCCCTGTGGCTGCTTGAAGCCACCATCAATTACAGCCATGCTTTCCCGAATGAATTTTATGAAGAACTCCTGGCAGAAGAGTTAACACTAGTTATCCCTAAAAACGAGGATGGCGAAGTAGATATGCAGGTTTTAACCCAGAAGTACGATGAAATGAGGGGCGATATTACTACCTTATTTTATAACAGTAGCTTTGAAAATAAAGGATTGATATTGGTTGACCTTACTGATATTTCACAAACCGGAGATGAAATGACATTAGGTCTGGAAATTATAATTGGTGATCGTGGCGGAACTGAACCTCCACCGGTCGGTAGTGGACCTTTTGGAGAAGTAGACGATTGGTGGTACGGTGAAGATTACGGATATTGTGATGACCATTCTGTTTTTGATGATGCGGCCAACCGGTTATGGAATGAAGCCAAAGAACTTGTGCCTGATCCGAATGGGAACTATTACTTCATCAATGAGTTTACATTTACAATAAGTGGTGGCCAACCCTTTTTTCAAAGGGATGAAACTCCAGATAATTTACTGGACTATTATCTTTATTACTCGATTGAAGGTGAGCAGGGTATTCCCTTTGTAGAACAGGAAACACTGTGTGTTGAATACGCTGAGATGAATGCTTACTATACTTACCTGAACGCGTTGATGTTTGATGTATTACCAAATGATTATCTTCCGGATGTTTACGATAAATATGGGTACTCTGTGGAATCTTTCAATAATCTTGAAGATATAAAAATGAATATACCACCAAAAACAAAGTACTACCATGAAGCCGAGTTTACGTTTGGTATTAAGGTTGGCTATATGGATGGTGAAGGTCCTCAAGAATTATAATTATGGATTAAAGTGCGGTGTATATAGTAAATACCCTGCACTTAAAAAAATTATACAATGAAGACTAAATTCATTTTACTGTACCTTGTTGTCCAATATACTTTCTTAACCGGCATTTCTCAAAATTCCTTTGAGTTTATTTTTCAGGATACATTGGCAACACCATGTTACTCAACGTTTCAGGATACAGAAGGCTATTTCATTTCAATGGGCGCATCAAGTGCATTTCTGCCGGATTATAAAGTGGATGGAATGATTTTAAAATTTAAGGATCCTGAGAATATAATTGTCAGGTATTACAGCAAGAACGACTCCTCAATTATACTTCAGTTTGGTTTTCAAATGGCAAATGGAAACTATTTTGTCGTGGGAGGTTTTGATGATAATTTGGATTGGGAAAGAAAGTATTGGTGTTGTATGCAATTGGATTCAGAATTAAACCCAATATTTTTCAATTCATATGGCATTCCATCTATTTATAACGAAATCTTTATAACTGATCTTTGCCTTAGCACAGATAGTTCAGTTATTGTATATGGGGTATTAGATGATGCAGATTATGGTGAAATTGATCATTTATATATAGCAAAAATCAGCCTTGATGGTGAAATGATGGATACAATAGTAAACACTCAACATCAAGCTGATTATTTCGGTGAAATACTGGAAAAGCCCGATAATAGTGGTTACTATGCTATTGGCACATTCGGGTATGTTAGCCTTATAGAGTTGGATAGTGATCTGAATATTACAGGTCTGGTACCTATGAATGCTAATTATTCATATCACGGTTCTATAGGTGCAAGACTTTTATCCAATGGAAATTTTATAATTGGAAGTTTAGCAAACCAGGAGGTACCCGGAGCGTTTTATGATCTGCATATGTGGATAAGTGATACTGATCTCGTTCCAATTCATGACACTGTATTTTTTGACGAAGGCAAAAACTGGCTTCCGGCTTTCAGCGGTCTGGATTTTATTGATGAAAATAACATCTGGGTAGTGACCTATCCCCAAATGCAAAGTTACCCGACTGCAGAAGGAGTGGGCCGGATCTATCTTTTCGATTCACAATTGAACGTGAAAGGCGCCAAATACTTTGGTGGTGATACAGCCAGGTATCTATATTCCATAAAAGCACTGGAAGACGGGGGATGTATCATTACAGGAGTTCAGGATGACGAAGATAGTAATGGATATACTAATGCCTATTTTAAAAAGGTGATGGCAATAGATATTATCTCTTATGCAGAAGAAACTGCCGATCCAAATGATAGGGATGTTTTGGTATATCCGGTACCTTTTGAAAATGAACTGAGGATAGAAACCTACCGTATTGGCTTGAGTTTATCCTTATTCTCGCTTGATGGGAAAAGGGTAATTTCCGATAGTAAACTCTCTATTCCACATACGCGAATTGAAACCTCACACCTTACACAAGGAAACTATCTATATCATATTTCAGCGAATGGCAAATCCATTCAATCAGGGCAGATAATTAAAAAATAAACCTAAATTTATAAAAAATGAAAAGCAGCGTAATAATTAAAACAGTTTTGTGTTCCCTTTTTCTATTTTCGGCGGCTTCTATTTATTCCCAATCATGCACACAATGCGATAATACAGGAGATCCCCCGGGGACACATGCCAGTGAAATCGGTGAAAATACAACAGCCAGTGGTACATGTTCATTTGCAGGGGGCGTAGGGTCAGACGCAGAAGGAGGGTATTCATTTGCCTTTGGAAATACAGCAAAAGCATTAGGTCACCATTGCGTTGCAATTGGAGGTATTACTACTGCAGATGGTAGCAGTTCATTCGCACTGGGTAAATATTGTAAAGCCAACGGTAGCAGTACCTTTACCCTGGGTGCAGGAGTAAATTCTTCCTATTTGTTAGATAATACGATCAGTAATTCCCTAGTGATAGGATTTGGTTCTGACAGGCCTACATTCTTTATTGGTGGGTCATCTGGAGTAGGTCTCACCGGCAAAGTCGGCATTGGCGATGTAACCGATCCCCAGGCCAAGTTGCATATCAAGGCCGATCAAAATGAACCGGCAACCGTGTTTATTGAACCCTATGGTTTTACAGCCGGCGAGAGTGCCAAACTGAGACTGGGGACAATGGATTATGGAATTTCATCAGGCTATGGCAAATTGTATTTTATTACCGGGGGCAACTACATATTCAACTCCGCCAATGCCAATGTCGGTATCGGTGTACTTACCCCCCACGAGAAACTTGAGGTAAACGGAAATATCAAACAATATCCCGGCTATTCCATCGAAACCGACAAAATCCTTGCCTCGGGCGAGAACGGCCTGAAATTGTACAACAACCTTGAACAGGGCATTTTTGTGAATAATGCAGGCAACGTAGGTATCGGGACTACCTCGCCGGGTTCAAACCTGGATGTAAGCGGAACCCTGAAAGCCACCTATTTTGAAGGCGACGGTTCGCTGCTTACCAATGTAAACGACGGGGACTGGATGGTTAACGGGAATAACATTTACCGGCAAAACGGATTGGTTGGGATTGGTCCAAACACGGTTCCTGAATGCCGACTTCATATATCCGACAATCTTGCAAATGCAGATGGTGAGTTTTTTAAGGTGACAAATGATGGATTTCTGGCTGGCGGAAGTACAATAATTGGTAAAGAGGCAAATAATGGCCCTGTGTTGTATCAACAAGCTGGTAATGTTAATTTTGGAGACTCGGGTCCTCATATGGCCATCAGGCAAAAAGCCAACAACGGCGATGTGGGTATGGATATCAGCACCTTTACAGATTTGAATGGTGATATAGTCTGGGCTGATATTGAAGCGCCAAACAGTAGTTTTTATTTAATTGCCAAAAATGATATCATATTCAGGACCGGCATCAGCAAATTTGAACAAATGTACATCAAAGCCAATGGCGATGTTGGTATTGGTGTTTCTGAACCTTCGGCAAAGTTGGATGTCAATGGTAAGATACTATGTGGTGAATTAGAGATCATCAACCTCACTGAATGGAAAGATTGTGTTTTTGAAAAGGAATATATATTACGCCCACTTCATGAAATTGAGCATTTTATTAAAACAAACGGGCACCTTCCTGAAATACCCTCTGAATCTGAAATTCTGGCCAATGGATATAACGTAGGGATAATGGATGCCATGCTCCTACAGAAGATAGAGGAGTTGACACTATACATAATTGAGCTCGAGAAAAAAATAAAGAAATCTGAATGTTCGAATGAGGAGGAATAGTTATGAAAACTTTAAATAAAACTCTTCCAGTTTTAGTTCTTTGTATTTGCTCAATATTTTCTGGTTACACACAAATAAGCGATCTTATTCCAAGTTGGGCATTTGGAGATGATCCGTCCTATCAAAATATAGTTATTGAAAGCTGGATAGGCTCGGGATCCCCATCAATTAACTCTGGAAGTTTATATATTAATAACATTATTGATGTTAGTGATTATGGTATTTATCCAGGCATATATGACAATACAGCATTCCTGATAAACGATTTGTTAAAAAACCAACTTCCACCAGGGAATTCAATTGTTTACTTTCCTCCTGGAATCTATTATTTGGAAGAGGGGATAAAAATATATTCTAATACAATCATTAAAGGAAATGGTGGGGATGCTGATGATCCTGCAAGAACGGAATTTCATTTTGATTATTCTGATGACTTACCTTTGTATAAATCAGTAAGCATTTCTTTTGCCAGAGCCCAAAATTCAGGAATTGAGGATATATATTTATTTGATGAAACAGATCCGCTTATCGGAGTTGAGCCAAACCAGAGATATGAAGATCTAATTTCTATACCGAGCACATCATCAAATATTTGGATAAGAGGGGTAGAAAGTTATTTAACAAGAAGGTTTCATGTTAATATTTACGGAAACCGCGTTACAGTTTCTGGTTGTTATTTTCACCACTCCTGGAGCTATAGCACCGGTGGAAGAGGATATGGAGTATGCCTTAGTAAAGATTCGCATTTTTGCAGAATTGAAAACAACATTTTTAATCATCTCAGGCATTCAATGCTATTCCAGTACAATGCAAAGCAAAATGTAGTTTCATACAATTACAGTTGGGATGTGCACGCCATAAATGGCGGTTTTGACTATAAAGCATCCGACCTGGATTTTCATGGCAGACATGATGACGATTTAATGGGTCCGGCGTGGAATCTTTGTGAAGGCAATAAAGTTGAGAGGATTTTCTTTGATGACCTACATGAGCAAAATGGGCCACATAATACAATTTTTAGGTGTAACGCTTATAGTGATCACCAGGAACTTAAGGTAGAAAAAGTACAGGGTTCAAATCACCAGTTTATGCAAAATGTTGTAGGAACTAATGCCTGGCCGTATGAAGGTAACAATACTCGTAAATGGATTCTTGAATATGGCTTTGCATATTGGGATGGAGAACCTGATTATTCAGAAATACCATCAAATCAATCTTCATATTATTTGTATGACAGGCCTGATTTTTACGATTTGAATACCAATTGGCTTCCATGGCCATTTATTCCATACGATGAGGCAATAAATCCTGCCAAATATAGATATGACAGAAATCATGGATATTATCAAAATGACCCGCCTCAGCATGAGGTGGTTTATGCAAGGATAGGATTTATATTCCAATGTTTGTGGCCCGCCAAAATATCTTCTAAGTAATGTAAATAACATTAGTGGCATGACAAATGCATACTTGGCTATGGATAAAATTGAAGCTGGGCCTTATGTTCTACAAAGTGATAATAACATTATATTGAAGGCATCGAATTCCATAAAATTATTGCCTGGATTTAAAGTAACTTCAGATAATAACTATTTCTATGCAAAAGCGGGGAAACCCGTAGCAACAAAAATGAGAATTATCGAAATAATTAACGATCAGGTACTTCTTAATGGTACAGCAGAAAACTCTGAAATGATTAATAAAAATAATAATACCATTAGTAGTCCGCTTTCAATCAACAAAAATATACCTAACGACTTATTAAAACAGTGTATCATTTACCTAATCCCAATGATGGAAAATTTACTGTTTCTCACATCTAAAGATTGAATTAATCTACAAAATTTTCTTAAAAGACATGTTTGGCAATCCTGTAAACTTTGATATGAAAATGAGGGATAATAAAATCAGGATAGTGATCAAAGATTATAAATCGGGAACCTATGTGTTATTTTTATCCGGAAACAGTGCTTCAATTAATGAGCTAATTATTTGCAGATGAAACTTTTTGCAAGTTTGTTTTAATTCTTCTTGTCAGCATATCAACTGCACAAGACAACCCTGTAGACAACATGTCCTATGAACGGACGGAACCAATTATAACAACATGGTGGATGTAGAACTGGGTGGTAACGGAAATGGCCAACCACAACTATTCTCGAATCCTGAATCAGGAGAAAAGCCAGATTAATTGCCAGAGTTGGTGTTGAATATTTTCCAAAGAATGAATCAACTTATTTTATTTACAATCCTGTCGAACTATATATTAAGTCCGGAGAATTAAAACATTTTTTGGAAATAGGTGCAGGATATACTTTTATAAATATCAGTCAGAACAATGTTTTCGAAAACTATGAAAATTTGGTTTTTGTAAGAATCGGGTACAGTTACCACAAACCTGGTAGCAGGTTTAACTTCAGGGCAGGTTTTACACCTTTTTTGAATGATGAAATAGAGATCATTCCTTTTGGTGGGATCAGCTTTGGATATATGTTTTAAAATCTTTATTTTGTATCCCAATCCGCTTTGATCGTCTTCACTCAAAGATTGAAATGGTAAAATTTAAAAACTTCAAGCCCGGAGGTAGCGGAAGCGAAATAAGGAATATACTTTGTCGTGATTCAGACGAATGAACAGAATTTTGTAAAAAAGTGGTATACCAGTAATTAAAAATTGCAAGACAATTATTGAAATTTCTGATGAAATTTTTAGTTTTAACATATTACTTTTTTTTCTTAGTATTTGCCTGTTTTAGTCAAGGAGGGGAAAACGGTGATAATTTGTTTATCAAAAAAAACAGTATCCAGGCAGAAATATTGGGACATGCGTACTTTTATTCATTGAATTATGAAAGGATCATTTTCAATAAATCTCGTCTAAAAACAGCCGTTCAGGTTGGCATTTCTTTATACCCTTCTATTGAACTTATTCATAATTTATGGCTGTTTCCTGTTGTGATAAATGAATTGGTCTCGTTTGATAAACACCATATTGAAATGGGTGTAGGGTACATGTTCTTTAGTGAATCTAAGGCAAATTTGTCTGATACTTTCGCTTCAGAAGGAATGGGTTTATTTACCGGCAGGATAGGATACCCGGTTTCAGAAACCAACAGGAAGATTTGTCATGCGAATTGGTTTTACTCAATCTTCGACTATTATGGAATTAAATACTGGGAGGGTTATCGTTGGGTTATTCTTTTTAATATACGATGTATCCCAACGCCTTTGACGATCCCCACTCAAAGATAGAGGTAAAAGGAATATAATAAAAGCTTCAAGCCGGAGGCTTGAAGCGGGGTGAAAGAATATATCAGGCTTGAATTTTTAGAGATGGTTTTCATCACCTTACCACCCACTGGGTCAAAATCCAGCTTTTATACGAACTGTTCCTTATAGGAATAATTTCTACTTTTGACGTTTGGTAGATGAAGTATTTTCAATGGAATACAGCAATAAAGGAAACAAACCCACTAAACTCGGGTTCGGGGAGGGTGTTTGGAAGCTGCCTTATCAAACCCACATGTGGTTGGAATTGGCGCGGATATAACAACTTCGGTGGGCATGAACCAGTTTGCCGAAAAATTCCCAAACCGGTTTTTTTCGGTGGGCATCGCCGAACAAAACGCAGTTGGGGTGGCCGCGGGCCTCGCCCTCTCAGGAAAAATACCTGTCTTTTCTACCTATGGAGTGTTTGCTGCTTTACGCACCACCGATCAGATAAGGGTGTCGGTTTGTTATAATCAGTTGCATGTGGTTATCGGAGGAGCCCATGCAGGCATTTCGGTTGGCCCCGACGGCGCTACCCACCAGGCCCTGGAAGACATAGCCGTCATGCGGGTTTTACCCAACATGACGGTTTTATCGCCCTGCGATGCCACGCAAACCAAACTCGCCACTCTTAAGGCTGTAAATGATTTAAAAGGGCCGGTTTACATCCGGTTTGGTCGTGAGCCAGTGCCTGATTTTACCAGCGATGCACAGCACTTTGAAATCGGGAAAGCACAGCTTTTAAAACCAGGCCACGACATTTCGATTTTGGCCACCGGGCACATGGTTTGGGAAGCGCTTAAGGCGGCTTATCAATTGGAAAAGGAAAGCATATCGGCAAGGGTCATTAACTTCCATACCATCAAACCCATCGACGAAAAAATGATTGTAAAAGCGGCAAAAGAAACCCGGGCTATAATAACAGTTGAAGAACACCAAATAATGGGAGGGTTTGGCAGCGCCGTAGCTGAAGTTGTGGTGCGATACCATCCTGTTCCCATGGACTTTGTAGGCATGAATGATTCGTTTGGTGAATCGGGCCGGCCTGAAGAATTGATGAAAAAATACGGGCTTACAGCGCCGGATATAAGGATGAGAATAAGGAACTTAATGCAGACAATCCCTTAATTCTATGTGATTACACCTAAAGGTAAAAGACTATCATTTCAACCGAAAGAGATATAAAAAATATTCGATTTTACAACTCGAAGAAAATAAGTCCATTAAAATATTTAGAGAAGGATTGCCCAAATAATGATTGCAACCAATAAAGTAACAGCTATTATCACGGCGATGGTATTTCCACGCTTCTGATTTTGATCTATAGTTTCCATAACATTTCAATTATCCATTTCGACGTTGAAATATTAAAAAGTGACCTTTTTTGTTGAAATAAATTATTTAACTGAACGGCTCAAATATTTCCCGGCTTCTTTAGGGCCTCAAAACTTGATATTTAAATCGAATCGTCAAGCTGCCATGGCTAAAAGCTTACTTCATGACGGTGATATGAAAACATTTTTCATTGTACTCCGTCACAACAAGGCAACGACCCTCATCGCGCAATTCGCCAATGGCATCAGACAGCAATTTAATAACTGAAGCATCCGCCACTTCGCGGCGAACCCAGGGAAATGGTTTTTTAATTACTTTGGTATAAGGGATATCAAAGGTAGTAGCAAAAAGGTGGGTTGAATTCCTGGAAGCATTTGTATTGGACCTGCTCAGCGCTTTTTGGTTTTCTTCAGTCCGTAGCAGCGAACTCACTTTAAAATAGAAATTTCCCTTGTTTTGTTCCTTCAATTTTTCCCTGAACCTTTTGCCAATATCATCCAGCAGTTTGGCGGCTTCAGGCACAAGATACGGATGAGAATAATCGAGTTTGCTGACAACATATCCCCTGCCATTATCAATTTTTTCTATTTTCCCATCCGACAACAGTTCATTCTTCGTCTCAAAAAACGCGTTGTTTGTTTTTAGTGGTTTAATGCCAAGCTTTTTAGCATACACAAGCTGGCTGTCGTTCAGGTCTTTGTACTTTTTAACCCTGACCGTGCCAACAGGCTTTGGATTCATCCGGTTGTGAACTTTTGCGGAAATGGCCTGAATGATAAAAACCCCCGGCACCAAGAGTAAAATGATCAGGGCAAGTGCAACCCTTCCCTTTCGCAGTTGTTTCTTCGGTTTTACCGTCATACTATTTTCATCAACACTTTTAATATTCATTGGCTGGTTATTGAACTAATTCGTAAATAAATCGGCCAAAATTAGATGCAATTGTGAATTTAAATCCAACCCTTAGAAAGAATTTATTAATAAATAAATGTGAATTAATACACACTATTTATTGGATATATGTTGTTCCAAATAATTATATTTTACTACGACACGTTCGGAAGAATTTATTTCAACCCGGTGGCTATTCTCTTTTCTCTTTTACTTTTTTAGCATAATAAAATGAAAGTCCAATGGAAATCACAGCGAGGAAAAGAAGGGCAATTACACGGAATACCAGTTCGATTCGTGCCAGGTCAGAAATAAATAGATGCAAAGCAGCCGCTATCATAGTCGCCAGGGCCATGTAGCGGTATTTTACATTTTTAAGGATCAGGCTGAAAATAAAATATAAAACGGCAGCCAATGTCCAGGAAAGGGTAATATAATGATTTGGAACTATATGATATAAGGTAAACAACACCATAAAAAAAGCGACAAAAAGGTAGAAGTTCCTGATAAATTCTGTTTTGATCGTCAACCTTTCCTTTTTCCAGTTTAATATACGAGCTGTGGCCAGCGCAACGATAGAGAATGAAACATTCATCCCGTTGCCAGATTCAGATGTATAAAGATAAACCAACAACAAGATTAGAAATAATAAACTGTTCATGATGATGATGAACTTGCTTCGAAACCAGATGGCCATTGATACCACCAAAAGGCTTTGCATGGCTAACAAGAAATAAGCCCTCGGAAAATTATAAATTCCAAAAATCGTGACACTTAACGTTACAAATCCGAAAAGCGCATATAAAGCTGCCGTTATTTTCCAATTTGAATGAAGCTGAAGTATAAATGAATATATAAGACAGTAACTGGCAATTAAACCAGTAAGCAATATGTAATCGTCTTTAAAAAATGATAGAAAGAATAGTGAAAAAACAAATACAAAACCAAGTCCGTTAAAAATTATAGATCCAATAATACTTTCGCTCGAATAGATCTCATCTTTTTTGGCATTAATGCAATTAGTGAAAAAATAGCCGCTATTACAAACAAATAAATGAAGGCTGATTGGTGGCTTTCTATGATACGCATTTGATGTCCCATCAATGGATTGCTAAACATCCATAGTAGCAAGGTGATATAACTTAAAAAAATTGAAAGGTAAATCATTCGTATCCATCCGAACCTGTATAATAAAACAATTCCAATTATCGATACTAAAGTTGCCAGCGAAAGCAATATGAGTTGAATCGCATAACAAAGCAGAAACCGAAATTAGAATGAGTGATAATCCTGCAATCACAGTAGATTTTCTGGAAATGGATAAATACATTAGAACACTTGTAACTGCAAGAAGAAGAATCAGCCCAACTATTCCATTTGCTAAAATCGGGTTTGGACTAAAATAATGTAATTTTAAAGTAACATAAAAAAGGAGCAAATAGGCATTCAGCTTAAAAATCTTAGCCATATATGAATTTGAACTTCGCAGATAATGAGCGAGAAAAAATATACCTCCTACAGACATATAACCCAAAACAGGAGATAAAAATTTATATCCATTCACCTGCATATATTGAACTAAAAAAGTAATACCAAAGAAAAGGACAATGTTTCCAAGCCAGGCTAAACCATATTCGCCAAAACTGAATTCCAATTGAGCATCATCTGGAACATGGAATTCGACACTTTCCATTTCATCTGTTTTATCAACTTTGCCCGAAACCGAATAATTACGTTGTCGTTCCAATTCGAGTTGTGATACTCTTTTTTCTAATGCCAGCAATTTATCTGCAAGTTCCCGGTATGTTGCGTTGCTGTGATTATCAGGTGTTGAGTTCATCGTTATCCGAGTTATTTAAAAATCAAAGTCTACGTCAGCATTCAGGCTTTTTGTAAGGAAATGTTTTTTTAGCTTAATTTCGAATCAAACCTCTTCCAGGGAGGTAAAATCCACAAAAGAAAAGCAAGTATAAAGAATGGTATTATCATCCACATGATAGACATTAAAAGGCCTTCAGCACCTACCAGACGTAATTTATAATCGGTAAACCCGTAGAAACTTTTTGAGAACAACTGGCCACCAACAACCACATTCCAACGCATAAAAAATACTCCAAAAAGAACAAGTAAACTGTTTGTTAAATAAAGAAATCGCCGTGTTTTCTCATGCGGTTTATAAAGTTGTAAAATACCCAGTGAAATTAATGGAATAATAGTTCCCAGGAATATCTGGAAAACAAACAGGGTTATGTACAATTTTCCATTAACAAGAAGCGATAAAATCTCAAAAGATTCTTCTGCCTCATAAATCCTGTGAATCTGGTCCAGCCCCTCCAGGGTAAAATCAAGAATTAGAATATAAAAAAGATATTTTGCAATCGAATCCAGTGCATCCATATCAATTTTTTGTTTTCTGATGTACGAAACTGCCATATATATAAACAATACCAGAGCAATTCCCGAAACCATTGCAGAAAAAAGGAAAATCACCGGCATTAACACCGTCGACCACCAGGGATTGGCTTTACAGAACCAAAGATAAACCCGACATATCCATGAAGTATAAAAGCAGATGGAATCCCCACTATTGTTATTATATATCCGAGTTTTTCATCCCACTTTAATGTCTTTGGCGAAAGATCGGTTACACCGAGGCTTAACACTTTATAGATCCATTTTTTAATGCCCGATTCCTGCCTCGACCACAAAACAATATCCCGCCGGTAATCGAACCAAATTTCCAATAACAAAACCACCATTAAATACCATAAATAAACGAATCCAAAAATAGCCATCGCAGAGCCTCCTTGAGGTGTCGTCATAATCTGATAAGCACGGAAAGGTTTTCCTAAATGGCTAACAAGTGGCATGGTGGCTACGAGTAAAAAGGCCAAAGCCGTTAACAAGGCTAAATGATAAGTCGGTTTTAATACTTTAACATTAAACACACGCTCAAGCGATGCGAGGATGAATGCCCCTGCTACCAGGCCTGTAATGTAAGGATATAGCACAATAAGTAAGCTCCATTGAAGATCGATCTCATTGGGATAAATATATCCATGAACCTGACCGAGCATTTCATAAAGATGTTGATAATGCTGTTCCATATTATCTTACCTCCTGATTTAATTCATTATAAAATAATTTGCTGCCGGTATTCAGATGAGGTTTTAACACCAGGCAATTATGATCTTTCTGAAATTTAACCAGATCCCCTTTTTTGTCATTAAGATCTCCAAAAACTCTGGCATTTGTAGGGCATACTTCAGTACATGCGGTAGTTTTTCCTTTTGTAATGCGGTGATAACATAAAGTACATTTATCAACCACATTTTTTTCAGGATGTATATACCGGCATCCATAAGGACAAGCCTGAACACAATAACGGCATCCGATACAGTAATTTTCATCGGCCAATACAACCCCATCAGATGTTAAATAGGTAGCCCCTACCGGACAAACCTGCTCGCAGGGAGACTTATAACAATGATTACACATTTTCGGTACAAAGAAAGATTTGAAAATATTTTCCTCTGGTACAGTTTGTATAAAACCATCAATACCTCCATTGGGTGATTCAACTTTTACTTCGCCATCATTCATTATGGTGTATTGTTCCACCCAATTACGAAAGTAAAAAGGTTCACGGGGTACATTGTTTTCTAATTTACATGCATTGGCACATCGGCCGCAACCAATGCATTTTTCAATATCAATAGCATAACCCCACCATGGTTTGGTTGGATCCACCGGTTTTTCAGTTGCAAAAATTACAGCATTTATAGGATTGGCCATATCAATAGTCAGAATTCCGCCAATGGCTGCAGCCGTTTTTAAAAAAGCTCTTCTGGATTGATCTTTTCTTTTAGTTCCCATGGTAAGTGTGGATTATGACATTCAATACAATTATTATCTACATTGTGTTCGTTTAAGTCTACCTGTGCGATTTTTGATTTTCGTGTCGGATTGTACGCATGGCAAAGTCCGCAAAACTCTCTTTCAACAGGTACAATTAACCGCACAGAATCGGGGTTGTCGTAATGTGCAAGGCCAGGGCCGTGGCAGGATTCGCATGAAATTCCTGCATGCATATCCGATTCCATTTCCAGGGCTTTATCATCATGACATTCGGCGCAGGCATCCTTTCCTGCATAATTCATGCTTTTGGCACGATTTTCCTCAATTGAGTCAAACCGAAAATGACCCTCTTCACCGAAGGAGTCGGGTATGAGGAAATACCGGGCTATTAAAAAAAGGAGAATAAAGACGGCGAAAAGCGGTATCAGCGTTTTTAATTGTGGTGGCATAAAAGAACATTTTTATATTGATTGTAAATATAAATGTAAATATGTATATAATTTGAATTTTGGGCTATGATATATAACAGGATTTGGATTTTTCTGAGGATATGACCATCATATTAAAAAAAATTGAAACCAGAAATTCAATAAAACTATGGCAATGCGCACGAAAGACTAAATTGCCGGAAGCATAATAAATTCATTGAATGGTTTAAAAATGAACACTACCTTAACAACCCAATTTTATTTGTAGTTAAAATGTAACTTGAGTAGATATATGCCGTCATATTAACTAAGAATTATTATTTTGGGATAAATAGTTATTATCTCATTTAACCATATAGCTTGCGGAATTTTTATGATCAATAACCTGTTAAAATATAGTTTTCGTGCTTTAAAAAGGCAAAAATCCTACGTTTTCATTAATGTACTTGGATTAGCCATTGGCCTTGCCTGTAGCCTCATTATTGTGCTTTTTATCATTCATGAACGAAGCTTCGATCAGTACAATGTAAAAAAGGATAGGTTGTATCGTGTGATCCTGAGCGGGAAAATGGGAGGTCAGGAAGTGACGGTAACTTCTACTGCCTCTCCAATCGGGCCTGCCATGCGAGACGAATTTCCGGAAGTGGAGAATTTTCTCAGGATGAATGGTTGGGGAGAAACCCTCTTAAAACATGAAAATGATCGTTTCATCGAGGAAGATTTTATTGAAGCTGATTCTTCGTTTTTCGAATTTTTCTCTATTCCCCTTCTGCGTGGAAGTATAAAAACCGTTCTGAACGAACCACATGCTGTAGTTTTGTCTGAAAGTACGGCAAAGAAAATATTTGGGGACGAAGATCCGGTCAATAAATTACTGATGATTGGGAACGACAGTACCCACTATAAAATTACAGGCATTTTTGCCGACATCCCGGAAACTACCCATTTTAAAGCAAATGCCATAGGTTCTTTTATGACCAATAAAAGGGCAACTGATGGCCAATGGTTATCGAATAGCTTTAGCACCTATGTTTTATTGCATCCCGGTATTGAACCTGCCTTAGTAAACAACCGGTTTGCTGCCCTGGTTGAAAAACATGTAGGCCCTGAACTTGTTAAATTCATTGGGGTGACAATACAGGAGTTCCTTGCACAGGGAAATAAATACAACTATTTTTTGCAGAGAATTACTGATATCCATCTAGATCCTACGATCGAGCAGGAATTTAAGCCTGCCAATGATCCGAAATATCTTTGGATTTTTGGCAGTATAGCTATATTGATCATCATCATCGCATCCATTAACTTTATGAATTTATCCACGGCACAATCTGGTAAAAGAGCCAAAGAGGTAGGTATAAAAAAAGTTAGCGGGTCTACCCGGGGTTTATTGATGGGCCAATTCCTGATAGAGACTATATTATTATCTCTGCTAGCCCTGGTACTCACCATTTTCATTACAGAATTGTCACTTCCATATTTCAATAGACTTCTTGGAATGCAATTGAGTGTAGGTTATTATAATCACTGGTATACCATTCCTGGCTTGATTACAGGTGCAGCTTTTATCGGGCTGCTTGCAGGAAGTTACCCGGCCTTTTATCTTTCAGCATTCAACCCCTATATGGTACTGAAAGGCTTGAAAACAGGCAATCGTAAAGGTTTTACCCTGAGACGTGTGTTAGTGGTATTGCAGTTTTCCATTTCCATCATTCTTATCATTGGCACATTAATAATGTTTCGCCAGATAAACTTTATGTTGAATAAGGACCTTGGTTTTGATAAGGAAAACGTGATTGTTTTAAGGGGAGCAAGTACCCTTGGTAAAAAAATTAATAGCTTTAAAGATGAACTAAAGCAAATACCCGGGGTACTGAGTGTTGCCGCTTCAACAGCTGTACCTGGTCACAACAATAACAACAATGGCTACCTGGTAAAAGGCCGGCCTGAAGATTCCTTCCTGCTTCAATCAAATTGGGTAGACCATGATTATCTTGAAACCTATGGTATGAAAGTGGCTCTGGGCCGTTTTTTTGCCAGGGAGTTCAGCACCGACAGAGAAGCATGCCTCATCAACGAAAATGCAGTACATCACTATTCGTTTGACGATCCTCTTTCAATTCGCTTTATGAACCCACCGGATGAGGAAGAAGGAGAAATGAAGTACATGCCGGTCATTGGGGTTGTGAGTGATTTTCATTTCGAGTCTTTAAAAAGCAACATTGGCCCTTATCTTTTCCGGTTTAAAAATGAGGATGTAAACTGGGGTTATATCAGTATTAAAATATCGCCAGAGGCCGGGCCGGAAACCATTGAAGAGATTGAAAACACATGGAAATCGTTTACCCATAACGACCCCATGCAGTATTTTTTTATGGACAAAGATTTTGATCGGTTGTATAAAGAAGATAAACAGAACGGGCAGTTGTCCGTTGTTTTTTCCATCCTTGCCATTTTTATTGCTTCGCTGGGTTTATATGGCCTGACGTCATTTACGGTTCAGCAACGGACAAAAGAGATAGGAGTTCGTAAAACGTTTGGCGCTTCACTACATAATATCTGGTTTTTGGTTTCCAAAGAGATCATGATCCTGGTTCTGATTTCAACGGCCATCGCATGGCCATTTATATACTGGATAGCTGACAACTGGCTCCAAAACTATCATTACAGGATCGATCTGAAGGTTTTTGATTTTTTATTTGGTCTTTTCATCGCAGTCTTTATTGCCCTGGCCACCACGAGTTACCGAACTATTAAAACGGCCCTGGTAAATTCGGCTGATTCGTTGAGGTACGAATAGATTTTTGGGTTATTCATCTTCAGGCAAATTCCAGTTCATTTTTCTGGCTTTAGCTTTCCATTTTTCTTTTGCCAGTTTTTGCATATCCATGTATTCATCCGTTTCGTCCTGAATTTCAGAACCAAGCATGGTTTCAATAATATCCTCAAGTGTTGCGATTCCTTCGAACCCACCATATTCGTCGACCACTAATGCTATATGTTCGTGATTCAGCATTAGTTTACTCAATAATTTATAAATAAGCAGGTTTTCAGGAACAATTATGGCGGGCCTTTTGACCTCCTTCAACATCATTTCATCATGGTCATGCACAAGCTCAAGAAGAACATCTGTTTTCAGGACAAAAGCGGAGCAATCCTCGATTGACTTTGTGTATATTGGTATCCTTGAAAACTGTCTGAACTCCTTTTCTTTGAAAAACTCAGCCATGGTCATGCTCTCCTCTGCCGATTTCACAACGGTTCTGGGTGTCATTATTTCTTTTACCCTAATATTTTTCAGCCTCAGCACATTACTTAAAAATTTTCCTTCTTCCTTTTCAAAAATGCCCTCTTTAGCTCCCAGGTCTGTTAATACTTCTATTTCCTCGCGCGTAATGGTTTGTGTTTCTTCCTTCCGAATGATTATCCTGGTAAATAACTCAGAAAGCAAAACGAGTGGATATAAGATGAAGATCAGGCCCTTTATAATTCTGGAGGCAGGCAATGCCAGATGACGCCAGTACCTTGCCCCTATTGTTTTTGGAATAACCTCGGAAAAAATAAGGATAAGAATGGTAAGCACAGCCGATATCAAACCAAAATAAATTTCTCCGAAAACAGTTACAGCCTGAGCACCAACTCCAGCGGCCCCAACTGTATGGGCTATGGTATTCAGGGTTAAAACAGCTGAAAGCGGCCTGTCGATGTTTTCTTTCAGGGATTTCAGTAAAGCTGCCTCCGATTTTTTTTGTTCTGCTTTAATGCGAACAAACGAAGGAGTTACCGATAAAATAACAGCTTCTAGTACAGAGCACAGAAATGAGAAACCAATGGCTAGAAACAAATAAAAAATTAAAAGACCCATGAATCAATTTCTTAAACCGATAAAATTAATGCAATTTTACTAAGGATTAATGAAAACATTTTCGGTTTATGGAGTAAGGTATTAATAAGTATAGAACGCGGATGACACTGATCAGGCTAATATTCGCAGATCAGTTTATTTGTTCAAATCAGCCAAACCATTGTTATCAGTGGGCCATCCTAAATACAATTTCCCCTCCTCCAATCAAATCACCGTGTTTCAAAAAAGGGGTAACTACTTTTTTTCCATTTAAAAGAACCACTTTTACATGCCCATTTCCCGTGGATTGATTTACTGCTTTAATAGATAACACCTTTCCATTTCCCAGATCAATCTCAGCTGATTTAATCAGCGGACTTCCCAGAGCATATTCATCCGAACCCGGGCAAACCGGGTAAAAACCCAACGCACTGAAAATATACCAGGCGCTCATTTGCCCGCAGTCATCATTGCCGCAAAGACCATCCGGGGCATTGGCATACATGGTATTGCAAATCATTCTTACCCGTTCCTGGGTTTTTTCAGGATTCCCGGCCCAATTGTATAAATAAGGGATGTGATGGCCGGGTTCATTTCCGTGGACATACATCCCGATGATCCCATCCCGGGTAATATCTTCGTTGGCTTCAATGTGTTTATCTTCTAACTGCAAAGTAAATAATTGATCCAGCAATTTTGAGAATTTCTTTTTCCCTCCCATCATCTCAATTAATGCATTCGGATCTTGCGGAACATATAAACCGTAGTTCCATGCGTTGCCTTCAATGAAACCCTGTCCGTGGGTATCCAATGGATCAAATTCTTTTCTGAAAGTTCCATCCGAGAGTTTAGGACGCATAAAACCACTTTCCAAATCAAAGACATGATTGTAATTTTTTGATCTGTTTATAAATTCATTATAAACTTCATCGTTTCCGGCTTTTTTCGCAATCTGTGCAATCGCCCAGTCATCATAAGCATATTCCAGCGTTTTACTTACCGAAGCCCCGCTTTTATCCTCGGGAACATAACCCATATCCATATAATATTTCAATCCGTCAAAAGGAGCATATTCGGCTGTTTTACTGCATGCGTGAAGGGCCCTGTTAATATCACCATTGAAAGTCCCTTTTTGAATTGCATCTGAAATTACCGACACACTGTGATAACCGATCATGCACCAGTTTTCATTGGCATAATGCGACCAGATGGGCAGCATAGGATGAACACTTTCATCAAAATGAGCCAACATGGAACTGACCATATCAGCATTTCGTTTTGGCTGAACGAGGTTAAACAATGGATGTAAGGCACGGTAAGTATCCCAAAGAGAAAAAACGGTGTAATTAGTAAACCCTTCTGACTGATGGATATTTTGATCCAGACCACGATATTGTCCATCCGCATCTTCATAAATAATCGGGCTGATAAAGGCATGATAAAGCGCCGTGTAAAAAACTACTTTTTCATTGGGTGTATTTGTCTCAACCTTAATTTTTGAAAGCTCTTTGTTCCATTTTTCTTTCGCTTCCAATCGGGTTTTTCCAAAATCCCAATGAGGAATTTCCGCCGTAAGATTTTTAATTGCACCTTCGGTACTTACCGCCGATAAAGCAAACTTTATTTTTAATTGTTGATGTTCTTCTATTTTAAAATCAAAATGTGCCCTGATCTTTCTTCCCGCCATTTCAGGGAAATTCTCCTCTTCGTTATATTTCCGGTAAAATCCACGATAAACAGATTCATCTAATTTTTTATGGCCATAACTTTTCATTGGCTTGCTAAAAACCATGGCGAAATAAACTGTCCGTGTGCGGGCCCACCCTGAAGTCTGCCGGTATCCGGTCACCAGCGTGTCATTTTCCACCCTGATAAAGGTCCAAACATTTTTATCATCATAATTATAAATCCCATGGATCAAATCAAGGATGATGTGCGCATTTTCGGTTTCTGGAATGGAATATTGATGGAATCCGACTCGTTCGGTTGCAGTTAGTTCAGCAACAATGTTCCCTTCAGCCAGTTTTACACGATAGTAACCGGGTTCGGCCATTTCCGTCTTTTTTTGGTAAGTTGAACGATATCCTTTTTCAGGATGATCGCCCGTTCCCGGATTTAATTGTAATTCCCCTTTTGTGGGCATTATCAAAAAGTCGCCCAAATCGGAATGCCCCGTCCCGCTGAAGTGGGTATGGCTAAAACCAACAATGGTGGGGTCATTATATTGGTAGCCTGCGCAATATTCATACACTTTTTTGTTATATCCATTGTTTTCCTCGTCCCAATATCCTATGGTATCGGTATCGGGGCTCAACTGAACCATTCCAAAGGGAACACAAGCACCCGGAAAAGTATGCCCCATTTTGTCTGTGCCAATGAAAGGGTTTACGAATTGGGTGTAATGGGTTTGAGCGATTAATAGTGATTTTAACGAAAACAGAATGAAGATGAGGATTATTTTT
>JAWKKL010000102.1:0-2192 GCA_041393275.1 Bacteroidales bacterium
AAATTTCGGTTTGTTTGCGAATGGATTCCGTGTGTACGTTTTCTAAAATTTTTAATAAAAATTCCTTACTTAATCCAACATTCACCCCGGTTTTTAAACGATCTGAAACGATGTTGCTCCATCGTTTCAATTGTAAAATCGTAATGTTATGGTCGCGTTTATATTCACCAATTTCTTCCACAAGACTCATGCGGCGCGAAAGTATATGAAGAAGTTCGGCATCAATCTTATCAATTTCCGATCGCAGTTCTTCCAGCCTGTTTTCAAATTCATGGCTCCCCTTTTCATGCCTAATGACCAGCGAATCTATTAATTTACGAAGGGCATCCGGTGTAATTTGTTGTTGTGGGTCGGTGAGGGCATTATCGGGGTCAATATGCGATTCGATCATTAGCCCGTCCATTTCCAGGTCAAGGGCTTTTTGTGCGACATCCAAAAGCAATTCACGCTCGCCACATATATGGCTTGGGTCACAGATCATCGGAAGGCTTGGCACACGACGTTTGAGTTCTATCGGGATTTCCCACATGGGAGCGTTGCGGTAGGGTGTCTTATCAAAAAAATAAAACCCCCGGTGGATGGCTGCAATTTTTGTGATCCCCGCCATGTTAAACCGTTCAATAGCACCCAGCCAAAGGTTAAAATCAGGATTCACCGGGTTTTTTACCATCACCGGGATATCAACACCCTGTAAACTTGATGCGAGCTCCTGCAACGAAAAAGGGTTTACCACTGTGCGTGCCCCAATCCAAAGAATATCAATATTGTTTTTCAGGGCGATTTCAATATGGCTGGGATTGGCCACTTCAACGGTGGTGAGCAGGCCGGTTTGACGTTTCACCTCGGCAAGCCAGTGCAAAGCTTTTTCACCCATCCCCTCAAACATACCGGGCCTGGTGCGGGGCTTCCATACCCCTGCCCTGAAAATTTTTACCTGGGGTATTTTCGCCAGTTCAATGGCTGTTTTTAATACTTGTTCTTCCGATTCGGCACTGCACGGGCCACTGATAAATAGTGGGCCATTCAATTTGCCAAGCCAGCTTTCTAAGGGTTGAATATTTAATGCAGGAGCCATATAGGCGGGCAAAAGTAGTTAAATTCATTACAAATTAATTAACTAATTTCAAAACCAATAAATGTTGATTTCGTGAAAGACCAATTAAAAAAGTGCCTAATTTTGCGCCCGTAGCATTTAAGTAATTATAGATGAAAGATTTGAAGAGAACAAAAATTGCAGAATTGTTAAAGTCGGCCGAATATGGCAGCATTAAAAACGTAAAAGGATGGGTACGCACAAAACGGGTTAGTAAAAATGTGGCCTTTATAAATTTGAATGATGGCTCCACCATACATAATATCCAAATCGTTGTTGACCTTGAGAAACTGGGTGAAGAACTGATGGCCGATATCCATAGCGGGGCAGCCCTTTCAGTTACCGGCGAATTGAATGAATCTCCCGGCAGCGGACAACATGTTGAATTAAGTGCAAAGGAAATGGTCATTTTAGGCAAAGCCGACCCGGAAGAATATCCCCTGCAACCCAAACGGCATTCGCTTGAATTTTTGCGCGAGATTGCCCATCTCCGTTTTCGTACAAGCACCTTCAGCGCCATTGCCCGCATCCGTCATGCCATGATCTTTGCCGTACACAAGTTTTTTAACAACAAGGGCTTTTACAATATCCACACACCCATCATCACCGGCAGCGATGCCGAAGGGGCCGGTGAAATGTTCAGGGTGTCAACCCTTGATCCGAAAAATCCGCCATTGAATGAAGATGGGACCATAAACTACAAAGAAGATTTTTTTGGAAAGGAAACCAACTTAACCGTTTCGGGGCAACTTGAAGGGGAACTGGCCGCACTGGCCCTTTCTGATATTTATACGTTTGGCCCCACATTCAGAGCTGAAAACTCAAATACAACCCGCCACCTCTCTGAGTTTTGGTTGATAGAGCCGGAAATGGCCTTTTACGACATTTATGACGACATGGACCTGGCCGAAGAAATGTTAAAATACCTGATCCGCTACGCCCTTGATAATTGCAAAGACGATTTGGAATTCCTGAGCAAACGCCAGCAGGAAGAAGATAAAAACAAAAAAGCCGAAGACAAGGCCCCCATGGAATTGAAAGAAAAGTTGTTGTTTGTACTGGCACACGATTTTGAACGGATCACTTATACCGAAGCCAT